>NZ_JBGDVX010000009.1:0-226560 GCF_046551535.1 Salmonella sp. SAL04162
GCGTTTCCCGCAAGCTGGATGCCCTTCTCCTGCGCCTGGCGCTTCACGTCCGCTTCCAGTTCAGCCAGCTCCGGTTTGAGTAAATCCGCCGGGCGGCAGGTCACCGGGGCAGCACCTTCCAGCACGCGGGCCTGTAGCGCCGCGTTCACCGGCACCGGGGTGTGGCCGTATTCGCCTTTCAGAATGCCGGCGGTTTCTTTGGCAATGGTTTTGTAGCGTTCGCCGGTCAGGACGTTGAGCACCGCCTGGGTGCCGACAATCTGCGAGGTGGGGGTCACCAGCGGGATAAAGCCGAGGTCCTCGCGCACGCGGGGGATTTCCGCCAGCACCTGGTCGAGTTTGTCCGCCGCGTTCTGCTGCTTCAGCTGGCTTTCCAGGTTGGTCAGCATTCCGCCCGGCACCTGCGCCACCAGAATACGGCTGTCGTAGCCTTTCAGCTGGCCTTCAAAGGCGTGATACTTTTTGCGCACCTCGCGGAAGTAGGCGGCGATGTTTTCCAGCTTCAGGATATCCAGCCCTGTGTCATATTTTGTGCCGGCAAGGGTGGCGACCAGCGCTTCGGTGGCCGGGTGGCCGTAGGTGGCGCTCATGGAGGAAATCGCCGTGTCCACGCCGTCAACGCCCGCCTCGATAGCCTTCAGCAGCGCCATCTCCGCCATCCCGGTGGTGGCGTGACAGTGCAGGTGCAGGCGCACCTCAAAACGTTTTTTGATTTCGCTGACCAGCTCAAAAGCGGCCATCGGCGTGAGAATGCCGGACATATCCTTGATGGCAATCGAGTCAACGCCGGTTTCCAGCAGTTGCTCCGTTAAATCCAGCCAGGTCTGCAGGGTGTGGGCCGGGCTGGTGGTGTAGGAGATCGTGCCCTGGGCGTGCGCGCCGTGGCTGCGCACCGCCTGCAGGGCGGCTTTCATATTGCGCGGGTCGTTCATGGCGTCGAAGACGCGGAAGACGTCCATGCCGTTTTTCACCGCGCGTTCGACGAAGCGTTCCACCACGTCATCGGCGTAGTGGCGGTAGCCGAGCAGGTTCTGCCCGCGTAGCAGCATCTGCAGCGGGGTTTTGGGCATGGCCTTTTTAAGCTCGCGCAGGCGGACCCACGGGTCTTCGCCGAGAAAACGGATGCAGGCGTCAAAGGTGGCGCCGCCCCAGCATTCGAGGGAGCCGTAGCCCACG
Source organism: Salmonella sp. SAL04162 (assembly GCF_046551535.1). Taxonomy (NCBI): domain Bacteria; kingdom Pseudomonadati; phylum Pseudomonadota; class Gammaproteobacteria; order Enterobacterales; family Enterobacteriaceae; genus Salmonella; species Salmonella sp. SAL04162. The sequence continues at coordinate 1,177 of NZ_JBGDVX010000009.1, forward strand.
TCGTCGAGCTGAGCGGCAATCGGCAGCATATCGTCAAGACGCAGACGGGTGGCAAACAGGGACTGGTGGGCGTCACGCAGGACGACGTCGGTAATGGCAATAGTCATGGATCCCTCCGGGAATTAAGCGTTAAGGCGGTGATGGTGAATGGCGGCGGCAATCACCGGCTTTAAGCGGGTGAAGTCGTCCACGACGGGAACGGCGCGCGGTGCGGGCGCGGCGACGGGTTCCGGGAAGAAGCGAGTAATCACGGCAGACATGCCGCGAATGGCAAAGATGAGCAGGAACAGAAAGCTCAGTACGAACCCCATCCCTAAAAACATCAGGGTGAAACCTTCACCCAGTAGTACAGCTTCATTCATGAATCATTTTCCATAATGAGAGGCACGACGGTGGCCTTGACGACAACCTTCCTGGTGAATCCGGCTAAGGAGTAGAGTGGATTTCCCTTGGCCACCTCTGGCTTTGGCCTCTACTTTTCTCCAGGTCGTTTGCGGCAAAGACACCGCCGTGCGTTTTTTTACACCATCATGCTGAACACGATGCTAGCGATAACCAGCACAATACCGCCGCCCAGACGAGAGGAAATTTGTGCATATGAAATGAGGTTCATACGGTTACAGGCGGAGAGCACTTCCAGATCGCCGGAGCCGCCGCGGTTGGCCATACAAAGACCCGCAGTAATGGATGATTCAATCGGGTAGAAGCCAATCAACCAGCCCCCGATAGCTGCGCCAACGACAGCGCCGACCACAATGATCGCGGCGATAACGACGTTGGCGAACGTCAGGGCGTCGATGATCTCTTGCAGATCGGTGTAGCAAACACCCACACCTACCATCAACACCCACAGCAGTTGTTTGGAGAAGAAGTCAGAAAGACGTTTTGCCCCGGCTTTAATCTCCGGTGAGCAAAGACCTGATGCGTTCAGCGCAGCAACAATCAGAACCATCCAGGCGAAGTAGTGAATAGAGACGCCGCCGATGCTTGGCAGAATTTTCTTGGCAACAACATAGGCCAGCAGGAAGCAGGTGGTGGATAGCACCATGCCAACCGCCGTTTCACGATGGGTAATCTGACCGGCCTTTTCATCATCTTCGGTTTTGAAGGAAGCCTTACGAACCAACTCGCCTTCACCGCTAAGCCAGGTGTATTTTTTGCCAATCATATCGAGGAGGGCGGCGAAAATAATGGCGAAGATATTCGCAATGGTCAGAATAGCAATAGCCGTTGAGTAGTACTCTTCGCGAGAACGTCCGGTAACCGAGTGATAAATTTCAGACAAAGGCACGGCGCCTGCGCCGTTACCACCGCCCATAATCGGCAGAACGTACAGCATCATGATACGGTCGATCGGGATACCGAAGCACAGACCAATGACGATACCGAAAAGGGACGCGCCGACGATCCCGGCGAGGATGGTTGGGATATAGCCCAGCAGTGATTTTAATAGCAGCTTACGGTTTACCGACAGGATAGCGCCTGTGATCAACACCGCGATAAACAGGTTAAGGAAGTTGCTTTTATCCATTACGTTGCTGATCGCATCAATTTCTTTCTGCGTAAATATGCCAGCATAGACAAAATAAGCTGCAACCAGAAATATCATAACCGGTGCGCCGCCAATATATTTATTGAAGATCGGTAAACGTTTGCCGATTTCACCAAAAATGGCCCCCATCACAAACATAAGGGCAAAACCACCGACTAAGTCAGTAGGTATAGCATTATAAAAATGAGAAAGTAATAAAGTAATTAATGCAAAAGCATAAAGCGGTAGCGGCATACCAAAGATTTTGAATCTGAGTAAATCGCTAGCCCCCTTTCTCTCCGTAGCCGAAGCCTGGGTCATGTTGGTCATAAACATTTTCCTGTGTATTGATGGGTAACAAGACCTGCGCATACTAATAAATTCAATGAACCGTGAGATGTGACTATCTTCACTGAATGGTTGTGTTTTTAATTAATTTAATTGTTTTTATTAACTCTGATTAATTAAGGAAATAAAAACTATAAAGGTCATAAAGGCAGCGGGGAAAGTGTGATGTCTATTCCAGACGAATAATATAAACACTGGCGAAATATGCGGCGTTATTTGCTGACGGATGCTGAATAGAGTGAATCTGATATTTAAACGCATTTATTTGCAAAAGGATGTATTGCGTCGCGAGTCGGTCGCCATGTTTCTGGAGGGCGAGGGACTCGCCCTGGAAGACGATTGTGAAATCGCGGTATGCGCATATTGGCAGGGTGAGATAGTTGGATGCGGCTCGCTGGTCGGGAACGTACTGAAATGCATCGCTGTTTCCCCAGTTTTACAAGGGGAAGGGCTCAGCCTCAAACTGCTGACTGAGTTGCTTACATTGGCCTACGAGTTAAACCGCAGCGAGCTTTTCCTGTTCACTAAGCCGCAAAATCGGTTGCTGTTTTCTGGCGCGGGGTTTTGGCCCATTGCGCAGGCAGGTCAGCTGGCGGTGTTAATGGAGAACAGCAGTGAACGGTTAGCGCGCTTTTGTCGCCAACTGGCGCTTTATCGTCAACCGGGAAAAACGATCGGCGCCATCGTCATGAACGCCAATCCGTTTACATTGGGCCACCGTTATCTGGTGGAGCAAGCGGCTGCGGCCTGTGACTGGCTGCATCTGTTTGTGGTCAAAGAAGATGCTTCATTTTTTTCCTATACCGACCGTTGGGCGCTGATCGAACAAGGAATCGCGGGCATTGACAACGTCACGTTGCATTCCGGCTCCGCTTATATGATCTCGCGTGCGACGTTTCCCGGCTATTTCCTCAAAGAAAAAGGGGTTGTGGACGACTGCCATTGCCAGATCGATCTGCAACTCTTCCGTGAACATCTGGCTCCAGCTCTGGGGATTACCCATCGTTTTGTCGGCAGTGAACCGTTTTGTCCTCTGACCTGTGCCTATAACCAGCGAATGCACGACATTTTACACGATCCGAAGCGCAGCGGCCCGGTTATTGAGGTCGTCGAGCTGGCGCGGGTGGAGAAAAACGGCACGGCTATTTCCGCCTCTCGCGTCAGAAAACTGTATAGCGAACGTAATTGGCCGGCGATAAGCGCGCTGGTGCCTGCTGGTACCCTGGCATATCTGCAGCGGCATGCCGCCAGACACACTGAAACCATATGACGTAACACCGTTAACAAGGAACATAACTAATGAAAATCATTAAAGATGCCCTGGCAGGCACGCTGGAATCCAGCGATGTGATGATCAGGATTGGTCCATCCAGCGAGCCAGGAATTCGGCTGGAGCTAGAGAGTCTGGTGAAGCAGCAGTTTGGCGCGGCGATTGAGCAAGTCGTGCGCGAAACGCTGGCGAAGCTGGGCGTTGAACGCGCGCTGGTTAGCGTCGATGACAAAGGCGCACTGGAGTGTATTTTACGCGCCCGAGTGCAGGCGGCGGCGCTGCGCGCTGCAGAACAAACGGAAATTCAATGGAGTGCGTTATGAGACCACGTCGCAGTATGTTGTTTATCCCCGGCGCAAATGCGGCCATGTTGAGCACCTCGTTTGTCTATGGTGCGGACGCGGTGATGTTCGACTTAGAAGACGCCGTAGCGTTACGTGAGAAAGATACCGCCCGTCTTTTAGTCCATCACGCGCTTCAACATCCGTTCTATCAGGATGTTGAAAAAGTGGTGCGCATTAATCCACTGAACACGCCGTTTGGTCTGGCCGATCTTGAGGCCGTCGTGCGTGGTGGCGCGGATATTGTGCGTCTGCCGAAAACCGACAGCAAAAACGATGTGCTGGAGCTGGAAGCGCAGGTCGAACGGATCGAACGTGAATGCGGACGCGAGGTCGGCAGTACCAGGCTGATGGCGGCGATCGAATCAGCGAAAGGCGTGGTCAATGCCGTCGACATCGCCACCTCCAGCCCGCGCATGGTGGCAATTGCGCTGGCGGCATTTGATTACGTGATGGATATGGGCACCAGCCGGGGCGATGGCACCGAGCTGTTCTACGCCCGCTGCGCAGTGCTGCACGCGGCGCGTGTTGCGGGTATTGCCGCCTATGATGTTGTTTGGTCGGATATCAATAATGAAGAAGGCTTCCTGAAGGAAGTGCAGTTGGCGAAAGGACTTGGTTTTAACGGTAAGTCCTTAGTGAATCCACGTCAGATTGAGCTGTTACATCAGGCTTATTCTCCGACACGTAAAGAAGTTGAGCATGCGTATGAGGTGATTGCCGCCGCTGAAGAGGCTGAGTCTCGCGGTCTGGGCGTCGTTTCACTCAACGGCAAAATGATTGACGGCCCGATTATCGACCACGCGCGCAAAGTGGTGGCGCTGTCGGCTTCCGGTATTCGTGATTAAGGAAGGAACCATGAAAGAGACTGTAACCATGCTCAACCAGCAATATGTCGTACCGGAAGGATTACAGCCCTACCAGGGGGTAACAGCGAACAGCCCGTGGCTTGCCTGTGAAACGGAAAAGCGTCGGCGTAAAATTTGTGACTCGCTTGAAGAGGCTATTCGTCGTTCCGGGCTTAAAAATGGCATGACGATATCCTTCCACCATGCGTTTCGTGGTGGCGACAAAGTTGTCAATATGGTGATGGCGAAGCTGGCGGAAATGGGATTCCGCGATCTGACGCTTGCCTCCAGCTCATTAATTGATGCCCACTGGCCGCTTATCGAACACATTAAAAATGGCGTGGTGCGGCAGATTTACACCTCCGGGCTGCGCGGCAAGTTAGGGGAAGAGATCTCCGCTGGCCTGATGGAAAACCCGGTACAGATCCACTCTCACGGCGGCCGCGTAAAACTGATTCAGAGCGGTGAGCTGAATATTGATGTCGCTTTCCTCGGCGTGCCGTGCTGCGACGAATTTGGTAATGCGAACGGTTTTAGCGGCAAGTCACGCTGCGGCTCTTTGGGGTATGCGCAGGTTGATGCGCAGTACGCTAAATGTGTGGTGCTCCTGACTGAAGAGTGGGTCGAGTTCCCCAATTATCCGGCCAGTATCGCGCAGGATCAGGTTGATTTGATCGTACAGGTGGACGAAGTAGGGGATCCGGAAAAAATCACCGCGGGCGCGATTCGTCTGTCCAGCAACCCGCGTGAACTGTTGATCGCCCGGCAGGCGGCCAATGTGATCGAACACTCAGGTTATTTTTGTGATGGTTTCTCGCTGCAAACCGGCACCGGTGGCGCATCTCTGGCGGTCACCCGTTTCCTGGAAGACAAAATGCGTCGCCACAACATTACGGCGAGTTTTGGCCTGGGCGGGATCACCGGCACCATGGTGGATCTGCATGAGAAAGGGTTGATCAAAGCGCTGCTGGATACGCAATCATTCGATGGCGATGCAGCCCGTTCGCTGGCGCAGAATCCACATCATATTGAAATCTCAACCAATCAATACGCGAACCCCGCCTCTAAAGGCGCGGCATGCGAACGCCTGAATGTGGTGATGCTGAGCGCACTGGAAATTGACGTGAATTTCAACGTTAACGTGATGACCGGTTCAAACGGCGTACTGCGTGGCGCATCGGGCGGCCATAGCGATACGGCAGCAGGGGCCGATCTCACCATTATTACCGCACCGCTGGTCCGTGGCCGAATCCCATGCGTGGTGGAAAAAGTGCTGACTACCGTCACGCCTGGGGCAAGTGTTGATGTGCTGGTTACCGACCATGGTATTGCGGTGAACCCTGCGCGTCAGGATCTGCTTGATAACCTGCGTGCTGCGGGTGTGGCGCTGATGACCATCGAACAACTGCAACAGCGCGCTGAGCAACTGACCGGTAAACCGCAGCCGATTGAGTTTACCGATCGGGTGGTGGCTGTGGTGCGTTATCGCGACGGTTCAGTGATTGACGTGATTCGCCAGGTTAAAGGCTGATGAAGGGCACAGACCTGCTGTACCAGGGCCAGGCAGTTACGCTGGAGGAGATGCTACAAGCGCGCGATAAACGTGCCGCCAGGCAGCGTCAGGCGTTGAACTGCTATCGGCTACCGTTGATTTCCCTCACGCTGGTTGCACCGGGCGCCGTTAAAAACTCAGCGGTCTGGCGGCGTGTCGCCGATTATGCAATTGCCGAAATACTGGCGCTTTGCGAACAGAAGGAGTGGGTCAACGTCTGGGAAATGCAGGTGAATGAACGCAGCGGCCCGGAATGGATGGCAGCGGTCTGTGCGCCGGCAATGGCGTTGAAACAGCACATGTCGACACTAGAGATGAGCCATCCGTTAGGGCGGCTTTGGGACATCGACATTATTGATAGCGACGGTAAGTCGCTATCACGCCGTGAACTCGGGCATCCTGCCCGGCCATGTTTGATATGCCAGCAGGATGCTCATCTCTGTGCCCGGGGCAAGCATCACACCCTTGACCTTTTGTTGGATGAAATTGCACGAAGGATTGAATGCTATGAACGTGAGCGTTGTGACTGAACGGCGTACGCCAGCGTACTCATCGCTGGCGGCTGGCGAACTTAATGGGTTGGTTGCAAGAGCGCTGCTGACGGAAGCCAGGCTGACACCAAAACCCGGTCTGGTCGATATTCGTAATTCGGGAGCGCATAGGGATATGGATCTGGCGGCATTTGAACGTAGCACTACCGCCATTGCTCCGTGGATGGAAAAGTTTTTTATCATGGGCAACAACACGGCGGCGCTGGCGGCAGAAAATGTCCTGGTGATGCTGCGTCCGCTGGGGATGGCCTGTGAGAACGATATGCTACAGGCGACCAATGGTGTGAATACCCATCGCGGGGCGATTTTCGCTTTTGGCCTGCTGAGCGCAGCGATTGGCCGACTTCTCGCGCGGGGAGAACCGTTGGAGCAAAATCGTATCTGCGACCAGGTTGCCCGCCTGAGTCGGAATATTGTTGCCCACGAGCTCTCAGCAAAAAAAGCGGGAAAACTGACAAAGAGTGAAACCCATTTCCAGTGCTATGGCCTGTCGGGCGCGCGGGGAGAAGCGGAAAGCGGTTTTCGAACCGTCAGAACGCAGGCTTTGCCGGTGTTTAACCGGGTCGTGCAGGAGCATGACGATACCCATCTTGCCCTGCTGCAAACATTGTTGCATCTGATGGCGTGGAATGATGATACCAATCTGGTGTCACGGGGAGGCCTGGAAGGGCTTTACTACGTGCAGCAGCAGGCACAAAAATTGTTGTGGCAAGGGGGCGTATTGGTTGAGGGGGGCATTGAAGCGATGCAGTCCCTCGATGATGAACTCATCCTGCGTAACTTAAGCCCTGGCGGTAGCGCGGATTTACTGGCAGTGACCTGGTTTTTAAGTCATTTTCCTGCCGGTTCCCTCTATCCTGAGTAAGTTTCTCTTCTTTCATTCTCTCCAGCAATGATTCATCCTGCGGGATGAATCATGTCTTTTACTGATATCGCTCCCTGTTTATCATTAATTTCTAATTATCGGCGATTTTAGATGGCGGCCTCCGGGCGCGCTGGTTACTCTGAAAACGGTTTACGCAATTTTTACAAAAGAGAATAGCTATGCATGAAGCACAGATCCGCGTTGCGATTGTCGGCGCCGGTGGCCGCATGGGACGGCAGTTAATCCAGGCCGCCATGGCGATGGAAGGTGTTCAGCTGGGTGCCGCGCTGGAGCGCGAAGGCTCTTCATTGCTGGGTAGCGATGCGGGCGAACTGGCAGGCGTGGGGAAAACGGACGTCATCATTCAAAGCGATCTGGCGTCGGTCAAAGATGATTTCGATGTTCTGGTCGATTTTACCCGTCCTGAAGGCACACTGGCGCATCTGGCATTCTGCCGTAAACATGGTAAAGGGATGGTGATTGGTACTACCGGCTTTGACGACGCCGGTAAACAGGCCATTCGCGAGGCGTCGCAAGAGATTGCGATCGTTTTCGCCGCAAACTTTAGCGTCGGCGTTAACGTCATGCTCAAGCTGCTGGAGAAAGCCGCGAAGGTAATGGGCGACTACACCGATATTGAAATTATTGAAGCGCACCACCGCCATAAAGTGGATGCACCGTCGGGTACGGCGCTGGCAATGGGCGAGGCAATCGCCGGGGCGCTGGATAAAGATCTGAAGGACTGCGCGGTCTACTCGCGTGAAGGTTATACCGGCGAGCGCGTACCGGGAACGATTGGCTTTGCAACCGTTCGGGCGGGCGACATCGTCGGCGAACATACCGCGATGTTTGCCGATATTGGCGAGCGCGTAGAGATTACGCATAAAGCTTCCAGCCGCATGACGTTTGCAAATGGCGCGTTGCGATCGGCATTATGGCTAAAAACGAAGAAAAATGGGCTATTTGACATGCGGGATGTGCTGGGACTGGATGTACTATAACGACTAAATACCTTCGTGATGTGGTTGTGGTAATCAAGATTAATTGATTACAAAGGGCAATATATTATTGCCCTTTTGTTTTTTGCCCCCCGGTTATTCGGTCAGATAAATAACGCCTTTCACCATTCATGTTTCGACAGTTTCTTCGCCCACGATATGTTCTGCCGTTGTTTTCGCGTTAAGAATAGTCAGTTTAAAGACATCCGGGCCAACGGCATCCATTTGCGTGACGTAATTGCCATTACGATAAATGCGGTTAATTAGTCCTTCAGGCGCATCGGTACGGGCCATTACGTTCAACGGGAAAAATACTGCCTGAACTGATGTTAGTCATATTCAGCCGCAGTGGCTTACCGTATGCAAAAGGCACCTCGACCAGACTGATAAGACTGATATCCATCGTGGGGTTAGCGCTGTTCCTCGGGGGCGTTTTATCTCTTTTGTTTCAATAGGTTAGCTTTTTTATGCTGTAGTGAGGCTGGTTGTGGTTCAATCGTATGCGCTAGTCTTAAAGAAAAAGAAGTTAGACCTTTATAGCGCGATTGTGATTCTCATTACATTATCTTAATTTGCTGTTTTTTGTCGATTTTTTGATGTGTTTGGTTTGTTTTTTATTTTAACAAGTGCTTGATTTTTAAATTATTTTTATCGTTAATTTGCTTTATTTTGAATTTTTATTCATTTAATGGTATTAGTGGTTATTAAATTAATTTTTATCGTTGTTTTTCGTTGTTTTAATGTGAAATTTGACCATTTGGTCCACTTTTTATCGTTCCAGTCAGCTTTTTTCGAACTCAAGGAAGCGCAAGCGTTTTCTATCGTCACTTAGTTGATCTTTTTGCCTATTAAATAGGATAACTTCCTTATAATGTGCAAAATAACATAAAAAACACCCTCTTTAAGTTGACTTTTATCCGGCTTAACTTCAGAATGCCGCCGTTTGCCAGAAATCCACGGGTAAGCAAATTTGCATTGCTTCATACTGACTGAATGAATTAATATGCAAATAAAGTGAGTGAATATTCTCTGGAGGGTGTTTTGATTAAGTCAGCGCTATTGGTTCTGGAAGACGGAACCCAGTTTCACGGTCGGGCCATTGGGGCAACAGGTTCGGCGGTTGGGGAAGTCGTTTTCAATACTTCAATGACCGGTTATCAAGAAATCCTCACTGATCCTTCCTATTCCCGCCAAATCGTCACTCTTACTTATCCCCATATTGGTAATGTCGGCACCAATGAAGCCGATGAAGAATCTTCTCAGGTTCATGCGCAAGGTTTAGTGATTCGCGATCTGCCGTTGATTGCCAGCAACTTCCGTAACACAGAAGACCTCTCTTCTTACCTGAAACGCCATAACATCGTGGCGATTGCCGATATCGATACCCGCAAGCTGACCCGACTGCTGCGTGAGAAAGGCGCACAGAACGGCTGCATCATTGCAGGCGATAGCCCGGATGCGAAGCTGGCGCTGGAAAAAGCGAAAGCATTTCCTGGACTTAACGGTATGGATCTGGCGAAAGAAGTGACCACGGCGGAAACCTACCGTTGGACGCAGGGTAGCTGGACGCTGAAAGACGGTTTACCGGAAGCGAAATCTGAGGATGACCTGCCGTTCCACGTGGTGGCCTACGATTTTGGCGCCAAGCGCAACATTCTACGTATGTTGGTGGATCGCGGCTGCCGCCTGACGGTGGTGCCAGCGCAGACTTCTGCTGAAGAGGTGCTGGAAATGAATCCGGACGGCATCTTCCTGTCAAACGGCCCTGGCGACCCGGCCCCGTGCGACTACGCGATTACTGCTATCCAGAAATTCCTCGAAACCGACATTCCTGTGTTCGGCATCTGCCTCGGCCATCAGCTACTGGCGCTGGCGAGCGGTGCGAAGACCGTTAAGATGAAGTTCGGCCATCACGGCGGCAACCATCCGGTAAAAGATATGGACCGAAACGTGGTGATGATCACCGCGCAGAACCACGGCTTTGCGGTGGATGAAGACTCGCTGCCAGCCAACCTGCGCGTGACCCACAAGTCGCTGTTCGACGGCACCCTGCAGGGCATTCACCGTACCGATAAACCGGCGTTCAGCTTCCAGGGCCACCCGGAAGCCAGCCCCGGCCCGCACGATGCTGCACCGCTGTTCGACCACTTTATCGAGCTTATTGAGCAATACCGTCAGTCCGCGAAATAATCAGGAGTAATAAGAGCCATGCCAAAACGTACAGATATAAAAAGCATCCTGATTCTGGGCGCGGGCCCGATTGTTATCGGTCAGGCGTGTGAGTTTGACTACTCCGGCGCTCAGGCGTGTAAAGCGCTGCGCGAAGAGGGTTACCGCGTCATTCTGGTGAACTCCAACCCGGCCACCATCATGACCGACCCGGAAATGGCCGATGCCACCTACATCGAGCCGATTCACTGGGAAGTGGTGCGCAAAATCATTGAAAAAGAGCGTCCGGATGCGGTGCTGCCGACCATGGGCGGCCAGACAGCGCTGAACTGCGCGCTGGAGCTGGAGCGGCAGGGCGTGCTCGAAGAGTTCGGCGTCACCATGATTGGCGCCACCGCCGACGCCATTGATAAAGCCGAAGACCGTCGTCGCTTCGATATCGCGATGAAGAAAATTGGTCTCGACACCGCGCGTTCCGGTATCGCGCACACTATGGAAGAAGCGCTGGCGGTTGCCGCTGACGTGGGCTTCCCGTGCATTATTCGTCCGTCCTTTACCATGGGTGGCACCGGCGGCGGTATCGCTTACAACCGTGAAGAGTTCGAAGAAATCTGCGAACGCGGTCTGGACCTCTCGCCAACCAACGAGCTGCTGATTGATGAATCGCTGATCGGCTGGAAAGAGTACGAGATGGAAGTGGTGCGTGATAAAAACGACAACTGCATCATCGTCTGCTCTATCGAAAACTTCGACGCAATGGGTATCCATACTGGGGACTCGATCACCGTGGCCCCGGCACAGACGCTGACCGACAAAGAATACCAAATCATGCGTAACGCCTCGATGGCGGTACTGCGTGAAATCGGCGTCGAAACTGGCGGTTCTAACGTCCAGTTCGCAGTAAACCCGAAAAACGGTCGTCTGATCGTTATCGAAATGAACCCGCGCGTCTCCCGCTCCTCGGCGCTGGCGTCGAAAGCCACCGGTTTCCCGATTGCCAAAGTGGCCGCCAAACTGGCGGTGGGTTATACCCTCGACGAGCTGATGAACGACATCACCGGTGGCCGTACACCGGCCTCCTTCGAGCCGTCTATCGACTACGTTGTCACCAAAATTCCGCGCTTTAACTTCGAGAAATTCGCCGGTGCCAACGACCGTCTGACCACCCAGATGAAATCGGTTGGTGAAGTGATGGCGATTGGCCGCACGCAGCAGGAATCCCTGCAAAAAGCGCTGCGCGGCCTGGAAGTGGGCGCTACCGGCTTCGACCCGAAAGTCAGCCTCGACGACCCGGAAGCGCTGACTAAAATCCGCCGCGAGCTGAAAGACGCGGGCGCTGATCGTATCTGGTATATCGCCGATGCCTTCCGCGCAGGTCTCTCCGTTGACGGGGTGTTCAACTTGACCAACATCGACCGCTGGTTCCTGGTGCAGATTGAAGAGCTGGTGCGTCTGGAAGAGAAAGTGGCTGAAGTCGGGATTACCGGCCTCAACGCCGACTTCCTGCGTCAGCTCAAGCGCAAAGGTTTTGCCGATGCGCGTCTGGCGAAACTGGCGGGCGTGCGCGAGGCGGAAATCCGCAAGCTACGCGACCAGTATGACCTGCACCCGGTCTACAAGCGTGTGGATACCTGCGCGGCGGAATTCGCCACCGATACCGCCTATATGTACTCCACTTATGAAGATGAGTGCGAAGCGAACCCGTCCGTTGATCGCGATAAAATCATGGTCCTCGGCGGCGGCCCGAACCGTATCGGCCAGGGCATCGAATTTGACTACTGCTGCGTACACGCCTCGCTGGCGCTGCGCGAAGACGGTTACGAAACCATTATGGTCAACTGTAACCCGGAAACCGTCTCCACCGACTACGACACTTCCGACCGTCTGTACTTCGAGCCGGTGACGCTGGAAGACGTGCTGGAAATCGTGCGCATCGAGAAGCCGAAAGGCGTTATCGTGCAGTACGGCGGCCAGACGCCGCTGAAGCTGGCGCGCGCGCTGGAAGCGGCAGGCGTGCCGGTTATCGGCACCAGCCCGGACGCCATCGACCGCGCGGAAGACCGTGAACGCTTCCAGCATGCGGTTGACCGTCTGAAGCTGAAGCAACCGGCCAACGCCACCGTCACCGCCATTGAACAAGCGGTTGAGAAGGCGAAAGAAATTGGCTACCCGCTGGTGGTACGTCCTTCTTACGTGCTGGGCGGTCGGGCGATGGAAATTGTCTACGACGAAGCCGACCTGCGTCGCTACTTCCAGACCGCAGTCAGCGTCTCTAACGATGCGCCGGTACTGCTGGACCGCTTCCTTGATGATGCGGTTGAAGTGGACGTGGACGCTATCTGCGACGGCGAAATGGTGCTGATTGGCGGCATCATGGAGCACATCGAGCAGGCTGGCGTACACTCCGGCGACTCCGCCTGTTCCCTGCCGGCCTACACGCTGAGCCAGGAAATTCAAGACGTGATGCGCCAGCAGGTGCAGAAGCTGGCTTTCGAGTTGCAGGTGCGCGGCCTGATGAACGTGCAGTTTGCGGTGAAAGACAACGAAGTCTATCTGATTGAAGTCAACCCGCGTGCGGCGCGTACCGTACCGTTCGTCTCCAAAGCCACCGGCGTGCCGCTGGCGAAAGTAGCGGCGCGCGTGATGGCCGGCAAATCGCTGACCGAGCAGGGCGTGACCCAAGAAATTATCCCGCCGTACTACTCGGTGAAAGAAGTGGTGCTGCCGTTCAACAAATTCCCCGGCGTTGACCCGCTGTTAGGGCCAGAAATGCGCTCTACCGGGGAAGTGATGGGCGTCGGTCGTACCTTCGCGGAAGCGTTCGCCAAGGCACAGTTGGGCAGTAACTCCACGATGAAGAAACAGGGCCGTGCGCTGCTCTCCGTTCGCGAAGGCGACAAAGAGCGCGTGGTGGATCTCGCGGCCAAGCTGCTGAAACAGGGCTTTGAGCTGGATGCCACTCACGGTACGGCGATTGTGCTGGGCGAAGCCGGTATCAACCCGCGTCTGGTGAACAAGGTGCACGAAGGTCGTCCGCACATTCAGGACCGCATCAAGAATGGCGAATATACCTATATCATCAATACCACCGCAGGCCGCCGCGCGATTGAAGACTCCAGGGTGATTCGTCGTAGCGCGCTGCAGTATAAAGTGCATTATGACACCACGCTGAACGGCGGTTTTGCAACGACGATGGCGCTCAATGCCGATGCCACCGAGAAGGTAACCTCGGTGCAGGAAATGCACGCGCAGATCAAAAAGTCGTAAATAAAGAGTCCGGTGGATATTGCTCTAACCGGACCTGTAATATAATTCTGAAAGGGTTTCTGTAAAGAAACCCTTTTTTTATCTTGCGTAAGGTCATTCCTGGAGAAGTCCGTTTCCGTAACCACATTTTCTATGTAATAAGCACGATATTGCTCACACTAATCAATATTTAAGTCGCATACTATCTTGCATATCCACAATTTTAATATGGCTTAGTTTTTATTAGTTTGGACAGGCCGTAGCCAGATTTTTAATTTGTGAAATGGTGTGCTTATGTGTGAAAAATATGTTGAAAGACCGCTTTATTTGTTAATTGCTGACTGGATGATGGCAGAGAACCGATGGATCACGGCCAGGGAGATTTCCCGTCAATTTGATATTGAACACTGCAAAGCAATTAATACGCTCTCCTATATTCTGTCAGAAGTGGGGGAAATTGTTTGTGAAGTGAAGATGATCCCTAACCAGATTGCAGGACGAGGCTGCCAGTGCCAGCGTCTGGTGAAAGTCGTGAGTATCGACTCTCAACTCTATCGCCGATTGAATCATAATTTGCAGGAAAGAAAAGTGAGCGTGGCGAAAGCGCCGCGACTGTCTGCCGTTCCCCCCACAGAGCTAAACCGTGAGCAGAAATGGCAGATGATGCTCTCCAAGAGTATGCGTCGCTAATTGTCTGTTTACCTGATGGCGGGGTAAACGGTAATTGACGCGTAGGCCGGATAAGCGTGAGCGCATCCGGCATCAATTACTGTGCTGATTTTGGCTTCACGTCCGTCGTGCCTTTCAGGCGCGGCCGGTTTTCTTCGACCTGCGTTAACGGCTTCGTTTCAGATAACCCCGTTCGACAACGGATCGCAAGATCCTGATATTCTTTAGTGTTGAGGCGTTTCCAGTGCAGCTCCTGGTCCGTAACCTGGCGTAGTACGCGCGCCGGTGATCCCACCAGCAGTTGCCTTGCCTCACCCTGAAATCCGGCTTTGACAAAACTCATGGCGGCGACAATGCTCTCTTCGCCAATCACTGCGCCGTCCATAATGACGCTATTCATGCCGACCAGGGCGTCCCGTCCCACCACGCAGCCATGTAGAATAGCGCCGTGGCCGATATGGCCGTTTTCATGCACGATGGTATCGGTATCGCAGTAGCCATGCATAATGCAGCCATCCTGCAGATTAGAGCCTGCCTCCAGGATCAGGCGACCATAATCCCCACGCAATGACGCGAGTGGGCCAATATAAACACCAGCACCCACGATGACATCGCCAATCAGCACGGCGCTGGGATGGACAAACGCGTCCGGGTGCACCACCGGGATCAGTCCTTCAAAGGCGTAATAGCTCATGGTTGTACCTCGGTTTTTTTGCCGGATGGCGGCGTAAACACCTTATCCGGCCTACGGTTGCGCATGTGCTGTAGGCCGGATAAGCGAAGCGCCATCCGGCATAGTCACATTAACGACCCTTCCACACCGGATCGCGTTTTTCGGCAAATGCCTGCGGTCCTTCGAGCGCATCTTCTGAATGCAGTACCGACGGATAATGTTTCAGCACGCCGCTGCGGATGTAGCGGTAGCCTTCTTCTACCGGCATTTCGCTGGTCGCGCGATAAATCTCTTTCAGCGCCGCGATAGCCAGCGGGGCGCTATTGACCAGTTGTTGCGCCAGTTCGCGCGCGCTCTCCATCAGTTCGCTCTGGCTGACAACGCGGTTCACGACTCCCCAACGCAGCGCTTCTTCGGCGCTCATTCGTCTGCCGGTCATCACCATTTCGTTGACGATAGCCGGTGGCAGCAGCTTAGGCAGACGCAATACGCCGCCGCTGTCAGGCACGATGCCGAGCTTTGCTTCCGGCAGCGCGAAGCTGGCGTTTTCGGCGCAGACAATAAAGTCCGCCGCCAGCGCCAGCTCAAAACCGCCGCCAAACGCGTAGCCGTTCACCGCGGCGATAACCGGCTTATCGAGGTCAAATATTTCGGTTAAACCGGCAAAGCCGCCGGGACCAAAATCAGCATCCGGCGCTTCACCTTCCGCTGCCGCTTTTAAGTCCCAGCCAGCAGAAAAGAATTTCTCCCCGCCGCCGGTAATGATTGCTACGCGTAATTCCGGATCGTCACGGAAATTAAGAAAAGCTTCACCCATTGCAAAGCTGGTTTTGGCGTCAATGGCATTCGCTTTAGGTCGGTCAAGGGTAATTTCCAGGATCGGGCCGTTACGGGTCAGATGTAATGACTCACTCATAGTTCATCTCCAGATAAATAGTTTCCCGGCGGGAGGGATTCCTGCCGGAAGGTTTATTTCAGATTTTTTTTGATTATTTTTCCTGAACAGTTGCGTGGCAGGTCAGTTCTGATCTCCATAAAAGAGGGAACCTTGAATTTCGCCATATTGTTTTCGCAAAAGCTGAAAAACTCGGCTTCGCTTAATGTTTCACCTTCATTAAGGACGATAAACGCTTTAATGGCTTCATCACGGATCGCATCTTTAATACCGACCACCACAATGTCCTGAATTTTCGGATGTGCAGAAATAATATTTTCCAGCTCGACGCAGGAGACATTTTCTCCGCCACGTTTAATCATGTTGCAGCGTCTGTCGACAAAATAGAAATAGCCATCCTCATCCTGGTAACCCGAATCACCGGTATGTAACCAGCCCTCTGGTTCCAGCGCCCTGGCGGTTGCTTCCGGCTGCATGTAATACTCTTTGAAGATAGTCTTGCCGGGGATGCCTTTAATACAGATTTCGCCAATTTCTCCGGCGGGCAGCGGGCGATTTTGATCGTCGCGAATTTCAGCTTCATAGCTAAAACCCACGCGACCAATGGAAGGCCAGCGCCGTTTGTCTCCGGGACGGTCGCCAATAATTCCGACAATGGTTTCAGTCATACCATAAGAGGTCAGCAGCCTGACGCCAAAGCGTTCGGTAAAGGCGTCTTTTTCCTGCGCGGATAGATTGAGATAGAACATCACTTCACGCAGATGATGCTGCCTGTCCGTTGGTGCGGAGGGCTGAACCATCAGCGTGCGGATCATCATCGGGATGCACTCGGTCACCGTCGCCTGATATTTACGTACCTGATCCCAGAAGGCCCGGGCGCTGTACTTTTCCAGGAGCACAAAGGTACTGCCGGCGGAAAAGGCTGGCATTGCGGCGGTACACTGGCAGTCGATATGAAAAGCGGGCATCACCGTCATGTACACGTCATCATCGCGCAGGGCGATTTGCCAGGCAGAGTAGTAGCCTGCAAAACGCAGGTTATAGTGGGTAATCACCACCCCTTTTGGACGCGAGGTGGTACCGGAGGTAAACAGAATTTCCGCCGTATCGTCAGTGGATAACGCGGGCGTATAGCACAGCGTGGCCGACTGGCGTGCTTGTAGTTGGGTAAAGTGACTCACGCCATCGTCAGCCGGAAGCTGCTCGCCAATCAGACAGATATGATTAAGCGGAGTGCTCTTGTCCTGGCGTATTTCACGGTACATAGGATAAAACTGGACGCTGGTAACCAGCAGACTCACCTGGCTGTTTTGCAGGATCCAGGCGCTTTCTTCGCCCAGTAAGCGGGCATTAATCGGCACCATAATGGCGCCGATTTTTGCCAGTCCAAACCAGCAAAAGATGAATTCCGGACAGTTATCCAGATGCAGCGCGACCCTATCACCCTTGCGGATCCCTAAGGAGTAAAAAAGGTTCGCCGTGCGGTTAATCTCTTCATTGAGCGAAGCATAGCTAAACTGCCGAACGATTCCCTCACAGGATTCGAAAATTAACGCCGTTTTATCTCCGTACACCCCGGCCAGGTCGTCCCACATCTGACGTAAGTTTTGTCCGCCAACGATATCCATATTGCTTTATCCACTGAAATCAGGCGTGAGCGCTAACCGGAAAACCGATTAGCGCATCGCGTTTAATCCTCAACTTTGGCCAGGCCTTTGCCGACCAGTTCCTTAATATCTGCTTCGCTATAACCAATGTTTTTCAGAATGGCGGCGGTATCCATGCCGTGTGACGGCATGCCACGCCAGATTTTCCCCGGGTTGTTTTTAAATTTCGGCATGATGTTCGGCCCCTTACAGGTGCGACCGTCCATTGTTTGCCACTGAGTAATCGATTCGCGGGCAACGTACTGCGGATTACCTTCCAGTTCCGGAATGGTGAGCACCTTCGCACAGGCGATATTCAGCTCAGCAAAGCGCGCCTGAACGTCGGCGATAGTGTGTGTTGCCAGCCAGGCGTCCAGTTTCTCTTCGACGAGCGGGCCGTAAGGGCATTCCACGCGATGGATGAGCTGCGTGCCTTCCGGAACTTCCGGCGTACCGAGAATGTGGGCCAGGCCAATATCTTTAAAACACTCGTTGATTTGCGTGATGCCGACCAACTCCATGACGATGTAACCATCGGCGCATTTATACAGGCCGCAACCGGCGTAGTAGGGGTCTTTCCCTTTCGTCATACGTGGACAGATTTCGCCGCCGTTGAAGTAGTCCATCATGAAGTACTGACCCATGCGCAGCATCACTTCGTACATGGCGATATCGATGCTTTCACCTTTACCCGTTTCGCGTACTTTGTGCAGGGCTGCCAGCGCGGCTGTCGTCGCGGTCATCCCGGAGAAGTAATCGGCGGTATACGGGAAGGCTGGCATCGGCTGATCAACGTCGCCGTTTTGGATCAGATAACCACTGAATGCCTGCGCGATGGTGTTATACGCCGGAAGATTGGTGTACTCCTCGGTACCATACTGGCCGAAGCCGGAAAGGTGGGCAATGACCAGTTTCGGGTTATGTTCCCACAGCACTTCATCGGTAATACCGCGGCGGGCAAAGGCCGGACCTTTACTGGCTTCAATGAAAATATCGGTGGTTTCCATCAGCTTCAGAAACGCTTCCCGGCCTTCATCTTTGAAAATATTCAGCGACAGGGCGTGCAGGTTACGGCGTGAGAGCTGCGGATAGTTAGGCTGCACGCGGATGGTATCGGCCCATGCGACGTTTTCAATCCAGATAACCTCAGCGCCCCATTCGGCGAACATCTGTCCGGCGAACGGACCGGCGATTTCGATTCCTGAAAAAACAACGCGTACCCCAGCAAGCGGGCCAAAGGTTGGCATTGGTAAATGATTCATCATTTTTCTCCTGGCATTTTTTGCGGTATGTAGGCCGGATAAGCACAGCGCCATCCGGCATGATTGCCTGATGGCGACGCCCCGCGTCTTATCAGGCCTACAAGGGATCGATTAGCGGTATTGCTTGAGTACCGCACGACCCAACGTCAGGATCTGCATTTCGTCAGAACCACCAGAAACACGGTCAACGCGCAGGTCACGCCAGAAACGCGTGATGCGGTGGTTGCCCGCGATACCAACACCTCCCAGTACCTGCATGGCGGTGTCTACCACTTCAAACGCGGCGTTGGCGCAGAAGTATTTGCACATGGCCGCGTCGCCGGAGGTAATCGTGCCGTTATCTGCTTTCCACGCGGCTTCCAGCAGCATATTTTTCATGGAGTTCAGTTTGATCGCCATATGCGCAAACTTCTCCTGAATCAGCTGGAAACGACCAATAGCTTCACCAAACTGCACGCGCTGATTAGCGTAACGCGCCGCGTCTTCAAAAGCGCACATTGCGGTACCGTAGTTGGTCAGCGCGACGAGGAAGCGCTCATGGTCAAACTCTTCTTTCACGCGGTTGAAGCCGTTACCTTCCCGACCGAACATGTCTTTTTCGTCCAGTTCAACGTCATCAAAGGTGATTTCACAGCAGCTATCCATGCGCAGACCGAGTTTCTCCAGTTTGTTGACCTTGATACCCGCTTTGCTCATGTCCACAAACCACTCGGTGTAAACCGGTTTATCCGGCGATGCACCGTCTCTCGCCATGACCACGATGTACGGGGTATAGGCGCTACTGGTGATAAAGCACTTACTGCCATTGAGATAAACCTTACCATTTTTGCGTGTATAAGTGGTTTTCAGACTACCAACATCCGATCCCGCTCCCGGTTCGGTGATAGCAGAGTTCCACATCTGCTTACCGGTGCCCCGGAACGCCATGATTTTATCAATTTGCTCCTGAGTCCCTTCACGCAGGAAAGTGTTAAAACCTCCCGGCAATTGGTACAACACGTAAGTTGGCGCGCCAAGACGTCCCAGCTCCATCCAGACGGCGGCGACGGTAACAAAACCCGCTTCCAGACCGCCGTGTTCTTCCGGGATCAGCAGGCTATCAATACCCATATCCGCCAGCGCTTTTACAAAACGCTCAGGGTAGACGCTGTCACGATCGCACTCGGCAAAATAAGCTTCCCAGTTCTCACTGGCCATCAGTTCGCGAATACCGGCGACAAACAGCTCCTGTTCGTCATTTAAGTTGAAATCCATCTTTCAGCCTCTTGATCAATTGGGTTAATAAGAATTACTTGTCTTTCCAGTGCACTTTGGCGTCTTTAATAAAGGACAGCGTCACCATAATGTTGACGAAGAACAGCGGGCATCCTCCGGCGATAATCGCGGTCTGAATCGGCTTCAACCCACCCAGCGCCAGCAGAACGATACCGATGATGCCGACCAGCACCGACCAGCCGATACGCACTAACAGAGGCGGCTCTTCACCATCGCGAACTTCACGACAGGTCGACATCGCCAGGGTGTAAGAGCAGGCGTTAATCAGCGTGACGGTGGCAATAAAGCAGAGGATGAAGAAGCCCCACATGGTGGCGGTGCTGAGCGGCAAGGCGGCCCAGGTTTCGATAATGGCGCGCGCCACGCCGTGTTGTTCAATCAACTGCGGAATGTTGAGGATGTTTTTATCCATCAGCAGCAGCGTGTTGCTGCCCAGCACTGTCCACAGGATCCAGGTAGACGCGGTCAGACCCATCACCATCCCGAAGCACAGTTCACGTACGGTACGACCACGGGAAATACGGGCCAGGAAGATACTCATCTGGATGGCGTAAATAACCCACCACGCCCAGTAGAAAACAGTCCAGCCCTGTGGGAAGCCGCCTTTACCGATGGCGTCGGTATAGAACAGCATCCGTGGCAGGTGCATTAACAGCATCCCGACGGAGTCGGTGAAGTAGTTCATGATGAAGCTGGCGCCGCTGACGATAAACACCCAGCCGAGCATCAGGAAGCTCAGGTAGCTACGCACATCGCTGGCGATTCTGACCCCTTTTTGCAGGCCGCAGGCCACGCAAATCGCGTTCAGAATGATCCAGCAGGTAATGATGATGGCATCCAATTGCAGCGTATGCGGAATACCGAACAGCCATTGCATACACTCGGTGACCAGCGGGGTAGCCAGACCGAGGCTGGTGCCCATCGCGAAGATCAGCGCCACCAGGTAGAAGTTATCGACGATGGTACCGAACAACCCTTTCGCATGCTTTTCACCGACGAGCGGTACTAGCGTGGAGCTGGGGCGGATGACATCCATCTTGCGTACAAAGAAGAAGTAGGCGAAAGCCACGGAAAGGAAGCTATAGGTTGCCCACGGTAGCGGCCCCCAGTGGAACAGGCTGTACGCCAGACCTATCTCTTTCGCGCCGGTGGAATTGGGTTCCAGGCCGAACGGCGGGGTGGAGATATAGTAGTAGATCTCAATAGAGCCCCAGAACAGAACTGCAGCGGATGTACAGGAGGCGAACATCATGAAAATCCAGCTGGCGGTGCTAAACTCCGGTTTTTCGTCACCTAATCTCTTTTTGGCATAGGGGCCAAAAACCAGCCAGAACCAGCCGAAGAGCATGACGACCATATACCATTCAAATGCCCAACCCCAGACGTTGGTGACATAACTGAATACCGCATTAATAACGACGTTAGCGGCATCAAGATCTCTGACTGTTAGCCAGCAAAGTATCCCGACAATTATTAATGGCGGAAAAAAAACCTTCGGTTCAATTCCCGATTTTTTCTTTTCATTTTTCATAAGTGAATTCCAGTGTGAAAACGAAATTTATTTAGCGTGCCAGTCCATGAACGTTTGTTTATTTATTATTAATGATTTGTTGATAAGTTTTTAACCTCTGGGACGCCTCAATGAGTAACTCATGATGGGTATTCACTTCGGGTGATTCTGTTATCTTCGTCACACTTTTTTGCGTTGATTATTTTGTGTCTAAATTTTGATTTTTGCTTTATTTATCAATTAGTTGGTTGTGGTTTTTTAACTTTTTTAAGTATCTGACGTTCAATATTGTTGAGCCAGCAAACAATATTGAAAATTTTCATATTTGGCATATTTCTTTCAATATTGGTGAGGTGCGTAACACTATTGAAAGTTACGAATATCAATGTGTGACATTTTCAATATTGGTGATTAAGGTTTTATTTCCGAATTAAAGAGCGTGATATCTGTATTTAACACCGCCGATATAAATACGTTTCCTTCATGATTTCTGGAGATGCAATGAAGATAATTACTTGCTACAAATGCGTACCTGATGAGCAGGATATTGCGATTAATAATGCTGACGGAACACTCGATTTCAGCAAAGCGGATAGCAAAATCAGCCAATATGATCTGAATGCAATTGAAGCTGCTTGCCAGTTAAAACAGCAGTTGGGAGACGCTCAGGTTGTCGCCATGAGCGTTGGCGGCAAAGCGCTGACTAATGCAAAAGGGCGCAAAGATGTCCTCTCTCGTGGCCCTGATGAACTGATTGTGGTCATTGACGATCAATTTGAGCAGGCGCTGCCGCAACACACCGCTACCGCGCTGGCCGCTGCCGCGCAAAAATCAGGTTTCGATCTGCTTATCTGCGGCGACGGTTCTTCCGATCTTTATGCTCAGCAGGTTGGTTTGCTGGTGGGCGAAGCGTTGAACATTCCGGCGATTAACGGCGTGAGTAAGATCCTCTCTCTTACCGACAGCACATTGACGGTAGAACGCGAACTGGAAGATGAAGTTGAAACGCTGAGCATCCCGCTCCCGGCGGTGATCGCGGTTTCCACCGACATTAACACCCCACAAATCCCTTCGATGAAAGCCATTCTTGGCGCGGCGAAAAAACCGGTTCAGGTCTGGTCGCCTGCGGATATCGGGCTGAACAGCGTACCCGCGTATTCCGCACAACAGGTTGCCGCACCGAAGCAGCGCGAGCGTCAGCGTGTGGTGATTGAAGGTGACGGTGAAGAACAAATCGCCGCGTTTGTCGAGAATCTGCGCAAAATCATTTAATTATCAGGGGATGTTATGAACAAATTTTCCAGTGTCTGGGTATTCAGCGATACCCCTTCTCGTCTGCCCGAACTGATGAGTGGCGCGCAGGCTGTAGGTGAAAAAGTTAACGCGTTCGTACTGAACGAAGCGGATAGCGCGACAGCATGTCACTTAGGCGCGGATCATGTCTGGCTGCTCAGCGGCAAACCAGAAGACCGCATGATCGAAGACTACGCTGCTGCGATGGCTGAGACTATTCGTCAGCATAGCGAGGGCGGCGCGGTGCTGCTGCCGAATACGCGTCGGGGCAAGCTGTTGGCGGCAAAGCTGGGCTATCGCTTGTCGGCTGCGGTTTCCAACGACGCCAGCGACGTCGCCCTGCAGGATGGAAAAGCGGCGGTTAAACATATGGTCTACGGCGGTCTGGCGATAGGGGCAGAGACCATCGCTTCGCCGTTTGCCGTGATCACACTCAGCAGCGGAACGTTTGACGCACAACAACCGGATGCTTCCCGCAGCGGCGAGATGCACACCGTGCAGTGGCAGGCTCCAGCCACTGCCGTGACCCGCACCGCAACCCAGGCGCGTCAGAGCAACAGCGTTGACCTCGACAAAGCGCGTCTGGTGGTCAGCGTGGGACGCGGCATCGGCAGCAAAGAGAATATCTCGCTGGCCGAAGCGCTGTGCCAGACGATTGGCGCCGAGCTGGCCTGTTCTCGCCCGGTGGCGGAAAACGAGAAGTGGATGGAGCACGAGCGCTACGTCGGTATCTCCAACCTGATGCTCAAGCCTGAACTGTATCTGGCGGTGGGGATCTCCGGGCAGATCCAACACATGGTCGGCGCCAACGGCGCGCAGACGATTTTCGCCATCAACAAAGATAAAAACGCGCCAATCTTCCAGTATGCGGATTTTGGCATCGTTGGCGATGCGCTGAAGATCCTGCCTGCGCTGACGGCTGCCTTAGCGCGATAAACCATTTCGGGCAGGATGCGAAGGTATCCTGCCGCTGACAGGAGTACGTATGTCCGAAGATATCTTTGATGCCATCATCGTGGGTGCAGGTCTGGCCGGTTCGGTTGCGGCGCTGGTGCTTGCTCGCGAAGGTGCACAGGTGCTGGTTATCGAGCGCGGCAATTCTGCTGGCGCGAAGAATGTCACCGGTGGGCGCTTGTATGCACATAGCCTGGAACGCATCATTCCCGGCTTTGCGGATCAGGCCCCCATTGAACGCATGATCACCCACGAAAAACTCGCCTTTATGACCGACAAAGGGGCGATGACGATGGATTATTGCAACGGCGAGGACGCCGCATCGTCGCAAGTTTCTTATTCCGTTTTGCGCAGTAAATTTGACGCCTGGCTGATGGAGCAGGCCGAAGAGGCGGGGGCGCAACTGATCACCGGTATTCGCGTCGATAACGTCGTTCAGCGTGATGGCAACGTCGTGGGCGTGGAAGCCGATGGCGATATTCTGGAAGCCAAAGTCGTAATCCTCGCTGACGGGGTGAATTCTCTGCTGGCTGAAAAGCTGGGCATGGCCAAACGCGTTGAGGCATCGCATGTTGCTGTCGGCGTGAAGGAACTGATCGAACTGCCGAAGTCGGTCATTGAAGATCGTTTCCAGTTACAGGGCAACGAAGGTGCCGCCTGTCTGTTTGCCGGGGCGCCAACCGATGGTCTGATGGGCGGTGGCTTCCTGTATACGAATGAAACAACCCTTTCCCTGGGGCTGGTCTGTGGACTTCATCATCTGAAAGACGCGAAAAAATCGGTCCCGCAAATGCTGGAAGATTTCAAACAGCATCCGGCAGTTGCTCCGCTGATCGCCGGTGGCAAGCTGGTGGAATATGCCGCACACGTTGTACCCGAGGCGGGAATGAATATGCAGCCTGAACTGGTGGGCGATGGCGTACTGATTGCCGGAGACGCCGCCGGCATGTGTATGAACCTCGGCTTTACCATCCGGGGTATGGATCTCGCCATATCCGCAGGCGAAGCGGCGGCGAAGACGGTGCTTTCGGCGATGAAGCGCGACGATTTTAGCAAGCAGTCGTTGGGGGAATACCGTCAGCATCTGGACGAAGGTCCGATGCGCGATATGCGTATGTATCAGAAACTGCCGGCTTTTCTTGATAATCCCCGCATGTTTACCGCTTATCCCGAAATGGCGGTCAATATCGCGCGCGACCTGTTCACCGTGGATGGCTCCGCGCCGGTGCCGATGCGTAAAAAAATCCTGCGCCATGCGAAGAAAGTGGGCTTCATCAACCTGATGAAAGATGGCCTGAAAGGAGTGACCGTATTATGACATCTCCCGTTAATGTGGACGTCAAACTGGGCGTCAATAAGTTCAATGTGGATGAAGATAGCCCGCACATCATTCTCAAAACCGATCCTGATAAACAGGCGCTGGAGGTGCTGATTAAGGCCTGTCCGGCGGGACTGTATAAAAAGCAGGACGACGGTAGCGTTCGTTTTGATTACGCCGGGTGCCTGGAGTGCGGAACGTGCCGGATCCTCGGCCTTGATACGGCGCTGGAAAAATGGGAATACCCGCGCGGGACGTTTGGCGTGGAGTTCCGCTACGGCTAATAAGTACGAAGTTGTGCCCCCGTTGGCCGGATAAGATGCGGTAGCGTCGCCATCCGGCAATCATGTGGCGCCAATGCCGGATGGCGGCGGAAACGCCTTATCCGGCCTACAGATGACGCTTTGCCCGTGTTGAAACAGGACATCACCATGCCGCAGCCCAGGAACTTTGACGACCTTAAATTCTCCTCCATCCATCGCAGAATTATGCTGTGGGGAAGCGGCGGCCCGTTCCTTGATGGCTACGTGCTGGTGATCATTGGCGTGGCGCTGGAACAACTGACGCCGCTATTGCACCTTGATGCTGAATGGATTGGCGCGCTCGGCGCGGCTACGCTTGCCGGACTGTTTATCGGCACCTCGTTGTTTGGCTATATTTGCGATAAAGTCGGGCGGCGTAAAATGTTCCTGCTTGATATTATCGCTATCGGCGTTATCTCCGTGGCGACCATGTTTGTTTCCACGCCGCTTGAATTGCTGGTGATGCGCGTTTTAATTGGCATTGTTATCGGCGCGGATTACCCTATCGCCACTTCCATGATTACGGAGTTTTCCAACACCCGCCAGCGCGCGTTCTCCATCGGTTTTATCGCCGCGATGTGGTACGTCGGCGCGACCTGCGCCAACCTGGTGGGTTACTGGCTGTATGACATGGAAGGCGGCTGGCGCTGGATGCTTGGCAGCGCCTTTATCCCGTGCTTAATCATTTTGATTGGCCGCTTTGACCTGCCGGAATCGCCACGCTGGCTATTGCGAAAAGGACGGGTAAAAGAGTGCGAACAAATGATGATCAAACTGTTCGGCGAACCGGTCTGCTTTGACGATGAGCCGCCGCAGGAGACCCGCTTCCTGCAACTGTTTAATCGCCGTCATTTCCCGTTTGTACTGTTCGTTGCGGCTATCTGGACCTGTCAGGTAATCCCGATGTTCGCTATCTATACCTTTGGGCCGCAGATCGTCGGGTTACTCGGCTGGGAGCAGGGGCGCAACGCGGCGCTCGGCAATGTGGTGATTAGCCTCTTTTTTATGCTGGGCTGTATACCAGCGATGTTCTGGCTAAACAGTATTGGCCGTCGCCCTCTGCTTATTGGCAGCTTCGCCATGATGACTATCGCGCTGGCACTGCTGGGGCTGGTGTCAAATCTGGGCATCATACTGGTCGTGGTGGCGTTTGCGGTATACGCCTTCTTTTCCGGCGGGCCGGGCATACTGCAATGGCTTTATCCTAATGAACTCTTCCCGACGGATATTCGCGCTTCGGCCGTGGGGGTCATCATGTCATTAAGCCGCATCGGAACCATTGTCTCCACCTGGGCATTACCAATTTTTATTACTCGTTACGGCATTAATAACGTCATGCTGATTGGCGCGTTGATTTCGTTAGTCGGGCTTGGCGTATCGGTGATGTTTGCCCCGGAAACTCGCGGCTTGACGCTAACACAGACCGGAAACATGACTTTGCGCGGAACGCCATCGGATAACCCTCGTTAAGAGTGTTCTGCATTTCTCCTTGCTTTTCGCCAATAACGCTACAGTTAACAGTCACATGCTAAAACAACTGAAAAGCAGGGAGAACACCATGCAAAAACGTCTTATGACCGCACTGTTTACCGCAGCAACACTATTCACCGTCGCAGGATGCTCTTCTAACCAGGCGGTTGAAACCACGGATGGCAAAACTATTGTCACCGACGGGAAACCCGAGGTCGATAACGATACCGGTATGGTGTCTTACAAAAACGCCGCCACCGGGAAAACCGAACAGATTAACCGCGATCAGCTGAAAAATATGAGCGAGCTGGATAATTAATTCAATTTTTTCTGATTAGCCGCTCAATAATATTCTCTCTTTATGCGCATCCATTTATTCCCATGCGAATAAACGGATGCCTGAACAGGCAGGGACGCCGGAAAACGTCGAAATACGTTAGACCATTCGCCCGTGTTCCCGCTTTCCCCACCGCGCTGTCCGCTTACATGAGGTTACACTCATCGACATTTCTCTGAACAGCGGCTCAACATTTCCCGGAAAAAAACATATCGCAGGGCATTTATCCTTATGATTAGGTATAAATGACCAGGTATAAGGAACAGGAGTCTGTAATGAAACTGAAACTAATACCTTTTTATTTGCTCGCGCTATTTTCTGCCGTCTCCGGAGCTACGGAGATAAACGCCTGCAAAGACCTGATCGGAACATGGAAAACCACGGCAGATAACCCGCCTTATACCATGACAATATTGCCGCCAGTAGAAGGCTGCGGGGAAAAATGTGTGAAACTGAACGTACAGTATGAACTTGACGTGACTCACCGCAACGCGCTTTATTGCCATGAAGGACAAGAGGGGGTAAAAGGGCAGGGCCCCATGGTGATAGCATTTGAAGGGGCGTATGGTGGACACGCTATTGGAACCTATAACCGACAGCTGCAATTACTTTGGGCTGGCGTAATACCGAAAAATAAAAAGGGGAAATGGATAACGAAAATGGAAAATTACTGGTTCAGGCAGGTAAAAGCGCACTAAATATTACCTTAAAACAGCCCGCAAAACCGTCTTATTCACGAAGGGCTTACTGCCTGCGCGCGCCCATTCCAACGGCTTGCCTGCCCCGGATGAACTGTTGATAAAAAAGAGGGCCAGCATCTGTTTCCAGACGGCCCTGAGTGGATTGTGACGGAACATGGCACCTTGCTGGCGCTCTCTTATTATTTCATGCCTGTGCCCTCGTTATGGCGCAATCAGAGCTTTATTTCGTCGCATCGTTATAAACTTCGGCAACGGCTTCAAAATTCGGACCATGCTCACGTGCAGCGATAATATGGTAATATTTTCCGCCTTTCGCATCGGCTAATGCTGACAGTTTTTCGCGTAGATCAGAGGGTGAGGAAATCTGCCCGCCACTCTGGGACACATTTATGGTGCCGACCTTAACCAGTTTGAAGTGGCTGATTTCTTGCTTAGAGACCTGCTCTGCCGCAAGCGTGCTGAATGAAGCAACCGTTGCCAGTAATGCGGCGGCAATAATGCGTTTTTTCATGGTTCTGTTCCTGTTGCATTGATGATAAGGTTTGCGCAATATCAGTAATCCGTAACGAAATTATTTATCCCCTTCATACTTCAGGTTGCTTACGGGTTGGCTACGGATTACTCGGCCCACCTATGGGCCTCGCCCTGACGGGCCGTCGCACGCGACGTTCAAATCTGCTCCCGGCAGATTTGCCGCTCACCCCAGTCACATAATTATCTATGCTCCAGGGGACTCACTCCCTTGCCGCCTTTAAGCAACTCGAATTATTTTGGGTATATAACCTCGGTTGATTATCTGAAAATAGACTTATTTGGTGTGACCGTCTTATATCTTGTTATAGTCACCTCTTTATGTTGTTGTCAATGTAAAATAATGCACTGTCAGTTAAAAAGAAACTTAACTCCCTGTAAATAATAGTTTTTATATTATTTCTTGTAATGACGGAATTTTTATTGAATCACGCGGCAATACGCTAGTTTTATTCATAAGCAACATAACAGAATTGAGTTATGTTTTAATTTCCCAGAGTGATATTACCGGTTGTATGTCTATGGTTGCGCGGCCTGTTACTGATAGTGTTTCTTTCGGGGAGATTTTCTTGTAGCGGCATAGGGTAATCACCGTAGCTGAAGGGAAAAGGCACGAACACAGCGCTATAGAGTATGTTTAATAATGTATTTTTTTATGAAGTAATGTCTGCAGTTGTATCTCTAAAATAAAAATAATGAGCTTTTCATCTAAATAATTTTTCAGTGAATTATGGTTATTTATTAATATATTTCTAATTTGAAATACAAATCAATTTATAACACATATTCTTACCCGGAAGGCATTGATACATATCCACGCTTCCTCGTACAGTAATAAATGAATATGTGATAAAGTTACTGACTACAGGTATAATAATATGAGTAATAAAAAAAATCTGTCCGCAGAAGAGACGGATCTTACGCGTAGGAAACTGTTAACCAGCGCCGGTATTCTTGCCGCCGGCGGTATGCTATCCGGCGCGGTAAAGGCTGATGAAAAATGCGCCGTCAAGGCGAAACCGGCGTGGGATAAACCGTTTACCGGCGAAATCCCGGAAAAATTGCCAGAAGGATATAATATTCTGTTAGTCGTGACCGACCAGGAGCGTTTTTTTCCTACGTTTCCTTTCCCGGTACCCGGCAGAGAGCGGCTCATGAAAACGGGGGTGACATTCTGTAATCATCAGAATACCAGTAATGTCTGCACGCCTTCCCGCTCCGTATTGTATACCGGCTTACATATGCCCCAGACAAAGATGTTTGATAATCTGGGATTACCCTGGATGCCTTATGATCTTGACCCCGCTCTTGGAACCACAGGCCATATGATGCGGGAACTGGGATACTATACGGCCTATAAAGGTAAGTGGCATCTTACAGAAAAACTGGAGAAGCCTTTGCCTGACGAAAAAGATGAGGATATTGATGTCGGGGATATTCCTGAACCAGAATTACATAAAATTATGGAAAAATATGGTTTTGCTGACTATCACGGCATCGGCGATATTATTGGCCATAGTAAAGGCGGCTATTTTTATGATTCAACCACCACGGCTCAGACTATAAATTGGTTAAGATGCAAGGGGCAGCCCTTGAATGACCAACACAAGCCCTGGTTCCTGGCCGTTAACCTCGTTAATCCTCATGACGTCATGTTTATTGATACCGATAAAGAGGGAGAAAAGGTACAGTGGCGTGGCGAGTTGGATCAGGATGATAATACCCTGGCGCCCACGCAGCCGCCGGAAAACGAGCTTTATCAGGCAAGCTGGCCGAACTATCCGCTGCCGGCAAACAGGCATCAATCATTCAATGAGCAGGGAAGACCGCCGGCGCATCTTGAATACCAGACGGCGCGCGCTGCGCTGGAAGGGCAGTTTCCTGATGAAGATCGTCGTTGGCGTAAACTGCTTGACTACTATTTCAACTGTATCCGCGATTGTGATACTCACCTTGACCGGATATTAAATGAACTTGATGCCCTCAAGTTAACTGATAAAACGATTGTTGTATTTACTGCCGATCATGGCGAATTAGGCGGAAGCCATCAGATGCACGGTAAAGGCGCTTCCGTTTATAAAGAACAGATCCATGTACCGATGATTATTTCCCACCCGGCGTACCCCGGTAATAAGAAATGTCAGGCGTTGACCTGTCATCTTGATATCGCGCCGACATTAGTTGGGCTGACCGGTTTGCCGGAAGAAAAACAGCACCAGGCGTTAGGCAACCGCAAAGGCGTTAATTTTAGCGGATTGCTAAAAAACCCAGAGGGCGTTGCGGTTAATGCGGTGAGAAATGCCAGCTTATATTGCTATGGCATGATCTTGTATACCGATGCCCATTATCTCCACCGCGTTATCGCGCTACAAAGAGATAAACAAAAAACGGTGGCGCAAATCAAGCAGGAAATATCCCATTTGCATCCTGATTTTAGCCATCGTTCAGGGACGCGGATGATTAACGATGGCCGTTATAAGTTTGCGCGTTATTTCTCGCTAAGGGAGCATAATACGCCGGAAACCTGGGAGGATCTTATTAAGTACAACGATCTTGAACTTTACGATCTTAAAAATGATCCCGATGAGAACCATAACCTTGCTGCTGATAAACAGAAATATCAGGATCTCATACTTACGATGAATGAAAAACTGAATAAAATTATCAAAGACGAAATTGGCGTGGATGACGGCAGTTTTATGCCGGATGCGGCCCATGAGCCGTGGGATCTTACTATTGAGCAGTTTAACCGCATGGCGAAAGATTAAGAGCCTGGCCCATTAGGCTATTTTATTCGCCATTTTGGGACCGGGCAGTGCTCAAAATCCTCACGTACTACGTGTACGCTCCGGTTTCTGCGCGCTGGTCGGCCCCAAACTGGCTTCAACAATTACGCCTACTGGGCCAGGCTCTAAGTGCCTGACCCATTAGGTTAATTTATGCGTCGGCGATCTGGCATCCAGCGTGTCTGGAGGTTCAGATGCTGTTGGCGCTGCGCTTATTGGGCCTGTGTCATCATGTAATAGATTGATATTACAGTCATTACAGGCAAATTTAGCGCAGCGCCGTCCGGCAAGAAGGCCTTAAACCGATTTGTCAGCGATTTAAGGCTGCTATCATCACCGACCTTTCCACACCGGATCGCGCTTTTCCGCAAACGCCTGCGGCCCTTCGAGAGCGTCTTCCGGGGGCAGGATGGCGTCAACCCTTGCTGGCGTTAATTCAATTTTTTCTGGTTAGCCGCTCAATAATATTCACTATTAGCCTGGCGAATTTGTCACTACACTTTGTAATAAAAAACAGATCATCACAGGCTAATCATGATCCTCATTATTTATGCGCATCCGTATCCGCATCATTCTCATGCGAATAAACGGATGCTTGAACAGGCAGGGACGCTGGAAAACGTCGAAATACGTTCGCTTTATCACCTCTATCCCGATTTCAATATTGACGTTGCCGCCGAGCAGGAGGCGCTGTCGCGCGCGAGTCTTATCGTCTGGCAGCATCCGATGCAGTGGTACAGCGTCCCTCCTTTACTCAAATTATGGATGGATAAAGTCCTCACCCACGGCTGGGCTTACGGTCATGGCGGTACGGCATTACACGGTAAACATCTGCTGTGGGCGGTAACGACCGGCGGTGGTGAAAACCACTTTGCTATCGGTTCACATCCGGGATTTGACGTCCTTTCTCAGCCGCTACAGGCGACGGCGCTCTATTGCGGCCTCAAATGGCTGCCGCCGTTTGCCATGCACTGCACGTTCATTTGCGATGACGACACCTTACAGGCGCAGGCGCGTCAGTATAAACAGCGTTTACTGACATGGCAGGAGGTGAATCATGGATAGCCATACTCTACTGCAGGCGCTGATCTATCTTGGTTCGGCGGCGCTGATTGTGCCGATTGCGGTACGTTTGGGCTTAGGATCGGTGCTGGGGTATCTGATTGCGGGTTGCATTATCGGCCCCTGGGGGCTACGGCTGGTGACGGACGCCGAATCTATTCTGCATTTTGCGGAAATCGGCGTCGTGCTGATGTTGTTTGTTATTGGGCTTGAACTGGACCCGCAACGGTTATGGAAGCTGCGCGCCTCGGTATTTGGCGGCGGCGCGTTACAGATGGTGGTCTGCGGCGGACTGATTGGTCTGTTCTGTATGTTTCTTGGCCTGCGTTGGCAGGTGGCGGAACTGATTGGCATGACGCTGGCGCTTTCGTCCACGGCTATCGCCATGCAGGCAATGAATGAGCGTAACCTGACCGTTTCGCAAGTAGGGCGTAGCGCATTTGCAGTGCTCTTGTTCCAGGATATCGCGGCGATCCCGCTGGTGGCGATGATTCCTCTGCTGGCCGCCAGCGGCGCATCCACCACGCTTGGCGCGTTTGCGCTATCGGCGTTGAAAGTCGCAGGCGCGTTGGCGCTGGTGGTGGTGCTGGGACGCTACGTCACGCGCCCGGCGCTGCGCTTTGTCGCGCGTTCTGGTTTGCGGGAAGTGTTCAGCGCCGTGGCGCTATTTCTGGTGTTTGGTTTCGGCCTGTTGCTGGAAGAAGTTGGGCTGTCAATGGCGATGGGCGCGTTCCTGGCGGGCGTTCTGCTGGCGAGTTCGGAATATCGTCATGCGCTGGAAAGCGATATTGAACCCTTTAAGGGGTTGCTGCTGGGGCTGTTCTTTATTGGCGTCGGCATGTCGATTGATTTCGGCACGCTGGTGGAGAATCCGCTGCGCATTCTGCTGTTGTTGGCCGGTTTTCTGGCAATCAAAATCGTCATGCTGTGGCTGGTCGCGAGGCCGCTGGGCGTACCGGCAAAACAGCGTCGCTGGTTTGCCGTCTTATTAGGCCAGGGAAGTGAGTTTGCGTTTGTGGTTTTTGGCGCGGCGCAAATGGCGGGTGTACTTGAGCCGGAATGGGCAAAAGCGCTGACGCTGGCGGTCGCGCTGTCGATGGCGGCAACGCCGATTTTTCTGGTGCTGCTGACGCGCATGGAGAAGACCGCGATGGGTGAAGCGCGCGAGGCGGATGAAATCGACGAAGAGCAACCGCGGGTTATTGTGGCCGGGTTTGGACGATTTGGTCAGATAGCCGGGCGTTTGCTGCTGTCGAGCGGGGTGAAGATGGTGGTGCTCGATCACGACCCCGATCATATCGAAACGCTGCGTAAATTCGGCATGAAGGTTTTTTATGGCGACGCGACGCGTATGGATTTGCTGGAATCTGCCGGAGCGGCGAAGGCGGAGGTATTGATTAACGCCATTGACGATCCGCAAACCAATTTGCAACTGAGTGAACTGGTGAAGTCGCATTTCCCGCATCTGCAGATTATCGCCCGCGCCCGTGATGTCGATCATTACATTCGCCTGCGCCAGGCTGGTGTGGCGATGCCCGAACGTGAAACCTTCGAAGGCGCGCTCAAAAGCGGGCGACAGGCGCTGGAGGCGCTGGGGCTGGGGCGTTATGAAGCCCGCGAGCGCGCGGATCTGTTCCGTCATTTTAATACCCGGATGGTGGAAGAGATGGCGAAAGGGGAAAACGATCCGTTATCTCGCGCCGCCGCCTATAAACGTACCAGCGCGATGTTGAGCGAAATTATTACCGAGGACCGGGAGCATCTGTCGTTGATTCAGCGCCACGGCTGGCAGGGAACGGCTGAGGGCAAACATTCCGGAGAGGTCGCCGATGAACCCGAAGTCAAACCGTCAATCTAAAGTAAAAAATGTGATGTTCTGCAAACTTTACTGCTAATTGGCTGTTTTTGAACTACTGTAATGCTGGCGCTCCACATCAAATGAGTGGCGTCGCCAGCAGAACGAAAAATTTTCGTGCTCATCCTCTTTTCGTCAGTCGACGAAAGATTGCGCTTTACGTATAGTGGCGGCAATTTTTTTTGTATCAGGAAATAATTAATGATCAGTCTGATTGCGGCGTTAGCGGTGGATCGCGTCATCGGTATGGAAAACGCCATGCCGTGGAACCTGCCTGCCGATCTCGCCTGGTTTAAACGTAACACGTTAAATAAACCTGTCGTTATGGGACGTCACACCTGGGAATCCATCGGGCGCCCCTTACCGGGACGTAAAAATATTGTTATCAGCAGCCAGCCGGGCACCGACGATCGCGTGCAGTGGGTGAAGTCTGTCGATGAGG
The DNA here is from genome assembly GCF_046551535.1 of Salmonella sp. SAL04162. Lineage (NCBI taxonomy): Bacteria > Pseudomonadati > Pseudomonadota > Gammaproteobacteria > Enterobacterales > Enterobacteriaceae > Salmonella > Salmonella sp. SAL04162. Next base: position 35,877 of record NZ_JBGDVX010000009.1, read on the forward strand.
CGATTGCCGCTTGCGGCGATGCGCCGGAAATTATGGTCATTGGCGGCGGGCGCGTGTACGAGCAGTTCCTGCCAAAGGCGCAGAAGCTTTATCTGACGCATATTGATGCGGAAGTCGAAGGCGATACCCATTTTCCGGATTATGAACCGGATGACTGGGAATCGGTATTCAGTGAGTTTCACGATGCCGACGCGCAGAATTCTCACAGCTATTGTTTCGAGATTCTGGAACGTCGTTAACACTGTAGTGCCGGATGGCGGCGAAACACGCCTTATCCGGCCTACTCTTGAGCCAGATGTAGGCCTGAAAAGCGTAGCGTCATCAGGCATAAACCAATTCTTGAGCCAGATGTAGGCCTGATAAGCGTAGCGCCATCAGGCATAAACCTATCAGGCGTTGACCGCTTCGCCTTCGCCCATATCCATCTGGCGGTTTGACGGCTGCACAAAATACTGTTTATCTTCCCAGCGTAAACAGGTCAACTCCCCGCCCCAGCAGCAGCCGGTATCCAGCGCGTAAATACCTTCTGGCGTCCCTTTCCCTTCCAGCGACGCCCAGTGCCCGAACGCAATACTGTAAGCCTCGCTCACCGGCCCCGGAATGGCGAACCACGGCTTCAGCGGCGCAGGGGCATTTTCCGGCGACGCTTTGCTGTACATATCCAGTTGACCGTTAGGAAAGCAGTAACGCATACGGGTAAAGGCATTAGTAATAAAGCGTAGCCGCGCCAGACCGCTTAACTCCGGCGACCAGTTATTCGGCATATCGCCATACATCGCGTCGAGGAAAAACGGGTACGAGTCGCTCGACAGCACCGCTTCAACATCGCGGGCGCACTCTTTTGCCGTCTGCAAATCCCACTGCGGGGTAATACCCGCATGCGCCATGACCAGCTTTTTCTCTTCATCTACCTGCAACAGCGGCTGACGGCGTAACCAATTCAACAGCTCATCGGCGTCCGGCGCTTCAAGAAGCGGGGTCAGCCGGTCTTTAGGTTTGTTGCGGCTAATCCCGGCGAATACGGCCAACAGGTGTAAATCGTGATTCCCCAGCACCAAACGCACGCTATTGCCAAGCGATTTGACGTAGCGTAACACGTCCAGCGAACCGGGACCGCGGGCGACCAAATCGCCAGTCAGCCACAGAGTGTCTGTGTCTGGCGTAAATTCCACTTGCTGTAATAAGGCGATCAGTTCGTCGTAGCAACCGTGAACGTCGCCGATGAGATAAGTTGCCATTGTTATAATTTTAGTGAATGAGTGTAGGGACGGCGAGTCGAAACACGGGAATGTCGATGGTAAAGGCGTCGCCATTTTCATCGATCATTTCGTAATGACCCTGCATGGTGCCCAGCGGCGTTTCAATTACCGCGCCGCTGGTGTATTGATACTCTTCGCCAGGCGCAATGCGCGGCTGGACGCCAACCACACCTTCGCCCTGGACTTCGGTTTCACGGCCATGACCATTGGTAATCAGCCAGTAGCGGCCCAATAGCTGCACTGGCGCCCGGCCCAGATTGCGGATGGTTACGGTATAGGCAAAAACGTAACGTTCATCGTCAGGTGAGGATTGCGCCTCAATGTAGACGCTTTGCACCTGAATACACACTCTGGGCGAATTGATCATGTTTAACTCTCCTTCAAAGGCGCGTTTTCCGACAGATAATTGGCCATCTGGCAGTACTGCGCGACAGAGATATTTTCCGCGCGCATTGCCGGGTCAATACCCATTTCCGTCAACGTCTCAACGCTAAAAAGGTTGCCGAGACTGTTACGGATCGTTTTACGGCGCTGGTTAAAGGCCTCGGTGGTAATACGGCTCAACACGCGAATATCTTTAACCGGGTAAGGCATTGTTGCGTGTGGAACCAGACGCACCACGGCGGAGTCCACTTTGGGCGGCGGCGTGAAGGCGGATGGCGGCACTTCAAGCACCGGGATCACCTGACAGTAATATTGCGCCATCACGCTTAAACGACCATACGCTTTGCTGTTCGGCCCTGCAACCAGACGATTTACCACTTCTTTTTGCAACATAAAGTGCATGTCGGCAATGGCATCAGTATAGCTAAAGAGATGGAACATCAGCGGGGTGGAGATATTATAAGGCAGATTGCCGAACACACGCAGCGGTTGGCCCAACTGCGTAGACAGCTCGCCAAAGTTCATGGTCATGGCGTCCTGCTGATAAATAGTCAGCTTCGGCCCTAAGAACGGATGGGTTTGCAAACGCGCCGCCAGATCGCGGTCAAGTTCAATGACCGTGAGCTTATCCAGTCGTTCGCCGACCGGCTCCGTCAGCGCCGCCAGACCGGGGCCGATTTCAACCATCGCCTGGCCTTTTTGCGGATTAATAGCAGAAACAATACTGTCGATCACAAACCGATCGTTGAGAAAGTTTTGCCCGAAGCGTTTACGGGCTAAATGGCCCTGATGGACTCGATTATTCATTGGGTATTAACAATCATTTTGATGGCGAGATTAAGCGCCGTAATAAAACTGCCGACATCCGCTTTTCCACGGCCCGCCAGTTCAAGCGCGGTGCCGTGGTCAACGGAGGTTCGAATAAAAGGTAGGCCGAGCGTAATATTCACTCCCCGACCGAATCCCTGGTATTTTAGCACGGGCAGGCCCTGATCGTGGTACATCGCCAGCACCGCGTCGGCATTATCGAGATATTTGGGCTGAAACAGCGTATCAGCAGGTAGCGGCCCGTTGAGTTTCATCCCCTGCGCCCGCAGCTCGTCGAGCACCGGAATGATGGTGTCTATCTCTTCCGTGCCCATATGACCGCCTTCGCCCGCGTGCGGATTCAGGCCACAGACAAGAATGCGCGGTTCGGCAATACCAAATTTGGTCCGCAAATCGTGATGCAAAATAGCAATCACTTCGTGCAAAAGCGCAGGGGTGATGGCGTCTGCAATCGCCCGTAGTGGCAGATGCGTGGTCGCCAGCGCCACGCGAAGTTCTTCGGTTGCCAGCATCATCACGACTTTTTTCGCCTGCGAACGCTCTTCGAAAAACTCGGTATGACCGGTAAACGGAATGCCGGCGTCATTGATCACGCCTTTGTGCACCGGCCCTGTGATCAGCGCGGCAAATTCACCGTTCAGACAGCCATCACACGCTCGCGCCAGCGTTTCTACCACATAGGGGCCATTTTCTACCATCAACTGACCGGGGATGGCAGGCGCGCGCAGCGAGACTGGCAATAGGGTCAGCGTTCCCGCGGGCTGCGGCGCAGCGGGGACATCAGGCGAGTAAGGGAGAAGCGAGAGGGGCAGGCCGAGCATGGCGGCCCGCTCCGTCAGGAGCGCGCCGTCCGCACAGACGACCAGTTCAATCGGCCACGCGCGTTGCGCCAGTTGGACAACAAGATCGGGGCCAATCCCGGCGGGTTCGCCGGGAGTGATAACAACGCGTTGCGCACTGCTCATTAGTTACTCAAAATCTTAACATAAGCGCTGGCGCGCTGTTCTTGCATCCAGGTCGCCGCTTCTTCTGAGAATTTACGGTTCATCAGCATACGATAAGCGCGATCTTTCTGCGCCGCATCGGTTTTGTCTACCTTACGCGTATCCAGCAATTCGATCAGATGCCAGCCGAAAGAGGAGTGTACCGGCGCGCTTATTTGGCCTTTATGCAGCTTCGTCAGCGCGTCGCGGAACGCCGGATCGAAAATATCTGGCGTAGCCCAACCCAAATCACCGCCCTGGTTAGCGGAGCCCGGGTCCTGAGAGTACTCTTTCGCCGCAGCGGCAAAGGTGGTTTTACCACTCTTAATGTCAGCCGCGATTTCTTCCAGCTTCAGGCGCGCCTGCTGATCGTTCATGATCGGCGACGGCTTAAGCAGAATGTGACGAGCGTGAACTTCGGTCACGGAGATACTCTGGCTCTGACCGCGCAGGTCGTTTACTTTCAGAATGTGGAAGCCGACGCCGGAGCGAATCGGGCCGACAATGTCGCCTTTCTTCGCGGTGCTCAGCGCCTGGGCGAAAATCCCCGGCAGCTCCTGGATACGGCCCCAGCCCATCTGACCGCCTTTTAGCGCCTGCTGGTCGGCAGAGTAGGTAATCGCCAGTTTGCCGAAATCTGCGCCGTTACGCGCTTCTTCAACAATGCTTTCCGCCTGGCGCTGCGCGTCGTTAACCTGCTCGGAGGTTGGGTTTTCCGGCAGAGCAATCAGGATATGGCTCAGGTTCAGCTCGGTGCTGGCGTCGTTTTGGGTGCCAATCTGTTTTGCCAGCGCGTCAACTTCTTGCGGCAAAACGGTGATACGGCGACGAACCTCGTTGTTGCGCACTTCAGAGATAATCATCTCTTTACGAATCTGGTTACGGTAGGTTGAATAGTTCAGCCCATCGTAAGCCAGACGGCTGCGCATCTGATCCATCGTCATATTGTTTTGTTTGGCGATGTTGGCGATGGCCTGATCCAACTGCTCATCCGTGATCTTCACCCCCATCTTCTGACCCATCTGCAGGATAATTTGATCCATAATCAAACGTTCCAGGATCTGGTGACGCAGCGTGGCGTCGTCCGGAAGCTGCTGACCTGCCTGACCCGCGTTGAGTTTGACTGATTGCATTAAGCCATCAACGTCGCTTTCCAGCACGACGCCATTATTGACGACGGCTGCGACTTTATCGACTACCTGGGGGGCAGCGAAACTGGTATTCGCGATCATGGCGATACCGAGAAGCAGCGTTTTCCAGTTCTTCATACTTTTTCCATTTCAATTAACCGCAATGCGGATTACGTTGTAAATCAATCAGATTACATAGAGCTTTGGTACGGCAGAATGTTCGAACGCAACATTTCTTGCGTGCCGAGGCCGTAGTTAGAGCTCAAACCGCGCAGCTCAATGTTGAAGCCAATCGCGTTATCATAAATCGCGTGTTGTTTATCGTTATCCCAACCGTTCAGCTTACGTTCGTATCCGACGCGGATCGCATAGCAGCAAGAGTTGTACTGCAAGCCGAGCATCTGGTCTGCAGGTTTGCTCGAATTGGTATCGAAGTAGTACGCGCCGACAATCGACCAGCGATCGGCAATCGGCCAACTTGCCACCGCGCCCACCTGGTTGATGCCGTTTTTATACTGCTCTGCCGTGGAATAATACGAAGGCAACGTAGCCTGAATATATTCCGGGCTGGCATAGCGGTAGTTCAACTGTACCAGACGATCCTGATCCCGACGGTATTCGAGGCTGCTGCTGCTGGTAGCGACGCTATCCAGACGGGTATCGTACTGCACTCCGCTACGCAGCCCCCAGCGTTCTGAAATACGCCAGTAAGTGTCGCCTGCCCAAACCAGCGAACCGGTTTTGTCGTCATTCTCCCATTTAATGTTGTCATCGCCGGTGCGAGACTCCGTGAAATAGTAGATTTGACCAACAGAAACGTTAAAACGTTCAACGGCGGCATCATCATAAACGCGTGTTGTGACGCCGGTCGTGACCTGGTTGGCGGAAGCAATACGGTCGAGACCGCCATAAGTGCGGTCGCGGAACAGGCCGTTATAGTCGGATTGCAGCAAAGAAGAATCGTAGTTATAGATGCCGCTCTGGTCGCGGTACGGCACATACAGGTACTGCACGCGTGGTTCCAGCGTCTGGGTATACCCCGGCGCCAGCATCGCCATATCGCGTTCGAAGACGAGCTTACCGTCGACTTTAAACTGTGGCATGACGCGGTTAACCGAATCTTCCAGTTTTTTGCTGTTATTGGCGTTGTACCAGTCCAGATTCGTTTGCTGATAGTGCGTCGCCATCAGCTTCGCTTCGGTGTTCAGGCTGCCCCAGCGGTTGGAGAGCGGCAAATTGATGGTTGGCTCCAGGTGGACGCGGGTCGCTTCCGGCATATTGTCTTTGGTGTTGACGAAATGTACCGCCTGGCCGTAAATCCGGGTATCAAACGGCCCGAGATCGTTATAGTAGTAGTTAACGTCTAACTGCGGCTCCGCAGAGTAGCTGCTGGTGTTCTGATCGTTAAACACCTGGAATTGTTTGGTCGACACCGTAGCGTCAAAGTTTTGTACGGCGTAGCCGACGCTGAATTTCTGCGTTGCGTAGCCGTCGGTACTGGAACCGTACTTACTGTCGAAATCATTAAAATAGCTGGAGTCGCTGACTTTGGTGTAATCGACGTTAAAACGCCACACCTGATCCATCACGCCTGAGTGCTGCCAGTAGAATAACCAGCGGTGCTTATCGCCCTCTTTGGGATGTTCGTCCTCGTAGACTTTATCAGAAGGCAGATAATCTAATTCCATCAACCCGGCGCCTGCCTGCGTGAGATAACGGAATTCGTTCTCCCACATAATATTGCCGCGGCGGTGCATATAGTGCGGGGTGATGGTGGCGTCCATATTGGGCGCGATGTTCCAGTAATACGGTAAGTAGAACTCGAAATAGTTCTTGGTCGTGTATTTCGCGTTCGGGATCAGGAAACCTGAGCGACGTTTGTCACCGACGGGGAGCTGTAAATAGGGGCTATAAAAGATCGGAACCGGACCTACTTTAAACCGGGCGTTCCAGATCTCCGCAACCTGTTCTTCACGGTCATGGATGACTTCACTCCCCACCACGCTCCAGGTATCGGAGCCAGGCAGACAGGAGGTAAAGCTGCCGTTTTCCAGAATGGTATAGCGGTTTTCGCCGCGCTGCTTCATGAGATCGGCTTTACCGCGTCCCTGACGGCCCACCATCTGGTAATCGCCTTCCCAGACGTTCGTGTCTTTGGTGTTCAGGTTCGCCCAGCCCTTCGGCCCTTTAAGGATGACTTGATTGTCATCATAATGCACATTACCCAGCGCATCGACGGTGCGTACAGGTTCCGGCTGACCTTCCGCCTGCTTCTGATGAAGCTGCACTTCATCCGCTTGCAGGCGGCTATTCCCCTGCATAATGTCCACGTTGCCGGTAAAAACGGCATCGTCCGGGTAGTTACCTTTAGCGTTATCGGCATTGATAGTAACCGGCAGATCGTTGGTATCGCCTTTTACCAGAGGACGATCGTAGCTCGGCACGCCCAACATACACTGTGAGGCGAGATCGGCTGCCAGCCCCTGATGACTATAAAGGGCGCTGGCGATCATGGTGGCCAGAAGAGTGGGAATACGTTTTTTCATACGTTGTATTTATTGTTCCATCATCGGTAGCGTTGCGCGTGACAAACGGTCACAGCCTAACTTACTCATCTTCGCTGCGCCAGTGTTAATCCTGCCGTTTAGCGTCTGTGGTGTTAGGCACGGCATTGAATGACAGGTATGATAATGCAAATTATAGGCGATGTCCCACAATTGACCGTAGCCTTCATTCGCAGAAAAGCACCTTATTTTGTGGGAGATAGCCTCACCGATAGCGTAACGTTTTGGGGAGTCTATGCAGTACTGGGGAAAGATAATTGGCGTCGCCGTAGCCCTGATGATGGGCGGCGGCTTTTGGGGCGTGGTCCTGGGTCTGCTGGTGGGCCATATGTTCGACAAAGCCCGCAGCCGAAAAATGGCGTGGTTTGCCAACCAGCGGGAACGGCAGGCGCTGTTTTTTGCCACCACCTTTGAGGTGATGGGCCACTTAACCAAATCAAAAGGACGGGTGACGGAAGCGGATATTCATATCGCCAGTCAGTTGATGGATCGCATGAATTTACACGGCGATTCACGTACTGCCGCGCAGAACGCCTTTCGGGTCGGAAAAGCGGATAATTACCCATTACGTGAAAAGATGCGGCAGTTTCGTAGCGTCTGCTTCGGGCGTTTTGATCTGATCCGGATGTTTCTGGAAATTCAGATCCAGGCGGCGTTTGCCGATGGCTCGCTGCACCCTAATGAGCGGGAAGTGCTGTATGTGATTGCGGAAGAGTTAGGTATTTCCCGCGTACAGTTCGATCAGTTTCTGCGCATGATGCAGGGCGGCGCGCAGTTTGGCGGTGGTTATCATCAACAGTCCGGCGGCGGCTGGCAGCAGGCGCAGCGCGGCCCGACGCTGGAAGATGCCTGTAATGTGCTGGGGGTTAAAACCACCGACGATGCAACCACCATTAAACGCGCTTATCGCAAACTGATGAGCGAGCATCATCCGGACAAACTGGTCGCGAAAGGTTTACCGCCGGAAATGATGGAAATGGCGAAGCAAAAAGCGCAGGAAATTCAGAAAGCGTATGAGCTAATCAAAGAACAGAAAGGCTTCAAGTGATTGAATTGCCGGATGCGGCTAGCGCCTTATCCGGCCTACGTTAATGAATGTAGGCCGGGCAAGCGAAGCGCCCCGGCATAAATTGGCTCAGAATTTAAAAATCTGCCGGGACTTTAAACGTCATGCTGGTGCCGTAAGCGGGATGAGTAATGGTCAGCATTTCGGCGTGTAACTGCAAACGCGGCGCCAGCGACAACGCTTCCGGCGAAGCGTAAAACCGATCGCCTAAAATCGGGTGGCCTAACGCCAGCATATGCACACGAAGCTGATGCGAACGTCCGGTGATCGGTTTGAGCACCACGCGGGCGGTATTATCCGCCGCAAACTCCACCACGTTATATTCCGTTTGCGCCGGTTTGCCGGTTTCATAACACACTTTCTGCTTTGGCCGGTTCGGCCAGTCGCAGATGAGTGGTAAGTCAACCAGTCCTTCCGCCGGGGAGGGATGCCCCCATACGCGCGCCACATACTGCTTTTTCGGCTCACGTTCGCGGAACTGACGTTTTAGCTCCCGTTCCGCGGCTTTGGTCAGCGCCACTACAATTACGCCGCTGGTGGCCATATCCAGACGATGCACCGATTCTGCCTGCGGGTAGTCGCGCTGGATACGCGTCATAATGCTGTCTTTGTGCGCTTCCAGACGCCCCGGCACGGACAACAGGCCGCTGGGCTTATTGACCACCATAATGTGCTCATCCTGATACAGGATAACCAGCCAGGGTTCCTGCGGCGGATTGTAGTTTTCCATCCCCATGTACGGCTCCGTTATTGGTGCGTGACGACGATAAGACGCAGCGCGTCCAGACGCCAGCCTGCCTGATTCAGGCTTTCCAGTACCTGCTGGCGGTTACTGTCGATAGCGGCAAGTTCGTCGTCGCGAATGTTCGGGTTGACGGCGCGCAGCGCTTCCAGACGCGACAGTTCCCCGGACAGTTTTTCATCCGCCTCGCGACGCGCGTTATCAATCAGCGCTCTGGCGGACTTTTCAATCTGCGTCTCGCCCAGTTGCAAAATGGCGTGGACGTCCTGTTGCACGGCGTTCACCAGTTTGCTGCCGGTGTGGCGATTCACGGCGCTGAGCTGACGGTTGAAGGTTTCAAACTCGACCTGGGCGGCCAGATTGTTGCCGTTTTTATCTAACAGCATACGTACCGGCGTCGGCGGCAGGAAGCGGTTCAGTTGTAGCTGTTTCGGCGCCTGCGCTTCCACGACGTAAACCAGTTCGACCAGCAGCGTGCCGACGGGCAGCGCTTTATTTTTCAACAGCGAAATGGTGCTGCTGCCGGTGTCGCCGGAGAGGATCAGATCCAGTCCGTTACGGATGAGCGGATGTTCCCAGGTAATAAACTGCGCATCTTCGCGAGACAGGGCTACGTCACGTTCAAACGTGATAGTACAGCCGTCTTCCGGCAGGCCGGGGAAATCCGGCACCAACATGTGGTCAGACGGCGTCAGCACGATTAGATTGTCGCCGCGATCGTCCTGGTTAATGCCGACGATATCGAACAGGTTCATGGCGAACGCGATCAGGTTGGTGTCGTCGTCCTGTTCTTCAATGCTTTGTGCGAGCTGTTGGGCTTTTTCTCCGCCGTTGGAGTGGATCTCCAGCAGGCGGTCGCGGCCCTGTTCTAACTGGGCTTTTAGCGCTTCATGCTGTTCGCGGCAGGATTTGATCAGATCGTCAAACCCGTCGGTTTCTTCAGGCGCGGCCAGATAGTTAATCAGACTGGCGTAGGCTGAATCATAAATCGCGCGACCGGTCGGGCAGGTGTGCTCAAAGGCGTCCAGCCCTTCGTGATACCAGCGAACCAGCACCGACTGGGCGGTTTTTTCCAGGTACGGGACGTGGATCTGGATATCATGCGCCTGGCCGATACGATCCAGACGACCAATACGCTGTTCCAGCAGATCCGGGTTAAACGGCAAGTCGAACATCACCAGATTGCTGGCAAACTGGAAGTTACGTCCTTCGGAGCCGATTTCAGAACATAACAGCACCTGCGCGCCGGTATCTTCTTCGGCGAACCAGGCGGCGGCGCGGTCGCGTTCGATAATCGACATGCCCTCATGGAACACGGCGGCGCGGATGCCTTCGCGTTCGCGCAGCACCTGCTCCAGCTGTAACGCGGTGGTCGCCTTAGCGCAGATCACCAGCACTTTTTGCGAACGATGGCTGGTCAGATAGCCCATTAGCCACTCAACGCGTGGGTCGAAGTTCCACCAGGTGCCGGTATCGCCTTCGAACTCCTGATAAATTTGTTCCGGATAGAGCATATCGCGGGCGCGATCTTCCGCGCTTTTACGCGCGCCCATAATGCCGGAGACCTTAATGGCGGTCTGATACTGGGTCGGCAGCGGCAGTTTTACCGTATGCAGTTCACGTTTCGGGAACCCCTTGACGCCGTTACGGGTGTTGCGGAACAAAACGCGGCTGGTGCCGTGGCGATCCATCAGCATCGACACCAGCTCATCACGGGCGGCCTGCGCGTCGTCGCGATCGCTATTAGCGGCCTGCAACAGCGGTTCAATATCCTGTTCGCCGATCAGATCGCCCAGCCTGTTCAGTTCGTCGTTGCTGAGTTTATTGCCCGCCAGCAGCATGGCCACCGCATCGGCGACAGGGCGGTAGTTTTTCTGTTCTTCGACAAACTGTTCGAAATCGTGGAAACGGTTCGGATCCAGCAGGCGCAGACGGGCGAAATGGCTTTCCATCCCCAGCTGTTCTGGCGTGGCGGTCAGCAGCAGCACGCCCGGTACGCGTTCAGCTAATTGTTCGATGGCCATATATTCACGGCTCGGCGCATCGGTGCTCCACACCAGATGATGCGCTTCGTCGACCACCAGCAAATCCCACTCGGCGTCGCACAAATGTTCCAGACGCTGCTTATTACGGCGGGCGAAATCCAGCGAGCAGATCACCAGTTGCTCGGTTTCAAACGGGTTATACGCGTCGTGCTGCGCTTCGGTATAGCGTTCGTCATCGAACAGCGCGAAGCGCAGGTTGAAACGGCGCAGCATTTCTACCAGCCACTGGTGTTGCAGGGTTTCCGGAACAATGATCAATACGCGTTCCGCCGCGCCGGATAATAACTGTTGATGCAGAATCATCCCGGCTTCAATGGTTTTACCTAAGCCCACTTCATCCGCCAGCAGTACGCGCGGCGCATGGCGACGACCCACATCATGAGCGATATTAAGCTGATGCGGGATCAGGTTGGTCCGCTGACCGCGCAGGCCGCTGTATGGCATCCGGTACTGCTCGCTCTGAAATTTACGGGCGCGATAGCGCAGCGCGAACCGATCCATTCGATCGATTTGACCGGCGAACAGACGATCCTGGGGCTTACTGAAAACCAACTTGCTGTCGAGCAGAACTTCGCGCAGCGTCACATTGGTCTCTTCGGTATCCAGGCGGGTGCCGACATAAACAAGCAGGCCATTTTCTTCTTTTACTTCATCGATATGTAGCTGCCAGCCTTCATGGCTTGTAATCGTATCGCCAGGGTTGAACATGACGCGGGTCACGGGAGAATCACTACGCGCATACAGGCGGTTTTCCCCCGTGGACGGGAAAAGTAAGGTGACGGTTCGCGCATCCATCGCAACAACGGTTCCAAGTCCCAGCTCGCTTTCTGTATCGCTGATCCAGCGTTGACCAAGTGTAAAAGGCATATGTGTTCGGCTCTATATCTTTAATTGCAGGCATTACTCGCCATTCCCAGGCGACAGCACTGGATAATTGCGAGTATACGACCCCGCTACCAGGCTAATGTGGTAGTGGCGTTAATTAGGTCCAGGAATGGAAAGGGCGCTATGGTACTGGAAGGCGGCGCTTTCGTCACGCGTCAAAATAACCCCAGTTGCCCGGTCAGTAGTGTAGCAAAATTATCTTCAACGAAGGGAAGAATTCCTTCCGCCACGGGTTGTAGCTGGCGGGTAAGATAGTGTTCGTAATCCAGCGGCGACTGCTGGTAATCCACGGGCTCGGGGCCGTTAACAGTCCAGACATATTTTATGGCGCCGCGATTCTGATACTGCGCCGGACGACCCCGCTTCAGGTTTTGTTCATCCGCCAGCCGGGCGGCGCGAACGTGCGGCGGGATGTTACGTTGGTACTCATGTAAAGGGCGACGCAGACGCTTACGATAAACCAACTGCGCGTCCAGTTCGCCCGCCATCAGTTTATCAATAGTCTCGCGCACATAGTCTTGATAAGGTTCATTGCGAAAAACACGCAGATACAGCTCCTGTTGAAAGCGCTGCGCCAGCGGCGTCCAGTCGGTCCGCACCGTTTCCAGACCTTTAAATACCATACGCTGGCTGTCGCCTTCCTGAATCAGGCCCGCGTAGCGTTTTTTACTGCCAGTATCCGCGCCGCGGATGGTCGGCATCAGAAAGCGACAAAAGTGGGTTTCAAACTCCAGCTCCAGCGCGCTGGTCAAATTTTGCTGTTGTAACGTCTGCGCCCACCATTCGTTCACGTGACGCACCAGCCTGTGCCCGATTTCCGCCGCGTCGGCTTCTGAATGCGCGCGCCGGAGCCAGACGAAAGTGGAATCGGTATCGCCATAAATCACGTCATAACCCTGCGCCTCAATCAGCGCTTTGGTCTGGCGCATAATCGCATGACCGCGCATGGTGATTGACGACGCCAGACGGGGATCGAAAAAGCGACAGGCCGTGGTGCCGAGTACGCCATAAAAGGCGTTCATAATGATTTTAAGCGCCTGCGAGAGCGGTTTATTACCCTGACGTTTGGCTTCATCGCGCCCGTGCCAGATTTGGCTAACAATTTCCGGCAGGCAGTGCTTTTCTCGTGAAAACCAGGCGTCAAGGAAACCTTCGGTACTGTGTTCCGGATCCGGCTGCGCCATGCCTTCGACCAGCCCGACGGGATCAATCAAAAACGTGCGGATAATCGACGGGTACAGGCTTTTATAATCCAGCACCAGTACTGAATCGTATAATCCGGGTTGTGAATCCATTACGTAGCCGCCGGGACTTGCCAGCGGCGGCACTTCGCCGAGATTGGGCGCGACATAGCCGGCGCGGTGCATTCGCGGAAAGTAAAGATGCCCAAATGCGGCGACCGAACCGCCGTGGCGATCGACCGGCAGGCCGTTGATCGTCGCGCGTTCCAGCAAAAACGGCATGATCTCGGTTTTATGGAAAATGCGCGTGACCAGCTCGCAGTCTTTCAGGTTGTAGGTGGCGAGGGCGGGTTTATCCTGGGCAAAGCGGCGATCGATCTCATCCATACGATCCCAGGGATTATCAATGGATTTTCCTTCGCCGAGCAGTTCCTGCGAGACGGCTTCCAGCGAAAAAGACGAAAAATTCCAGAACGCGGATTTAAGCGCGTCGATACCATCGATAATGACTCGCCCTCTGGCCTGGGCGAAAAAAACGCCGTTTTTGAAGCCATGTTCGCGCCACTCCAGTTCGCTATTGTCTCGCCCCAGCCGTAAAGGGATACGGTAGCGTTCGGCATGTTTTTGCAGCATACGCAGGTCGAACTGCACCACGTTCCAGCCGATGATGACGTCAGGATCATGTTCGGCAAACCAGGCGTTGAGTTTTTCCAGCAGCTGCGGGCGGCTGGCGACATACACAAGCTCGAAGTCCAGTTGGCGGTCATCGCCATTCGCCGGACCCAGCATATAAACGGTACGCTGGCCGCAGCCTTCCAGACCAATGCAATACAGTTCGCCGTGTCGCGTGGTTTCGATATCCAGCGAGACCCATTTTAGCGGCGGTCGATAGTCGGGGTGGGGTTTAAGACGCGCATTGCGGATAACGCCGTTGCGCATCTCGCCGTCTACCCAAACGGGCGACGTAATAAAACGCTCCATCAGGTAACGTTCCGGCGGGCGTACATCCGCTTCATAAACGGTGACGCCGTTTTCGCGCAGCAGTTTCTCCATCCGCATAAGCTGGCGGTGAGTACGGCAATACAGACCGGAGACCGGCTGACGATGAAAGTCTCGCAGCTGGAGCGGCGTCAGGCGATAGTCTTTTTCCGCCTGTAGCAGCGAGGCGGCGCGGGAGGTCTGGCTGGTCGGAATAAACGCCACGGACTCTTGCGGCGCCAGCGTCGCCTGCACAGGGCCGTTGTCTGTCGCCAGCCAGAAAGAGACCTCCGTTCCTTGCGGCGTATCCCGCCAGTGCCGGGTTAAAATGAAACCTGCCTGCGCCACGATGATTACCTGTCTAAAAAATTCACGCTAATTATAACCTGTTTTAGGGGGTAATACTGTTATTTTGTACAGGCATATAACGTAAAAGCCGATATCCGCTGTAATAAAAAGTTTCTCGCAGTAAGAAGCGGGTTTTCGCCCACCAGGATTTATAGCGGGTGGATCGCGTGGGTGATGAGCGGCTATCGATACCATTATCCTGAGCGATAGTTTTCAGACGCAGCATATGCAGCGGATCGCTGACCAGTAACGCTGTGCGCCATTGTTGTTGCCGCTGTATCTGTTTTGCGTAACGAATATTTTCGCGCGTCACGGTAGAGCGCTCTTCAATAAAAATCGCCTTAGCCGGAATGCCTTTTTCCAGAACGTATTGACGGGCTATCGCCGCGTCGGAAACCGTTGCGCCAGCGCCGTAGCCGCCGGTTAATACCAACGCGCGGACAATGTGTTGTTGGTAAAGCCAGATGGCATGATCCAGTCTGGCCTGAAAAACGGGAGAAGGCGTTTTTCCGCTAACGCCTGCTCCTGCGACAATCGCGCAGTCAGCTACGCGCGTCTGGTCTTGCTGACTGAACTGATAAATAGCGATAGCGTTATTGATAAACACCGTGGCCATAATGAGAATTATGCCTGCCGCGATTCTGGTGATGTAGCGATATTTCATGAATGAGTTCGTTCCCCGTGACGGGTGTAATGAATATTTTAACGATAAAAGAACTTTTAGCGTCAGATATTTTTGCTGACGTGTATTTATCAATATAATGATGTCGGTGTAGACAGCTGATATAATTATCCTATAACTGCTAATTTTGAATCATGTTTATTTACAATTTTTATCCATAGGTTGGCTGTTTTGTGTCAAGTCTGTTTCCATACATTAAGTATTTTTCAGAATAGTGCTTGCTCGAATTTGTTACTTATTTCTCGGATTAACAAAAAAGCGATATTTTTTGTTTGTTTTAATTAATGAAAAGTGTAAGAATTTTATTTGAAACATCCGCACCGTCAGGTAGAAATATAATATTCCAATTGGCCGCTATGGTTAAATAAAAATGGATTACAGTGCGAATTCGTCGGGAACTCTCTGCATAATTTAATTTTTATTTTAGAATATAATTTTATTTTGACTTTCAGGTGCGGGTGTTTTTATCAAAATTTGTGGTATTCGGGAATTATCTTTTATGAATGTGAATATGCAGGCGTGTCCGGTAGGGAACGCACGTTATCTTTTCGTCAATACTCAACGCGCTAACCCTTCCATAAAAACCGTGAGTCGATTTTTTGAGTATAAAACATGGACAGATCAGATTTGGCGTACCGAAATTATTGAAAACGGCAATGCTTTTTTTCACTGGCAAGGACACGACAGAAAAAACGGACATCGGGATACCATTATTAACTATCTGTTAAATGGGCAACGCTGGCAGTCAACAATCGAAGATTATATTTTCTTCCATGCGCTGGAAGGAAAAGTGTTGCAGGGACATTATGATAATATTATTGAATATGTGAGTTCTGATAATTACGTCTATCAAAGCGCATTTGCTGAATATATCACCGACCAGATTCATCAACGCGCCCCCAATGGGACGCGTTTTTAGAGGCATTACTGCCCGTAATAGGCTTTTGCGCCGTGTTTGCGTAGATAGTGTTTATCCAGCAGGGATTGCTGCATATCGGGCAACTGCGGCGCAAGCTGGCGGCAGAAGATCCCCATATAGGCCACTTCTTCCAGCACGATGGCGTTATGCACGGCATCCTCGGCATTTTTACCCCAGGCAAACGGGCCGTGCGAATGGACAAGCACGCCGGGCATTTGAGCGGCGTCAATACCTTGTTTTTCAAAGGCTTCAACAATGACATTGCCCGTTTCCCATTCATACTCGCCATTAATTTCCGCCTCGGTCATTTTGCGAGTGCAGGGAATCGTACCGTAGAAATAGTCGGCATGGGTGGTTCCCGTCGCCGGAATCGGCTGACCCGCCTGCGCCCAGATAGTCGCGTGGCGCGAATGGGTGTGTACGATGCCGCCGATAGTCGGAAATGCCTGATATAACAGACGGTGGGTTGGCGTATCGGACGACGGTTTCTTATGACCTTCAACGACTTCACCGGTCTCCAGGCTGACCACCACCATATCGTCAGCGGTCATGACGCTATAATCGACGCCGGACGGTTTAATCACCAGTACGCCGCGTTCGCGATCGACGGCACTGACGTTACCCCAGGTGAGGGTGACCAGGTTGTGTTTTGGCAGCGCCAGATTGGCTTCCAGTACCTGGCGTTTGAGATCTTCTAACATTGTTTTCTCCCTGCCGGATGGCGCTTCGCTTATCCGGCCTACGAGCGACGGTGTGCCGGATGGCGACACAAATGCCTTATTCGGCCTACAGGACCGTAGGCCCGGTAAACGCAGTGCCACCGGGCATTCAGACTCCACTTTTAGCGTTTTAAACCGTAATACACCTCGTTCCAGCGCAGCGCGTCCTTAAAGGCCGGCAGACGGGTATCGTTATCAATCACCGCGATTTCGATATCGTGTATTTCTGCGAACTGGCGCATATCGTTCAGATCCAGCGCGTGGCTGAAGACGGTATGGTGCGCGCCGCCAGCCAGAATCCACGCTTCGGAGGCGGTCGGCAGATCCGGCTGCGCCTTCCACAGCGCGTTAGCCACCGGCAGTTTCGGCAGGGAGTGCGGCGTTTTTACGGTGTCAATGCAGTTGACCAGCAGGCGATAACGATCGCCGAGGTCGATCAGGCTGGCGACGATCGCCGGGCCGGTTTGGGTATTGAAAATCAAACGCGCCGGATCTTCCTTACCGCCAATGCCGAGGTGCTGGACGTCGAGGAGCGGTTTCTCTTCCACCGCGATGGACGGACACACCTCCAGCATGTGAGAGCCGAGCACCAGATCGTTGCCTTTCTCGAAGTGGTAGGTGTAATCCTCCATAAATGAGGTGCCGCCCTGCAGACCGGTTGACATCACTTTCATAATGCGAAGCAGAGCGGCGGTTTTCCAGTCGCCTTCGCCCGCAAAGCCGTAGCCCTGTTGCATCAGACGCTGTACGGCCAGACCCGGAAGCTGTTTCAGACCGTGTAAATCTTCAAAGGTAGTAGTGAATGCGTGGAAGCCGCCCTGTTCCAGGAAACGCTTCATCCCGAGTTCAATACGCGCCGCTTCCCGCACGTTCTGGCGTTTATCGCCGTGGATCCGGGTGGCGGGCGTCAGGGTATAGCTGCTTTCATACTCGTCAATCAGAGCGTTGATATCGCCGTCGCTGATGGAGTTCACCACCTGCACCAGATCGCCGACCGCCCAGGTATTGACCGAAAAGCCAAATTTGATTTGCGCGGCCACTTTATCACCGTCAGTCACTGCGACTTCACGCATATTGTCGCCGAAGCGGCAGACTTTTAGCTGGCGGGTATCCTGTTTAGAGACCGCCTGGCGCATCCAGGCGCCGATACGCGTATGGGCCTCTTTATCCTGCCAGTGACCGGTGACGACCGCGTGCTGCTGGCGCATCCGCGCACCGATGAAGCCGAACTCGCGACCGCCGTGCGCAGTCTGGTTCAGGTTCATAAAGTCCATATCGATGCTGTCCCACGGCAGGGCGGCGTTAAATTGGGTATGGAATTGCAGTAGTGGTTTGTTAAGGATACTCAGCCCGTTGATCCACATTTTGGCCGGGGAGAAGGTGTGCAGCCAGACCACCAGCCCTGCGCAGCGATCGTCATAATTGGCGTCACGACAAATGGCGGTAATCTCATCCGGCGAGGTGCCCAGCGGTTTTAATACCAGTTTACATGGCAGTTTGGCTTCGGTATTCAGCGCGTTGACCACATGCTCGGCATGTTGAGTGACCTGACGCAGGGTTTCTGCGCCATACAAATGCTGGCTGCCAATCACAAACCATACTTCATAATTATCAAAAATCGTCATTGTCGTGTCCTTAATGAGTCAGGATTGCCTGATTGGCCGGGATCGTTGGCGCCGGCGCGGCAGTCGGAAGATAATGTTGTTCTGCGCTTAGCGCCCACTGCTGGTAGCGGCGGTAAAGCTGTTCGAAGCGTTGCGCCTGTTCAGGGTGGGGGCGCAGAGTGCGTTCTACCGCGCTCGCCATGCTTTGCTGGGCGGCAGGAATATCGGCATGGACCTTCGCAGCGACGGCGGCAAAGATAGCGGCGCCTAATGCGCAGCACTGGTCGGAAGCGACGATCTGCAACGGACGATTCAGTACGTCGCAGCAGACCTGCATAATGACCTGATTTTTACGGGCGATGCCGCCAAGCGCCATCACGTTATTGACTGCGATACCCTGATCGGTAAAACACTCCTGAATGGCGCGCGCGCCGAAGGCGGTCGAAGCGACCAGACCACCAAACAGCGCTGGTGCGTCGGTGGCGAGATTGAGATCGGTAATGACGCCTTTCAGACGCTGGTTGGCATTGGGCGTGCGGCGACCGTTAAACCAGTCGAGCACCACCGGCAGGTGATCCAGGGACGGATTTTTCGCCCAGGCGTTGGTGAGCGCTGGCAGTAGCTGCTTCTGGCTGGCGTTAATCTGGGTTTTCAGTTCCGGGTGCTGCGCGGCAAGTTGTTCCAGCGGCCAGCTCAACACGCGGCTAAACCAGGCGTAGATGTCGCCGAAAGCAGATTGCCCCGCTTCCAGACCGATAAAGTTCGGCACCACGCTGCCGTCAACCTGACCGCAAATGCCTTTCACGGCGCGATCCCCGACGCTCTGTTTATCCGCAATCAGAATGTCGCAGGTAGACGTGCCGATGACTTTTACCAGCGTATTGGACTGTGCGCCCGCGCCGACCGCGCCCATGTGGCAGTCGAACGCGCCGCCGGAAATCACCACGCTTTCCGGCAAGCCGAGGCGCTGCGCCCATTCGGCGCACAGGGTGCCCACGGGCAGATCGGCGGTGAAGGTTTCGCTAAATAACGGGTAGCGCAGATGGCGGTTAATGCACGGATCGAGTTCATTAAAAAAGCTCGCGGGCGGCAGGCCGCCCCAGCTTTCATGCCACAGCGTTTTGTGCCCGGCGCTGCAGCGGCCACGGCGGATATCCTGCGGGCGAGTGGTGCCGGAAAGCAGCGCCGGCACCCAGTCGCACAGTTCAATCCACGAGACGGCGGCCTGCGCGACGGCGCTATCCTGCCGGGTGACGTGCAGAATCTTCGCCCAGAACCATTCGCTGGAGTAAATGCCGCCAATATAGCGGGAGTAGTCGATCTTACCAGGCTTATGGCACAGACGAGTGATTTCGTCGGCCTCTTCCACGGCGGTGTGATCTTTCCACAGCACAAACATCGCATTCGGGTTCTCGGCGAACTCCGGACGCAGCGCCAGGACGTTACCGTCGGCGTCAATCGGCGCTGGCGTAGAACCGGTGCTGTCAACGCCAATGCCAACGACATTTGCGCGTTGCGCGGAGCTTAATTGTGCCAGAACGGCTTTCAGCGCGGCCTCCATTGACTCCATGTAGTCGCGCGGATGATGACGGAACTGGTTGTTCGGGCCGTCGCAATAACGGCCTTCTTGCCAGCGCGGATACCACTCTACGCTGGTGGCGATCTCGTCGCCGGTGGCGCAGTCCACTGCCAGAGCGCGCACTGAATCACTGCCAAAATCGAGGCCAATTGCAATTGCCATCGTCTTACTCCATCCAGAAAAACAGGTATGGAGAAACAGTAGAGAGTCGCGGCAAAAACCGTCAGGCAGGATTCGCTAATCTTATGGACAAAAATGCTAATGCTTTGCAAAGTGTGACGCTGTGCAAATATTCAATGTGGACATTCCAGCCATAGTTATAGACACTTCTGTTACTTAATTTTATCGCCTGAACTGTACGCTTTTGTTACAAAGCGCTTTTCACAAGCGGGGTTGATACGTGCTTTCATTAAGCGCAAGGTCTTGCGGAGACGTAAGCTCTGTCGTCCTGGTCAATATGGACAATTTGTTTCTTCTCTGAACATCGGGGGGTATAGAAATCATGGCTGAAACGCAAAATGATCCGCTATTGCCGGGATATTCATTTAATGCCCATCTGGTCGCCGGACTGACGCCAATTGAAGCGAATGGATATCTGGATTTTTTTATCGATCGTCCGTTGGGTATGAAGGGATATATTCTTAACCTGACCATCCGCGGAGAGGGCGTCATTAATAATAATGGTGAGCAGTTTGTCTGTCGGCCTGGCGATATATTATTGTTTCCGCCGGGCGAGATTCATCACTATGGACGGCATCCGGACGCCAGCGAGTGGTATCACCAGTGGGTTTACTTCCGGCCCCGCGCCTACTGGCAGGAGTGGCTGACCTGGCCGACAATCTTTGCCCAGACAGGATTTTTCCGCCCGGACGAGGCGCGCCAGCCGCATTTCAGCGAACTGTTCGGGCAGATCATCAGCGCCGGGCAAGGGGAAGGCCGCTATTCTGAGCTACTGGCGATCAATCTGCTGGAGCAGTTGTTGCTCAGACGTATGGCGGTAATTAATGAGTCGTTGCATCCGCCGATGGATAGCCGTGTGCGCGATGCCTGCCAGTATATCAGCGACCATCTGGCGGACAGCCATTTTGATATCGCCAGCGTCGCCCAGCATGTCTGCCTGTCGCCCTCCCGGTTATCGCATCTGTTCCGCCAGCAGTTAGGCATTAGCGTATTGAGTTGGCGCGAAGATCAGCGTATCAGCCAGGCGAAACTCCTGCTTAGCACCACGCGAATGCCGATAGCGACCGTTGGGCGCAATGTTGGATTTGACGATCAGCTCTATTTTTCGCGGGTATTTAAAAAATGCACCGGGGCAAGTCCTAGCGAATTCAGGGCCGGATGTGAATAAAAAGTGAATGATGTGTCCACAAAGATGTCATAAGCCGTAACTATTCGGATAATTGACGGCTTGACGAAGGGGGACGGGGTAAGCAGAATCCCTGCTTCATCATGCTGACGGACACACTATGCAAGCACTGCTGGAACACTTTATCACCCAATCCACTCTGTATTCGCTTATCGCTGTGTTGCTGGTCGCCTTCCTGGAATCGCTGGCGCTGGTGGGGTTGATTTTACCCGGCACGGTACTGATGGCGGGGCTGGGCGCGCTTATCGGCAGCGGCGAGCTCAATTTTTGGCATGCCTGGCTGGTGGGTATTATCGGCTGTCTGATGGGCGACTGGATTTCGTTCTGGCTGGGGTGGCGCTTTAAAAAGCCGCTACACCGCTGGTCTTTTATGAAAAAGAACAAGTCGCTGCTGGATAAAACCGAACACGCGCTGCATCAGCACAGTATGTTCACGATCCTGGTCGGACGTTTTGTCGGCCCGACGAGGCCGCTGGTGCCGATGGTGGCAGGGATGCTGGATCTTCCCGTGGCGAAATTTATTGGGCCGAACTTGATTGGCTGTTTGCTGTGGCCGCCGTTTTATTTCCTGCCGGGTATTCTGGCGGGAGCGGCAATCGATATTCCTTCCGATATGCAGAGCGGAGATTTCAAATGGCTGCTGCTGGCGACGGCGTTGCTGCTGTGGGTCGGAGGCTGGCTATGCTGGCGGCTGTGGCGCAGCGGCAAAGCGGCAGTCGATCGTTTAACCGCGTATCTCCCCCGCAGCCGTTTGCTGTATCTGGCGCCGTTGACGCTCGGGATCGGCGTGGTCGCGCTGGTGGTGCTGGTTCGCCACCCGCTGATGCCGGTATATATCGATATTCTGCGCAAAGTTGTGGGTTACTAACGATTCCTTTGCCGGATGGCAGCTTCGCCTTATCCGGCCTACAAAATATGGGATTTGATGCCCAATAGCGCTGAGGCGCTGGCTTGACCGCTTAGTAGCTCGTCTGTTTTGCCTTGCCACGCGATACGCCCGTCGGCGACGACGATTGACCGGGGCGCAATCCGCGCCGCATCTTCCACGCTGTGCGAGACCATCAACAGCGTGAGCTGTCGCTCGCGGCAGATATCGCTGACCAACGTCAGCATCTCCTGACGCAGCGCGGGATCGAGCGCGGAGAACGGTTCATCCAGCAGCAGTACCGGCTGTTCACGTACCAGGCAGCGCGCCAGCGCTACCCGCTGACGCTGGCCGCCGGACAGTTCGCCCGGTAAACGCGTCATCAGACTCTCAATGCCCATCTGACGTGCGATAGCGTCCCGTTTTTCCCGCTGGCTGGCGTTGAGCGTTAACCCGGGGTTTAGCCCCAGACCGATATTTTGCTGCACATTCAGGTGGCTGAATAAATTATTCTCCTGAAACAGCATTGAGACCGGACGGCGTGAGGGCGGCGTAAGCGTATGATCTTCACCGGCAATCAGTAACGTACCGCTGGCAGGTGCAAGAAAACCGGCAATTAAATTCAACAACGTGCTTTTCCCCGCGCCGCTGGGGCCAAGAATCGCCACCTGCTCGCCGCGTTCTACCGCCAGCGTAAAACGCATCGGCAAATGATGGTAAAGCCAGGTGATATCAATCAGTTTTAGCATGTCGGCCCGGTAGTTTCTCTATGAGGGTAAATAACGTAAAGCAGAGCAGCAGCAGTATCAGCGCGGTCACCGCGCCGTCCTGGCTGCGGTAGGAGCCGATCTGCTGATACAGATAAAACGGCAGCGTGCGGAAATTGTCATTGCCGAAAAGCGCGACGACGCCAAAATCACCGATAGAAAGTACGCAGGCAAACGCCAGCGCCTGCGCCAGCGGACGTTTCAGCGCCCGCAGTTCCACGACCTTTAACCGCGACCAGCCTTCAATTCCTAATGACTGGCACAGCATTCCATAACGGGCGGTAATATCGCGCATTGGGTTTTCCAGGACTTTTAGCGCGTAGGGGATTGCCATCAGCGCATTGGTGAAAATCACGATGCCGTCGGCGGATTCCGGTAAGCCAACGCTGTTATTGAGCAGTAAAAAGAAGCCTGTCGCCAGCACGATCCCCGGCATCGCGAGGATCAACATCCCGCTGAGTTCCAGCGTTTGTCCGGCGAATAGTTGCTGGCGTTGGCGTAGCTCGCGGCTACTCCACAGCAGCATCATGGTCAGCACCACACACAGAACGCCCGCCGCCAGCGCAATGCGTAGCGATGTCCAGACAGCCTGCCACAGAATGGGTTGCGCCAGCACCTCCGGCAGGCTGCGGTTGACGCCATCGACCACCACGGCGACCAGCGGCGGAAGCAGCAGCAGCAGCGCCAGCACGATTAATAAGGCGTCCGTCAGACGGCTGTGGAGACGATCGTCAGGATCGCGCCAACCCTGCGTCAGCGTCATCCCCGGCGCAATCGCTTTGCTCAGCCGTTGGCTTAGCAGTACCAGCGCCAGGCAGCAGACCATCTGGATTAATGCCAGCATCGCCGCGCGGGCGGGATCGTAGTCATAACTAAGCGCCTGAAAGATAGCCAGTTCGATAGTGGTGGCCTGCGGGCCGCCGCCGAGCGACAGGACCGTTGCGAAACTGGCGAAGCAGAGCATAAAAATCAGCGCCGCGACGGGCGGAATTTGGCGGCGCAGCCACGGCCATTCGACAAAACGAAAAAAATGCCAGCCGCGCATACCGAGCTGGGCGGCGAGCTGGCGCTGCTCGCCGGGAATGCTTTCCAACGATTGCAGCAACAAACGGCTCGCCATTGGCAGATTAAAAAAGACGTGCGCCAGTAAAATGCCCTGCAAGCCGTAGGGGGAGAATGTCCACTGAAGCCCCAGCATCTGCCACAGCGAGGCCAGCCAGCCCTGACGGCCATACACGCTAAGAATACCGAACACGGCAACCAGTACCGGCAGAATCAGCGTCATGGCGCACAGACGCAGCAGCGCCAGACGTCCAGGAAAACGGCGTCGATAAAGCGCGCGGGCGAGAAAAACCGCCGGGACCACAGACAGCACTGCGGACAGAAACGCCTGCCAGAATGAGAAGCGCACCACATGCCACAGGTAGCTATCCCGCCAGATTGTCGACCACGCGCCCGACGGCGCGTTCAGCCAAAGCGCCAGAAAGGCTGCCAGCGAGACGGTTATCATCAGCGCAGCGGCGCACAGCCCCGGAATCAGCCAGCCGGGAATTAACGGCTGACGGCGCGTTGCCATTCGCTAATCCATGCCTGGCGTTGTGCTGCCACTTGTTGCGGCGTGAATTCCAGCGTTGTGGAGGGTTTTGCCAATGATTCAAACCCTGCGGGTAAGGCGACGTCCGCTACCGGGTACATCCAGTTGCCGGTGGGTATGGCGTTCTGAAACGCCGGAGAAACCATAAATTTGAGGAATTTCTCCGCCAGTTCCGGCTGCTTACTGGCGACGGTACGCGCCGCGACTTCTACCTGTAAGTAATGGCCTTCGCTGAAGTTCGCGGCGGCGTAATTGTCCTTCTTCTCTTCAATAATGTGATACGCTGGAGAGGTGGTGTAACTGAGCACCAAATCGCTTTCACCTTTCAGAAATAAACCGTAGGCCTCGCTCCAGCCTTTCGTCACCGTCACCGTTTTGGCCGCCAGTTTTTGCCAGGCCTGCGGCGCGTTATCGCCATAGACTTTGCGCATCCACAGTAACAGCCCCAGCCCTGGCGTACTGGTACGCGGATCCTGATAAATCACCCGCCATTTTTGATCACTCTCGACCAGTTCTTTCAGGCTTTTCGGCGGATTTTTCAGCTTGCTTTTATCGTAGACAAAGGCGAAATAGCCGTAATCGAACGGCACAAATGTGTCGTTTTTCCAGCCGCCGGGCACCTTGACCGCCTCATTCGCCACGCCGCTTTTGGCAAAGAGTTTAGTTTGCGTGGCCGCTTCCAGCAGATTGTTGTCCAGCCCCAACACCACATCGGCTTTGCTGTTCTTCCCCTCCATCCGCAGGCGGTTGAGCAGTGAAACGCCATCCTCCAGCGCCACCAGTTTCAGCTCGCAGTTGCAATCGGCTTCAAACGCTTTTTTCACCGCCGGGCCTGGCCCCCAATCGGCGGCGAACGAGTCGTAGGTATAGACGGTGAGAACGGGTTTGGCGAAAGCAGGCGCCGCGCACAGGAGTAAAAGCGGAAGATATTTTTTTAACACTTTGCACCTCAGTTAAAGAGTGGCAAAGGACTTGAGAGGTAGCCTCAAATCCCTTCGCCGGCATTATCCGGATCAGGTTCGACGGGTATTTTCTCAGCGCGCGCATGAGCGCGGCACCCCGTTGAGTTCGGCGTTAGTGTAGTGATTTTGTTGCCGGGCAGCAATTAAGAGCTGGCTTTTAAGGGTCCGGCGGCGCAAACCACGCCGATTTAAAATCAAACCAGCCGAGGGTATTCATGCGCAGCCCGCGCATACTGCGTTGTCCCTGGATAATCAGCCAGTGGTGGATCAACGGCACAATCGCTTTGCTGGCCAGCAGCTGCTGGCACCAGTTCGCCAGGTTCATCTCGCCAGCGCGCCACTGCGCGGCGTCGCCCTGCCAGTCGCGCGGAATGCAGTTCTGCAAGAGCGGTACTTCGCACAGGTGCGCGAACAGCGAGAAATCCAGCGGCAGCGTAAAGTTAGCGCTATTGAGCCAGATATCGCTTTCGATCTCGCCGGCGTGCCATTGATCGTAGTCGATCTCCTGAATATGCAAATGCACCTGATGTTCAGCCAGAAGCGCGCTCATGATACGGGCGATAACCCGGTGCTCAATGTGTTCGCGATAGAAGGTCAGCGTGAGGGTTTCCAGACCGGCGGGTTTTTCGCCCGGGCCTGGACGGGCGTGATGCCAGCGCGGTAAAAGCCCATAGGCCGGGAACCAGAGCTGCTGTAGCGGTTCATCGGCATGATAGAGTAAATTGGTGGGGGAGAGGACGTGGCTTACCCATTCTCTGACCTGCGGATGCGCGCCGCGCGGCGTTCTGGCGTCGAATAGCAGGTAATAGCACCCCTCTTCCAGTCGGCTTTCTATCGCTTTTTCACCGCCTTGTATCGGCCCTTCCAGCATCAATCCGCAGGCCGGTTCTTCACTGATATCCGGCAGTACCCAGACGTTCACTTCGTCTATCAACGCCCGATAGCCGAAGTAGTCATCAAAGGCGAGTATCTTGAGCTGGTTCGGCGTATTACGCCGCACGGCATAAGGCCCGGTGCCGATTGGGTGGCTGGCGAAATTAGCCAGCGTTTCCCACTCCCGCGGCAAAATCATCGCCGGGACCTGGCCCAGCAGCCACGGCAACCAGCGATCCGGCTGGGAAAGATGAATATCCAGCGTCCACGCGGTAGGGGAATCTATTTTTGTGATGTGCGAGTAAAGCGGAAGCGTATTGATACGCGTCAGCGAGGCGATGACATCTTCCATCTCCAGCTCGCGGCCATGATGAAAATGAATGCCGGGGCGCAGGTAGAAGCGCCACAGTAAAGGGGAAATTTGCTGCCAGTGGTGCGCAATGTCCGCTTCCAGTTCCCCGTTTTCCTCATTTACCCGCGTGAGCGAACTGAAAATTTGCCGGGCAATATGAGTTTCCGAGCGACGTAATGCGGTTCCCGGCAGGAGATTGTGCATCGGACGATAGTAAAGAACCCGCAGAATATGCCGCCCCTGGCGGAAGCTGCGTCCCAGATGGGAAATCAGCATTTGCCTGACAGCGCTTTTATCGCCGACCAGTTGTACCAGTTGATCGATTCGATCTTGTTCCAGCAGGTCTTCCGCCCGCTGCTGTTGCAGCGCCAGTCCGGTATACAGGAACGTCAGACGCGAACGCTTTCCGCGTCCAACTTCGGCTTCCCATGTTAGCCAACCGCGCGCCTGCATCGTATTTAGCAGCGTACGCATATGGCGACGCGAACAGTTCAGCAGATCCGCCAGCTCATTAAGCGTGGTGTCTTGCGTTTTACCGTCACAACATTGCCAGAGACGGATAAATTGTTGTTGCAGGCGACCTGAGGGCATAAAAGGGGAACTCCGATGAAAAACTCAGCAATTTTATTATCCCTATATTAGGCCAATAATATCTTTCGATGAAGCAAGAGGAAGAGGTCACTATGCACCAGTTCTGGTTGAGATATTTTGCCGCGACGGAAAAAACGTCCTGGCTGGCTTGCCTGAGCGCGCCGCAGCGCTTAAAAATGCTCGCGGAACTGATGCAGTGGGAGGCGACCGATTGAAGCCAATTGCAGACATCATGTGTGACTGAGTATTGGTGTAGGCGATAGCCTAAAATCACCCGCCAGCAGATAATACCTGCTGGCTTTTTTTATTTCGGCTGTTTCTGTGGTCACGCAGGTGGTGACCGGGCGAGTAAAAATCGTATAAAAAATGCCGGAATATCCCCGGCATGAGCGACTGATGAGTAACCCGGAGCTTGATGGCGCTACGCTTATCAGGCCTACAGAATATAATGGCAACCGGGTGATATTGCATAACCTGTAGGCCCGGTAAGGCGTGAAGGGTTACCGCATAAATGCCGGTTGTTTATTTTCGTAGGCGGCAATCGCGTCTTCGTGCTGCAGCGTCAGCCCAATGCTGTCCAGACCGTTCAACATGCAGTGGCGGCGGAAGTCGTCGATTTTAAAGCTGTAGGTCTTATCGCCTGCTTTCACCACCTGTGCTTCCAGATCCACTTCAAATTTAATGCCCGGATTGGCTTTCACCAGGGCAAACAGCTCATCGACCTGTGCGTCGCTCAGGGTTACCGGCAGCAGTTGATTATTGAAACTGTTGCCGTAGAAGATGTCGGCGAAGCTTGGCGCGATCACCACTTTAAAGCCGTAATCGGTCAACGCCCACGGCGCGTGCTCGCGTGACGAGCCGCAGCCAAAGTTTTCCCGCGCCAGCAGTATCGACGCGCCTTGATATTCCGGAAAGTTCAACACGAATTCCGGATTTGGCTGTTGGCCCTTTTCGTCCAGGAAACGCCAGTCGTTAAACAGATGGGCGCCAAAACCGGTGCGCGTAACCTTTTGCAAAAACTGTTTAGGGATAATTGCATCGGTATCGACGTTGGCGGCATCCAGTGGGACAACCAGGCCGGTATGCTGGGTAAATTTCTCTGCCATGGTAGTTTCCTTATTTGATGCTGCGAATGTCGGCGAAGTGGCCGGTAACGGCGGCAGCGGCGGCCATCGCCGGGCTGACTAAATGCGTGCGACCCCCGCGGCCCTGACGGCCTTCAAAGTTACGGTTGCTGGTGGATGCGCAGCGCTCGCCCGGGTTCAGGCGGTCATTATTCATGGCCAGGCACATGGAACAGCCCGGTAAGCGCCATTCAAATCCTGCTTCGATAAAGATCTTGTCCAGACCTTCCGCTTCCGCCTGCGCTTTCACCGGACCTGAACCCGGCACTACCAGCGCCTGCACGCCAGGCGCGACTTTGCGCCCTTTGGCGACTTCCGCCGCCGCGCGCAAATCTTCAATACGCGAATTGGTACAAGAGCCGATAAAGACTTTATCAATAGCAACGTCCGTTAACGGTACGCCCGGCTGTAAGCCCATATAAGCCAGCGCTTTTTCGGCGCTGGCGCGCTCAACCGGATCGCTAAAAGAGGCGGGATCGGGGATGATGTCGGTGACGGAAATCACCTGGCCCGGATTCGTGCCCCAGGTCACCTGCGGCGCGATCTCTTCTGCTCGCAGGGTGACGACAGTATCAAAGGTCGCGCCGTCATCGGTTTTCAGCGTTTTCCAGTACTCGACGGCTTCGTCAAAATCGCGGCCCTTCGGCGCGTGCAAACGCCCTTTTACGTAGTTAAAAGTGGTTTCATCCGGGGCGACCAGACCGGCTTTGGCGCCCATCTCAATCGCCATATTGCACAGCGTCATGCGGCCTTCCATACTCAGTGCGCGGATAGCGTCGCCGCAAAATTCAACCACGTGCCCGGTGCCGCCGGCGCTGCCGGTTTTACCGATGATCGCCAGCACGATGTCTTTGGCGGTAATGCCCGGTGCGGCGTTGCCCGTGACTTCAATCTTCATGGTTTTAGCGCGCCCCTGTTTCAGAGTTTGCGTCGCCAGTACATGTTCTACCTCAGAAGTGCCGATGCCGAAGGCCAGCGCGCCAAACGCGCCGTGGGTGGCGGTGTGGGAGTCGCCGCAGACGATGGTCATGCCCGGCAGGGTGACGCCCTGTTCCGGCCCCATCACATGGACGATGCCCTGATATGGGTGATTCAGGTCATACAGCTCGACGCCGAACTCGTTACAGTTCTTAATCAGCTCCTGCATCTGGATACGCGCCATTTCACCGGAGGCATTAATGTCTTTAGTCTGCGTCGAGACGTTGTGATCCATCGTGGCGAAGGTTTTCCCTGGCTGACGTACCGGACGATGGTGCGCGCGCAGACCGTCAAACGCCTGCGGAGAGGTGACTTCATGCACCAGGTGGCGGTCGATGTACAGCAGCGGCGTTTCGTTTGGCGCCTCAAAGACCACGTGGGCATCAAATAATTTTTCGTATAACGTTTTGGCCATGATTACACCCCTTCTGCGACATAGCGGGCGATAATATCGCCCATCTCATCGGTACTGACTGCGGCAGCGCCCCTGGCTAAATCGCCGGTGCGAACGCCCTCTTCTAATGCGCGATTGATCGCCTGTTCAATGGCCGTTGCCGCATCGTTGGCATCCAGGCTGTAGCGCAGCAGCAGCGCCAGCGACAGGATCTGCGCAATTGGATTGGCGATATTTTTCCCGGCGATATCCGGCGCGGAGCCGCCAGCCGGTTCATACAGGCCAAACCCTTGCTCGTTCAGGCTGGCGGAGGGCAACATCCCCATTGAGCCGGTGATCATGGCGCATTCGTCGGACAGAATGTCGCCGAACAGGTTAGAACACAGCAGTACGTCAAACTGCGACGGGTCTTTAATCAACTGCATGGTGGCGTTATCGATATACATGTGCGCGAGTTCCACATCGGGATACGTTTTCGCGACATCATTGACGATCTCACGCCACAGGATAGAGCTTTGCAGTACGTTGGCTTTATCAATAGAGGTGACTTTACGGCGGCGTTTACGCGCCGATTCAAAGGCGATACGGGCAATGCGCTCGATCTCAAAGCGGTGATAAACTTCGGTATCAAAGGCTTTTTCGTACTGACCGCTGCCTTCACGGCCTTTTGGCTGTCCGAAATAGATCCCGCCGGTCAGCTCGCGCACGCACAGGATATCGAAACCGTTAGCGGCGATATCGGCGCGCAACGGGCAAAATGCTTCCAGTCCCTGATACAGTTTCGCCGGACGCAGATTACTGAATAATTTGAAATGTTTGCGCAGCGGCAGCAGGGCGCCGCGCTCCGGCTGGCTTTCCGGGGGCAAATTTTCCCATTTCGGGCCGCCGACGGAGCCAAACAGAATGGCATCCGCCTGCTCGCACCCTTCAACGGTGGCTTTCGGCAGTGGATGACCATGATTGTCGATAGCAATACCGCCGACGTCATAGTGGCTGGTGGTGATACGCATATCAAAACGGCTGCGTACCGCATCCATAACTTTCAGGGCTTGCGCCATGACTTCCGGGCCGATACCGTCGCCCGGCAGTACGGCAATATGATAGTTCTTCGACATTACACGGTTTCCTTGTTGTTCTCTTTATTTTGAGCTTTGCGTTGCAATTCTTTTTCAACTTCGGCTGCGCGCCAGATATTGTTCAGTACGTGCACCATCGCTTTGGCGGAGGATTCGACGATATCCGTCGCCAGCCCGACGCCGTGGAAGCGGCGACCATGATGGTTCACGACGATATCGACCTGACCCAGCGCGTCTTTGCCCTGGCCTTTGGCGTTCAGGTCGTATTTAACCAACTCAACGTCGTAGCCAGTGATGCGGTTAATCGCCTGATAGATGGCGTCGACCGGGCCGTTGCCGTTCGCCGCCTCGGCCTTGATCTCTTCACCACAGGCCAGCTTCACGGAAGCAGTGGCGATATCGCTGGAGCCGGACTGCACGCTGAAGTAATCCAGACGGAAATGCTCTGGTTCTTCTTGCTGTTTATTAATAAACGCCAGCGCTTCCAGGTCATAGTCGAACACCTGGCCTTTTTTGTCCGCCAGCTTCAGGAACGCGTCGTACAGGTGGTCCATGTTGTAGTCTGTGTCCTTGTAACCCATCTCTTCCATGCGATGTTTCACGGCGGCACGGCCAGAGCGGGAGGTCAGGTTCAGCTGTATCTGGTTCAGACCGATGGACTCTGGCGTCATGATTTCATAGTTTTCGCGGTTCTTGAGGACGCCATCCTGGTGGATGCCGGAAGAGTGGGCGAAAGCGCCGCTGCCGACAATTGCTTTGTTGGCCGGGATCGGCATGTTACAGATCTGGCTGACGGTCTGGCTGGTGCGCCAGATTTCGTGGTGATTGATGTTGGTGTGTACGTTCATGATGTCTTTGCGCACTTTAATCGCCATGATCACTTCTTCCAGTGCGCAGTTACCGGCACGTTCTCCGATACCGTTCATCGCGCCTTCAACCTGACGCGCGCCCGCATGTACTGCCGCCAGCGAGTTGCCTACTGCTATCCCTAAATCGTCGTGGGTATGAACGGAGATGATAGCTTTGTCGATATTGGGGACACGTTCATACAGGCCGGAAATGATTCCCGCGAACTCAAACGGCATGGTATAGCCCACGGTATCGGGAATATTAATGGTTCTCGCGCCGGCGTTTATAGCGGCTTCCACCACGCGCGCCAGATCGTCAACAGGCGTCCGGCCAGCATCTTCGCAGGAGAACTCCACGTCATCAGTGTAATTACGCGCCCGCTTAACCATGTATACCGCGCGTTCGATGACCTCATCCAGCGTGCTGCGCAGCTTGGTGGCGATGTGCATTGGCGAGGTGGCGATAAAAGTATGGATGCGAAACGCGTCGGCGACCTTCAGCGCCTGTGCCGCGACGTCGATGTCTTTTTCTACACAACGCGCCAGGGCGCAAACGCGGCTGTTTTTAATGGTGCGGGCGATGGTTTGGACGGATTCAAAATCACCCGGAGAAGAGACCGGGAAGCCCACTTCCATGACATCAACACCCATGCGCTCAAGGGCCAGGGCAATCTGCAGCTTCTCTTTCGCGCTCAGGCTGGCCTGTAACGCTTGTTCGCCGTCGCGTAAGGT
The DNA here is from genome assembly GCF_046551535.1 of Salmonella sp. SAL04162. Taxonomy (NCBI): domain Bacteria; kingdom Pseudomonadati; phylum Pseudomonadota; class Gammaproteobacteria; order Enterobacterales; family Enterobacteriaceae; genus Salmonella; species Salmonella sp. SAL04162. Next base: position 68,295 of record NZ_JBGDVX010000009.1, read on the forward strand.
CGTATCAAAAATAATGACTTGCTGGCTCATGATGTGGTCCTTGTCTCCAGGGGCGCCTTGCGTCAGGCATAAAAAAACCCGCGCAACGGCGCGGGTTTTTGTTTGACTTCGAGCTGACTTAATGTTGAATGCCGCCCACCGGTCTACCGCGCACAATAAATGCGTTGAGTAGTAGTAGCCCAGTGAAACGAACGATATGTGACATTAATTCAGCTCCAGCGAATGCGTTATGCTTTTAGTGGTACTGGATATGCCGTTTAATGTCAACTCTATTTTCTGTCGCCATTGCATTTTGTTGACGATATCCGGATACGTACTTTAGCTAATTGTGCTGGGCTGCGCGTCCAATAAAGGATAAAAGAACGAGTGGACATTCATACTTTTCATTGTTTGAAATATTTAGGCATTTTTGTTTGCAAATTGGTTAGGGGAATGGCCTGTTAAAGGTATGCTAAAGGTTTGGTTTATCTTTTTGATTTGTTTTATATTTTAACAAATAACCTTGTTTACTTAATGGATAAGGATAAAGTTATTGATAAATTAATGTTAACTTTTTAGCTATTAATAATATAAACATTTAATTGAAACTTAAATGATCATTCACTTGGTGTATGATTGTGTATTCGCCATAGTTATGGTTATATTGCTTGCGTAATTTAAACATTATGAATCGCAATGGTGTGACTCAGGACACATTACGCTTGCGCTGGCATTCTATTTGTCTCTGTCAGCGTCTTTATGTTTTCCGAATTTTAACGCTTTCCCTTTTTCTTATTTTATATGCATGGTAAATCATATTTTCAGGAATTATTTCTGCCTTCAGCCAGAAAAAGGGAGTTAAGCGTGACAGTGGAGTTAAATATGCCAGAGGTCAAAACCGAAAAGCCGCATCTTTTAGATATGGGCAAACCACAGCTTCGCATGGTTGATTTGAACCTATTGACCGTGTTCGATGCGGTAATGCAAGAGCAGAATATTACGCGCGCCGCCCACACGCTGGGAATGTCGCAGCCTGCGGTTAGTAACGCCGTAGCGCGTCTGAAGGTTATGTTTAATGACGAACTTTTTGTTCGATATGGACGAGGAATTCAGCCGACTGCCCGTGCATTTCAGTTATTTGGTTCAGTCCGTCAGGCGTTGCAATTGGTGCAAAATGAATTGCCGGGATCGGGGTTTGAGCCGACCAGCAGCGAACGTGTATTCAATCTTTGCGTGTGCAGTCCGCTGGATAATATCCTGACGTCACAGATTTATAATCGTGTAGAAAAAATTGCGCCAAATATTCATGTCGTTTTTAAAGCGTCGTTGAATCAGAATACTGAGCATCAGTTACGCTATCAGGAAACCGAGTTCGTTATTAGTTATGAAGAATTCCGTCGCCCTGAGTTTACCAGCGTACCGCTATTTAAAGATGAAATGGTTTTAGTCGCCAGCCGTAAACACCCGCGTATTAGCGGCCCGCTACTGGAAGGCGATGTTTATAATGAACAACATGCGGTTGTTTCTCTCGATCGTTATGCGTCATTTAGTCAGCCGTGGTATGACACGCCGGATAAACAGTCGAGCGTGGCTTATCAGGGCATGGCGCTTATCAGCGTTCTGAATGTGGTCTCGCAGACGCATTTGGTCGCTATTGCCCCGCGCTGGCTGGTGGAAGAGTTTGCGGAGTCGCTGGAGCTGCAAATATTGCCGTTGCCTTTAAAACTGAATAGCCGGACATGCTACCTTTCCTGGCATGAAGCGGCTGGGCGTGATAAAGGGCACCAATGGATGGAAGATTTATTAGTTTCTGTTTGTAAGCGATAAAACCGGGCAGAATAAATCAGAAACAAATTCTGGTTTATTCTGCTTTTTAGCGTATATCAAAAATTTTATGCTGAATTAACGGTGAGCGATTCTTTTCGTCGCTGTGAAAAATAGATGAATTGCTGTAAGTCTGCATTTATAAGCGATTATTTATTACCTGGTGTGATTCAGACGGAGTATTTCTCCATTTCTTCTCTTCTTGCCTCCTGATTATTCTAACCTTCCCCATCTTTAGGTCATTCCACCCAATTGCCAGGCGTGATAGCGAGCGGTTAAGGTGTCCGTCAAACCGTGATGACAGGTATAAAGTGGAGGCAAGCCGTGGAGATGTTGTCTGGAGCCGAGATGGTCGTCCGATCGCTTATCGATCAAGGCGTAAAGCAGGTGTTCGGCTATCCTGGAGGCGCAGTGCTTGATATTTATGATGCGCTACATACCGTTGGAGGGATCGATCATGTGCTGGTGCGTCATGAGCAGGCCGCGGTGCATATGGCGGATGGCCTGGCGCGAGCTACTGGCGAGGTTGGCGTGGTGCTGGTGACTTCCGGACCGGGAGCGACCAATGCGATTACCGGGATTGCTACGGCCTATATGGATTCTATTCCGCTGGTGATTCTTTCCGGCCAGGTCGCCACCTCATTGATTGGCTATGATGCCTTTCAGGAGTGCGACATGGTGGGGATTTCCCGACCGGTGGTCAAACATAGCTTCCTGGTCAAACAGACGGAAGATATTCCCCAGGTGCTTAAAAAGGCCTTCTGGCTGGCGGCAAGCGGACGTCCTGGGCCGGTGGTCGTGGATTTGCCAAAAGATATTTTGAATCCGGCGAAAAAAATGCCGTATGCCTGGCCGGAAACGGTCAGTATGCGCTCTTACAATCCCACAACATCAGGTCATAAAGGACAAATTAAGCGTGCCTTGCAAACGCTGGCGTCGGCAAAAAAGCCGGTGGTCTATGTTGGGGGAGGGGCGATAAGCGCGGCCTGCTATACGCCGCTGCGCCACATCATTGAAACCTTTAACCTGCCGGTGGTCTCTTCATTAATGGGACTGGGCGCGTTTCCTGCTACTCATCGCCAGTCGTTAGGAATGCTGGGAATGCATGGCACTTATGAAGCCAATATGACCATGCATAACGCCGACGTGATTTTCGCTGTTGGCGTACGATTTGACGACCGCACGACGAATAATCTCGCTAAATATTGTCCGAACGCGACGGTATTACACATCGACATTGACCCGACGTCCATATCCAAAACGGTTAACGCTGATATCCCGGTGGTGGGCGATGCCCGCCTGGTACTGGAACAAATGCTGGAGCTACTGGCGCAGGATGCGCCGTCTCAGCCGCAGGATGATATTCGCGACTGGTGGCAGCAGATAGAGAGCTGGCGCGCCCGTCAGTGCCTGAAATATGACGCGGAAAGCGAAAGTATTAAACCCCAGGCGGTGATTGAAACCCTCTGGCGTCTGACGAAGGGCGACGCGTACGTGACGTCCGATGTAGGACAACACCAGATGTTTGCCGCTCTCTATTACCCGTTCGATAAACCACGTCGCTGGATTAATTCCGGCGGGCTCGGCACGATGGGTTTTGGCCTACCGGCTGCGCTGGGCGTTAAAATGGCCCTGCCGAAAGAAATGGTGGTCTGCGTGACCGGCGATGGCAGCATACAGATGAACATTCAGGAGCTGTCGACAGCCTTACAGTATGAACTGCCGGTACTGGTTCTGAACCTGAACAACCGTTATCTGGGGATGGTGAAACAGTGGCAGGATATGATCTATTCTGGTCGCCATTCTCAGTCTTATATGCAGTCGTTACCGGATTTTGTGCGCCTGGCGGAAGCATATGGCCATGTCGGGCTGCAGATTAACCGTCCGGATGAGCTGGAAAGTAAACTCAGCGAAGCCCTTGAGCATGTGCGTAATAACCGACTGGTGTTCGTCGATGTCACCGTTGATGGCAGCGAGCATGTCTATCCAATGCAGATTCGCGGGGGCGGGATGGACGAAATGTGGTTAAGCAAAACGGAGAGGACCTGATGATGCGCCGGATTTTATCGGTATTACTGGAAAACGAATCTGGGGCGTTATCGCGGGTTATCGGCCTCTTTTCGCAACGCGGATATAATATTGAAAGCCTGACCGTCGCGCCGACGGACGATCCGACGTTGTCGCGCATGACTATCCAGACGGTAGGCGATGAAAAAGTGCTTGAGCAAATTGAAAAGCAACTGCACAAGCTGGTTGATGTGCTGCGCGTCAGCGAGCTGGGACAGGGAGCGCACGTTGAGCGGGAAATCATGCTGGTGAAAATCCAGGCCAGCGGCTACGGACGGGAAGAGGTGAAGCGTAATACGGAAATTTTCCGTGGTCAGATTATTGACGTTACGCCAACGCTGTATACCGTTCAACTGGCGGGTACCAGCGATAAACTGGATGCTTTTCTGGCCTCGCTGCGCGACGTGGCGAAAATTGTTGAAGTGGCGCGTTCAGGCGTCGTCGGGCTTTCGCGCGGCGATAAGATTATGCGCTGAGCAGATTCGCCGGATGACGACGTGGTTGCGTTTTATCCGGTCTACAGGCTGATATCTGGCCCAGGTCCGATAAGCGTAACGCCATCAGGCAGGTTTGCCGGATATCAGCCAACAGGAATTATCGCCCAACCCAATATCACCGGTTGGGCTTTTTTTTGCGAAATCCGTGGTAACCCGGAATAAAAGCGGTTGCCGGAGTGATCAAACTGCGCTTAGATGTTAACGATTTTAACCCATGCCGACATAAAGGTTATGGTTTGTACAATTTACACAAGGGGCAATTGTGAAACTGGATGAAATCGCTCGGCTGGCCGGTGTCTCGCGCACAACTGCAAGCTACGTTATAAACGGTAAAGCAAAGCAATACCGCGTGAGCGACAAAACCGTAGAAAAAGTCATGGCGGTAGTGCGTGAGCACAATTACCATCCTAACGCTGTGGCTGCCGGGCTGCGTGCTGGACGCACACGTTCCATTGGTCTGGTGATCCCGGACCTTGAAAACACGAGCTACACCCGTATCGCAAACTATCTTGAGCGCCAGGCACGCCAGCGTGGCTACCAACTGCTGATCGCCTGTTCTGAAGATCAGCCGGATAACGAAATGCGCTGCATTGAGCACCTTTTGCAACGCCAGGTGGATGCAATCATTGTTTCAACTTCGTTACCGCCGGAGCATCCCTTCTATCAGCGCTGGGCCAACGATCCGTTCCCCATCGTCGCGCTCGACCGCGCGCTGGATCGCGAACATTTCACCAGCGTGGTCGGCGCCGATCAGGATGATGCCGAGATGCTGGCGGAAGAGCTGCGTAAATTCCCGGCGGAAACGGTGCTTTATTTGGGCGCGCTGCCGGAGTTGTCCGTCAGTTTCCTGCGCGAGCAGGGGTTCCGCACCGCATGGAAAGACGATCCGCGGGAGGTGAGTTTCTTATATGCCAACAGCTATGAGCGCGAAGCCGCCGCGCAGTTGTTTGAGAAATGGCTAGAAACGCATCCTATGCCGCAGGCGCTCTTTACGACATCGTTCGCGCTATTACAGGGCGTGATGGACGTTACGCTGCGGCGCGATGGAAAACTGCCCTCGGATTTAGCGATTGCGACCTTCGGCGATCATGAGCTGCTGGATTTTCTGCAATGCCCGGTACTGGCGGTGGCGCAGCGTCATCGTGATGTCGCGGAACGCGTGCTGGAGATTGTGCTGGCAAGTCTTGATGAACCGCGTAAACCGAAACCCGGCTTAACGCGTATTCGGCGAAACCTGTATCGTCGCGGCATTCTGAGCCGTAGCTAAAGGACCGGCGGTAAAAGACTCTCTCTTCTGCCGCCGTCAAACAAATGCGTATCAGTAAAAATATCCCTCAAATAATTAAGATTATTCCTTAAAATTATCCGAAAATTCTTTTTTATTACCTTTCTTTTGTCCGAAATCGTCCATATTCCACTAATTAAGACGTAACGAGTCTTTTCCTTTGTCTTGTTTTGTTACAAGCAGGCAAGAAATCGTCGAATTAACAGCCACTTTTTGTCTTTGGCGCGACAGTCGCTCGTAGGCGCTGGTATAGCAGGCGCTGCACACGTTAAACAGGCACTGTTAACACGGTGCAATATGTCCTAAAATGCCGCTCGCGTCGCAAACTGACACTTTATATTTTTCTCGGATTATATTGAGTCCGTTTTAAACGGCGGTGGGTCTTTGGTTTTTTTCTTACAAATATTCATAACGTTAATTTGGCTTGCGCGCTGGACGGAAATTAATCAACGCAGATATTCGCCGTAAACATTGGCTTTTTTACTTCGGTAAGCGTTGTGACTTGCTTGACAAGCTTTTCCTCCGCTCCGTAAACTCCTTCGAGTGGGAATTTGTGGGATAAAGTGGTAAGAAGGGGTGAGACTGGCATGTTCCGGGGGGCAACGTTAGTCAATCTCGACAGTAAAGGGCGCCTGACCGTGCCGACCCGTTATCGGGAGCAACTGATCGAGAGCGCTACCGGTCAAATGGTATGTACCATTGACATCCATCACCCATGCCTGCTGCTTTACCCCCTGCCTGAATGGGAAATTATTGAGCAAAAGTTATCTCGTCTGTCGAGCATGAACCCGGTAGAACGTCGCGTACAGCGTTTACTGTTGGGCCATGCCAGCGAATGTCAGATGGATGGTGCAGGTCGATTACTGATCGCGCCAGTTCTGCGGCAACATGCCGGACTGACGAAAGAAGTGATGCTGGTTGGACAGTTCAACAAATTTGAGCTGTGGGATGAAACGACCTGGTATCAACAGGTCAAGGAAGATATCGACGCTGAACAGTCAGCTACCGAAACGTTATCGGAGCGGCTGCAGGACTTGTCTCTATAAGATGATGGAAAATTTTAAACACACTACGGTACTGTTGGATGAAGCCGTTAATGGGCTGAATATTCGTCCGGATGGTATCTATATTGATGGCACATTTGGTCGCGGCGGCCACTCGCGCCTGATCCTCTCGCAACTGGGCGAAGAGGGGCGCTTGCTGGCGATCGATCGCGATCCGCAGGCGATCGCTGTTGCGCAGACCATTAATGATCCTCGCTTCTCCATCATTCATGGACCTTTTTCCGCGTTGGCTGATTATGTAGCCGAGCGCGAGCTTACCGGCAAGATTGACGGGATCCTTCTCGATCTTGGCGTCTCTTCTCCGCAGCTTGACGATGCGGAGCGCGGTTTTTCATTCATGCGCGACGGTCCGCTGGATATGCGAATGGACCCCACGCGCGGCCAGTCTGCCGCCGAGTGGTTACAAACGGCGGAGGAGGCGGATATCGCCTGGGTGCTGAAAACATTCGGCGAGGAGCGTTTTGCCAAACGTATTGCTCGCGCCATTGTTGAGCGCAATCGCGAACAGCCGATGACCCGCACCAAAGAGCTGGCGGAAGTGGTTGCGGCGGCGACCCCGGTAAAAGACAAATTCAAACATCCCGCGACCCGTACCTTCCAGGCGGTGCGCATCTGGGTAAACAGTGAACTGGAGGAGATAGAGCAGGCGCTAAAAAGCTCGCTCAGCGTACTGGCCCCAGGCGGGCGGCTTTCAATCATCAGTTTCCACTCGCTGGAAGACCGTATTGTGAAACGCTTTATGCGTGAGCAAAGCCGCGGTCCGCAGGTACCGGCTGGATTACCGATGACGGAAGCGCAGCTCAAAAAACTGGGCGGTCGTGAGTTACGAGCGTTAGGCAAGTTGATGCCGGGTGAAAAAGAGGTAGCTGAAAATCCTCGGGCCCGTAGTTCAGTTCTGCGTATCGCAGAGAGGACGAACGCATGATCAGCAGAGTGACAGAAGCCCTAAGCAAAGTGAAGGGATCGATAGGAAGCAACGAGCGCCATGCCTTGCCTGGCGTGATCGGTGACGATCTTTTGCGGTTCGGGAAGCTGCCACTCTGCTTGTTCATTTGCATCATTTTAACGGCGGTGACGGTGGTCACGACGGCGCACCATACTCGTTTACTCACCGCGCAGCGTGAACAACTGGTTCTGGAGCGCGATGCATTGGACATTGAATGGCGCAACCTGATCCTTGAAGAAAATGCGCTCGGCGATCACAGCCGGGTGGAGCGGATCGCAACGGAAAAACTGCAAATGCAGCATGTTGATCCGTCCCAAGAAAATATCGTAGTGCAAAAATAAGGATAAACGCGACGCATGAAAGCAGCGGCAAAAACGCAAAAATCGAAGCGCCAGGAAGAACAGACCAACTTCATCAGTTGGCGTTTTGCGTTGCTGTGCGGCTGTATTTTACTGGCGCTGGTTTTTTTACTTGGACGCGCGGCGTGGCTACAGATTATCGCCCCGGATATGCTGGTGCGTCAGGGCGATATGCGTTCGCTGCGTGTTCAGGAAGTCTCCACCTCACGCGGTATGATTACCGACCGTTCCGGGCGTCCACTGGCGGTCAGCGTACCGGTTAAGGCGATCTGGGCCGACCCGAAAGAAGTTCATGACGCCGGCGGCATCAGCGTCGGCGATCGCTGGAAAGCGCTTTCTACTGCGCTCAATATTCCGCTCGATCAGCTCTCCGCCCGTATCAACGCCAACCCGAAAGGGCGTTTTATTTATCTGGCGCGCCAGGTAAATCCTGACATGGCGGACTACATCAAAAAACTCAAACTGCCGGGGATTCATTTGCGTGAAGAGTCCCGCCGCTACTACCCGTCAGGAGAAGTAACCGCTCACCTCATCGGTTTTACCAACGTCGACAGTCAGGGGATTGAAGGCGTTGAAAAGAGCTTTGATAAGTGGCTTACCGGTCAGCCTGGCGAGCGAATCGTGCGTAAAGACCGCTATGGTCGCGTGATTGAGGATATCTCCTCCACTGACAGTCAGGCAGCGCACAACCTGGCGTTAAGCATTGATGAACGCTTACAGGCGCTGGTTTACCGCGAACTGAACAACGCGGTGGCGTTTAACAAGGCGGAATCCGGTAGCGCGGTGCTGGTCGATGTCAATACCGGTGAAGTACTGGCGATGGCGAATAGCCCTTCCTATAACCCCAACAACCTTGCCGGTACGCCGAAAGACGCGATGCGTAACCGTACCATCACCGACGTATTTGAACCGGGTTCTACGGTTAAGCCGATGGTGGTGATGACCGCGCTTCAGCGCGGTATCGTCAACGAAAATACGGTGTTGAATACCGTTCCATACCGAATTAACGGCCACGAAATTAAAGACGTGGCGCGCTACAGCGAATTAACCCTGACCGGGGTTCTACAGAAGTCGAGTAACGTCGGCGTATCCAAACTGGCGTTAGCGATGCCGTCCTCAGCGTTAGTAGATACTTACTCACGTTTTGGGCTAGGAAAGGCGACCAATTTGGGGTTGGTCGGAGAACGCAGTGGCTTATATCCTCAAAAACAACGGTGGTCCGACATAGAGAGGGCCACCTTCTCTTTCGGCTACGGGCTAATGGTAACGCCGTTACAGTTAGCGCGAGTCTATGCAACGATCGGCAGCTATGGCATTTATCGCCCGCTGTCGATTACCAAAGTTGATCCGCCTGTACCCGGCGAACGCATCTTCCCTGAATCCACCGTACGCACCGTGGTGCATATGATGGAAAGCGTGGCGCTGCCGGGCGGCGGCGGCGTGAAGGCGGCAATTAAAGGCTACCGTATCGCGATTAAAACCGGTACGGCGAAAAAAGTGGGGCCGGACGGTCGCTACATCAACAAATACATTGCTTACACCGCAGGCGTCGCACCTGCGAGTCAGCCGCGCTTCGCGCTGGTGGTTGTCATCAACGATCCGCAGGCGGGTAAATACTACGGCGGGGCCGTTTCCGCGCCGGTATTTGGTGCCATCATGGGCGGCGTTCTGCGCACCATGAACATCGAACCGGACGCGCTGACAACGGGCGAAAAAAATGAATTCGTAATTAATCAAGGCGAGGGAACAGGTGGCAGATCGTAATTTGCGCGACCTTCTTGCTCCGTGGGTGGCTGGACTACCCGCGCGAGAACTGCGAGAGATGACGCTCGACAGCCGTGTGGCTGCGGCGGGCGATCTCTTTGTGGCAGTGGTGGGTCATCAGGCGGACGGGCGTCGATATATCCCGCAGGCGATAGCGCAAGGCGTAGCTGCCATTATTGCAGAGGCGAAAGACGAGGCGAGCGACGGTGAGATTCGCGAAATGCACGGCGTACCGGTCGTCTATCTCAGCCAGCTCAATGAGCGTTTATCTGCGCTGGCGGGCCGCTTTTACCATGAGCCATCTGAAAACATGCGTCTGGTGGCGGTGACCGGCACCAATGGCAAGACCACCACTACTCAACTACTGGCGCAGTGGAGCCAGTTGCTCGGCGAAACCAGCGCAGTGATGGGAACGGTAGGCAACGGACTGTTGGGTAAAGTGATCCCGACGGAGAACACAACCGGTTCCGCTGTGGATGTTCAGCATGTGCTGGCCAGCCTGGTTGCGCAGGGCGCGACCTTCGGCGCGATGGAAGTCTCTTCTCACGGCCTGGTGCAGCATCGCGTGGCGGCGCTGAAATTTGCCGCCTCCGTGTTTACTAATTTGAGCCGCGACCATCTCGACTATCATGGCGATATGGCGCATTACGAGGCGGCAAAATGGATGCTTTATTCCACCCACCATCACGGTCAGGCAATCGTCAACGCCGATGATGAAGTTGGACGCCGCTGGCTGGCGTCGCTACCCGATGCGGTCGCAGTATCGATGGAAGGGCATATCAACCCTAACTGTCACGGTCGTTGGCTGAAAGCGGAGGCGGTGGAGTACCACGACCGCGGAGCGACGATTCGTTTTGCTTCAAGCTGGGGTGACGGCGAAATCGAAAGCCGCCTGATGGGCGCGTTTAACGTCAGCAACTTACTGCTGGCATTGGCGACGCTGCTGGCGCTGGGCTATCCGTTAACGGATTTGCTGAAAACCGCCGCGCGTTTGCAGCCGGTTTGCGGGCGTATGGAAGTGTTCACTGCGCCAGGCAAACCGACGGTGGTGGTGGATTACGCGCACACGCCGGATGCGCTGGAAAAAGCGTTGCAGGCGGCGCGCCTGCACTGCGCCGGAAAATTGTGGTGCGTCTTTGGCTGTGGCGGGGATCGTGACAAAGGTAAGCGCCCACTCATGGGGGCCATTGCCGAAGAATTCTCGGATATCGTCGTGGTGACTGACGATAACCCGCGTACCGAGGAGCCGCGCGCCATTATCAACGATATTCTGGCCGGAATGCTGGACGCCGGGCAGGTCAGGGTAATGGAAGGCCGCGCTGAGGCGGTAACCAATGCCATTATGCAGGCAAAAGACAATGACGTTGTGCTGATTGCAGGTAAAGGGCACGAGGATTACCAGATTGTCGGCACGCAGCGTCTTGATTATTCAGACCGCGTGACCGCAGCGCGTTTGCTGGGGGTGATCGCATGATTAGCGTAACGCTCAGCAAAATTGCCGATGTCCTTGGCGCCGAACACCGCGGGGCGGATCTCACGCTCGATACGGTCATTACCGACACACGGAAAGTGACGCCGGGATGCCTGTTCGTGGCGCTGAAAGGGGAACGCTTTGATGCGCATGATTTTGCTGATAAAGCAAAAGCGAACGGCGCTGGCGCCCTGCTGGTCAGTCGTCCTCTGGATATCGATCTCCCGCAGGTGATTGTAAAAGACACGCGTCAGGCATTTGGCCAACTGGCCGCCTGGGTACGTATGCAGGTACCGGCGCGGGTGGTGGCGTTAACCGGTTCGTCCGGCAAAACCTCGGTCAAAGAGATGACCGCCGCGATTCTTAGCCAGTGCGGAAATACTCTGTATACCGCAGGCAATTTTAACAACGACATCGGCGTGCCGATAACGCTGCTGCGCTTAAACCATGATTATGACTATGCGGTAATCGAGTTAGGCGCTAACCACCAGGGAGAAATCGCCTGGACCGTTAGCCTGACACGCCCGGAAGCGGCGCTGGTCAATAACCTGGCGGCGGCGCATCTGGAAGGCTTCGGCTCGTTGGCTGGCGTGGCGAAAGCGAAAGGCGAAATCTATACCGGTTTGCCTGAGAACGGTATCGCGATTATGAATGCCGATAATAATGACTGGCTGAACTGGCAAAGCATTATTGGCGATCGTCAGGTGTGGCGCTTTTCGCCGAATGCGGCAAACAGCGACTTTACCGCTGCGAATATCCACGTGACGTCACACGGTACCGAATTTACCCTGCAAACGCCGATGGGCAGCATTGATGTGCTGCTGCCGTTGCCGGGGCGGCACAATATTGCCAACGCGCTGGCGGCCGCTGCTTTATCAATGGCGGTGGGGGCGACGCTGACGGCGGTTAAAGCAGGGCTGGCGGCGTTAAAAGCTGTACCCGGGCGTCTGTTCCCGATTCAGCTAAGTGAAAACCAACTGGTACTGGATGACGCTTATAACGCCAACGTCGGTTCGATGACCGCCGCTGTGCAGGTCCTTTCTGAAATGCCCGGCTACCGCGTGCTGGTGGTAGGCGATATGGCCGAGCTGGGCGCAGAAAGCGAAGCGTGCCACCTCCAGGTTGGCGAGGCCGCAAAAGCGGCGGGTATTGATCGCGTGTTAAGCACCGGAAAACTCAGTCAGGCTATCAGCCACGCCAGCGGCGTCGGCGAACATTTTGCCGATAAAGCCGCGCTCATTGCGCGTTTACACGCTCTGCTTCAGGAGCAACCAATGATGACTATTTTAGTGAAAGGATCACGCAGCGCCGCGATGGAAGATGTGGTTCATGCGTTACAGGAGAAAGGTTCATGTTAGTTTGGCTGGCCGAGCATTTGGTCAAATATTATTCCGGCTTTAACGTCTTTTCTTATCTGACGTTTCGCGCCATCGTCAGCCTGTTGACCGCGCTGTTCATCTCTTTATGGATGGGCCCGCGTATGATCGCTCGTCTGCAAAAACTCTCTTTTGGCCAGGTGGTACGTAACGATGGCCCGGAATCGCACTTCAGTAAACGCGGTACGCCGACGATGGGCGGCATCATGATCCTTACGGCGATTGTGATTTCCGTTCTGTTATGGGCTTACCCGTCTAACCCGTACGTCTGGTGCGTGCTGGTGGTATTGATCGGCTACGGCATTATCGGTTTTGTCGATGACTATCGCAAAGTGGTGCGGAAAGATACCAAAGGGCTGATTGCGCGCTGGAAATATTTCTGGATGTCGGTTATCGCGCTCGGCGTGGCCTTTGCGCTTTATCTCGTCGGGAAAGACACGCCCGCGACCCAACTGGTGGTGCCGTTCTTTAAAGATGTTATGCCGCAATTGGGGCTGTTTTACATTTTGCTGTCCTACTTTGTCATCGTCGGTACGGGTAACGCCGTAAACCTGACCGACGGGCTTGATGGTCTGGCGATTATGCCGACTGTTTTCGTTGCCGCCGGCTTTGCGCTGGTGGCCTGGGCGACCGGGAACATGAACTTCGCCAATTACCTGCATATTCCGTATTTACGCCATGCGGGGGAGCTGGTGATTGTCTGTACGGCGATTGTCGGCGCGGGATTAGGATTCTTGTGGTTTAACACCTATCCGGCGCAGGTTTTTATGGGCGATGTCGGATCGCTGGCGTTGGGCGGCGCGTTGGGCATTATCGCCGTGCTGCTGCGTCAGGAATTTCTGCTGGTGATCATGGGCGGCGTCTTTGTGGTGGAAACTCTGTCGGTCATCCTGCAGGTGGGTTCCTTTAAACTACGCGGACAGCGTATTTTCCGTATGGCGCCTATCCATCACCACTATGAACTGAAAGGCTGGCCGGAACCGCGCGTGATTGTGCGCTTCTGGATTATTTCGCTGATGCTGGTCCTGATTGGCCTGGCAACGCTGAAGGTACGTTAATCATGGCTGATTACCAGGACAAAAACGTCGTCATTATTGGTCTGGGCTTAACCGGACTCTCTTGCGTGGACTTTTTCCTTGCCCGCGGCGTGACGCCGCGGGTGATGGATACTCGCGTGACGCCGCCGGGTCTGGATAAGCTGCCGCAAGAGGTTGAGCGTCACGTTGGCGGCCTGAACGACGAGTGGCTCTTAGCGGCGGATTTAATCGTCGCCAGCCCTGGTATTGCTCTGGCACATCCCTCTCTTAGCGCTGCCGCCAGCGCTGGAGTGGAAATTGTCGGCGATATCGAACTGTTTTGCCGCGAAGCGCAAGCGCCGATTGTGGCCATCACCGGCTCAAACGGCAAAAGCACCGTGACCACCTTAGTGGGCGAGATGGCGAAAGCGGCGGGCGTCAATGTCGGCGTTGGCGGCAATATCGGTCTTCCGGCGCTGATGCTGCTGGATGCCGATCGCGAATTGTACGTGCTGGAATTATCCAGTTTCCAACTGGAAACCACGTCAAGTTTGCAAGCGGCGGCGGCAACGGTGCTCAACGTCACTGAAGATCATATGGACCGGTATCCGTTTGGTTTGCAACAGTACCGGGCGGCGAAACTGCGCGTCTACGAGAAGGCGAAAGTGTGCGTGGTGAATGCCGATGACGCGTTGACGATGCCGGTACGCGGGGCCGATGAGCGCTGCGTCAGCTTTGGCGTCAATATGGGTGATTATCACCTTAATCGTCAGCAGGGCGAAACCTGGCTACGAGTCAAAGGCGAGAAGGTGCTGAACGTGAAAGAGATGAAGCTTTCCGGTCAGCATAACTATACCAATGCGTTAGCGGCGCTGGCGCTGGCGGATGCCGTAGGTTTGCCGCGCGCCAGCAGTTTGAAGGCGTTGACGACATTTACCGGTCTGGCGCATCGCTTCCAGCTGGCGTTGGAGCATAACGGCGTACGTTGGATCAATGACTCGAAAGCGACCAACGTCGGCAGTACCGAAGCGGCGCTAAACGGTTTGCATGTGGACGGTACGCTACATCTGCTGCTGGGCGGCGACGGTAAGTCGGCAGACTTTTCTCCGCTGGCGCGCTATCTGACCGGCGATCGTATCCGCCTGTATTGCTTTGGGCGCGATGGCGCGCAGCTTGCCGCACTGCGTCCGGAAATCGCCCAACAGACTGAGACGATGGAAGAGGCGATGCGTTTGCTGGCGCCGCGCGTTCAGCCGGGTGATATGGTGCTGTTGTCGCCCGCCTGCGCCAGCCTCGATCAGTTTAAAAATTTTGAGCAACGGGGCGATGTCTTTACCCGTCTGGCGAAGGAGTTAGGTTGATGCGTTTATCTCTCCCCCGTCTGAGAATGCCGCGCGTACCAGGCTTTGGCCTCCTGGCCTGGTTGTTTGCGGCGCTTAAAGGCTGGGTGATGGCTTCGCGCGATAAAGACGCCGACAGTCTGATCATGTATGACCGCACGCTGCTATGGCTGACCTTCGGGCTGGCGGCGATTGGTTTTGTCATGGTGACGTCGGCCTCCATGCCAGTCGGGCAGCGCCTGGCGAACGATCCGTTTTTGTTTGCCAAACGTGATGCGCTCTATATCTTCCTGGCATTTTGTCTGGCGATGGTCACGCTACGTTTGCCCATGACCTTCTGGCAAAAATACAGCACGACGATGCTGATAGCGTCGATCATTATGCTGCTTATCGTGCTGGTCGTCGGGAGCTCGGTTAACGGGGCGTCGCGCTGGATTGCGCTGGGGCCGCTGCGTATTCAGCCTGCGGAGTTTACCAAGCTGTCGCTGTTCTGCTACCTCGCGAACTATCTGGTGCGTAAGGTTGATGAGGTGCGAAATAACCTGCGCGGCTTTTTAAAACCAATGGGCGTGATTCTGGTGCTGGCGGTGTTACTGCTGGCGCAACCTGACCTCGGGACGGTGGTCGTACTGTTTGTCACCACGCTGGCGATGCTGTTTCTCGCCGGGGCGAAATTATGGCAGTTCATCGCCATTATCGGGATGGGCATCTCGGCGGTGATTCTGTTAATCCTCGCCGAACCGTATCGTATTCGCCGCGTTACCTCGTTCTGGAATCCCTGGGAAGATCCGTTCGGCAGCGGTTATCAGCTGACGCAGTCGCTGATGGCTTTTGGTCGCGGTGAGATATGGGGGCAAGGGCTGGGGAATTCGGTGCAGAAACTGGAGTATTTGCCGGAGGCGCACACCGATTTCATCTTCGCCATTATTGGGGAAGAACTGGGTTATATCGGTGTGGTATTGGCGCTTTTAATGGTATTCTTCGTCGCTTTTCGCGCGATGTCGATTGGCCGTAAGGCATTGGAGATTGACCACCGTTTTTCCGGATTTTTAGCGTGTTCTATCGGTATCTGGTTTAGTTTCCAGGCGCTGGTAAACGTTGGCGCGGCCGCGGGGATGCTGCCGACCAAAGGTCTTACGTTGCCGCTGATCAGTTATGGCGGGTCGAGTCTGTTGATTATGTCGACGGCCATTATGTTTTTATTACGTATTGATTATGAAACGCGTCTGGAAAAAGCGCAGGCGTTTACACGAGGTTCTCGATGAGTGGTCAACCGAAGCGGTTAATGGTGATGGCGGGCGGTACCGGCGGGCACGTGTTCCCGGGACTGGCCGTTGCGCATCATTTAATGGCCCAGGGCTGGCAGGTTCGCTGGCTGGGTACCGCCGATCGTATGGAAGCGGATTTAGTGCCGAAGCATGGCATCGACATTGACTTTATTCGGATCTCCGGTCTGCGCGGTAAAGGCGTAAAAGCGCTTCTGGCGGCGCCGCTGCGGATTTTTAACGCCTGGCGGCAGGCGAGGGCGATCATGAAGCGGTTTAAGCCGGATGTCGTACTGGGAATGGGCGGTTATGTTTCCGGCCCCGGCGGTCTTGCCGCCTGGTCATTGGGTATTCCGGTCGTTTTGCATGAGCAAAACGGTATCGCCGGACTAACCAATCAGTGGCTGGCCAAAATCGCGACCACGGTGATGCAGGCGTTTCCCGGTGCGTTCCCGAACGCGGAAGTGGTGGGTAACCCGGTGCGTACCGACGTACTGGCGTTGCCGTTGCCGCAGGTGCGTCTGGCCGGTCGTGACGGTCCGATTCGCGTGTTGGTGGTCGGCGGTTCTCAGGGGGCGCGAGTCCTGAACCAGACGATGCCGCAGGTTGCCGCCAGACTGGGCGATACGGTTACAATCTGGCATCAAAGCGGAAAAGGCGCGCAGCTCACGGTAGAGCAGGCATATGCCGGGGCGGGACAACCGCAACATAAGGTAACGGAATTTATCGATGACATGGCCGCCGCCTATGCGTGGGCGGATGTGGTGGTATGTCGTTCCGGCGCTTTAACGGTGAGCGAGATCGCCGCCGCCGGATTACCGGCGATATTCGTGCCGTTTCAGCATAAAGACAGGCAGCAGTACTGGAATGCGCTGCCGTTAGAAAACGCCGGCGCAGCTAAGATTTTTGAGCAGCCGCAGTTTACTGTAGAGGCTGTCGCCGACACCCTGGCGGGGTGGTCGCGCGAGGCGTTGTTAACCATGGCGGAGCGTGCCCGCGCGGTATCCATTCCGGATGCTACCGAGCGCGTCGCCAGTGAAGTCAGCCGGGTTGCCCGGACATAATTTGTGGCGGTGCCTTTTGCATCGCAGGGTTTTTCTACCCTCAATAATTTGGGTTGCAGGCAAGCCAACGCATCTGCAATTTGAAGTATGGCGGGTATTGGAGTTAATGGCGTAAAGAATGAATACACAACAACTGGCAAAACTGCGTTCCATCGTGCCCGAAATGCGTCGCGTTCGGCACATTCACTTTGTCGGCATCGGTGGTGCTGGTATGGGCGGTATTGCCGAAGTTCTGGCCAATGAAGGGTATCAGATCAGTGGTTCCGATTTAGCGCCGAATCCGGTGACCCAGCAGTTGACGAGCCTGGGGGCGACGATTTTCTTTAATCATCGTCCGGAAAATGTGCGTGATGCCAGCGTGGTCGTCGTTTCCAGCGCAATTTCCGCGGATAACCCGGAAATTGTCGCGGCGCATGAAGCGCGTATTCCGGTTATTCGCCGTGCGGAAATGCTGGCGGAACTGATGCGTTTTCGCCACGGCATCGCCATTGCCGGGACGCACGGAAAAACCACAACGACCGCGATGGTGTCCAGTATTTATGCCGAAGCGGGGCTGGACCCGACTTTTGTGAATGGCGGTCTGGTGAAAGCCGCAGGCGTTCATGCGCGTCTGGGCCATAGTCGTTACCTGATTGCCGAGGCAGATGAGAGCGACGCATCCTTCCTGCATTTGCAGCCGATGGTCGCGATCGTCACCAACATCGAAGCCGACCATATGGATACCTATCATGGCGACTTTGAAAATTTAAAGCAGACGTTTATTAACTTCCTGCATAACCTGCCGTTCTACGGTCGCGCGGTAATGTGCGTCGACGATCCGGTCATCCGCGAGTTGCTGCCGCGGGTGGGGCGTCAGACCACGACGTATGGCTTTAGCGAGGATGCTGACGTCCGCGTAGAAGATTATCAGCAGATAGGGCCGCAGGGGCACTTTACGCTGTTGCGCCAGGGAATGCCGGATCTGCATGTCACGTTGAATGCGCCGGGTCGCCACAATGCCCTGAATGCCGCCGCGGCAGTGGCGGTAGCGACCGAAGAAGGCATCGCCGATGACGCTATCCTGCGCGCGCTGGAAAGCTTCCAGGGGACCGGGCGTCGTTTTGACTTCCTCGGCGAGTTCCCGCTTGAGCCGGTGAATGGTAAAGCCGGGACGGCGATGCTGGTGGATGACTATGGCCATCATCCGACCGAAGTAGACGCCACCATTAAAGCTGCGCGAGCAGGGTGGCCGGATAAAAACCTGGTGATGCTGTTTCAGCCGCACCGTTACACGCGCACGCGCGATCTGTATGACGATTTCGCCAATGTGCTGACCCAGGTTGATGCGCTGCTGATGCTGGACGTTTACCCGGCGGGCGAAGCGCCGATTCCGGGCGCGGATAGCCGCTCTTTATGTCGCACGATTCGTAATCGGGGAAAAATTGACCCAATTCTGGTTTCCGATCCGGCTCAGGTTGCGACAATGTTAGCGCCGGTGCTGACGGGTAACGACTTGATATTAGTGCAAGGCGCAGGAAATGTTGGCAAAATTGCGCGTTACTTATCTGAAATCAAGCTGAAGCCGCAAATCCAGGAGGAAGAGCAACATGGCTGATAAAATCGCGGTCCTGTTGGGCGGAACCTCTGCGGAGCGGGACGTTTCGTTAAATTCCGGCGCGGCAGTGTTGGCCGGGTTACGTGAAGGCGGCATTGATGCGTATCCCGTCGATCCGCAAGAGGTCGATGTCGCGCAGCTTAAAGCAATGGGCTTTCAGAAGGCCTTTATTGCGTTGCATGGCCGCGGCGGTGAAGATGGCACCTTACAGGGAATGCTTGAGCTGCTCGGCCTGCCTTATACCGGTAGCGGCGTGATGGCCTCGGCGCTTTCAATGGATAAACTGCGCAGTAAATTGCTGTGGCAGGGCGCGGGCTTACCGGTTGCGCCGTGGGTCGCGCTGACGCGCGCTGAGTTTGAAAAAGGCCTTAGCGAAGAACAAAAAGCGCGAATTTCGGCGCTGGGTTTACCGCTAATTGTCAAACCCAGCCGTGAAGGCTCCAGCGTTGGTATGACGAAAGTAGTAGAAGAAAATGCTTTACAGGGTGCGTTATCATTGGCTTTTCAGCATGATGACGAAATACTGATTGAGAAATGGCTGTGCGGTCCGGAATTTACGGTGGCGATAGTTGGCGAAGAAATTTTACCGTCAATTCGTATCCAACCGGCAGGAACCTTCTATGATTATGAGGCGAAGTATCTCTCTGATGAGACTCAGTATTTCTGCCCTGCTGGTTTAGAAGCGTCCCAGGAAGCCGCGCTACAGTCTCTCGTCCTGCAGGCATGGAAAGCTTTAGGCTGCACGGGATGGGGGCGTATTGACGTCATGCTGGACAGCGATGGTCAGTTTTATCTGCTGGAAGCCAATACATCTCCGGGGATGACCAGCCATAGTCTGGTGCCGATGGCGGCGCGTCAGGCGGGAATGAGCTTCTCGCAGTTAGTGGTACGAATTCTGGAGTTGGCGGACTGATATGTCGCAGGCTGCGCTGAACACGCGAAACAGTGATGAAGAGACGCCTTCTTCACGCCGTAACAATGGAACGCGTCTTGCAGGAATACTGTTCCTGCTGACGGTACTGTGCACCGTGTTTGTTAGCGGGTGGGTCGTGTTAGGGTGGATGGAAGATGCGCAGCGTTTACCGTTATCAAAGCTGGTATTAACCGGCGAGCGTCACTACACGCGTAACGATGATATCCGTCAGGCGATACTGGCTCTGGGCGCGCCGGGAACCTTCATGACGCAGGATGTGAACATTATCCAGAGCCAGATTGAGCGTTTGCCGTGGATTAAACAGGCCAGCGTCAGAAAACAGTGGCCTGATGAATTGAAGATTCATCTGGTTGAATATGTGCCGATTGCGCGTTGGAATGATCAACATATGGTCGATGCTGAAGGGAACACCTTCAGCGTGCCGTCAGACCGCATCGGCAAACAGGTTTTACCCATGTTGTATGGCCCGGAAGGCAGCGCGAGTGAAGTGTTGCAGGGATACCGCGAGATGGGGCAGGTGCTGGCTAAGGATAAATTCACTCTAAAGGAAGCGGCGATGACCGCACGTCGCTCCTGGCAATTGACGCTTAATAACGGCATTAAGCTCAATCTCGGCAGGGGCGATACGATGAAAAGGTTGGCTCGCTTTGTAGAACTCTATCCGGTTTTACAGCAGCAGGCGCAAACCGATGGCAAACGGATTAGCTACGTTGATTTGCGTTATGACTCAGGTGCGGCAGTCGGCTGGGCGCCGCTCCCCCCTGAGGAATCTAATCAGCAACAGAATCAGGCACAGGCAGAACAACAATGATCAAGGCGACGGACAGAAAACTGGTAGTAGGACTGGAGATTGGCACCGCGAAGGTTGCCGCTTTAGTAGGGGAAGTTCTGCCCGACGGTATGGTCAATATCATTGGCGTGGGCAGTTGCCCATCGCGGGGTATGGATAAAGGCGGGGTGAATGACCTTGAGTCAGTGGTGAAATGCGTTCAGCGCGCCATTGACCAGGCGGAATTGATGGCTGATTGCCAGATCTCCTCGGTATATCTGGCGCTTTCCGGCAAACATATTAGCTGTCAGAATGAAATTGGTATGGTGCCCATTTCCGAAGAGGAAGTGACGCAGGAAGATGTGGAAAACGTCGTGCATACTGCGAAGTCAGTGCGCGTGCGCGATGAACATCGCGTGCTGCATGTGATTCCTCAGGAGTACGCCATTGACTACCAGGAAGGCATTAAAAATCCGGTCGGTCTTTCCGGCGTGCGTATGCAGGCGAAAGTACATTTGATTACCTGCCACAACGATATGGCAAAAAACATTGTCAAAGCTGTTGAACGTTGTGGTCTGAAAGTTGACCAACTGATATTTGCCGGACTGGCGGCCAGTTATTCCGTGTTAACGGAAGATGAACGTGAACTGGGCGTCTGTGTCGTGGATATCGGCGGTGGTACAATGGATATCGCCGTTTATACTGGCGGCGCGCTGCGTCATACCAAAGTGATCCCTTACGCGGGGAACGTGGTGACCAGCGATATCGCTTATGCCTTTGGTACACCGCCGAGCGATGCTGAAGCCATTAAAGTCCGCCACGGTTGCGCGCTGGGTTCCATCGTCGGTAAAGACGAGAGCGTTGAAGTACCGAGCGTAGGCGGGCGTCCGCCGCGCAGCCTGCAACGTCAGACGCTGGCGGAAGTGATTGAGCCGCGTTACACCGAGCTGCTCAATCTGGTCAACGAAGAGATATTGCAATTACAGGAACAGCTTCGCCAACAAGGGGTAAAACATCACCTGGCGGCGGGGATTGTGTTAACCGGCGGCGCGGCGCAAATCGAAGGGCTTGCTGCTTGCGCTCAGCGCGTGTTTCATACGCAGGTGCGTATCGGCGCGCCGCTGAATATTACCGGTCTGACGGATTATGCCCAGGAGCCGTATTACTCAACGGCGGTGGGATTGCTTCACTACGGGAAAGAGTCCCACTTAAACGGTGAAGCAGAAGTGGAAAAACGTGTTACGGCATCAGTTGGCTCGTGGATCAAGCGACTTAATAGCTGGCTGCGAAAAGAGTTTTAATTTTTTATGAGGCCGCCAGATATTACGGCCTCAGGCGACAGGCACATGACGGAGAGAGATTATGTTTGAACCTATGGAACTAACCAACGACGCGGTGATTAAAGTCATCGGCGTCGGTGGTGGCGGCGGTAACGCTGTTGAACACATGGTGCGCGAGCGCATCGAAGGTGTTGAATTCTTCGCGGTGAATACCGACGCTCAGGCGTTGCGTAAAACGGCGGTTGGCCAGACCATTCAAATTGGTAGCGGCATTACCAAAGGTCTGGGCGCCGGCGCTAACCCGGAAGTCGGTCGTAACGCGGCGGACGAAGACCGTGAAGCGCTGCGTGCGGCGCTTGAAGGCGCAGACATGGTATTTATCGCGGCAGGCATGGGCGGCGGTACCGGAACCGGCGCGGCGCCAGTGGTTGCTGAAGTGGCAAAAGATTTAGGTATTCTGACCGTTGCCGTGGTGACTAAGCCTTTCAATTTTGAAGGCAAAAAGCGCATGGCATTTGCGGAGCAGGGTATCACCGAGCTGTCCAAGCATGTGGACTCGTTGATCACCATCCCGAACGACAAGCTGCTGAAAGTGCTGGGCCGTGGTATCTCCCTGCTCGACGCGTTCGGCGCGGCTAACGACGTGCTGAAAGGCGCGGTTCAGGGTATCGCAGAGCTGATCACCCGCCCAGGCCTGATGAACGTCGACTTTGCTGACGTGCGTACTGTGATGTCTGAAATGGGCTACGCAATGATGGGCTCCGGCGTGGCGAGCGGTGAAGACCGTGCGGAAGAAGCGGCTGAAATGGCTATTTCTTCTCCGCTGCTGGAAGATATCGACCTGTCCGGCGCGCGCGGCGTGTTGGTCAACATTACGGCGGGCTTCGACCTGCGTCTGGACGAGTTTGAAACCGTCGGTAACACTATTCGCGCGTTTGCGTCGGATAACGCCACCGTGGTTATCGGTACCTCTCTGGACCCGGATATGAATGATGAACTGCGCGTGACGGTAGTGGCGACCGGTATTGGTATGGACAAACGTCCGGAAATCACCCTGGTCACCAATAAACAGGTGCAGCAGCCGGTGTTGGATCGTTATCAGCAGCACGGTATGGCGCCGCTGACGCAGGAGCAAAAAACGGTCGCGAAAGTGGTTAACGACAATACACCACAGGCGGCGAAAGAGCCGGATTATCTGGATATCCCCGCATTCCTGCGTAAGCAAGCTGATTAAGAATTAGCTGGAATTTGGGATTCTGGGCTCTTTGTGCTAAACTGGCCCGCCGAATGTATAGTACACTTCGGTTGGATAGGTAATTTGGCGAGATTATACGATGATCAAACAAAGGACACTTAAACGTATCGTTCAGGCGACTGGCGTCGGTTTACACACCGGCAAAAAAGTCACCCTGACATTACGCCCTGCGCCGGCCAATACCGGGGTCATCTATCGTCGCACCGACTTGAATCCACCGGTAGATTTCCCGGCCGATGCCAAATCTGTGCGTGATACCATGCTCTGTACGTGTCTGGTGAATGAGCATGATGTACGGATTTCAACCGTTGAGCATCTGAACGCTGCTCTGGCGGGCTTAGGTATCGATAACATCGTTATTGAGGTTAATGCCCCGGAAATCCCGATCATGGATGGCAGTGCCGCTCCGTTTGTCTACCTGCTGCTTGATGCCGGTATTGATGAACTGAACTGCGCCAAAAAATTCGTACGCATCAAAGAGACTGTTCGGGTTGAAGATGGCGATAAATGGGCTGAATTCAGACCGTACAATGGTTTTACGTTGGATTTCACCATCGACTTTAACCATCCGGCGATCGATTCCAGCAGCCAGCGCTACGCGATGAACTTCTCTGCGGATGCGTTCATGCGCCAGATCAGCCGTGCGCGTACCTTCGGTTTTATGCGTGATATCGAATATCTGCAGTCCCGCGGCCTGTGCCTGGGCGGCAGCTTCGATTGTGCCATCGTTGTTGACGATTATCGCGTATTGAACGAAGACGGCCTGCGTTTTGAAGATGAATTCGTTCGTCACAAAATGCTTGACGCGATCGGTGACTTGTTCATGTGTGGTCACAATATTATTGGTGCGTTTACCGCGTATAAATCCGGTCACGCATTGAATAACAAATTGTTACAGGCAGTCCTGGCAAAACAGGAAGCCTGGGAATTTGTGACCTTCCAGGACGACGCAGAACTGCCGTTGGCTTTCAAAGCGCCTTCGACGGTACTGGCATAACGACATACGCTGTCGTATAAAATTCGACTGGTTAACCTGGCACTCTCTCCGGCCAGGTGGGCCAGTCGTTTTTTTTACTATTCTTTATCTGCGCTTTCCTTAATACAGCCATTTTGACAGGGTTAAATGGAAACACGGCGCGTTCGCTGTTTTCTTAGCCGATTTTCACCTTAGCTTCTCGTCATTACTGCTGTAGCGCGTACGCTTTAATGATAAGATTTGTGCGCAAATTGTTTTGATTCCGTAAGCCCATGAGGGGCATATCAGGTGGCAATGACGTGAGTGGAATACTGACGCGCTGGCGACAGTTAGGCAGACGATACTTCTGGCCGCATCTCTTATTAGGGATGGTCGCGGCGAGTTTTGGTTTGCCCGCGCTCAGTAACGCCGCCGAAACCAATACACCTGCAAGGACGACCGCCAGCACCGCGTCTAAAGTTAACTTTAGCCATCTTGCGCTGTTAGAAGCCTCTAACCGTCGTCCCAATTTCACCGTAGATTACTGGCATCAGCACGCTATTCGCACGGTGATTCGCCACCTTTCTTTTGCAATGGTGCCGCAAACGCTGCCCGTTGCCGACGCGCCGTCGCCATTACAGGCGCATCATATCGCCTTACTGAATACGCTCAGCGCGATGCTCACGCAGGAGGGCACGCCGCCGGCGATTGTTCGCCGCCTCTCCCTGGCGTATTTTGCGCCACAAACCGCATTTAGCATCCCGGCCTGGATAAGTCAGGCGCAGGGTATCCGCGCCGGTCCGCAACGTCTCAGCTAACGAAAAAAGACCCTTTTATTTTATTTGTAGCTCCGCGGCGCGGGGCATTTGAGACTTTATTATGCTAATCAAATTATTAACCAAAGTATTCGGTAGCCGTAACGATCGTACGCTGCGTCGTATGCGTAAGGCCGTCAGCCTTATTAATGCGATGGAACCGGAGATGGAAAAACTCTCCGATGACGAACTGAAAGCGAAAACCAACGAATTTCGCGCCCGTATTGAAAAAGGCGAAAGCGTAGAGAGCCTGATTCCGGAAGCGTTCGCGGTGGTGCGTGAAGCCAGTAAACGCGTCTTTGGGATGCGTCACTTCGACGTTCAGCTATTGGGTGGTATGGTGCTCAACGATCGCTGTATCGCCGAAATGCGTACTGGTGAAGGTAAAACGCTGACCGCAACGCTGCCAGCCTACCTGAACGCGCTGTCCGGTAAAGGCGTTCATGTGGTAACCGTGAACGACTATCTGGCGCAGCGTGACGCCGAAAACAACCGTCCGCTATTCGAATTCCTCGGCATGTCCGTTGGTATCAACCTGCCAGGTATGCCTGCGCCAGCCAAACGTGAAGCTTACGCTGCCGACATCACTTACGGCACTAACAACGAATACGGTTTTGACTACCTGCGCGACAACATGGCATTCAGCCCGGAAGAGCGCGTGCAGCGTAAACTGCATTATGCGCTGGTGGATGAGGTCGACTCCATCCTGATCGATGAAGCGCGTACGCCGCTGATTATTTCCGGCCCGGCGGAAGATAGCTCGGAAATGTACAAAAAAGTGAACAAAATCATTCCGCACCTGATTCGTCAGGAGAAAGAAGATTCTGACACTTTCCAGGGCGAAGGCCACTTCTCCGTTGATGAGAAAGCGCGCCAGGTTAACCTGACCGAACGCGGTCTGGTGCTGATCGAAGAGCTACTGGTGCAAGAAGGCATTATGGATGAAGGCGAGTCGCTCTACTCGCCTGGCAATATTATGCTGATGCATCACGTCACCGCCGCGCTGCGCGCGCACGCGCTGTTTACCCGTGACGTGGATTACATTGTGAAAGACGGCGAAGTCATCATTGTTGATGAACATACCGGTCGTACCATGCAGGGGCGTCGCTGGTCTGACGGTCTGCACCAGGCGGTAGAAGCGAAAGAAGGCGTTGAAATTCAGAATGAAAACCAGACGCTGGCGTCTATCACCTTCCAGAACTACTTCCGTCTGTATGAAAAGCTGGCCGGTATGACCGGTACGGCGGATACTGAAGCCTTCGAATTTAGCTCTATCTATAAGCTGGACACCGTCGTTGTTCCGACCAACCGTCCGATGATCCGTAAAGATTTGCCGGATCTGGTGTACATGACCGAAGCGGAAAAAATCCAGGCCATTATCGAAGATATTAAAGAGCGTACCGCGAACGGTCAGCCAGTGCTGGTCGGGACGATTTCTATCGAGAAATCTGAAGTGGTCTCCAGAGAGCTGACCAAAGCGGGCATCAAACATAACGTCCTGAACGCAAAATTCCACGCCAACGAAGCAGGCATCGTTGCGCAGGCTGGTTATCCAGCGGCGGTCACTATCGCTACCAACATGGCGGGGCGTGGTACCGATATTATGCTGGGCGGTAGCTGGCAGGCGGAAGTCGCCGCGCTGGAAGCGCCGACGGAAGAACAGATTGCGCAGATTAAAGCGGACTGGCAGGTACGCCATGACGCGGTTCTGGCTGCCGGCGGTCTGCATATCATTGGCACCGAGCGCCATGAATCCCGCCGTATCGACAACCAGCTGCGTGGCCGTTCCGGTCGCCAGGGCGATCCGGGTTCTTCCCGTTTCTACCTGTCGATGGAAGATGCGCTGATGCGTATTTTCGCCTCCGATCGTGTCTCCGGTATGATGCGTAAACTGGGGATGAAGCCGGGCGAAGCGATTGAGCACCCGTGGGTGACGAAAGCTATCGCTAACGCGCAGCGTAAAGTAGAAAGCCGTAACTTCGATATTCGTAAGCAACTGCTGGAATATGATGATGTGGCGAACGATCAGCGTCGTGCAATTTATACCCAGCGTAACGAACTGCTGGATGTGTCTGACGTGAGCGACACCATTAACAGCATTCGCGAAGATGTCTTTAAGGCGACTATCGACGCCTACATTCCGCCGCAGTCGCTGGAAGAGATGTGGGACATCCCGGGTTTGCAGGAACGCCTGAAAAACGACTTCGACCTGGAGCTGCCGATTGCCGAATGGCTGGATAAAGAGCCGGAGCTGCATGAGGAGACGCTGCGTGAGCGCATCCTGGCGCAGTCCATCGAGGTGTATCAGCGTAAAGAAGAGGTGGTTGGCGCTGAAATGATGCGTCATTTCGAAAAAGGCGTGATGCTGCAAACGCTCGATTCCCTGTGGAAAGAGCACCTGGCGGCGATGGATTACCTGCGTCAGGGTATTCATCTGCGCGGCTATGCACAAAAAGATCCGAAGCAGGAATACAAGCGCGAATCCTTCGCTATGTTCGCCGCGATGCTGGAATCGCTGAAATATGAAGTGATCAGCACCCTGAGCAAAGTCCAGGTACGTATGCCGGAAGAGGTCGAAGCGATGGAAATGCAGCGTCGCGAAGAGGCGGAGCGCCTGGCGCAGATGCAGCAGCTAAGCCATCAGGATGACGATGCCGCCGTGGCTGCCGATCTGGCCGCCCAAACCGGCGAACGTAAGATTGGACGTAACGATCCTTGCCCTTGTGGTTCCGGTAAGAAATACAAACAGTGTCACGGTCGCCTGAGCTAATGCGATAAACTTACCGGCCTGATAAGACATAATGTGTTGCCATCAGGTCGGTGCTGGCATTATTGCCGAAGGGCGCTACGCTTATTCGGCCTGGCATTGAACACAGATAAAAAGGCGCAGGCGACTGCGCCTTTTTTATGGATGCAACAAGATGAAAAAACTGCAAATCGCGGTTGGGATTATCCGCAACCCGAACGACGAAATTTTTATTACCCGACGCGCCGCGGATGCGCATATGGCGAACAAGCTGGAATTTCCCGGCGGAAAAATTGAAGCCGACGAAACACCAGAGCAGGCGTTGATCCGGGAGCTACAGGAAGAGGTGGGGATTACGCCAACACAGGTGACATTATTCGACACTCTGGAATATCAATTCCCGGACCGACACATTACGCTGTGGTTTTGGCTGGTTGAACGCTGGGAGGGCGAACCGTGGGGGAAAGAAGGACAGCCGGGACGGTGGATCGCGCAAAACGCGTTGAATACGGACGATTTTCCACCGGCCAATGAACCGATTATTCGTAAATTACGCCAATTTGCGCCTTAGTGGGGGATCGCAACACGATCCCCATCGATCTTATTAGCGATTTAATGTCGACATAATTTCCGGCCAGTAGCGGGGGCCGGCCGCGGCGTCGTGAGGAAAAACCGCCTCAATTGCCGTCAGCTCCTGCGGGCTTAGGGTCAGTGATAACGCGCCAGGGTTTTCTGGCGCAGTGGCGGCTACGTTTCTGTTATAGCCTAATCTCGCCGGTTTATTGGTATTATCCCGGCCGCGCGCATATGGCGCCAAAACTACGCGTATTTATTGATTATTTTTGTCATAAGGCGATATTGCCGTCTCAACAGAGCTATCACCGTTAGCGCTCTTCACTCCAGTCGTCGCTATCAGACTGGTCGCCGCTGCTGGCGATTCGTTTCTCTTCGGCGGCCCATTCGCCCAAATCAATTAACTGACAGCGTTTAGAACAAAATGGGCGGAAGGGGCTAATTTCTCCCCAGACGACCGGTTTACCGCAGGTCGGACAGTTTACGACGGTCACGTCAGACATTTTTACTCCTTAGCAACAGGCCAGTTCAAAATCAAGACGCTCCGGCACCAGACCATTTTCACTATCCAGCGGCATAAAGCGAATGGCAAAACGGCTCTTATGGCCGGAAATTTGCGGATAAAGTTGTGAATCGAGCGTCAGCATAAGACGCAGCAAATCGGCGTCGTCCCCGTTATCCTGATAAAAACCGTTCAGGCTGGTTTGCTTACGGAAAGGCGCTGAATTACGGATCAGATCAAGCACCAACGTCAGCGCCTGGGTGAGGGGATTCAGGCTGGCAAGCCAGCTTTCAATCTGGGCGTCGCGCTGCGCCTGTTGTAGGTGCAACCAGATATGCAGAGTGGGTAAATCGAAACTGCAACAGCCGCCAGGAATACTTAGGCGTTGACGCACAAGGGCAATCAAGCGATCTTCGCGTAGCTGCTGGCCAATCCTCGGGGCGGAGATCAGCACGCTGCCCGCGGATTTTAACTGCTGGCGCAGGGCTTCAATACGGTCTTGATCGACGCCGGGAACCTCAACCCAGGCCTGTAATTTACGCTGCTGGCGCTCCAGTTCTTTCAGCAGTTCGGTACGGACTTCGCCCCGTTCGAACACATCCAGTAGATCGCTGATGTTACGGAAAAAATGCAGTGCGCCAGCATGGTCTGCAATTGGCAGGTTGATGGAGAGCTGTTGGATCAAAAACTCTATGCGCAGCCACGTACGCATCTTCTCATTGAGAGGGTGTTCAAATAGGACCTGGGTGTGCATTACGGTTTTTCCTGTGAGACAAACTGCGACGCGAGCTTAAGATAACTGGCGTGCAGGCGGGCCACATCTGATGCGATAGCATCCGGTGCGCCGTTATTATCAATAACATCGTCCGCCACGGCAAGGCGCGCTTCACGCGTCGCCTGCGCAGCGAGAATGTGTTCAACATGCTCGCGCGTAACATCATCACGCTGCATTGTGCGCATAAGCTGCGTTTCGGGCGTAACGTCAACCACCAGTACGCGGTTGGCTTTTTGATACAGCCTGTTTTCAACCAGCAGAGGCACAACCCATAACACATAGGGCGACGTAGCCTGTTGAAACTGTCGTTGGGTTTCCTGCTGAATTAAGGGATGAAGCAGAGCGTTAAGCCAGGCTTTTTCTTCCGGATGCGAAAAAATACGCTCACGCAGCGCCCGGCGACGTAACGTGCCGTCGGCGGCGATAAGTTCAGAACCAAAATGTTCCGCTATTGCGTTCAGGGCGGGCTGCCCTGGCTCAACCATCTGGCGCGCGATAATATCCGCGTCGATGACGGTTATTCCGAGGTCAGCGAAGGCATCAGCGACGGTACTTTTACCGCTGCCAATACCGCCGGTTAAGGCTACGGTATACCTCATATCTCCAGCTTCCGGAATTTTAGTTTGATAATCAAAAGGTTAAATTTTAAACATACAAAGACGATGCGCTCTGAGCATTAACCTACTATTCGCCAGGTAAATTTATGGGATTGTAACGTAAAAAAAGAGAATTTCGCAGTCTTGTACGGCCATGATTAGTGCGTATGATAGCGTCACTGGAGTTGTGAGTTTCGATTTTTCGCCATTAACCCCAGGAATCCGCACATGCGTATTGAAGAAGATCTGAAGTTAGGTTTCAAAGACGTTCTTATCCGTCCTAAACGTTCTACCCTCAAAAGCCGTTCCGATGTCGAACTGGAACGTCAATTCACCTTTAAACACTCAGGTCAGACCTGGTCTGGCGTACCGATTATCGCGGCCAATATGGATACCGTCGGGACGTTTGAAATGGCGCAAGCATTGGCCGGGTTTGATATTCTGACTGCTGTACATAAACATTATACCGTTGAAGAGTGGGCAGCTTTTATCAACAAGGCTTCGGCTGATGTTCTCAAGCATGTGATGGTTTCTACCGGGACCTCTGATGCTGATTTCGAAAAAACCGTGCAGATTCTGGCGCTGAATCCTGCGCTGAACTTTGTCTGTATTGATGTGGCCAATGGCTATTCAGAACATTTTGTGCAGTTCGTCGCGAAAGCACGTGAAGCATGGCCGACAAAAACAATCTGCGCAGGCAATGTGGTAACTGGCGAGATGTGCGAAGAGCTTATCCTCTCCGGTGCCGATATCGTGAAAGTGGGAATTGGTCCCGGCTCCGTATGCACGACGCGTGTAAAAACCGGCGTTGGTTATCCGCAACTGTCGGCGGTTATCGAATGTGCTGACGCGGCGCATGGCCTGGGCGGCATGATCGTCAGCGATGGCGGCTGCACCATGCCAGGCGACGTAGCAAAAGCCTTTGGCGGCGGCGCGGATTTCGTTATGTTGGGCGGTATGCTGGCGGGTCACGAAGAGAGCGGCGGCAGCGTGGTAGAAGAGAACGGCGAGAAATTTATGCTGTTCTATGGCATGAGTTCGGAATCTGCGATGAACCGTCATGTCGGCGGCGTTGCGAAATACCGCGCGGCAGAAGGTAAAACGGTTAAATTGCCGCTGCGTGGGCCGGTGGGCAATACTGCCCGCGATATCCTGGGCGGTCTACGCTCAGCCTGCACTTATGTCGGCGCGTCTCGCCTGAAAGAGTTGACCAAACGCACCACCTTTATTCGGGTGCAGGAACAAGAAAACCGCATTTTCAATAGCCTCTAATATTCTGGCTGGCGTAAATGTGCGCCAGCCTTATCCCATCCCGCTCATCGCGTCTCCCAGATGAAAAATCGGCAAATACATCGCCACCACCAGCGTACCGATAATTAAGCCGGTGATGATCAATAACGCCGGTTCCAACAGCGACGCCAGATTATCGGCCAGCGCCAGCGTAGTTTCACTGTGGTGACGGGCAAGGTTATGCAGCATGATATCGAGTGAACCGGACGCTTCGCCCGTTCTGACCAGTTGCAGGCATAGCGGACTAAATTCCTGGGTATTTTTTAGCGCCAACCAGACCGGATTGCCCGCGGCGATCTCCTGATGTACCTGCGTTAAACGCTGTGACCAGTAAGGGCAGCCGAGGCTATCGATAGCGCTTTCCAGTCCCTGAAGAAAAGGAATGCCTGCGCTTTGGGTCAATGCCAGTACGGTGAATATTTGCGCTAGTTTCTGGCCTCTTATCAGGCGACCCATAACGGGAAGCCGTAGCAGAAGACGCTGCCGCTGCGCTTGCCAGGACGGCTTTTGTTTTACCCTGCGGTGAGCGATAGCAACGAGCATCGCCAGGAACAAGATGAGCCAACCCCATGTCGACCCCCATTGCGCTATCGCGATAATACCGCGCGTCAGAAGAGGGAGCGGGGTATTGAAGCTACGGTAAATGGCGGCAAATTCCGGCAGGACAAAGTGCAGCATGGCGAAAACGACCAGGGCGGCCATTGTCAGAATAATGACGGGATAGCGTAGCGCCTTTTTCACGCTAACCGTAATCTGCCGTTGCGCTTTTTGCTGACGGGCCAGTTCAAAGCAGCATTCGGCCAGTTTGCCGGTCAGTTCTCCGGTGCGGATCATCGTCTGGTAGAGCGGCGGAAATACCTGCGGCCAGGAGACTAATGCGCTGGAAAAAGGGACGCCCTGTTCAAGCTCGTGAGCCAGCGTGCGCAACAGCGCTTGCCATTGTCGGTGGGGATGCTGTTGCGCAAGGAGTTCCAGCCCTTCAGAAAGCGTCAGTCCGGCATGAATGAGCGTGGCCAACTGATGAATAATTTCAGCGCTTTGCTCTTCTTTCCACAGTGCGGCGTTAACGCCCATGCGCTTGATGCGAAGCGGCATAATGCGCTGATGTTGCAGGGTGATGATCAGCGCCAGACGATTGTCCACCCATACAACGTCTTGTTCCAGTTGACCTTTATCGTTAACGCCTTGCCAGCGCCAGAGCTGTTTAACGCTCATGGGGCATTCCCAGAACGCGCAGTATCTCTTCAAAGGACGTCATGCCTTGTTCAACGGCGCGACAGCCATTTTCAAAAAGCGTCCCTGTACCGGTCTGTTGGAGGTGGGCTTCCAGTGCTTGCGCCGATGCGCCGCTCGCAATTAACTGACGTAATGCCGGGGTAACGGTTAACACTTCGAATAACGCGGTTCGGCCATAAAAGCCGTGGTAGCAATGCTGACAGCCGTTTGCCTGCCAGCGCGGTAGCGCGCTGGGCCAAAGATTGGGCGATAGCACTACGGGATCGTTCAGGCGCTGTTTGCAGTGCGGGCAAAGCTTCCTTACCAGGCGTTGCGCTACCACCAGCGTAAGCGCCGATGAGATCATCCAGCGTGCTACGCCCATTTGTTGTAAACGTATCAGGGTTTCGCTGGTGGAGTTCGTATGGAGCGTGGAAAGTACCAGATGGCCCGTTTGTGCCGCCTTAATGGCGATTTCTGCGGTGTCGCCGTCACGAATTTCACCTACCATGATGATGTCAGGATCCTGGCGTAAAAGCGCGCGCAGCACATTTTGAAAGGTGAGCCCGGCGCGGGGATGGATCTGCGTTTGGTTAATCCCATCCAGTGGAATTTCTATCGGATCCTCAACGCTACAGAGGTTGATACCCGGCATATTCCGGGTTTGTAGCGCGCTGTATAGCGTGACCGTTTTTCCGCTACCGGTGGGGCCAGTCACCAGTACCAGCCCCTGAGGTTGCTGTAGGGCTTGTCTAAAAGCGGTAAGTTGTGCCCCGTACATGCCCAGCGTGTCCAGATCCAGCGTTTGTTCAACCTGATGCAACAACCGTAAGACGACTTTTTCGCCTTCTTTACAGGGAAGCGTGGCGATACGAAAAGAGATGCTGTCGCCCGCCAGGTCAACGGTAAATTGCCCGTCCTGCGGCAGCCGATGTTCAGCGATGTCCAAATTTCCCAGGACTTTCAATCTGGCCGTCAGCGCAAGCCCCGTCTCTTTGGCGATGTCCTGCAGAATATGAAGAACGCCGTCGATGCGGAGTCTTATCCGGTAGCGGCTGGCGCCTGGTTCGAGATGGATATCAGAGGCGCGTTTCGCCATCGCCGAGCGTAATGTCTGATTGAGAAGCTGGGCCGCGGTTTCTCCGCCTTTCGCGGCGTTTGCCGAGGGAGCCTGATCCGGCTTATGCCGATGATTTTCCATTTGCTGGCGAGTCCAGCACACAATATCAATCTGTTTTTGCGTGGCGAAATGCAGAGCGTCCAGTAACGCATGAGAGGGCGCGTCGACCACCGCAACAGTGATACTGTTGCTGGCGCTATTGATCAGTACAGCCTGATGACGTTGACACAATGTGTTGAGCTGAGCGTCTTTCATCTTGTCTCCTTAGTTGGCGTCAAAACGGAAGACATCTTCACAAGCCTGTTGTAACGCGCTGTCGCTTTGAATATTGCAGTTACGCGTCCAGCCGGTAATGCCGTTAGCATTGTCCCAGGCGGGCGTCATGATGACGTTAAGCCCGCTCAGACTCACCTGGCCGGTAAGCGTGATGACGCCTTTTTCCACGCTCATGCCCGAAACATAACGGGTGATGACGGGCGAGGGGATACCGTTGACGCCCGCATCGCATGTGCTCGTCCCACCATGTTCCAGAGCGCAGAGTTCGACGGCGGTACGGTAGGGGACAAACGTTTGCAACATATCCGTCAGCGCCGCTTTACGCAGATAGTTCTGGTAAGCCGGAATGCCGATGGCGCTTAAAATGGCGATGATGCCAATAACGACCATCAGTTCGATAAGCGTGAAACCGCGTTGTTTTTCCATTGTTCGCTCCTTGAGTTAGCTGGCGCTACTGTGGCAAACGCGGGAAGAGCGGGCGAGCGGCAAAAGGTAAAACGGGAAGGCGGATTCTGAAGATTTTCGCTGCGTTACATGACACGGCAACGTTATTGCGAGGCGCTACGAATATTTTACCGAATAATGACGCGGATCTACGGACAGGTGATTTATAGACCCGACGGCGCAGCGCCATCGGGTGGAGAGGATCAGCAAAAACGCATGGAGAGATCGAGCGCGCGCACGTGCTTGGTCAGCGCGCCAACGGAGATGAAATCCACCCCGGTTTCAGCAAATTCGCGTAAGGTTTCCGCGGTGACGTTGCCGGATACTTCCAGCCGCGCCTGGCCGTTGACGCGTTTCACCGCCTCGCGCATCTGGTCGGTGTTAAAATTATCCAGCATGATAATATCCGCGCCTGCTTTCAGCGCATCGTCCAGTTCATTCAGATTTTCGACCTCGACTTCTACCGGCACGTCCGGATGTAGCCAGAACGCTTTTTCCACCGCCTGACGAACAGAACCGGAGGCGATGATATGGTTTTCTTTAATCAGGAACGCGTCAGTGAGGCCCAGACGATGATTGGCGCCGCCGCCACATAAAACCGCATATTTGAGCGCAGTGCGCAGACCCGGCAGCGTTTTACGCGTGTCGAGCAACTGGGTTTGGGTGCCAGCCAGCAGTCCAACGTAGCGGCGTACTTCACTGGCGACGCCGGAAAGGGTCTGGACAAAGTTTAGCGCCGTGCGCTCGCCGGTCAGCAATACGCGAGCGGGGCCGTTCAGTTCAAACACTGTTTGGTTGGCATAAATGGCGTCGCCGTCATCGACATGCCAGGTGAGGCACACATCATCGCCCGCCAGTTGGATGAAGACCTCTTCAACCCAGCGCTTGCCGCAGAAAACGCCGTCTTCACGAGTGATCACCGTGGCATGGGCTTGCGTATCTGCCGGCAAAAGTTGCGCGGTGATATCGTTGCCAGCATCGACTTCTCCACCTAAATCTTCACGCAGCGCCTGAGCAACGGCGGCAGGGATATCGAGATTAATGCGTTCCAGTAGCGCGTCACGTCGGTCGTCTGGGTTATAACGGCGAGGCGGCATGATAAAACTCCAAATTGCTAACGAATCATAAGGTAGAAACATGCTACTCTGAAGCAGCTATAAGCACCACTCAAAAGGAGACTCTGCATGTTGCCAGATAAGGGTTGGTTGGTAGAGGCGCGACGCGTCCCTTCTCCGCATTATGATTGCCGTCCGGATGACGAAAAACCGTCCTTGCTGGTGGTGCATAATATTAGCCTGCCCCCCGGCGAGTTTGGCGGTCCGTGGATCGATGCATTATTCACCGGAACGATAGATCCAGACGCCCATCCTTTTTTTGCAGAAATCGCTCATCTTCGTGTTTCGGCCCATTGTCTGATTCGTCGCGACGGTGAAATCGTCCAGTATGTGCCTTTTGATAAGCGTGCGTGGCATGCGGGCGTATCAAACTATCAGGGGCGGGAACGTTGTAATGATTTCTCCATTGGTATTGAGCTGGAGGGGACGGATACGCTGGCTTATACCGATGCGCAGTATCAGCAGCTAGCCGCCGTGACGCGCACGCTTATCGCTTGCTATCCGGCGATCGCCGACAATATGACCGGACACTGCAACATTGCGCCTGACCGTAAAACGGACCCTGGCCCTGCCTTTGACTGGCCGCGCTTTCGCGCTTTGGTAGCCCTTTCGTCGCACAAGGAGATGACATGACGCTGTTTACGACATTACTGGTGCTGATTGTCGAGCGCCTGTTTAAGCTGGGCGAGCACTGGCAGCTCGATCATCGGCTGGAGGCGCTATTCCGTCGGATTACGCATTTTTCGATGTTGCGCACGATGGGAATGACGGCGATCGCGATGGTGGTGACTTTTCTACTGCTCCAGGCGTTAAAAGGGCTGCTATTTAACGTGCCGACGCTGGTGGTGTGGATTCTCCTGGGCGTGCTGTGTATCGGCGCGGGCAAAGTGCGAGTACATTATCACGCCTGGCTGAAAGCGGCGTCTCGTAACGATCCGCATCCTTGCGAGGCGATGGCCAGCGAGCTTACGCTGATTCACGGCGTGCCGCCGGATTGTAATGAGCGTGAATTTTTGCGTGAGCTGCAAAATGCGTTGTTATGGATAAATTTCCGTTTTTACCTCGCACCGCTATTTTGGTTTATCGTTGGCGGTCCGTGGGGGCCGGTAACGCTGGTGGGCTATGCGTTTTTACGGGCCTGGCAGACCTGGCTGGCGCGCTATCAGACGCCGCACCAACGTTTGCAATCCGGCATTGACGATATTCTTCATGTGCTGGACTGGATTCCGGTACGTCTGGCGGGCGTAGTGTATGCATTACTGGGGCATGGCGAGAAAGCGTTGCCGGCCTGGTTTGCCTCGCTGGCGGATCTGCATACTTCGCAATATCAGGTGCTCACACGTCTGGCGCAATTCTCACTGGCGCGCGAACCACATACTGACAAAGTAGAAACCCCCAAAGCGGCGGTGTCGATGGCGAAGAAGGCCTCGTTTGTGGTGGTGGTGATTATTGCGTTGCTCACCATTTATGGGGCATTAGTATAGCGTTGTGCCGATGGCGCTAACGCTTATGCTGCCTACAATGGAAAAATCTGTAGGCCCGGTAAGCGTTAGCGCCACCGGGCAGTGCAACGGCTTAGATCGTATCGGCTGGCGGTACGCCAAAATCAGGCATCCCGTTTTCGTCCCAGCGCACCCGTTTCAGACGCGTATGGCGGTTGGGATCGTACAACGGATCGCCTTCAATTTCGGTGTAATTTCTCGCGTGGTACACCAGTACATCTTCACCTTCCGGCGTTTGCGTAAAGCTGTTGTGTCCCGGCCCATACTGGCGATTCTCATAGCTGGTGGTAAAGACCGGGCGCGGTGATTTATGCCAGTTGGCCGGATCGCGCGGATCGTCGTTTACGTTAATCCACAGTAACCCCATACAGTAGTTTTCATCGGTGGCGCTGGCCGAATAGCTGATAAACAGCTTGTCGCCATGCACCACGACGGCCGGACCTTCGTTAACCCAAAAACCCCGACACTCCCAGTCGTACTCTGGCTTACTGAGTCTTACCGGCTCGCCTTTAAGAGTCCACGGGTTTTCCAGTTCAGCCAGATAAATATTTGAGTTACCGGCAATATCCGGCGCTTTTTGCGCCCACAGATACCACTGTTTTCCCTGATGATAAAAAGTGGTGGCATCGAGGGCGAAGGTATCAAACGGTGTTTTAATTTGACCTTTCTCCGTCCACTTGCCGGTGAGTGGGTCGGCATCGGCGCACTCCAGGGCAAACATGCGGTGCTGGAACATTCCCAGCTTATCAAGCGCTTGAGTATGGGTAGCGGCAAAATAGATGTACCACTTACCGTTGATGCGGTGCATTTCCGGTGCCCAGATGAGCTGGCTCATCGGGCCGCTTTCCGGTTTGCGCCAGACGACAACGGGGTCGGCGGCGCGCAACCCTTCCAGCGAATCAGCCCGGCGGATTTCCAGCCTGTCATATTCCGGTACGGAGGCAATAAAGTAGTAATCGCTGCCGTCGCGTAAAATAAACGGATCGGCACGTTGTTCAATAAACGGGTTTGGCCAGTTTGCCATCAGGCTTTCCTTACGCTTTCAGCGGCTTTGAGCTCCTGCAACTCACTCAATTCGCGGTAATTAGTGCGACGTTTTTCCAAATCGTCCTGGATTTTTTTCATCAGTTCACGGTCAACTTTCAGCAGACGTACCACGCCTGCGGTAATCAGATAGCCAACGCCAGGGATAACGGTAAACAACAGCATAATACCGTTCATCGCCGAAGCGCTTTGCGCTTTGGCGCTGGCGTCATAACCGTACCAGGAGAGCAAAAAGCCGACCATCGCCCCGGCAATCGCCAGGCCCAGTTTCAGGAAGAACAGATTACCGGAGAAGCTAATACCGGTAATGCGTTTGCCGGTTTTCCATTCGCCGTAATCATCGACGTCCGCCATCAGCGACCAGTGCAACGGGGAAGGGATCTGATGCAGAATATTGAGCAGGAAGTAGAGCGCCACTATCATCACGGTAGCTTTCGGATCAAAGAAATAGAACGCGCAGGAGAAAATCGCCAGCGCGATATTGGTCCAGAAAAATACCTTCAATTTACACCAGCGATCGGTTAAGACTTTTGCCAGCATACTGCCGATCATCATACCGACCACGCCAAGGCTAATAAAAAGCGTAGCGAAATGGGTGCTTTGTCCCATCACCCAGGTGACGTAATACATGGTCGCCGCCATACGGATAAACCCCGGGCAGACGTTACATAAGGTCAATAGCAGAATGCGTACCCATTGATCGTTTTTCCACACGTCTTTGAAATCATTCTTCATATCATCGTGCGTCGGAATGGCAGGGCGAACGCGTTCGCGGACGCTGGCAAAGCAGAACAGAAACATACCCATGCCGATAATCGCCAGCACGGTCATCGCCAACTGATAGCCTTTGGCTTTGTCGCCGCCGCCAAACCAGTCCACCATCGGCAATAGCGTTAACGATAACAACAGCGTCGCGATGCCGACTAACACGAAGCGATAAGCCTGACAGGCCACGCGCTCTTTTGGATCGTTGGTGATCACGCCGCCCAGTGAGCAATAGGGAATATTGATGGCGGTGTAGGTCACGGAAAGCAGAAAATAGGTGACGAAAGCATAGACAACTTTGCTGTTATAGCCCCAGTCCGGCGTCGTGAACATCAGCACGCTGAACAGCGCGTAGGGAAATGCAATCCACAGTAGCCAGGGGCGGAAACGACCATATTTACTTTGGGTACGATCGGCAAGCGCGCCCATCACCGGATCGGTAACGGCATCGATAACGCGTACTGAAAGGAGTAAAACACCGACTAACGCCGGGGCAAGACCAAAAATATCCGTATAAAAATAATTAACAAACAGCATGATAGCGCCAAAAATAATGTTACATCCGGCGTCACCCATGCCATACCCGATTTTCTCTCTTACCGAAAGTCTGCCCTTATCCATTGAGACTTCTCCCCATCAGATGATGGCGGTAATTATTCGCCTGCGAGCTTTTATTTGCGTAGCAGGATCACGCCGCTGATATGGATAAAATGGTTATACGTGGGAAACTGTGAGACAGATAACACCCTCCCCGGACGGGGAGGGCGGAAAAGTAACGCCACGATCAGTGGGCTTTCACCGTTTTTGCCGTTTTTTCTTTACACAGGTAGCCGACGCCCAGGATGAGCAGCCATACCGGAATCAGCCACACGGAGATCGCCATACCTGGCGTCATCAGCATAATGATCAATACCGCCGCCATAAACAGCAGACAGAGAACGTTGCCGAACGGATAAAACAGGGCCGGGAAGCGGGTTTTCACGCCCTGCTGCTGTTTTGCGCGACGGAACATCATATGGGCAAGGCTAATCATCGCCCAGTTAATGACCAGCGCGGAGACCACCAGCGCCATCAGCAGTCCGAATGCGGACTCTGGGGCCAGGTAGTTGAGCAGCACGCACAACGCCGTCACGACGGCGGAAACCAAAATGGAGCTCACCGGCACGCCGCGTTTGTCGACGTTCAGCAGCGCTTTCGGCGCATTTCCCTGCTGGGCCAGACCGAACAGCATACGGCTGTTGCAGTAAACGCAGCTGTTATAAACCGATAGCGCGGCGGTGAGAACCACGATATTCAGCGCATTGGCGACAAACGTATCGCCCAGCTCATGGAAGATAAGGACAAACGGGCTGGTATCGGCGGTGACGCGAGTCCATGGCAGCAGCGAAAGCAGGACCGCCAGCGAGCCGATATAAAAAATCAGGATGCGATAGATAACCTGATTGGTAGCTTTGGGGATGCTCTGTTCCGGGTTATCGGCTTCAGCGGCGGTGATCCCTACCAGCTCCAGTCCGCCGAACGAAAACATAATAATGGCCATCATCATCACCAGCCCGGTCCAGCCATGCGGCAGAAAGCCGCCCTGTTCCCACAGGTTGCGCACGGTGGCCTGCGGACCAGCGGTATCGCTGAAGAGTAACCACGCGCCGAACAGAATCATAGCGATGACGGCGATCACTTTAATAATGGCGAACCAAAACTCCATCTCACCGAACACTTTAACGTTGGTCAGGTTGATGGCGTTGATAATCACAAAGAAGGCTGCCGCAGAAGCCCAGGTGGGGATCTCCGGATACCAGAACTGGATATATTTACCCACTGCGGTCAGTTCCGCCATGGCAACTAATACGTACAGCACCCAGTAGTTCCAGCCGGAAGCGAATCCGGCAAAGCCGCCCCAGTATTTATAGGCGAAGTGGCTAAAAGAGCCGGCGACCGGTTCTTCAACCACCATCTCCCCCAGCTGGCGCATAATCAGAAAGGCAATAAAGCCTGCAACCGCATAGCCCAGGATAATTCCTGGCCCCGCCGACTGAATAACGGAGGCGCTTCCCAGGAACAAGCCTGTCCCTATCGCGCCGCCCAATGCGATAAGCTGAATATGGCGGTTTTTCAGGCCGCGCTTGAGCTGCTCGCCGTGCTGCTGACTGTCCATCATAAAACCTCGTGTATCGGGCGCGGTTTATTTATAACGCGCTTATTTTGAACGATGCAGTAGTGCGTGTGTAAGTTTGCAATTCCGCTTTTTGTATTGATTTATTTACAGATTCGTTTTTTTAAATGTCACTTCAACTCTTTCGTCTTGATCAGAATAATGGTATGTGTCCGCGAATGCACCTGCTTTGTGCAGGGGTGATGACGAGTTGCGTAAAAAGAAAGCACTTGTAAATACCTCCTTTTATTTTCCCTTACAAAGGTTGATTTGTTTTTATTCATTATTTATGCATAAAAACGCATTTAATCTGCTGTTGAATCGGTTCAGATGAGATTTTTTATCGTTTCAAATACGTTAAATCTACCTCCTGGTGGGTAAATTTAACATTTGTGCACAGTTACAGTTTTGAAACATGATTTCTGTAAAATTGTTAAAATGTGCCTCCTTTACTGATTTCAATCAAAACCTGTATGGACAGAAGGTGAATACTTTGTTACTTTAGCGTCACAGACATGAAATTGGTAAGACCAATTGACTCCGGGCAAATGGCTTAAGACAGGAAATCATGGCCTACAGCAAAATCCGCCAACCAAAACTCTCCGATGTGATCGAGCAGCAGCTGGAGTTTTTAATCCTTGAGGGAACATTGCGTCCCGGAGAAAAACTCCCACCGGAACGTGAACTGGCAAAACAGTTCGACGTCTCCCGTCCCTCCTTGCGCGAGGCGATTCAACGTCTCGAAGCGAAGGGATTGTTGCTTCGTCGCCAGGGCGGCGGAACCTTCGTGCAGAGCAGCCTGTGGCAGAGCTTTAGCGACCCGCTGGTGGAACTGCTCTCCGATCACCCTGAATCCCAGTTTGACCTGCTCGAAACGCGCCATGCGCTGGAAGGCATTGCGGCTTATTACGCGGCGCTGCGCAGCACCGACGAAGATAAAGACCGTATTCGCGAGCTGCACCATGCCATTGAGCTGGCGCAAGAGTCCGGCGATCTGGATGCCGAGTCCGAAGCCGTGCTCCAGTATCAAATCGCCGTCACCGAAGCGGCGCACAACGTGGTATTGCTTCATCTGCTAAGGTGTATGGAGCCGATGCTGGCGCAAAACGTGCGGCAGAACTTCGAATTGCTGTATGCGCGTCGGGAGATGCTGCCGCTGGTGAGTACGCATCGCACCCGTATATTTGAAGCCATTATGGCCGGAAAACCAGAAGAAGCGCGTGAAGCGTCACACCGCCATCTGGCGTTTATCGAAGAGATTATGCTGGACAGAAGCCGTGAGGAGAGCCGTCGTGAACGCGCCTTACGCCGTCTGGAGCAGCGCAAGAATTAGTTTTTTCTGGCAGAACGTTAACCAGAAGATGTTGTGAATAACGCGTAAAAATGTGCGCGGCAACTAAACGCAGAACCTGTCTTATTAAGCTTTCTCACGAAAGTTTAATGGGACAGGTTCCAGATAACTCAACGTATTAGATAGATAAGGAATACCCCCATGTCAGAACGTTTCCCAAATGACGTGGATCCGATCGAAACTCGCGACTGGCTACAGGCGATCGAATCGGTCATCCGTGAAGAAGGTGTTGAGCGCGCTCAGTATCTGATTGACCAACTGCTTTCTGAAGCTCGCAAAGGCGGCGTGAAAGTCGCGGCAGGCGCAGGGGCCAGTAATTACATCAACACTATTGCCGTTGAAGACGAACCGGAATACCCGGGCAATCTGGAGCTGGAACGTCGCATTCGTTCTGCTATCCGCTGGAACGCCATCATGACCGTGCTGCGTGCGTCTAAAAAAGACCTTGAGTTGGGCGGCCACATGGCGTCCTTCCAGTCTTCCGCCACGATCTATGATGTCTGTTTCAACCATTTCTTCCGTGCGCGCAACGAACAGGATGGCGGCGACCTGGTTTACTTCCAGGGCCACATCTCTCCGGGCATCTACGCTCGCGCGTTCCTGGAAGGTCGTCTGACCCAGGAACAGATGGATAACTTCCGTCAGGAAGTTCACGGCAATGGCCTCTCTTCCTATCCGCACCCGAAACTGATGCCGGAATTCTGGCAGTTCCCGACCGTCTCTATGGGGCTGGGCCCAATCGGTGCTATCTACCAGGCGAAATTCCTGAAATATCTGGAACACCGTGGCCTGAAAGATACCTCTAAACAGACCGTTTACGCCTTCCTCGGCGACGGCGAGATGGATGAGCCGGAATCCAAAGGCGCGATCACCATCGCCACCCGTGAAAAACTGGACAACCTGGTCTTTGTTATCAACTGTAACCTGCAGCGTCTTGACGGCCCGGTCACCGGTAACGGCAAGATTGTTAACGAACTGGAAGGCATCTTTGCAGGTGCTGGCTGGAACGTTATT
This sequence comes from Salmonella sp. SAL04162, assembly GCF_046551535.1. NCBI lineage: Bacteria > Pseudomonadati > Pseudomonadota > Gammaproteobacteria > Enterobacterales > Enterobacteriaceae > Salmonella > Salmonella sp. SAL04162. Next base: position 111,694 of record NZ_JBGDVX010000009.1, read on the forward strand.
AAAGTCATGTGGGGCGGTCGTTGGGATGAGCTGCTGCGTAAAGACACCAGCGGTAAACTGATCCAGCTGATGAACGAAACCGTTGACGGCGACTACCAGACCTTCAAATCCAAAGACGGCGCTTACGTGCGTGAGCACTTCTTCGGTAAATACCCGGAAACCGCAGCCCTGGTGGCCGACTGGACCGATGACCAGATTTGGGCGCTGAACCGTGGTGGTCACGATCCGAAGAAAGTTTACGCGGCACTGAAAAAAGCGCAGGAAACCAAAGGCAAAGCGACCGTAATCCTGGCCCATACCATTAAAGGTTACGGCATGGGTGACACCGCGGAAGGTAAAAACATCGCTCACCAGGTTAAGAAAATGAACATGGACGGCGTGCGTTACGTCCGCGATCGTTTCAACGTGCCGGTTGCCGATGCTGATCTCGAAAAACTGCCGTACATTACCTTCCCGGAAGGTTCTGAAGAACACAAATACCTGCATGAACGTCGTCAGGCGCTGCATGGCTACCTGCCAAGCCGTCAGCCGAACTTCACCGAGAAGTTAGAGCTGCCTCAACTTTCAGATTTCGGCGCGCTGCTGGAAGAGCAAAGCAAAGAGATTTCCACCACTATCGCTTTCGTGCGTGCTCTGAACGTGATGTTGAAGAACAAGTCGATCAAAGATCGTCTGGTTCCGATCATCGCCGACGAAGCGCGTACTTTCGGTATGGAAGGTCTGTTCCGTCAGATTGGTATCTACAGCCCGAACGGCCAGCAGTACACCCCGCAGGACCGTGAGCAGGTTGCCTACTACAAAGAAGACGAGAAAGGCCAGATTCTGCAGGAAGGGATCAACGAGCTGGGCGCAGGCGCATCCTGGCTGGCTGCGGCGACCTCTTACAGCACCAACGATCTGCCGATGATCCCGTTCTACATCTACTACTCCATGTTCGGGTTCCAGCGTATCGGCGACCTGTGCTGGCAGGCTGGCGACCAGCAGGCTCGCGGCTTCCTGATCGGCGGGACTTCCGGTCGTACTACGCTGAACGGCGAAGGTCTGCAGCACGAAGATGGTCACAGCCACATTCAGTCGCTGACTATCCCGAACTGTATCTCTTACGACCCGGCTTACGCTTACGAAGTGGCTGTCATCATGCATGATGGTCTGGAGCGTATGTACGGTGAGAAACAAGAGAACGTTTACTACTACATCACCACCCTGAACGAAAACTACCACATGCCGGCTATGCCAGCAGGTGCCGAGGAAGGTATCCGTAAAGGTATCTACAAACTCGAAACCCTCGAAGGTAGCAAAGGTAAAGTTCAGCTGCTGGGCTCCGGTTCTATCCTGCGTCACGTGCGTGAAGCGGCACAGATTCTGGCGAACGACTACGGCGTAGGTTCTGACGTGTACAGCGTGACCTCCTTCACCGAACTGGCGCGTGATGGTCAGGATTGTGAGCGCTGGAACATGCTACACCCGCTGGAAACCCCGCGCGTTCCGTACATCGCTCAGGTGATGAACGACGCTCCGGCAGTGGCATCTACTGACTATATGAAACTGTTCGCCGAGCAGGTTCGTACTTACGTACCGGCTGACGACTATCGCGTACTGGGTACGGATGGCTTCGGTCGTTCCGACAGCCGTGAGAACCTGCGTCACCACTTCGAAGTTGATGCTTCTTATGTGGTTGTTGCAGCGCTGGGCGAACTGGCTAAACGTGGCGAAATCGACAAGAAAGTGGTAGCGGATGCGATTACCAAATTCAACATCGATGCAGATAAAGTTAACCCGCGTCTGGCGTAAGAGGTAAAAGAATAATGGCTATCGAAATCAAAGTACCGGACATCGGGACAGATGAAGTTGAAATCACCGAGATTCTGGTCAAAGTGGGCGACAAAGTGGAAGCTGAACAGTCGCTGATCACCGTAGAAGGCGACAAAGCCTCTATGGAAGTCCCGTCTCCGCAGGCTGGCGTCGTGAAAGAGATCAAAGTCTCTGTCGGCGACAAAACCGAGACCGGTGCACTTATCATGATTTTCGATTCCGCCGACGGTGCAGCTGACGCTGCACCTGCTAAGGCAGAAGAGAAGAAAGAAGCGGCTCCGGCAGCAGCACCTGCTGCGGCAGCGGCGAAAGACGTTCACGTTCCGGATATCGGCAGTGACGAAGTTGAAGTGACTGAAGTGATGGTGAAAGTGGGCGACACCGTTGAAGCTGAACAGTCGCTGATCACCGTCGAAGGTGACAAGGCCTCTATGGAAGTGCCGGCGCCGTTCGCGGGCACCGTGAAAGAGATCAAAGTGAACACCGGTGATAAAGTGTCTACCGGCTCACTGATTATGGTCTTCGAAGTGGCGGGCGCAGCGCCTGCCGCAGCACCAGCGAAAGCGGAGGCCGCTCCGGCAGCGGCTGCTCCAGCAGCGACGGGCGTGAAAGACGTTAACGTACCGGACATCGGCGGCGACGAAGTTGAAGTCACCGAAGTGATGGTCAAAGTCGGCGATAAAGTTGCCGCTGAACAGTCGCTGATCACCGTGGAAGGCGACAAAGCCTCCATGGAAGTGCCTGCGCCGTTCGCGGGCACCGTGAAAGAAATCAAAATCAGCACCGGCGACAAAGTGAAAACCGGTTCTCTGATTATGGTCTTCGAAGTAGAAGGCGCAGCGCCTGCGGCCGCTCCGGCTAAACAGGAAGCGGCGGCACCGGCTCCGGCGGCGAAAGCTGAGAAGCCTGCTGCCCCGGCTGCCAAAGCGGAAGGCAAGTCTGAGTTCGCTGAAAACGACGCTTACGTTCACGCTACTCCGCTGATTCGCCGCCTGGCGCGTGAGTTTGGCGTCAACCTGGCGAAAGTGAAAGGGACTGGTCGTAAAGGCCGTATTCTGCGCGAAGACGTTCAGGCTTACGTGAAAGATGCTATCAAACGCGCGGAAGCTGCGCCGGCTGCTGCGGGCGGCGGTATCCCGGGTATGTTGCCGTGGCCGAAAGTGGACTTCAGCAAGTTTGGTGAAGTTGAAGAAGTGGAACTGGGCCGTATCCAGAAAATCTCTGGCGCGAACCTGAGCCGTAACTGGGTGATGATCCCGCACGTTACGCACTTCGACAAAACCGATATCACCGATCTGGAAGCGTTCCGTAAACAGCAGAACGCCGAAGCTGAGAAGCGCAAACTGGATGTGAAATACACGCCAGTGGTCTTCATCATGAAAGCGGTTGCCGCTGCTCTGGAACAGATGCCGCGCTTCAACAGCTCTCTGTCCGAAGACGGTCAGCGTCTGACCCTGAAAAAATATATCAACATCGGCGTGGCGGTTGATACCCCGAATGGCCTGGTGGTTCCGGTCTTTAAAGACGTGAATAAGAAGAGCGTGACCGAGCTGTCTCGCGAACTGACCACCATCTCCAAAAAAGCGCGTGATGGTAAGCTGACCGCTGGCGAAATGCAGGGTGGTTGCTTCACTATCTCCAGCATCGGCGGCCTGGGAACTACCCACTTCGCGCCGATTGTCAACGCGCCGGAAGTGGCTATCCTCGGCGTTTCTAAGTCGGCGATGGAACCGGTGTGGAATGGGAAAGAGTTTGTGCCGCGTCTGATGATGCCTATCTCTCTTTCCTTCGACCACCGTGTGATCGATGGTGCTGATGGTGCGCGTTTCATTACCATTATCAACAATATGTTGTCTGACATTCGCCGTCTGGTGATGTAAGCGAAAAAGCCGGCCCGACGGCCGGCTTTTTTTTGATAATCTCATGTATTTTGTGAGGTTATTAGCGAAAGCGATAATTCGTGATCCGTTTGTTGTTTCAAAATTGTTAACAATTTTGTAAGATACGGGCGGATAGAACGACCCGGTGGATGATGGGCGATCAAGTACCCCGGACCGCCGGATACAAATAAAGAGGTCATGATGAGTACTGAAATCAAAACTCAGGTCGTGGTACTTGGGGCGGGCCCGGCAGGCTATTCTGCCGCTTTCCGTTGCGCTGATTTAGGTCTGGAAACCGTAATTGTAGAACGTTACAGCACCCTTGGCGGTGTTTGTCTGAACGTCGGCTGTATCCCTTCTAAAGCGCTGCTGCACGTAGCAAAAGTTATCGAAGAAGCCAAAGCGCTGGCTGAACACGGTATCGTCTTCGGTGAGCCGAAAACCGATATCGACAAGATTCGTACCTGGAAAGAGAAAGTGATCACGCAGCTGACCGGCGGTCTGGCTGGTATGGCCAAAGGCCGTAAAGTGAAAGTGGTCAACGGTCTGGGTAAATTCACCGGGGCGAACACCCTGGAAGTTGAAGGCGAAAACGGCAAAACCGTGATCAACTTCGACAACGCGATTATCGCGGCAGGTTCTCGTCCGATCCAATTACCGTTTATTCCGCATGAAGACCCGCGCGTATGGGATTCTACCGACGCTCTGGAACTGAAAGAAGTGCCGAAGCGTATGCTGGTCATGGGCGGCGGTATCATCGGTCTGGAAATGGGTACCGTATACCACGCGCTGGGTTCAGAGATTGACGTGGTTGAAATGTTCGACCAGGTTATCCCGGCGGCTGATAAAGACATCGTTAAAGTCTTCACCAAGCGCATCAGCAAGAAATTCAACCTGATGCTGGAAACCAAAGTAACTGCCGTTGAAGCGAAAGAAGACGGTATCTACGTTTCGATGGAAGGCAAAAAAGCCCCGGCTGAAGCGCAGCGCTATGATGCGGTTCTGGTGGCGATCGGTCGTGTGCCGAACGGTAAAAACCTCGACGCGGGCAAAGCAGGCGTGGAAGTTGACGACCGTGGCTTTATCCGCGTCGACAAACAGCTGCGCACCAACGTGCCGCACATCTTCGCTATCGGCGATATCGTCGGTCAGCCGATGCTGGCGCATAAAGGCGTTCACGAAGGCCACGTTGCCGCTGAAGTTATCGCCGGGAAGAAACACTACTTCGATCCGAAAGTTATCCCGTCTATCGCGTACACCGAGCCAGAAGTGGCATGGGTTGGCCTGACCGAGAAAGAAGCGAAAGAAAAAGGCATCAGCTATGAAACCGCCACCTTCCCGTGGGCAGCTTCTGGCCGTGCTATCGCTTCTGACTGCGCAGACGGTATGACCAAACTGATTTTCGACAAAGAATCTCACCGCGTGATCGGCGGGGCGATTGTCGGCACCAACGGCGGCGAGCTGCTGGGTGAAATCGGTCTGGCGATCGAAATGGGCTGTGACGCGGAAGACATCGCGCTGACCATTCATGCGCACCCGACTCTGCATGAGTCCGTGGGCCTGGCGGCGGAAATCTTCGAAGGTAGCATTACTGACCTGCCGAACCCGAAAGCGAAGAAGAAATAATCTTCTGTAGGTGGCAATGCGCCATTCGACACAGAAAAGCGGCTTTACAGCCGCTTTTTTTATGCATGGCAAATCAGATGTGTCAAATGATGGCGAAGGATAACGAAACCGCAAAATTTATCTTTTCCGCAGCAGTGCGCTTTTCAAACCTTATGCCGTCGGTAGTGCCTTTGTCAGTCATTTTCGACCAACTAATTGTTTCATAAGAAATACCTCTCCTTACTTTGTCATCACCCTGAAATTAGTAACGCTATAAAATAATAGCGAGCTAATTATGAGGTTTGATATATGAAACTTTTTCTGACAACAGCAGCGCTAACCGCGACGTTGATCTCCGGCATGGCATTTGCCAGCGATCCCGTCATCCCCTGGGCGACTAACAGCGGCGGTACGGAAAGTACGCATATTGCGGCAATGGGCGAGGATTTGAATGCGCAGCATCAGCAGATCACCCACACGCATGAAGGCGTATGGGCGGCCAATTCCGGCAGCATTCAGGCTGATGAAGCCGCGCTGACCAGCAACAAGCCGCCGGTACAAGGCCACCCGGAATTAATGCCGCATCAGGGCTAATGATCATGGCCTGGCGATAACGCCAGGCGCTTACGGGTTATTCGGCGACCTGCCACTGCGCGTCTGGCGCAAAACGCGTGATAGCCTGAACTTTACTCTCCGTCTCTTTGCCTAAATCCGCCTGATAAATACGATCGTCCTGGTTGACCATAAAACTCATCACCCCGGTTTCGCCGTAATGCATCGGCCAGGCCAGAAGCGCCGCGCCGTGACCGTCGTTATCGCTGATAATACGGAAATGGTAGCCGTGGTAACCCTCATCTGGCGCTGCGGGGCTAAAGTTTGGGCCTAAGGGACTGGGGGCGTCGCCTGCTTTGGTTGGCCAGTACAGGCCATCTTTTTGGCCTTCGCTACTGATTATCCTGTGCGCCCAGCGATGGTTTTGTAAGTAATAGTCCTGCTGCGCATCAACGTAAGCATGCATAGCCTGTAAGGTAGAAAGTTCATTTCGCCCAATAGTACGGGTGAGGATCTCATTCCCGGCTGCCGCCATATCAAAGCGCCAGCCGCCAGCCTCTTTCACCATGGGCACCGGGAGCTGCCAGTCTTCTCGTCCGACATTCAGGTGCGCCGTATTGTCTTTTTGTACAATGCGATGGCCTTCGCGCCAGTCACGGTTGAAGCGGGCCACGGCCTCGGGATCGGCGCCTTCCGGCGGCAGAAATTGCCGCCAGTCATCGCCCAGTAGCGCGGTAAGCTGCGTTTCGTTTTTTCCGGCTACCGCCGCGGCGAAGGCGCTGGCGGCCGCTTCCGGGGAGGGGAACCGTTCCTGCGCGTAGCCCAGCAAGGGTAACGACAGTAACAGAGCGCTTAACATAACCTTTTTCATTATCTGCTCCGGTTAACGGCGATGAAATTCATGATGTTCAGAAAAATGTTCCCGCGCGGCGGCGTGTTGCTCGGTGTTTAAGTGGCTGCCGCGACGGCTTTCCAGGCCGCGTAGCTGTTGCGATTGCCATGACGGCGATCGACTGTCGTTCCCGCTAAACACATTGGCGTGCATATTCTGGCGAAATGCCTGACGCTGCTGCGGCGTAGAGGATGCGATCCGCTGATGCGCCGCGTTACGCTGTTGCTGCGATAAGGGATGCTGCTGCGTCTGGGATTTCAGCGTCGCGCTATGCTGCTGCGCCGTCTGTCGACGCGCGCTGTCATACTGATTGTCATAACCGCGATAATTATTACGCCGGGCTATCTGATTTAATTGTTGTGAGGCCGCTTTACGCTGGGCATCACGGGTGCCTGGCGCTGGCAAAGAAGCGTTCGCTGTATGGCTGCGCTGTTGGAATTGCGTCATGGCCGCCTGGCGCTGACTGTCGCGAGACACTGGCGCTTGCTGCGTTGCGCTTAACCCGCCGCTAACATTGGTGGGATGGAACCGTTGCGCAACGGTATTATTCGGATAGGGGACGCCATTGCGCCAGGCGGGATTATGCTGCCAGCCCATCGTTTGGCCCGGCAGGTTTTGCCCGGATATCCGGTTGAAATTATTGACATTGATATTGATATTATCGCCATTGTGTTGATAACCGTTACCACCATGATGGTAATCATCATCATGATGGTCGTCGTCATGGTGGTGATGATCGTCGTCATCCCAGTCTATGCTGCTGAACAACGCATAGGTGGTGGCGACGCCCAGACTATAACCAAAACCTTTAACAAAACTATCGGCAAACTGCTGTCCCGGAGGGGGCGGTAAATACACCGGCGGATAAGCGGTATTGGGCCAGGCGCCATACACCGTCGCGGGGTTATAGTTCGGCACGTACACCACCTGCGGATTCGCGGGTTCAATTTTGATGACGGTCGACGGTGTCGCTGGCGTACTGGCGGATGTGGTGGTTGTCGTCGTGACGGCGGTAGAAGCGCTGGACTTCGGCACGCTGGTGACGGTTTGCTGCGGCGTTGATTTTAGCGAACCGGTTTGTTGAGCGAGTAGACGCAACCTTTGCACCGCATCCATCACATCCTGTGGCTGGGCTAAGAACGCATCGCCCAGGTTTTGCACCCATTGCGGATTCTCGCCCATAAGCGCCATCAACTGGGGAAAGGCGACCAGCGATTTGACGCTGGGATCCCACGGTTGGCTGGCCACCGCCTGAATAGCGACATCGCCCTGCAGCGTGGGGTTATCTCGCGACCACTGGACGGCCTGAACCACGTTCGCCGGGTAGGTGGAGGCCATGAGCACCTGCGAAAGCAGGGCATCGGGATAAAGCGCGACAGGCGCGACCCATTGATCGATTTGCGCAGTGGTAAAGGTCGTTTTCGCGACAGGCGCGGGCACAGCGGTCTGCGTTGGCTCAGGGGCGGGAGCTGCCGCCTGCGCGGGCGCTTCGGGAGCGCGGCTTTTAACATACAGTACGCCCGAAGCGGCAAATAACCCGGCACTGCAGACAAGGGCAATGAGATGGGGTTTAAAGGGCAACGTCATTTTATCTCTCCCGATTCCAGAGAATCGCTATGGTCATTATGCCTGCCGCCGACGGGGTGCAGTTTCGCGTGAGTATAAAGGGACGATAGTTTAATTTTTAGCTAATGTTGGGATCGATAACGTTACGTGACGATCAAAGCACGAAATGAGGTAAGCATTTATGGCTGTAGCTCCCGTCTCAGTAGAGCATTAGACCATCCTTAACGATTCAGCCACTTTTTTATGTTGCTTTTTTGTAAACAGATTAACACTTAAAGAAAATCCTGTTATTGTGCCGTATGCGGTACCGGGCATTTACCCTACTAACTACTGTCTCACAGGAGCGTGAAGAGAATCGCCCATCAACAAAAGCGCCGCATTATGACAATGAGAGCGAGGAGATATCGTCGTGCTAGAAGAATACCGTAAGCACGTAGCTGAGCGTGCTGCCCAGGGGATTGTGCCGAAACCTTTAGACGCAACCCAAATGGCTGCGCTTGTCGAGCTGCTGAAGACCCCGCCTGTGGGCGAAGAAGAATTCCTGTTAGACCTGTTGATCAACCGCGTTCCTCCTGGCGTAGATGAAGCCGCTTATGTTAAAGCCGGTTTTCTCGCTGCTGTCGCGAAAGGCGACACCACCTCCCCGCTGGTCTCCCCAGAAAAAGCCATTGAACTGCTGGGCACTATGCAGGGTGGTTACAACATTCATCCGCTGATTGATGCGCTGGACGATGCGAAACTGGCGCCGATTGCGGCCAAAGCGCTGTCCCACACCCTGCTGATGTTCGATAACTTCTACGACGTAGAAGAGAAAGCCAAAGCGGGCAATGAATACGCCAAACAGGTGATGCAATCCTGGGCTGACGCCGAATGGTTCCTGAGCCGTCCGCCGCTGGCGGAAAAAATCACCGTCACTGTTTTCAAAGTGACCGGCGAAACGAATACCGACGATCTCTCTCCGGCGCCGGATGCGTGGTCGAGACCGGATATCCCGTTACATGCGCAGGCGATGCTGAAAAACGCCCGTGAAGGCATTGAGCCGGATCAGCCAGGCGTTGTTGGCCCCATCAAACAAATCGAAGCATTGCAGAAAAAAGGCTACCCGCTGGCCTACGTGGGTGACGTGGTGGGCACCGGTTCTTCCCGTAAATCCGCGACCAACTCCGTGCTGTGGTTCATGGGCGATGACATCCCTAACGTGCCGAACAAGCGCGGCGGCGGTCTGTGCCTCGGCGGCAAAATTGCGCCTATCTTCTTTAACACTATGGAAGATGCGGGCGCACTGCCGATTGAAGTTGACGTTTCTAACCTGAATATGGGCGATGTGATTGACGTCTACCCGTACAAAGGCGAAGTGCGCAATCATGAAACCGGCGAGCTACTGGCAACCTTCGAACTGAAAACCGACGTGCTGATCGACGAAGTACGCGCCGGTGGCCGTATTCCACTGATTATCGGCCGTGGCCTGACCACCAAAGCGCGTGAAGCGCTGGGTCTGCCGCACTCTGATGTATTCCGTCAGGCAAAAGACGTGGCGGAAAGCAGCCGTGGCTTCTCGCTGGCGCAGAAAATGGTCGGTCGCGCCTGCGGCGTGAAAGGTATCCGTCCGGGCGCGTACTGCGAACCGAAAATGACCTCCGTCGGTTCTCAGGATACTACCGGCCCGATGACCCGCGATGAGCTGAAAGACCTGGCCTGTCTGGGATTCTCCGCCGATCTGGTCATGCAGTCGTTCTGTCACACCGCAGCCTATCCGAAGCCGGTTGACGTCACCACGCACCACACGCTGCCGGACTTCATTATGAACCGTGGCGGTGTCTCTCTGCGTCCGGGCGATGGCGTTATCCACTCCTGGCTGAACCGTATGCTGCTGCCGGACACCGTGGGGACCGGCGGTGACTCCCATACCCGTTTCCCGATTGGTATCTCTTTCCCGGCGGGATCTGGCCTGGTGGCATTTGCTGCCGCGACCGGCGTGATGCCGCTGGATATGCCGGAATCCGTGCTGGTGCGCTTCAAAGGCAAAATGCAGCCGGGCATCACCCTGCGCGATCTGGTACACGCCATTCCGCTGTACGCCATCAAACAGGGCCTGCTGACCGTTGAGAAGAAAGGCAAGAAAAACATCTTCTCTGGCCGCATTCTGGAAATTGAAGGTCTGCCGGATCTGAAAGTTGAGCAGGCATTTGAGCTGACCGATGCGTCCGCCGAGCGTTCCGCGGCAGGCTGTACCATCAAGCTGAACAAAGAGCCGATCATTGAATACCTGACCTCCAACATCGTCCTGCTGAAGTGGATGATTGCCGAAGGCTACGGCGACCGTCGTACGCTGGAACGTCGTATTCAGGGTATGGAAAAATGGCTGGCGGACCCGCAACTGCTGGAAGCCGATGCTGACGCGGAATACGCGGCAGTGATCGACATCGATCTGGCGGATATCAAAGAGCCAATCCTGTGTGCGCCGAACGATCCGGACGACGCGCGTCTGCTGTCTGACGTGCAGGGCGAGAAGATCGACGAAGTGTTCATCGGCTCCTGCATGACCAACATCGGCCACTTCCGTGCCGCCGGTAAGCTGCTGGATAACCATAAAGGCCAGTTGCCAACCCGCCTGTGGGTAGCGCCGCCAACCCGTATGGACGCCGCGCAGCTCACCGAAGAAGGTTACTACAGTGTGTTCGGTAAGAGCGGTGCGCGTATTGAGATCCCTGGTTGTTCCCTGTGTATGGGTAACCAGGCGCGTGTGGCTGACGGTGCGACGGTGGTCTCTACCTCTACCCGTAACTTCCCGAACCGTTTAGGTACCGGTGCGAACGTCTTCCTGGCTTCTGCGGAGCTGGCGGCGGTGGCGGCGCTTATCGGCAAACTGCCGACGCCGGAAGAGTACCAGACCTTTGTGGCGCAGGTGGATAAGACGGCGGTGGATACTTACCGTTACCTGAACTTCGACCAGCTCTCTCAGTACACTGAGAAAGCGGACGGCGTGATTTTCCAGACTGCGGTGTAATTTGCCTGACGGTGTCAGGCTTACCATGCCTACGCCTCTTATTGCCCGGTGGCGGCTACGCTTACCGGGCCTACAACACCCATCGCAACTGCGGTGGGTTTTTATTTTCATTCCGCCTGCTGTTCCCGCTTTTTTTCTTCTCCGCTGCTGCGATAATGACTGTAAGGGCTTTGCAGAGGAAAACAATTATGGATTACGAATTTCTGCGCGACGTTACCGGAGGGGTAAAAGTACGAATGTCGATGGGCCACGAGGTGGTCGGTCACTGGTTTAATGAAGAGGTTAAAGACAATCTCTCGCTACTGGATGAAGTAGAACAAGCCGCGCGTACGGTCAAAGGCAGCGAACGCTCCTGGCAACGAGCAGGGCATGAATACACGATCTGGATGGACGGCGAAGAGGTGATGATTCGCGCCAATCAGCTGGATTTTTCCGGCGATGAGATGGAAGAGGGGATGAGTTATTACGATGAAGAGAGTTTATCCCTGTGCGGCATGGAGGATTTTCTGCGGGTCGTCGCCGCGTATCGGGAATTCGTCAGTAAAGCCTGACCCTCTCTTCGTTATTGTCCCGCAACGCCAGTCGACGGACAGTTGGGGGCGTAGTGGAAACGAAATCACCACACATTCCAGCCGGGAGTATCCCGGCTTTTTTATTGCAGAATGATTTTTTGATTTTTATTAATCATTTTAAAACTGTGATCTGACGCGTTTGTGATCTTAATTTGATTGAATATAATCGTTATGATTTTATTCAATCACAACAAGCAACAGGCGGTAAGACCATGAACATCAAAAAAGCAATAGAGCGCGTACCCGGCGGCATGATGGTCGTACCGCTCGTTATTGGCGCAGTCATTAACACCTTCGCTCCACAGGCGCTTGATATCGGCGGTTTTACCACCGCCTTATTTAAAAACGGCGCGGCGCCGCTGATTGGCGCTTTTCTGCTGTGTATGGGAGCCGGTATCAGTGTGAAAGCCGCACCCCAGGCGCTATTGCAGGGCGGGACGATTACGCTCACTAAGTTGCTTGTCGCCATCGGGATTGGCCTGGGCGTGGAGCATCTTTTCGGCGCGGAGGGTATTTTTGGCCTGAGCGGCGTGGCGATTATCGCGGCGATGAGCAATTCGAATGGCGGACTTTATGCTGCGCTGGTAGGTGAGTTCGGCAATGAGCGCGACGTCGGCGCTATCTCTATTTTGTCTCTTAATGATGGCCCTTTCTTTACGATGATTGCGCTGGGCGCGGCAGGGATGGCGAACATTCCCATTATGGCGCTGGTGGCGGTGCTGGTTCCGTTGGTTGTCGGCATGATCCTCGGCAATCTTGATCCTCATATGCGCGATTTTTTGACCAAAGGCGGCCCGCTGCTCATTCCTTTCTTTGCTTTTGCGCTGGGGGCGGGCATCAACCTGGAAATGTTACTGCAAGGCGGACTTGCCGGAATTCTGCTCGGCGTGCTGACAACGTTTGTTGGCGGTTTCTTTAATATCCGCGCAGATCGTCTGGTTGGCGGAACTGGCATTGCCGGGGCGGCGGCCTCCAGCACCGCGGGTAATGCCGTTGCGACGCCGCTGGCTATTGCGCAGGCCGACCCTTCGCTCGCCGAGGTGGCCGCTGCTGCCGCTCCGCTGATTGCCGCCTCGGTGATCACCACGGCAATCCTGACGCCAGTGTTGACCTCCTGGGTTGCGAAAAAACAGGCGCGTCAGGCTTCTTTGGAGAAAAACGCATGAAAATGATAGTCATCGCCGACGATTTTACCGGATCGAATGATACCGGCGTCCAGTTGGCGAAGAAGGGGGCGAGAACGGAAGTCATGTTGAGCGCGTCGCAAAAACCGTCCCGCCGCGCCGATGTGTTAGTCATTAACACCGAAAGCCGGGCGATGCCCGCAGATCAGGCGGCATCTGCCGTTTATGCCGCGCTTTCCCCGTGGTGTGAGACATCGCCAGCGCCGCTGGTGTACAAAAAAATCGACTCTACATTTCGCGGCAATATCGGAGCCGAAGTGACGGCGGCTATGCGCGCCAGTCAGCGAAAACTGGCCGTTATCGCCGCCGCGATCCCTGCGGCTGGACGCACGACGCGTGAAGGAAAATGTCTGGTTAATGGCGTCCCGCTACTGGAAACCGAATTTGCCAGCGATCCGAAAACGCCCATTGTCTCTTCCCGTATTGCCGAGATAGTGGCGTTGCAAAGTGAGATCCCTGTGTATGAAGTCTTTTTGCAGGATGTTCGACGCGGTGGGTTAAGCGCCTTACTTACGGCTTATGCGGCTGAGGGCGAAGGGATTATCGTCGTGGATGCGGTGGAAGAGCGGGACCTGACGTTGATTGCGCAAGCAGCGTGTGAACAACCGTCGATGCCGCTGCTCGTCGGCGCCGCTGGTCTGGCGAATGCGTTGCCGGTTGAACTTTTTATGCAAGACCGGCAGCGGCTGCCGGTACTGGTGGTGGCCGGTTCGATGAGCGAAACCACGCGACGTCAGGTGGATAATGCGCTGTGCCGGGGACGTGCGGAGGTCGTGGATATCGATGCCGCGCGCATGGTGTCGGATAGCGCGGAGCAGGAAATCGCGTCTGTCGTAGAGCAGGCCTGCGCGCTGTTAAGTCAGCATCGACATACGATTTTACGCACCAGCCGTCGCGCAGAAGATCGACAGTTAATCGACGCGTTGTGCGAAAAATCCGCGATGAGCCGTCAGCAATTGGGCGAGCGACTGAGCCAGCGGCTTGGCGTCGTCACGTTAAACATTATCGGGCAGGCGCGGATTGGCGGGTTGTTTCTGACCGGCGGCGATATCGCTACCGCCGTCGCCGGCGCGCTTGGCGCTGAAGGTTATCGCATTCAGAGCGAGGTGGCGCCCTGTATTCCCTGTGGAACGTTTGTAAACAGCGAAATTGACGATCTGCCGGTCATTACCAAAGCGGGCGGATTCGGTTCAGACAGTACGTTGTGTGACGCGCTTTATTATATTGAGGAGATGTATTGTGGAGACTAAAACCGTTGCCATTACCATGGGCGATCCTGCGGGCATTGGGCCGGAAATTATTGTTAAAGCGCTAAGCGAAGACGGTCTCAACGGCGCGCCGCTGGTGGTTATTGGATGCCTCGCAACGTTGAAACGTTTACAGGCGAAGGGCATCACGCCGAACGTCGAGTTACGGGCCATTGAACGGGTTGCCGAAGCGCGTTTTGCGCCCGGCATCATTCATGTGATTGATGAGCCGCTGGCGCAGCCGGAGGCGCTGGAGGCCGGGAAAGTTCAGGCGCAGGCGGGGGATTTAGCGTATCGCTGCGTGAAGCGCGCCACCGAGTTAGCGTTACGGGGCGACGTACAGGCTATCGCTACCGCGCCGCTGAATAAAGAGGCGCTGCACCTGGCAGGGCACAACTATCCGGGCCATACCGAGCTGCTCGCGACCCTGACCCATAGCCGCGATTACGCGATGGTACTTTACACTGATAAACTAAAAGTGATTCACGTTTCAACGCATATCGCGCTGCGAAAATTCCTTGATACGTTAAGTACCACGCGTGTCGAAACGGTGATTGGTATTGCTGATACTTTCCTCAAGCGTGTGGGTTACGTTAAACCGCGTATCGCCGTGGCAGGCGTGAATCCTCATGCGGGCGAGAATGGCCTGTTTGGCGATGAAGAGACGCGTATCCTGACGCCAGCCATTACCGATGCCCACGCAAAAGGTATGGACGTTTATGGGCCATGCCCGCCGGATACTGTATTTCTCCAGGCTTATGAGGGGCAGTATGATATGGTGGTGGCGATGTATCATGACCAGGGGCATATCCCGTTGAAATTGCTTGGATTTTATGATGGTGTGAATATCACCGCGGGGCTGCCATTTATTCGGACCTCTGCCGATCATGGCACCGCATTTGATATCGCCTGGACGGGAAAAGCAAAATCTGAGAGCATGGCCGTATCGATCAAACTGGCAATGCAACTGGCATAATTCCCTGTTATGAAAGGACAACACCGTCTGGATCTCATTGTGGCGTATCTGAAAAACCATACGCTGGTTACGGTAGAACAGCTGGTTGAGGCGGTTGACGCATCACCAGCCACTATCCGTCGCGATTTGATCAAGCTGGATGAGCAGGGCGTGATCAGCCGTAGTCATGGCGGCGTGGCGCTGCGGCGTTTTGAACCCGCCCAGCCCACCACCAATGAAAAACAACTGCGATCGCCCGCTGAAAAACGGGCGATCGCACGCGTTGCCGCATCGCTGGTGAATGCTGGCGATGCCGTCGTGCTGGATGCCGGTACGACAATGATGGAGCTGGCGAAATGCTTAACCCATCTTCCGCTGCGGGTCATCACCGTCGATCTGCATATTGCGCTGTTTTTAGCTGAGTTCCGGCAAATTGAAGTGACGATTGTCGGCGGTCGTATCGATGACAGCAGTCAGTCCTGTATCGGTGAGCATGGGCGTAAGCTGTTGCGCAGCGTTTATCCGAACATCGCGTTTATGAGCTGTAATTCATGGGGGGTAAAAACGGGCGTGACGACCCCAACGGAAGATAAGGCCGGGCTCAAACAGGAGATTATTGCTAATGCGCAGCGCAAAGTGTTGCTGGCGGACAGCAGTAAGTATGGCGTGCATTCGCTCTTTAATGTGGTGCCGCTTGAGCGCTTTAATGATGTGATTACCGACGTCAATCTGCCGCCGTCAGCGCAGGTTGAACTGAAAGGGCGCGCTTTTGCGCTAACGCTGGTGCAGCCGGAGTGACAGCGCCGTCAGGCGCTGCCAGTGGTGAATCAGACCGCAGAAATATTGCGGCCGTAGTAAATCTCGCGCATCTCTTTCCACAGCGCGGCGGTGATCTCCTGGCGTTCGGTTTCAGTGAGATCTTCCGGTTTGGTGTGAAACATGTAGTGCTTAAGATCGAACTCTTTAAGCAGCATCTTGGTATGGAAAATATTTTCCTGATACACGTTTACATCCACCATGTCATACAGCGACTTCATATCTTCCGACATAAAATTCTGAATAGAATTAATCTCATGATCGATAAAGTGCTTCATACCGTTGACGTCGCGCGTAAAGCCGCGCACGCGGTAATCGATGGTAACAATATCAGACTCTAGCTGGTGGATCAGGTAATTGAGCGCTTTTAGCGGTGAAATCACCCCGCAGGTTGACACTTCGATGTCGGCGCGAAAGGTGCAAAGCCCGCCTTCCGGATGGCTTTCCGGATAGGTATGCACACAGATATGGCTCTTATCGAGGTGCGCTACCACGGTTTCCGGCAGCGGGCCGGGATGTTCGGTTTGGTCGATAAGTTTCGGGTCGATCGGCTCTTCGCTCACCAGAATCGTGACGCTGGCACCCTGCGGTTCATAATCCTGACGGGCGATGTTCAGGATGTTCGCGCCGATAATGGAGCAGGTCTCCGACAGGATCTCGGTCAGTCGGTTGGCGTTATAGAGTTCATCGATATAGGCGATATAGCCATCGCGCTCTTCTGCGGTTTTGGCGTAGCAGATATCGTAAATACAAAAACTCAGGCTTTTCGTCAGATTGTTAAAGCCATGCAGTTTCAGCTTTTTCAATTTTTATCACCTCCTTAACGTCACTGTGCGGACAGTGCGTCATGTAGATATTGCGGTAGCGCAAATGCAGCGGCATGAATAGCCGGGTTGTAATAGCGACATTTGAGGCCGGCGGCATGAAAACGCGCCTGAATAATTTCGCTCGACAGGTGACGAAGAGCGTCGTTGTCCGTCGCCCAGGCGAAGGTCATAATGCCGCCGTAATAGGTCGGAATCGCCGCCTGGTAGAAGCCGACATCGCTGAAGTAATGACTCAGCTTGCGGTGGCTATCGAGCGCTTCATCCTGTTGCAGGAAGCACACGCCGTTCTGGGCGACAAAAATGCCGCCCGGATTCAGGCAACGCTTACAGCCTTCATAAAAGGCGGAGGTAAACAGGCTTTCGCCGGGGCCTATCGGATCGGTACAGTCGGAAATGATCACATCAAAGGTCTGATGGGTCTGATTGACGAAATTCACGCCGTCGTCGATTACCAGCGTAAAGCGCGGATCGTCGTAGCTGCCGGCATTGTGGTTGGGTAAATACTGGCGGCAAAACGAGACTACGCCAGCGTCGATCTCCACCATGGTGATGGTTTCGACATTTTTATGCCGGGTAACTTCACGTAGCATTGCGCCGTCGCCGCCGCCGATAATCAGAACGTGTTTCGCATGACCGTGCGCTAGCAGCGGGACGTGGGTCATCATTTCATGATAAATAAACTCGTCGCGTTCGGTGGTCTGTACCACGCCGTCCAGCGCCATCACGCGGCCAAAAGCGGCGTTTTCAAAGATGATTAAATCCTGGTGATCGGTTTTTTCATGATACAGAACGTTGTCTACGGCAAAGTACTGACCAAACTGGTCGTGTAGCGTTTCATGCCACATCGTATTTTCGGCCATTGGCTGATACCTCCATTGTTAACACCCGTAAAAAAAGGGCGCAACATCATAGCTAACAATGACCGTGGATACACGGTCATTATTTCAGCAATAGGATCGCGGAGGATTATTTAACGTAGGCTAACAGGCTCAGAGAATCACGGGCCAGAGCTTTGCATTTTTTAGCGACCGGAATACCGATGCCGCTAAGATCGCGGTAGCTGTCTTCGCCCAACGATTTCATATCGAAGGTGTCGTAGTTACTCAGGTCCCACTGATTTTGCTGGGCAAAAAAGACCAGCGCACGGCGAATCTGACTGTTGGGTAAATTTTGGTAACCACAGTCATTTTTCAGAAAAACGAAAACCGCCGTTAAATCGGCCATATCTTCGGCTTCGGATTCAGTAAGCGCATAGCTATTTGCGCATAAGGCCATCAGGCTGCCAAACAACACGGGTCTGAAAAACGTCTTCATTGCTTCTACCACGGCATCAGGGAAAGTCAACGTTAGCATACTGAGAACGTAGCGACGACTTTTATTATCAGGATTGGTCGCGGCGTTTTCATTCTTATTGTATTGCTGTCAGGAATGGTAAAGACGTGTTGCTGGCTTGACCTTCCCGTTAGGGCAGGGTCTAAGCTTAGACACCCGCCTGTTCATTATAAGGAAATGATTATGTTACGCCGTGATTTCTTAAAATATTCAGTGGCGCTGGGGGTTGCATCAGCGCTGCCGCTGTGGAGCCGCGCCGCTTTTGCCGCCGAACGTCCCGCGTTGCCTATTCCTGACCTGTTAACGGCAGATGCAAGCAACCGTATGCAGTTGATTGTTAAAGCCGGACAGTCGACATTCGCCGGTAAGAACGCGACAACCTGGGGCTACAACGGTAATTTGCTGGGGCCAGCGGTACAGCTCCACAAAGGAAAAAGTGTGACCGTTGATATCCATAACCAACTGGCCGAAGACACGACGCTTCACTGGCATGGTCTGGAGATTCCGGGCATCGTCGACGGCGGCCCGCAGGGAATTATTCCCGCAGGCGGAACCCGCACGGTGACGTTTACACCGGAGCAACGCGCCGCGACCTGCTGGATTCATCCGCACAAACACGGCAAAACCGGGCGCCAGGTGGCGATGGGCCTTGCCGGACTGGTGCTGATTGAAGATGACGAGATTCGCAAATTGCGCCTGCCGAAACAGTGGGGCATCGACGATGTACCGGTGATCATTCAGGACAAACGTTTCTCCGCCGATGGCCAGATTGATTATCAACTGGATATTATGACCGCCGCCGTCGGCTGGTTTGGCGATACGCTGCTGACCAATGGCGCTATCTATCCGCAGCATTCCGCGCCGAAAGGCTGGCTACGTCTGCGCTTGCTAAATGGCTGTAATGCGCGTTCGCTGAATATCGCCGCCAGCGATAATCGTCCGCTTTATGTGATTGCCAGCGACGGCGGCCTGCTGGCGGAGCCGGTGAAAGTCACCGAACTGCCGTTATTAATGGGCGAGCGTTTTGAAGTGCTGGTGGATATCAGCGACGGGAAAGTCTTTGATCTGGTGACGCTGCCGGTCAGCCAGATGGGAATGGCGATCGCTCCGTTTGATAAACCGCATCCGGTGATGCGTATCCAGCCGCTGCGGATTACCGCCTCCGGTACGCTGCCGGATACGTTGACGACGATGCCTGCGTTGCCGTCGCTGGAAGGGCTAACGGTGCGCAACCTGAAACTGTCGATGGACCCGCGTCTTGATATGATGGGGATGCAAATGCTGATGAAGAAATATGGCGCTCAGGCGATGAGCGGTATGGATCATGACAGCATGAACGCGCATATGCAGGGCGGCAATATGGGGCATGGCGAGATGGATCATGGCAACATGGATCACAGCGGGATGAATCATGGCGCGATGGGCAATATGAATCACGGCGGAAAATTCGACTTCCATAACGCTAACTTTATTAACGGCCAGGTCTTCGATATGAACAAACCGATGTTCGCGGCGCAAAAAGGCCGACATGAACGTTGGGTGATTTCCGGCGTGGGCGACATGATGCTGCATCCTTTCCATATTCACGGCACGCAGTTCCGTATTCTGTCAGAGAACGGCAAAGCGCCAGCAGCGCACAGAACGGGCTGGAAGGATACGGTACGCGTTGAGGGCGGTATCAGCGAAGTGTTGGTCAAGTTCGATCACGACGCGCCGAAGGAACATGCCTATATGGCGCACTGTCATCTGTTAGAACATGAAGATACGGGAATGATGTTAGGATTTACGGTCTAATCGCTGTCTCCGACGCAGGCCGGGTAAGGAGAAGCCGCCACCCGGTACAATGCCCGGCATACGCCGGGCATTAATGGTTATTTCGCGTCGTCAGGCAAAGCATAGGCCACGATATAGTCGCCCATCTTCGTACCAAACGAACCGTGGCCTCCGGCAGAAACGACCACGTACTGCTTACCGTTTACCTCATAGGTCATCGGCGTTGCCTGGCCTCCGGCGGGTAAACGTCCCTGCCACAGTTTTTCCCCGTTGCTCATGTTATAAGCGCGCAGGTAGTTGTCGGCGGTCGCGGCAATGAACAGTACGTTACCGGCGGTTGAGATTGGC
Source organism: Salmonella sp. SAL04162 (assembly GCF_046551535.1). Classification (NCBI taxonomy): domain Bacteria; kingdom Pseudomonadati; phylum Pseudomonadota; class Gammaproteobacteria; order Enterobacterales; family Enterobacteriaceae; genus Salmonella; species Salmonella sp. SAL04162. The sequence continues at coordinate 132,062 of NZ_JBGDVX010000009.1, forward strand.
CCGCCGAGCATGGGCATCCCCATGTTGAACGGCACCGGAACCGGCATCGGGAACGGCATACTGTCGCGCGGCGTCCCTATACGTTTCTTCCATACGATTTCATTGGTCTTCAGATCCAACGCGGAAATATAGCCCCAGGCCGGTTGTTTACACGGCAGGCCAAACGGCGAAAGGAACGGATTCAGCGTGACGCCGAATGGTACGCCGTACTGTGGCTGAATACCTGCTTCTGTACCGGTACCTTTCGCGTCTTTCGGCGGCTCCATCGGATTACCCGGGCCGCGTGGGATCAGCTTCGAGACAAACGGCAGCGCCATCGGGTTAGCGATAGCGACCTGACGGTCTGGATCGACGGAAATACCGCCCCATTCAAACATCCCCAGGTTGCCAGGGAATACCAATGTCCCCTGCTCGGACGGTGGAGTGAAGATACCTTCATAGCGCAACTGGTGGAACATAACGCGGCACACCAGTTGGTCGAACATGGTCGCGCCCCACATATCCGCGCCGGAGAGATCTTTTTTCGGGCGGAAGGTTAAATCAGAGAACGGCTGAGTTTTGGCGACGTAATCGCCTTTTGCCGCGCCCTGTGGGACCGGTTTTTCCGGAGCGGGCACGACCAGCTCGCCATTACGTCTGTCGAGCACAAAGATATTACCGGTTTTCGCTGGCGCATAGATAACCGGAACGGTGGTACCGTTAACGGTGATATCCGCCAGCGTCGGCTGTGCCGGCAGGTCCATATCCCACAGATCGTGATGGACGGTCTGATAACTCCAGGCCAGTTTCCCGGTGGTGGCATTCAGCGCCAGGATGGAGCTGGCATAACGTTCCTGCTCCGGCGTGCGGTTACCGCCCCAGATATCCGGCGTGGTCACGCCCATCGGCAGATAGACCAGATCCAGTTTCGCATCATAGGCGGCAGGCGCCCAGGAGTTCGGCGAGTTAAAGGTAAAAGCGTGCTCATCGGCTGGAATCGCGTTCGGATCTTTCGCCCCCGGATCGAAGGCCCACAGTAGTTTACCGGTATTAACGTCAAAACCACGGATAACGCCGGACGTTTCGCGGGTAGAGAAGTTATCCGTGACCGAACCGGCAATGACGATCGTTTTATCGGTGATAATCGGCGGCGACGTCGGTTCATACAGTCCCGGCGTGGTGTCCGGCATATTGGTTTGCAGATTCAGGACGCCTTTATTGGCGAAGGTTTCACACAGCTTGCCGGTTTCGGCATTCACCGCGAAAAGGCGACCGTCATTGACCGGGAGGATAATGCGGCGCGGACAGTCGGCGATGACCTCCGGCGAGGCGGTATCCGCTTTGGCCTCATGATAAGAGACGCCGCGGCAGGTCACATGCTGGAAAGACGAATCGGTCTTCAACTGAGGATCAAAATGCCACTTCTCTTTACCGCTGGCGGCGTCTAGTGCGAACAGACGCTGGTGAGCCGTACACAGGTAGAGCGTATCGCCGACTTTAATCGGGGTCACTTCGTTGGTGATTTCGCCCGGATCGTTGGGTTGTTTCAGATCGCCGGTGCGGAAGACCCACGCTTCTTTCAGTTGGTGAACGTTATCCGCAGTGATCTGTTTCAGCGGCGAATAGCGTTGGCCTTCCTGATTACGTCCATAGGCCGGCCAGTCTTCGTCGGCGATCGACGAGCTTGTTGCGGCGGGCGTGGCGTCGGCGCGAAGCGTACCGTTGATCTCCTGCGGGTCGTTGAAGCCAGCCCAGGTCAGAATGCCGCCGCTAATCAGCAGCGCCACGACCAGCGCCGCCACTGCACCGCTGGAAGGAACCACCAGACGATGCCAGACAAACGGCAATATTAGCCAGATGCCGAAAAACACCAGGATATCGCTACGCGGCGTGAGCGCCCAGAAGTCGAACCCGACTTCCCACACGCCCCAAATCATTGTCGCCAGCAGCAAGGCGGCATACAGCCACAGCGCGGCACGTTTACTGCGCCATAGCAATCCGGCCACAACCAGCATCACGAGGCCCGCGATGGGGTAGTACCAGGAACCGCCAATAGCAACCAGCCAGACACCTCCGATAAGAAGATACAGCCCACAAAGCGCTGCAAAGAGGGCCGTCAGCGTCACGAGTAATCGTGGCGATCGTGCGTTATTTTCTGCCATAAAAAGACACCATCCCAAATTGTTAATTTTTTAGTAGCAATTAAGTATAGGAATTAACATGTGTGATCGTAATCACAAAATGAGCTTTCTTATCAAATGCCGCGAATGAATACGTTTGCTGTTATACTGCGTGCCTTGCGCGTCAATGCGGCGTTATTAGTCACCGGCATTGAGTGATTTGTTTTTAAATCATATGGTTATAAATATGAAACATACTGTTGAAGTCATGATCCCCGAAGCGGAGATCAAAGCACGTATTGCCGAGCTGGGTCGTCAGATTACCGAACGTTATAAAGACAGCGGCAGTGAAATGGTGCTGGTAGGTCTGTTGCGTGGCTCATTTATGTTTATGGCGGACCTGTGCCGTGAAGTCCAGGTTCCTCATGAAGTCGATTTTATGACCGCCTCCAGTTATGGTAGCGGCATGTCCACCACCCGCGACGTGAAAATCCTCAAAGATCTGGATGAGGATATTCGCGGTAAAGACGTGCTGATTGTCGAAGACATTATTGATTCCGGTAATACGCTGTCGAAGGTCCGTGAAATCCTGGGCCTGCGCGAGCCGAAATCGCTGGCGATTTGTACGCTGCTGGATAAACCGTCTCGTCGCGAAGTGGACGTGCCGGTTGAGTTCGTTGGCTTTTCGATTCCGGACGAATTCGTAGTCGGTTACGGTATCGACTACGCCCAGCGTTATCGCCATCTACCGTATGTTGGTAAAGTGGTGCTGCTGGACGAGTAAGAGCAGAAATGCCGGATGGCGTCGCTAAAGCGACTTATCCGGCCTATAGCTAATGGCTTATTGGTGGGGAATGTATTTCAGACTTAGGGCGGAGATACCCTTATGATAGCCGTTCTCCAGCGTTTTTTTGTTGGTGGCGGTGACGTCAAGATCGCGCAGCAGGCCATCATTGATACTGTACGCCCAGCCGTGAATGGTCACATTCTGCCCGCGTTTCCACGCTGACTGCATAATGGTGGAATGCCCCAGGTTATAGACCTGCTCCATGACGTTCAATTCATAGAGCGCGTCCAGACGTTGCTCTTCGGGCATTTTTCCCAACAGCGAGCTATGTTTAAGCCAGATGTCGCGGATATGCAGCAACCAGTTATTAATCAAGCCCAGCTCAGGGTTTTCTACCGCAGCCTTGATACCGCCGCAACCGGAGTGGCCGCAAATGATAATATGCTCAACTTCCAGAACATCTACCGCATACTGAACCACGGAGAGACAGTTCAGATCGGTGTGAATAACCAGGTTAGCCACATTACGGTGAACAAACAATTCGCCCGGTTCAAGCCCGGTTAAACGCTCTGCGGGAACGCGGCTGTCGGAACATCCAATCCATAGAAAGCGCGGTTTTTGCGCTTGCGCCAGTTTCTCAAAAAATCCGGGGTCCTCTTCCACCAGCATTTTTGACCATAGTGCATTGTTGCTGATGAGTGTATCTATGTCTTTCATGGAAGTTAACGACCTGTAACCAAATAAGTGCGTTGGGCTAATATAGGGCAACTCCGTAGTTATTTAAACCATATATAAAGTGTAAGAACGTAAAGTAAGTGAGAATTTATGACCATTGCGCTGGAACTTCAACAACTTAAAAAAACCTATCCCGGCGGCGTTCAGGCGCTGCGCGGCATAGATTTGCAGGTCGAAGCGGGGGATTTTTACGCGCTTCTGGGGCCAAATGGAGCAGGGAAATCGACCACCATCGGTATTATCAGCTCATTGGTTAATAAAACGTCCGGGCGCGTTAATGTTTTTGGTTACGACCTGGAAAAAGACGTGGTTAACGCTAAGCGACAGCTTGGACTGGTGCCACAGGAGTTTAACTTTAACCCGTTTGAAACGGTGCAACAGATCGTAGTGAATCAGGCCGGTTATTACGGCGTGGAACATAAAGAGGCGGTTTTACGTAGCGAAAAGTATTTAAAACAGCTCGATCTGTGGGAAAAACGTCATGAACGCGCGCGGATGCTCTCCGGTGGGATGAAACGCCGCCTGATGATCGCCCGCGCATTGATGCATGAGCCTAAGCTATTGATTCTCGACGAGCCGACGGCGGGCGTCGATATCGAATTGCGTCGCTCGATGTGGGGATTCCTGAAAGACTTAAACGCCAAAGGCACCACGATTATTCTCACCACCCACTATCTGGAAGAGGCGGAAATGCTGTGCCGCAATATCGGTATTATTCAGCACGGCGAGCTGGTGGAAAATACCTCCATGAAAAATCTGCTTTCAAAGCTGAAATCGGAGACGTTTATTCTGGATTTAGCGCCAAAAAGCCCGCTGCCTAAGCTTGCGGGTTATCAATATCGTCTGGTGGATACCTCGACTCTGGAGGTTGAAGTGTTGCGCGAGCAGGGGGTTAACAGCGTTTTTAGCCAACTGAGCGAGCAGGGGGTTCAGGTATTAAGTATGCGTAATAAAGCCAACCGTCTGGAAGAACTGTTTGTGTCGCTGGTTCATGAAAAACAAGGAGATCGCGCATGATGCAGCTTTACTGGGTTGCCCTTAAAAGCATCTGGGCGAAAGAGATCCACCGCTTTATGCGGATCTGGGTGCAAACGCTAGTGCCGCCTGTCATCACGATGACGCTCTATTTTATTATTTTCGGTAACCTGATCGGTTCGCGCATCGGCGAAATGCATGGTTTTAGCTATATGCAATTTATTGTGCCGGGCCTGATTATGATGGCGGTTATTACTAACTCCTACGCGAATGTCGCGTCGTCATTTTTTAGCGCCAAGTTTCAGCGCAATATTGAGGAACTGCTGGTCGCGCCGGTACCAACGCACGTGATTATCGCCGGATTTGTCGGCGGCGGCGTGGCGCGCGGGCTGTGCGTGGGGATTCTGGTGACGGCGATTTCGCTCTTTTTTGTGCCTTTCCAGGTGCATTCCTGGGTATTTGTCGCGCTAACGCTGATTCTGACCGCGATTCTGTTCTCGCTGGCCGGACTGCTGAACGCCGTGTTTGCGAAAACCTTTGACGATATCAGCCTGATCCCGACCTTTGTGCTGACGCCGCTGACCTACCTCGGCGGGGTATTTTACTCGCTGACGCTGCTGCCGCCGTTCTGGCAAGGGTTGTCGCACCTGAACCCGATCGTCTACATGATCAGCGGCTTCCGTTATGGTTTCCTGGGTATCCATGATGTGCCGCTGGTGACGACGTTTGGTGTACTGGTGATCTTTATCGCCGCTTTCTACCTGCTGTGCTGGTCGCTGATCCAGCGTGGGCGTGGTTTGCGCAGTTAAGTGTTGACAGGGGAGATGGGGCGTTGGGTTGCACTTCGCTTCACCCCATCTACGGGGCCGTAATATCAATGGGTTACGGGTCTGTAGGGGGAGGCTTGCTGAAACCCAACGCTTCTCTCAGCGAATCTGAATCTCCAGCGTGGCGGTAGCCTGGTATTCTCCGGTGTGGGGAACATGTCCGGTGGTATTGACCGGCGCGGCGGTGAACTCGGTGCTGCCTCTACCGTCGGCGTAATCTTCAATCGGCAATTCGGCGCTGCCGCCGGGAACGATGGTCTTATCGTATTTATCGGAAATCCGTATCCCTAAATTCTCATTGTCGGTTTTCAGGTATTCCGGGTTGTGCGGATCGGTTTCTCCATTCAATGACATTGACAGGTTGGTGCCGTCCGCCACGTTGCTACAGGTAAAGTTTACCTGAGTGGTGACGTGCGAGTTCTGCGGACTGTCGCCGAGGTGACGAATATCTTTGCCCTCAATATCCGGCAGCCTGACCTCGATAACCTGCCCGGCGTTGATGGAACAGGACTGCGGCACGGTAATGGTCCCGGACATGGTGACGTGCGCGATAGGGGGAACGGAGGGGGGAATATTATCTCCACTGCTGCCCGGCGTTTTTGATAAATAGAGATTCATGATCGTTGTTTGCGGGATCGAGATTTCTCCGACCAAAGGATGAGTAATATAAATCCTTACCGTGCCTTTATTGCCCGCCGTCATTGATTTCATTTCTGCATCGCCACAGCCGCCTGCGGAGGCATCATTATTGCTGATTGAGGAAAACGGGACGGGAATATATTCGCCAAGCTTCCCGGCTATATACGCTTCGGTACCAATTTCCAGTTTGCCTGCCACGAGGACATAGTAATCCATATGTCCGTAGTATCGCGTCTCGCTGTGCGTGCCTTTCTGTGTCAGATCGCCGGTGGTCGCGGTGAAATAGTTGTACCCGCGATAATCACTGTTATCGCAGTCGCATTTAGCCGAATATTCTCCGCCTGCTGACCAGTGCTCTTCAACGATGGTTCCCGTCTGGTTCCCATCCGTATCGGTAATGGTTTGATTAAAACTAAAAGGAAAATCATGCGTGCCGCTGGTTGGTTGACACCAGCCGCTTCCGTTGCCCATCGTTCCGTCTGCCAGCGCATGGCCTGAAAATAGCGACAATGCCAGCAGCATCCATAAATTCTTCATTGTGTTCCTCACTGGCAGACGGCGTTCGCCATCACGATGCCGTTCATATTTTTGCTGATATCCAGACGGTAATCCGCGCGGCAAGAGGCGCTTCCCCAGTTCACCAGGAGCAGGCCCTCTTCCGGCAGGCCGCTGAGGAAGACCTGGCCTTTATCGCCGACGATACTGGCCAGGTTCGCATCCTGCCCATCGACGCTTGCCGTCGCGCCAAAGGGCACGGGCTCGCCATTGCTGCGCGTCAGCGTTAACAGCGCGCGATAGCCCTTATGCGTGTCATACGCCGCGCGCACCACCGCATTACGCGTCGGGTAGACGGTCTGGTTGTTGAGCGGAATATCCACGTTGTCGGCAAACGTGCTGCTGTCGAGCGAGATATCGTAGCGATAATACGGAGTGACGTTGGGGATCACCGTATAACCCCGGAAGTCGGTGGCGACGCCGGTCTGGTTTTCAACTGAAACGCCGCTGGCACCGGGCGCTTTAATTAAAATCGCCGCGCCGGTAATTGGCTGGCTCAGGGTAATACCGTTTTCGTGCGCCAGAATGCCGCCGCTGATGCCGTAGCTGACCTGTTGGCTATCTGGCGACTGATTGTAACCGGCGTTGAGGTTGGCATAAGTGCCTTTGTAGCTGGCGTTTACCCCGCCGGAATCACCGTCTTGTGTGCTGTGGCTCTGCTGTAACGACCAGTTCAGGTTTCTGTCACGCAGCGCGGTGCCGCTAAGGGTGGTGCTGTTCACCGTAGCATCGTGCTTACGCGTGTTCAGCATATAGCTGGCGTATAGCCTGGAATCGAACACCGTAAACGGAACATGCAGCGACAGCGTGAACAGCCGATCGTTCTGGTTATAACGATCGTCGTCGTTATCATCATCGTCATTATCCGATCGGTACTGGTAGGTGTTTTTGTTATAGCTGTAGCTTAACGTATAGCTCACCGGGCCCCAGCTATTGTTGTAGTTGGCGCTCAGAGATTCCATCTGCTGCGCGCTGTGCCAGTAATCTTCTTTTACCCAACTTAGCGTTAAGGAACCGAGCGTATCGCTAATTTGCTGGTTGACTGAAGCTTCGAAACGATTATGGCGCTTGCCGTAGTTATCATAAAAATCGTCGTCCGGGTTGATCACCTCGCTCAGCGAATTGTAGTTTTCGCTGGCGTAACGATAGCCGGCCAGCGAAAACGTGGTGCCCGTACTGACGACGCCCTTGCTGTAGCGGACGCGCCAGGATTGCCCGGCTTCTTTGCGGCCATCGTCAAATTTGGCGTGCGACCAGATACCGTCCAGGGAAATGGCCCCCAGCATCTGCATATTTTGCCCGACGCCGAAGGCGACGGACTGGTATTTATCGCCGGCAATCTGGCTGCCGCCGTACAGCGTGATACCCCACGGCAGGCCGTACAGCAGGGTCGCCTGGCCGAAGTCGTCCAGCGTGTGGTTGTCGTAATCACGATATTTACCCACGGTCACGCTGTATTTTGCCCGTCCGGTGCGCTGCAGAATCGGCAGCGAAGAGTAGGGCACGATAAAATGCTGTTCGCTACCGTCGGCTTCTTTTACCGTCACGTCGTAGTCGCCGTTGCTGCCGGTGGGAAACATATCGTTGATTTCAAATTCGCCCGGCGAAACGGCAGTTTGATAGGCGATATAACCGTTTTGCCGCACGATAACCTGCGCGTTTGAACGGGCGATGCCGCGAATCGTCGGGGCGTAACCACGCTGGCTGTTGGGCTGCATTTGATCGTCAGAGGTGAGCTGGAGGCCGCGAAAAGGTACGCTGTCGAACACGTCGGATGGCGTATTGCTGTCTCCGGCGGTGAACTGGCTTTTCAGCGCGATAATGTCGCGCTGTAAATAGTTATAAACGCTGTTCCAGCTACCGCTCTCGCCGTTATTTGCGCTCCAGTTACTGTAGTTGCGAAAACGCCACGGCCCGAGGTTAAAACCCGGCTGGAGAGCGAGATACTTCGATTCCGCATCGTCGGAATCCTCACTGGAACCGTACTCTTTATAGCCGCTGAAACTGTAGTTCAGCATTAGCGCGGTAATCCCCTCCTGCCACTTTTCCGGCGGCACGTAGCCGCGCGCGTTGTTGGCGATGTAGAGTTGAGGGATGCTTATCGATAATGCCTGTTGCTGAAAATCAAACTGCTGGCTGGCGCCGGGGATAGCGCTGAGATTGACGCAGCTTTTTTCACTCTCCAGCGTTGGAAAAAGGTCGGTTTTGACGCCGTTATCTTTTAGTTCCTGAAGCCGTAAACAGCCCTGTAATGCCTGTTGACCGTCACTGAGCGTCGTGAGTTGAAAATCAACGTTTCGCGCGCCGATTTCTGTTTTGTTGATAATGATAGTGACGTAATAGGTGCCAGGAAGTTGGCTTTTGTCGTTATCAAATGTCGACAGATCGACGCTTGTGCTATTCGCCTGCCCATGGTGTTCAATAAATGCCGGATTGAAATAGTCGCGCGCCCATGCAACATGTGCGAACGTGCTGCCCAGCGCGATACACACAGCGCAGCGCGATAAATAAAATCCCCTGTGTTGCCCTTTGCGCATCGGCACTCTCATCCCTGTCACTCTTCTCAAGGCGTTTGTTTATGTTCGGGGCCAGTACCGCCAAAATCGTTGATGATAGACCAGGCGATCGGGCCGCTGGCGGCGGCAGGCAGCGTGTACTGCGCGTTGCCGAAAGGCGCCACATAGCGCGGGGCTTTTACTTTTTGACTGCCAACGGAAAGGGTGGCGAAGTTCATATAATAGGGCGTGGGGTTCTTCACGGTGAGCGTGCGACCCTGACGCGACCACGTTAACCGATCGGCAACCTCTTCTGGCTTTTGGGTTAACGCTTTTGGCCGGTAAATCAGCTTAAATTCCGCTTTAACGGCCAGCATGAGCGTATTGTGCTTATTGTCCGGATTGCTGCTGGGAATCGATTTAATATCCAGCCAGTACAGCGACTCGCGATCTTCCGGCAAATTGCCGCCGGTACGGATAATTCGCAGTACGTTCTTTTGCCCGCCATTAAGGCGAAAAAGCGGAGGGGTGACCATAAACGGCGCATCGCCGATCGCCCCGGTTTCGCTGATCGATTGCGCCCAGGACTGAATTAAATAGGGAACGTTGTCGCTATTGCTTATCGATATGGATGCATCTTTGGCATCGCCGTGAAAAATAACCCGCGTTGCGCCGATGTTTATCCCTGCGGCATGCGCCAGCGAACTGCACAACAGGCAACAAAGCAACCCTGCTTTAGCCAATGAATTCATTGATGACCTCAATAAACAAATGGGCCAGCCGACGCTGGCCGCCAGGATCAGTTATATTGCAGATAGAATGTTGCGCTTGCATCGACATTTCCCGACCCAACGGGAACCGCGGTGGCGATATAGCGGGCGGTGAAAGGCATTGAGAGTGTCGTCACCCCCTCTTCTGTAGGGAGCGCGACTGCGGAAGACCATGCCTGAAGATCGTTAAAGGTCACTGGCGTACTGTCACCCGTTTTATCAAGAATTTGCACGCCAATATTCTGAGCATCAGCCTCATTTTTCAGGATGGTCGCATCGGTTCCGTCGAGCGTACCTTCAAAGCGCGCCTGTACATTGCTGTAGATGTTTGCGTCGCAGTTTTCGAGATCGATGGTGAAGCCTTTATCCCCTGCCGTTTGCCCTGCGGCAGTAAAAAGAGAGGCAAATTCGTTCTGTAATGTTACCTCTATTAATACTGAATCCGTTTTTACCGTACAGGCGTTTTGCTGAATGAGGCCGGTGATATGTACGGTGCCGTCTTTAGCGGTGTCTGCCAGCGCGGCGGGGGAGAGGGTGATGGCAGCCAGTGCCACAGCGAGTGTTTTTAAGGTGAGTTTCATTATCTTTGATCCTTTAAGATATTATAAATATTGACATAGTAGCAATATTTATTGTGTGGAAAGTTATTGTTCTTTTTATTCCCGAATGAGTAAATATGACGTTCGATGATTTTTGCGGCGCGAAGAAAAATTCAGAATACATAAATATAAAATATTTATAATATATATTTTATTGATTGTTTCGGTGGATGTTTATTTAAGAATTGCCGTGATTATACTTTCAATGGGCCAGATTCTATGAAGGCTGCGAACATTTTTAAAAATAATGCAAATTTTTTTGAATAAAAAATGATCGTGGTCATAGAGTGTTGTTGGCCAAAAAAACATGCTGACATGCTGGATTGGAGCTCAATGGAGGAGAAGTTATGCTGGGATGGGTGATTACCTGCCATGACGATCGCGCACAGGATATGCTTGATCGCCTGGAGAGAAAAAATGGTCCGCTGGCGCAATGCCGGGCGGTCAATTTTTGGCGCGGCGTGAGCTCAAACATGTTGAGCCGTATGATGTGTGATGCCCTCCATGCCACCGACTCCGGTGAAGGCGTGATATTTTTAACCGACATTTCCGGCGCGGCGCCTTATCGTGTAGCGTCGCTGATGAGCCATAAACATTCTCAATGTGAAGTCATTTCAGGTGTCAGCTATTCATTGATAGAGGAAATGCTTCCTTTGCGAGAGTCGATGAGCAGTTCAGCATTTCGCGACCAGATTGTCGCGCTTGGCGCGCCGGATGTCACCAGTCTCTGGCATCAGCAGCAGAAAAACCCGCCTTTTGTATTGCTACATGATTTGTATGAGTTTTGATCAATACCATTGACGACGCTTTTGCTACAATAACGGCGTTTTTTCGCCTCGGTTATGATATATGGTTATGCGCGTTGTTCTTATCTTGCTGTTCTTTTTCTCCGGTAATGTGTTGGCTGCCTTGCCCGCTCGTTATATGCAAACGACGAAAGACGCCGCCATCTGGTCGCAGATTGGCGATAAAATGGTGACCGTAGGGAATATCCGCGCCGGACAAATTCTTTCCGTAACGCCTGTTGCGGCTGATTATTATGCCTTTAAATTCGGCTTCGGCGAGGGGTTTATCGATAAAGACCATCTGGAACCTGTGCAGGGAAAACAAAAAGTGGAAGATGGCCTGGGCGATCTTAACAAGCCGCTCAGCAATCAGAATCTGGTGACCTGGAAGGACACGCCGGTGTATAACGCGCCGGACATCAGTAGCGCCCCGTTTGGCGTATTGGTGGACAACTTGCGTTACCCCATTATTAGTAAGCTGAAAGGCAGGCTACATCAAACCTGGTATCAGATCCGTATTGGCGACAGGCTGGCTTATGTCAGCGCCATGGATGCGCAGGAAGACAACGGCATTCCGATTTTGACCTATCATCACATCTTACGTGATGAAGAGAATACCCGTTTTCGCCATACGTCCACCACGACTTCGGTTCGGGCATTCAGCAACCAAATGACCTGGCTTCGCGATCGCGGCTATGCCACGTTGACGATGTACCAACTGGAGGATTACATCCATAACCGCGCGAATTTCCCGGCGCGCGCGGTGGCTATCACCTTTGATGATGGCCTTAAATCAGTGAGTCGCTATGCGTATCCGGTATTAAAGCAGTACGATATGAAAGCGACGGCATTTATTATTTCATCGCGTATTAAGCGCCATCCGCAAAAATGGAATCCCAGGTCGCTGCAATTTATGAGCGTGTCCGAATTGCGCAAGATAAGCGATGTTTTTGATTTTCAGTCGCATACTCACTTTTTACATCGGGTAGATGGGCATCGTCGTCCGATTTTATATAGCCGCAGCTACCATAATATTCTGTTTGATTTTGAACGTTCGCGGCGGGCGCTCGCACAGTTTACTCCGCACGTATTTTATCTTTCTTATCCCTTTGGCGGCTATAACGCGACCGCGATCAAAGCAGCAAAAGACGCCGGTTTCCATCTGGCGGTCACCACGGTGAGAGGGAAGGTGAAGCCGGGAGATAATCCGATGCTGCTCAAAAGGCTGTATATTTTACGCACGGATTCGCTGGAAACCATGTCGCGGCTGATCAGCAACCAGCCGCAGGGGTAAGGACTATCAGGCAACCTGGACCGGAATGGCTTTCGCGGTACGCTTCATTTCGTTGTCGCCTTCAAAGTAGGCCACTTTCGGCCGCCATGTCCGGGCTTCTTCATCAGACATGGTGACGAAGCTGGCGATAATCACAATGTCGCCAACCTCAGCGCAGTGCGCCGCCGCGCCGTTCACCGAGATGATTCTGGAGCCGCGTTCAGCCGCAATCGCATAGGTTGAGAAACGTTTCCCATTGGTCACGTTCCAGATATCAATCGCTTCGTTTTCCAGAATACCGGAGGCATCGAGGAAATCCTGGTCAATGGCACAGGAACCTTCGTAGTGCAGGTCCGCCTGCGTGACTTTTACGCGGTGGAGCTTGCCTTGCAGCATGGTGCGAATCATAACATCTATACCCTGTCGTTTATCTTGACTAAGCAGGCGCTTGTGGCCTGCTTTGGAAATTCTCAGGCAGTATTGCCCGATTTTTAACCCCTGTCTACTGGGCTAATGTAACGCTTTGATTATCGATCAGACGCGCCTGACCCAGCCAGGCGGCGGCCAGAATCACGGCGCGTTTGCTGGTTTCCGTCAGTTCCAGCAGCGTGTCGGCATCACGGATTTGAATGTCGTCGGCACGGAAGCCTTTTTCATTCAATTCCTGTTCGGCAATGGCAATAATCTCTTGCAGCTCACGATTACCCGCAATCAGTTTTTCAGCGATGCTATTCATCACGTTGTGTAGACCTGGCGCAATTTTGCGCTGCTCTGCGGTCAGATAACTGTTACGTGAGCTGAGCGCCAGGCCGTCTTTGGCGCGGATAATCGGCACGCCGACGATCTCAATGTCATAACTCATATCCGCCACCATTTTGCGAATCAGCGCCAGTTGCTGGAAATCTTTCTCGCCAAAGCAGGCGATATCCGGCTGGATCAGGTTGAACAGCTTGCTGACGATGGTCGAGACGCCGCGGAAGTGGCCCGGACGGCTGGCGCCTTCCAGCATGGTGGAGAGGCCGGGAACATCAACGTACGTCTGGCCTTCCAGCCCCTGCGGGTAAATTTCCTCAACGGCTGGCGCAAAGACATAATCGACTTTGCGCTTGTTCAGCTTTTCACAGTCTTCCTGCAGCGTGCGCGGATAACGCACCAGATCGTCCGGCCGGTCAAACTGCATCGGATTGACGAAAATGCTGACGAACACCACATCAGCCCGGGCTTTTGCCTCATCGACCAGCTTCATATGACCGTCGTGCAGATTGCCCATGGTGGGAACCAGTGCGACGCGTTTGCCTTCCTGACGCAGACGACGGATATGCTGGCGCAGCAGCGGCAGGGTTTCAATGATTAGCACAACAAGACTCCTTGAGTTGCCAGGTGATCCTGCCCGATGGCGCTGCGCTTATCAGGCCTACATCCGTTGAGGATCTGTAGGCCGGATAAGACGCGTCGCGTCGCCATCCGGCACGGTTAGAAAAATTAGTGAAAGCTGTGTTCTTCGCCCGGATAAACGCCGGACTCCACTTCAGCTATATACTGCCGTACAGCCGCGCGCATGTCGCCCGTTTCGGCAAGGAAATTTTTCGCAAATTTAGGGATATGGCCGCCGGTGATGCCGAACGCGTCGTGCATTACCAGGATCTGCCCGTCGGTAACGTTGCCCGCGCCGATGCCGATCACCGGAATCGACAGTGCTTCCGTGACGCGCTTCGCCAGTTCAACCGGCACGCATTCCAGCACCAGCAGCTGTGCGCCCGCCGCTTCTAAGGCCAGCGCGTCATCCAGCAGCACCTGCCCGGCGTCGCCGCGCCCCTGAATTTTATAGCCGCCGAAGATATTCACCGACTGCGGCGTCAGCCCCAGATGGCCGCACACCGGCACGGCGCGTTCAGTGAGCATTTTCACCGTATCAACCAGCCATGCGCCGCCTTCGATCTTGACCATATTGGCCCCGGCGCGCATCACGATGGCCGCGTTTTCAAACGCCTGTTCCGGCGTGGCATAAGCCATAAACGGCAGGTCGGAGAGCAACAGGCAGTTCGGCGCGCCACGGCGAACGGCGCGGGTATGATAGGCGATATCTTCCACGGTGACCGGCAGGGTGGAGTCGTGCCCCTGAATTGTCATGCCCAGGGAATCGCCCACCAGCATCACGTTGATGCCTTCATCGGCGAACAGTTTGGCAAAGCTATAGTCGTAGGCGGTGATTGTCGCGAAGCGCTTCTTTTCCTGTTTGCATTTTTGCAGCAGTGAGATAGTGGTGGGTTTGCTCATAACCTCTCCGGCCATAATATTGATGAATAGAATGGCCGCATTGTAGGGGAATGACCGAAGAAAGTGTTAGCGCTTTGTGGGAAAGGAAAAAACCGGCAGAGGAGGTCTGCCGGAATAAACATCAGGGATAAGTAATGGTGAATTTACCCGTAGCTTTGAATTTTCCTGGGGTTATCGCTTTGTTACCATCCTGTTTCAGGGTCGCCTGGAAATTCATTACCTGCTCAGCATTCCCAATTTCGCTATTTTCGTAATCCGGGGAATTAGTAAAAGAATAAATAGAACTGCTGATGTTTGGCTTAAGTAAGGTCCAGTCAGCAGGGCTATTTGGATTTTTCTCCCCTTCGATCATGACACCGATACCACCAGCCGCCTCACTGCCGGTAAGTGTATTACCGAGCAAGGTGTTATCCTGTCCTCCTACCGTTGCAGAACTTAACGTAACATTCAATTCTTTAACGTAAGCGCAATTACTGAGCTTTATGGAAAATTTGCGGTTAATGGTATTCGCCGAAATGTCTTTGGCATTCTGTTCCCCAAATGGAACCGTTGAATTTGTTACCCCATCGCCTGTGACCGCATTGGCCTGGCAGGTAGGATAGTTAATCGTCAACTGATTTGGTGCTATATTGTAATATACATTATGTGAGCCTGAGAAGGCTGGTGATGAAGCAAATTGATAATCATACGATTGTTCTTTTCGTAGCGAGACAGATAACGAAGTTGCTCCGGCAGGATTAAAAGAGTCATCAATATACAAATGATATTTAACCCACAGAACAATACCGCCTAATCCAAAATAGGTCCAGTTGGTTGGCCTCTGACAGAGTTCGAAACGACCATCCTTTGGCATGATATTTGTTAAATCAAATTTTTTTGCGCCGGACGTTTCTCCGTTGCTCCAGTTTATCCAGAATTTTTCACCCCAGTATTGGCCGCCAAAGTTGATATTGGTGACTTCGATACCCATGTACATACCAGGAGTATTAGTTTCCCATAACATATTACCGTTGTAGGTTTTACCGGAGTTCTTGTAGCCATGATACAGTGTCAGGACATGGTTATCGCCATCTTTGTTACAACTTAGCCCAGTAGTGGGGTCGAGCTCTGTCGCATCATTCGATACGGAGATTTCACGCAGTCCTGAGCCGTTATGAATAGCTATTGGATTAAGCATGTTTTTGGGCGCATAGGATTTTGTAAAATCCTGCACCGCTCCCCATACGTTTCCCCCTTCATTCTTTGTATATTGGCCTACATATAGTGACCAGCCATACGAAGGCGTCACAAAAGAAACGAAAGATAACAGTAATAATGATATGATTTTAACGACACTCTTTAGTCTCTGAGTGTTTAATAGCATCAGTCGGTGATCGCATTTTGTTATCATAATAGTTAACTGGTCCTCACGTTATTCGTATTCAACATTTACCAGCACGCGGCTGCTGAGTTTGCCGGGGACGACCACGTCGTTACTGAGGACTTTCTGCATCCGGGCATAAAACGTCCATGAGGTATCGCTGTATGTCGTCGCGGCAAAGGTTGCCCGCGAGGAGCCATCGGTGTTCAGAACGTTATGGCGGGGTGACTCGGTGGTAAAAATCACTACGCCGACGTTGGAGGCACCGTCTGTGCTGGTCGCTAAATCATTGGCAAACACCTGCTTATTACCGGTAACGAACTGCCCGCTCTGTGGTAAGAAGTTAAACGTGACGTTCGTGATTGCGCCGCCGCTAACCGGGCAGCTTATCAACTTAATCAGAAATTCCTTGCCGCCCCCGTAGTCCGTTTCCGCCGTGATGCCATCGGCAAAGTAACTCGGCCCGACGGTCGCTAAACTGACTGTACCATTACCGTCAATTTCAATCTGGCAGGTATCTTTCTGCACGGTGGCGGTAAAATCCACGTTGGTGTCGGCATACAGCGGCGCGATAAACAGGGCTGTTGCCAGCCCTGAAAATAACGTGGCGAGCATGAGTCTGCGCAAACGTCTCATTGGTATCACCATTACTGGTAAGTGATGGTGAAGGTGGTGGGGGAATAGAAGTCACCTGCTGTTAGCGCAGTGATTGCATAACCGGTAACCGGCACCATGCGAGCGCTTAACGGATAATCAACCGGTGTGGTTGAACTTGCACTGCTCAGATCAATCTCTTGCGCATTTTTGTTACGGCAGTGGAACTGGACGCTGTTAGAACCTTCCGGGGTATCTGTTGTCCAGAGTTCAACAGCGGTTCTCTGTGCTTTAGACGTCGCTGTGGAGGCGTTGGCAAATTCTGCGTTAGTCGAATCGCTGCCTGCGCAACCTGCATCTCTTGGCGCAATGACCAAAGAGGCTTTTTTATCTTTTAATCCCGCGCAGTCACTGAAGCGCAGTTTAAAGCTTTTGACTTTTGTTTTGGCAAAAACTTCCGAAATGTAGACGTTGCCAAATGCGATAGTATCGGTGGCGGTTTCACCGTCCAGCACCGATGCGGAGCAGGTTCCCGCCGTGATGTTGGCATTTACCGTTAAGTCCAGGCTGGCGGTGCCATCGGCCTGCGCCATTGTTGATACGCCCGCGGTCATGGTCGCCAGTGCGCCTAAGATTACGCCGCGCAATACTTGCTTTTTCATTATCATCGTCCCTGTTATTGATAAGTGAAGTTAAACGTAGCGGTAGAGCTGAAGGCACCCATGGTACCCGCGCCGTCGGTCAGTTCACGCAGCGCAACCGTCATCTCTACTTCGTTTGCTGTGCGCTCGTCGTCAGTCCAGGTAATTGAACCGGAGCCTGGCGTGAAATAGGTTTCATCGGTGGTGCTCTTACGCTTAAAGCCCATACCAATATTGCTGGCCGCATCGGACGCCGCAGACTGGTTTTTAATAAAGTTGCCGCTGGCATCCGCAGAGCTGCCGAGTGCGGTGGTAATTTTCGTCAGGGCGCCACTGCAATCTTTCGCCACAAACTTAAAGTTTTTCTGCGATTCCGCTGATTTTTTTATGATTTTATCCAACCCGACATCGCCGACATTCAGCGTATAGCCGCTGGTAGCATCACCCGATACGTTCGAGCCATCTAACGCCGCAATCGACATGCTGCACGTCGTGGCCAGCACGGTAGCGGTAAAGTCGACGTTGATATCTTCCGCCTGACTGGTCAGTGGAAATATCATCGCGAGCACAGAGGCTGCTAAAAGGTGCTTATTCCTTCTCATTGTCTATTCCATTTGATTTAAGGTTATTAACACGACAGGTTACGTGGTCTAACAGTAAGGTCTGGCTGGACCCTACCGTTTGTTGCGTTGCAGGCAACGCAAAGGTTGCTGAACAAGTTACTGGCTGGTTTTCTTCAAACCAACGTACTGAGAGTTCGCCCGCATCGCTGATACCGCGAACAAAAGCCTGTCCGCCCTGGCCCATGTTGCCGATCTGCACATCGTTCTCGTAGATTTCTGCGCCAAACGGCAGAGCTTTGCCGTCATTGCGGGACATGTTAAGAATGACCGAGCGTCCCTGGTCGGTTTCGAAACTGGCTAAGACCACCGCGCCATCGCGCGGCACCAGAGTTGCGCTGGTGCTCTTAAGCTCAACGTCGTTTTCCAGTGTGTCGATATCGACATTGACCAGGTTTTCTCTGTAGGCGGAAAGCGAGTTTGTCGCGCCGTAGCCCCAGCGATCGATGGTGCTGTTGCCACCATTGATGCGTGCGCCTTTCGCGCCGGGGGCTTTTACCAGCACGATGGCATCGCTATTACCGAAGTTATCGTTAGTGAATGTCAGGCCGCCGCCATGCAGGACAAAGCCCCCGTTTGTCGCGAGCGAATATTGTCGGCTGCTATCGTTATTGGCAGAGGCTGAGGCCGAAATATCTCCCCACGGGGATTGATAGCTGGCATAGCCGCCGATATCAGAGATGCTCTTGCCCTCTTTCTGCATGGTATAACCCGTATTTACGCTATAGTTCAGCATATTGTCTTTGCTGCTACCGCTGCTGTTCATGCTCAGGTTATGGCCACCGTTAAAGTCCGTCCGCATCTGCGTGGAGAGGGTGTTAAAACCGGAACGGCGACTCTCCCCGCCAAGCAGGTTGGCGAGTGGAATACTCAGGTTGATATAGAGCGAATCATCTTTTTTACCGTCTTCATCCCAGGTGCGTTGCAGGTTGACGCTCATGCTGCCCCATGAGAAGCCTTTGCCGTAGCCCAGCGTATAATCGCTGCGGCTGTCGCCCGTCGCCCAGTAATCTGTCCAGGAGCCTGAGAGATAAAAGGAACCGTAATCCGTTTCGCCATACTGTAACGGCTGGCTGATGCTGAGGGTGATCTGGTTTTTCAGGCGCGCAAAGTTATTCATGGTGTTGCGCTGGTCGTCATCCCCATATTTCGCTTCGTCGATCAACTGAAGCGCATCGTTCAGCCCCAGATAATTCTGGGTTGAATAGCGGTAGGCCGCCACGTTAAACGAGGTATCAGTGGCTTCAATCAGCTTGTTCCACGTTAAGCGGTAGCTCTGCCCCTGATAGGTTTTATCGTCAGGGATCTCCGCGCGGGAATGGGTGATGTCCAGCGCGATGGCGCCAAACGGCGTGTTGAGGCCCATGCCGAGCAACCCCGCCAGGTAGTGATTATCGGTAGCCTGAACGCCAGTATAGGCGGTCAGATAGTTGTTCAAACCGTAATAGTAGGTACCCTGCGCGACATACGGATTATCGTGAAGATCGTCGTCATTCACTTCCCCGGCGCTGACATCCCAGCGCCCGACGCCGGGTTTTTGCATCTGCATTACCGAGGAGAAGGGCTGGCTAAAGGTACGCTTGCTGCCGTCGGCCTCTTCGATAGTGACGATGAGGTCGCTCCCGTAGCCAGAAGGGCTGAGATCGTTAATCTCGAACGGACCTGGCGGCACCGTTGATTCATAAATTTTGTAGCCGCCCTGGGTAATGGTGACTTTGGCGTTGGTATTGGCGACACCGCGGATCACAGGGGCGTAGTTGGCAAGCTGTGACGGTAGCATACGGGAGTCACTGTACAGACGCACCCCGCGAATGCTGACCGAGTCGAAAGTCTCGCCGGTGGTGTACGCCTCGCCTAACATCAGTTGCGAGCGCAGCGCAGTGAGATCGCGCTGGATGTAGCGGTTCTGAAAATCGAAGTTACTGCCGCTGTTATTGTTCCAGTTATAGTTACCGTTGGCGCGAAAACGCCATGCTCCGAGGTTAATACCGGTATTGAAAGCGGCGTACATATTGTCGTTATCGACACCGTGATTGGTATTGTGATAGCCGTTAATGTTGTAGGAGAGTAGCGCGGCCGGGATTCCGTTTTCCCATAGCGACGGTTCCACATAGCCGTCATAACTTTTGTTAACCCATGCCTGAGGCACGACGATATCCAGGCGCTGGTCGCCCATATCAAACGTCACGCTGGATTGTTCAATCAGCGCTGGCAGATTTAAGCAATCGCTGCTCTCGTCGTCGCCTTTCTTCAAAATGGCTTTTTCGCCGACGTTTTGCGGCGACTTAATGTGTAGCTGCGCCAGATTTTTCATGGTCAGGCAGGCCTCGGCGCTTTTTTTGCCGATGTCGATAAACGGGATGGTCTGGCTGGCGACGGCCTTCTCATTGACAAACACTCTCACGGTGTACGTTCCCGCTGGCGTGGGGTTGCCATTAGAATAGCGGCTGACATCAATAGACGTAGCGCCATCGCCCATCAGAAATGTGCTGTCGTATTCAACGATGTCCGCAGCCAGGCCGGGCTGACTGTAAAACAACGCACAGCACATCGCGAGCAACGTCTTTTTTGGCATGGTCCTGGTTGTGGAAACGTTTTGCACCGTCTTTTTCATCCTGCTTTGTGATAACGTCATTACAGTGAAGCTGAGCCAGCGATGATGCCGCCGTAGTCATTAATGGACTGGAATTCCAGTTTGCCTGCGCTGGCGTTTTGCAGTCCTTTCACCGTGAAGGCGGCTTTGCCAAAGGGGGCAACCATGGTCGCGTCGACGTCATAGCGTTTTCCGCCGCTGGTGTAGGTGGCAGAGTTAAAGGAGACGTAATACGGAGTCGGGTTATCGGCGCGAAGAACGGCATGGCCCTGTTCGCTGGCGACCTGCCATTTCAGCTGTTTTGCCGCTTCTGCCGGGGCGCCCGGTAAACCCGTCGGGCGATAAAATAGTTTGATGCGGGTGCGAAACGCCAACTGGAGCAAATTCTTATTTTCTTCCTGGTTGGTATTTGCCTTCGGTGGAACTTCCAGCACGTTGAACCAGAAAACGCTTTCGCGATCTTTCGGTAGCGATTCTGTGGCGGTATACATAATTTTTATCGACTGCCCGCGCTTAGGTTCTATTCGTGATACCGGCGGCGTGGCGGCGAAGGGCGCTTTAATACTGCCCGGCTCGGCATTATCATTGCCGAGATCTATCCAGTTCTGAACTAATAATGGGCTTTTACCTTTATTTTCCAGACGCACGCTGACATCTTTTTTATTTGCATCATAAATAATACGCGTGCCAGAAATAATAATATCGGCCTGGCTGGCAGAGCTAAATAATGCCCCGGTCAGAGCGATAGCAGACAAAGTAAACTTTAAAGAGTGAGACATAAGCCGTCCTTGCTGTATTGAATATCCGAAACAGGGTAAGTAGCGCCGAAATTTGCTACTACCCTGCAATGTGCATCGTCTGTAATACTGTCTGTTAAAGACAGCGAGACTGATGACAAACACCGAAGCTGAATAAATGTTGGGTTTTATTTAACCCGTAAAAATTAACTCATTTATATTCATTGAGTTATTGGTTTTATGGGGCAAGACGCAGCCCAACATTAAACAGTACCAATAGCGTTGTCAGCAATCTGAGAGGCGACTATTACTCGTAAGTAAAGGTATAAATCGCATTGGTGGAGACCAGACCGGTTGTCACGCTGGCACCTGCATCAGACGATTTCACGTAAGACGCTTTAAAGTTGTAGGTTGCGATACCGTTGGTAAAGCTTTCTTCCATCGTGTTAGAAGGATCGTTGATTTTCACCAGCGAGAGAGCGTTGGCATCGTCAACATGGTGAACCGCGATATCAACCGCTTTCGCCGCCTCGATACCGCTGCGGGTCAGCGTTTCGTCGTTATCCAGGGTGCCCTTCGTATTGCTAAAAGAGGAGGACATCGTCAGATGTGATTTCACCAGGCCTGCGCCAGCATCGGAGCAGTCGATAATGATGGAGAAATCTTCTGCGTTTACGCCTGCGGTGCTGTTTTGAACTTCTGCGGTAACATCGCTAACGTGTGCGGTTTTCAGAGTAACCGTACCGTCGATATTGCTATTACCAACAGCGGAGCTGACGACTTTTTTACAGGTTTCAGCGCTGACCAGACCTTCAAAATTAATACGACCACCTTCGACAGCCATAACGGAAGAAGAGCCTAAAGCCATAAATACGGCTGTCGCCAGGAGAACTTTTTTCATACTTGCATCCTTACAAAATGAGATAAATGTACCACTTCAATAAGATTAAAGAGGGACGGCACATTTTATGCGTATATTTCATTATGTAAAATAACGAAATATTATATGTTTGTTTAAACGATATTTGTGGTGAATTTTTTTTTCAAAAGCAAAAATGCTGATTAGATTTATATGTTTTTTAATGATGTTTAAAAACAAGATAGTACATTAAATCTGCAAAAAAAGCGGCTTTAGGGGGAGAGGGATGTTAATGAATTCACTGAATCAATTTAATAATTTTACATATAAATGACATTCATTTTTGCTAAACAATCTTTTAAGTGAAAATAACGATTGGATTTATTCCATTAATTAGTGAGCGAAGTAATAATACAGGTTTCTTAAAAATAATATTAATTAAAAATTACCAGTATGCTGGTGCGGGGGTATGTTGATGAACAAGCTGCGTCAGCGCGACGCCATCGTCGGGGAAGCGCAGTTTTGGAGCGATCTCAAACAGCGGCCACAGCATAAAACCGCGGTTTTTCATGTCGTAGTGCGGAACCGTCAGACGGTCGGTGTTAATGACTTCATCGCCAAACAGCATAATGTCGAGGTCCAGCGTGCGCGGCCCCCAGCGTTCCGCTTTGCGCACCCGGCCCTGTTGCAGCTCAATGCGCTGGGTATGGTTAAGCAATTCTTCGGGGGCGAGGGCGGTATCCAGCGCCACCGCGGCGTTCAGGTAATCGGGCTGATCCTGTGGGCCAAGCGGCGGCGTGCGGTAAAACGAAGAAACCGCGACGATACGGCTATCGGGAATGTTGGCGATAGCCTTCAGGGCGGCATTGACCTGCTCCAGAGGAGAGGCCAGATTACTGCCAAGCGCGATATACGCGATCGTCATACGGTGCCCTCGCGGCGCGGCGCGCGTTTGCGCGGACGTGAACGGCGGCGGCGTGGAGCAGGATCGTCGTCCAGCTCGTTGAGCATTCCTTTTTGTTCCGGCGGCGCGGAAGCCTGAAACTCGGCCCACCACTGCGCCAGACGTTGCAGCTCAGTATTATTTTCCACCTGAGCGCGCAGCTCCAGCAAATCAAACGCGGCGCGGAATTTGGGATGTTCCATCAGCTTCCAGGCGCGTTTGCCCTGACGACGGGACATCCGTAACTGAAGCTGCCAAATATCACGGGTAAGCGTGGTCAGACGTTTCGGGATCGCCAGCGAACGGCAGGCTTCATCCAGCACGTCATTCATGGCTAGCGCGAAAGCGTCGTAATAGGCCAGACCGCTCTCCTGAGCGATTTTTTGCGCCATTTCCAGCAGCGGATACCAGAACATGGCGGCAAACAAAAATGCCGGATTAACGCGCATTTCGTTACGGATGCGGTTATCCGTATTCTTCAACACCAGCGCAATGATGCGTTCCATTGCGCTGTCGCCGTTTTCGGTGAAATAACGCGTAATGGTAGGAAACAACGGCTGGAAGAGGTGGTATTCCCGCAGTTGTTGATAGGTTTCAAAACCGTTCCCCGCCTGCAACAGCTTCAGCGACTCTTCGAACAGGCGCGCGGGAGGAATGTCGTTTAGCAAGGTTGCCAGACGCGGGATTGGCTCAGCCGTTTCAGGGCTGATACGCATATTGAGCTTCGCAGCGAAACGCACGGCGCGCAGCATTCGAACCGGATCTTCGCGGTAGCGCGTTTCCGGATTGCCGATCAGGCGAATCACGCCTTCTTGCAGATCCTGCATCCCGCCGACGTAATCGCGCACGGTAAAATCCGCCACGCTGTAGTAAAGGCTGTTGATGGTGAAATCGCGGCGCTGGGCATCTTCTTCGATAGAGCCGAAGATATTATCGCGCAGCAGCATACCGTTTTGCCCACGCTGGGAGGTCGTACGGTCGCTTTCACTGCCTTCATGATGACCACGAAACGTTGCCACTTCGATAATTTCCGGGCCAAACATCACGTGAGCCAGGCGGAAACGACGCCCCACCAGACGGCAATTGCGGAATAATTTCCGTACCTGATCCGGTGTTGCGTTGGTGGTCACGTCGAAATCCTTCGGCTTTTTGCCGAGCAGAAGATCGCGGACGCCGCCGCCGACCAGGTAGGCTTCATAGCCCGCTTTGTTCAGCCTGTACAGTACCTTGAGGGCATTTTCACTGATATCTTTGCGGGAGATAGCGTGCTGTTCACGCGGGATAATCGTCATATGTGGACGGGCGACGGCTTGTTCTGCCTCGCTCTCCTCGCGGCTTAACACCTTACGGCAAAAATTAGCGACTCGGGTAAAAATAGCGCACCTCGGTAGTGTCATACATTAATAAGATCAACTTACTCTATGTCTTTCGCATTACGGCAGACGGGCGTAAGAGAACAACGCGACCTGGGCTGTAAGCATCATTAACGCCGCAGCAATGCGAAAGACGATGAGCAAAAATAGCGGCTAATCATAGCTCAGCGAGACGCATTTGAGAATGCCGGATTTACATTAGCCGATGTGGGTACGGCTGCAAGCCTCCAGTGCGCTACCGCAAAGCGCAGCAACTCCTCAACAGACATCTCCTGCCACGCTACGACGTCGCGTTGGCCTAAAAAGCGCAATGCCTGGACCAGTACCGGGCGCGGATCGCCTGTTGCAAGCGCAGGGGCATGATTTTGTTTGGAAAGTTTAGCGCCTTGTTCGTTGAGCGCCAGCGGAAGGTGCACGTAACCTGGCGCACGCCAGCCAAACTGTTTATACAGCGAAAGTTGTCGGACAGTGGGTTCGATTAAATCTGCGCCGCGGACGATCTCCGTCACTCCCTGAAAATGATCATCGACCACCACGGCCAGATTATAAGCAAACAGTCCGTCGCGGCGGTGGATAATAAAATCTTCGCTCGCCAGCTGTGGGTTAGCCTGGATATCGCCGCGCAAGGCATCATGGAAACGCATCACCGGATGCTGCTGTTTAATCCTGACGGCGGCATTCTCCGGCCCGTGGTATAACGTCCGGCAATGGCCGTCGTAAATACCGCCCAGACGTTGAATGCGCGAGCGGGGGCAAGTGCAGTAGTAGCTCAGTCCCTGCTCGTGAAGCCAGGCCAGCGCCTCGCGATAAGCCTCATGACGCTGTGATTGCCATAAGACCTCGCCATCCCAGTGCAGGCCGTAATGTTCCAGCTGGCGCAGAATGGTCGCTGCGGCACCGGGAACTTCACGTGGGGGGTCGATATCCTCTATACGAACGCGCCAAATTCCGCGTTGCGCACGGGCTTGTAGATAGCTGCCGAGGGCGGCGATTAACGAGCCGAAATGCAGTTCGCCGGATGGCGACGGCGCGAAACGGCCAATATAGTGTGAGTCAGTCATGCTGCGGGCAATAAAGAATAAGGCGGGAAAACTCCCGCCTGTCATAAATAGGGTAGAAACGAACGGGATTAACCCGCCATCTGTTTTTCGCGAATTTCAGCCAGCGTTTTGCAGTCGATGCACAGATCGGCTGTTGGACGCGCTTCCAGGCGGCGGATACCAATCTCCACCCCGCAGGACTCGCAATAACCGAAGTCTTCATCTTCCACTTTCTTCAGCGTCTTCTCGATCTTTTTGATCAGTTTGCGCTCACGGTCACGATTACGTAACTCCAGGCTAAACTCCTCTTCCTGCGCGGCGCGATCGACCGGATCGGGGAAGTTGGCGGCTTCGTCCTGCATGTGCGTCACAGTGCGATCGACTTCATCCCGGAGTTGATTACGCCATGCTTCAAGAATACGCTTGAAGTGCGATAGCTGGGCTTCGTTCATATACTCTTCGCCCGGTTTCTCCTGGTACGGCTCCACCCCAGCGATGGCGAGAATACTCAGGGACGATGTTTTACGGTTTTGCCCTTCTTGCATGTTGCTTCTCCTTAACACGCACTATCGATCCCCATGTTCGGGGGAAAATCAGGTCGCTATAAATAGCAGATGCTTTTCCGGATAGCAATTATCTAAACGTAACACTTGACAACCCTGTGAGGAAAAGCGTATTTACGCACGCGGCCAGAATACTTAATAATCAGGCTGTTATTCCACTACAACGTTATGGGTACTGGTTCGTTCAGTTCCATTTTTTGGGCTGAAAGTTCTGCTTTATAAGCTAAAACTTCCACGCCTTTATTCTGAGCCTCGCTCAATAGCTGCGCGTATTTTACATCGATATGACGTGCGGGTGAAAAACGTGTAATGGCGGAGTGCAGCACCGCGAACACCACCACCGCGCGATGACCTGCCGCCGCAACGCCCATCAACTCCCGAAGATGTTTTTGCCCTCGTTCGGTGATGGCGTCGGGAAAATAACCGTTTTCTTTTTCCGCTAACGTGACCGATTTCACTTCAATATAGCAGTCCGGGCGGAAATCTGCCTGTAACATAAAATCTATACGGCTGCGCTCGGCGCCATATTTGACTTCACTTTTCAGAATATTGTACCCCGCCAGCGCCGGCAGGCGATTCTCCTGAATCGCTTCTTTCGTTAGCTGGTTCGCCCGCAGCGTATTCACGCAAATGAATGCGCCGGATTGCGTTTCAGTCAATTCCCAGGTATGCGGATATTTGCGTTTAGTATTTTCTGATGTCGAATACCAGACGGTATCGCCTGGCGTGGCGCAGCCGGTCATTGCGCCGGTATTAGGACAGTGCAGCGTAAGCGTCGTACCGTCAGGGGTGATCACATCGGCTAAAAAACGTTTATAGCGCTGAATCAACGTAGCGCGTTGTAAAGGGGGGGAGAATAGCATCGACATTCCTTCATTATTATTCGCCCAGCGTCCAGCGCTGCAGCTCGGCATAGCGGGTACGGCCTTGCCCATACGAAGAGGCGTAAAGCGCAAATGACGTAACCGGAAATGACCAGCAAAAGCCCGGCGGCGGGATAGCCACCGTATGGCTGGCGTCGCGCAGCAGCGTAATATGCGGGTGAAAAGGCTGCGGGCTTTGGTAACAACCGCTGCGGGCGGCCTGCGCGCGCAGCATATTAGCCAACTGCAACAACCCGCGCGGCGGCTGGCGCATCCCCAGCCACACCACGCGTGAACGCAGCCACTGACCGGCGTCATCCAGATGTAGCGTAAAGCCCGGCTGGCGAATTCGTCCGGCCAGTTGCGCAATCGCGCGCTGCTTATCGTTACTGACGTCGCCTAAAAAGGCCAGCGTCAGGTGCAGGTTCGCCGCTGCGACGGGGCGTCCGTCTTCAGACGCAAAATGAGCGGCGCGCCAGGCGATAATTTGCGTGCGCGCGTCGTCGGGTAAGTCAATCGCAAAAAACAGCCGTTTTGGCTCAGACATAGGGATACTCGGTTATGGATTAACACGATGCTACAATGCGGCGCAAAGAAAGTTAACCCCGTGGAGCCGTTTGTGACGTCATTGCCCGTTGCCGCCGTATTGCCTGAATTGTTGACAGCCCTAAAAACCGCGCCGCAGGTTTTGTTGTCCGCGCCTACCGGGGCGGGGAAATCCACCTGGCTGCCGTTGCAACTCCTGCAACAAGGTCCGGTTGCTGGAAAAATCCTCCTGCTTGAACCGCGTCGTCTGGCGGCGCGTAATGTCGCGCAGCGTCTGGCGGAAGCGTTGAATGAAAAGCCTGGCGAAACGGTAGGTTACCGGATGCGCGCGCAAAGTTGCGTGGGGCCGCGTACCCGGCTGGAAGTAGTGACAGAAGGCGTATTGACCAGAATGATTCAGCGCGATCCCGAATTACGCGGCGTGGGGCTGGTGATACTGGATGAGTTTCATGAGCGCAGTTTACAGGCGGATTTAGCGTTGGCGCTGTTGCTGGATATCCAGCAAGGGCTTCGTGACGATCTCAGGCTGTTAATCATGTCAGCGACGCTGGATAACGACAGGCTCTGTCAGCGACTGCCTGATGCGCCGACGATCGTCTCGGAGGGGCGCGCGTTCCCGGTGGAGCGACGTTATCAACCGCTTGCGGCGCATTTGCGTTTTGATGAAGCCGTCGCGATGGCGACAGCGGAACTGCTGCGCAATGAAAACGGTTCGCTGCTGCTATTTTTACCCGGCGTAGGCGAAATACAGCGCGTTCATGAACATCTGGCGTCGCGGGTAGGGAGTGATGTCCTGCTTTGTCCGCTGTATGGCGCATTGTCTCTGGAGGCGCAACGCAAAGCGATTGTTCCCGCACCCGCCGGGATGCGTAAAGTGGTGTTGGCGACTAACATTGCCGAAACCAGTTTGACGATTGAAGGGATTCGTCTGGTCGTCGATAGCGCTCAGGAGCGCGTTGCGCGATTCGATGCGCGAACGGGACTGACGCGGCTGGTTACGCAGCGTATCAGTCAGGCGTCAATGACGCAGCGCGCGGGGCGCGCCGGACGACTGGCGCCGGGTATCTGTTTACATCTGCTGGCAAAAGAACAGGCGGAGCGGGCGGCGGCGCAAAGCGATCCGGAAATCTTACACAGCGACCTCTCCGGTTTGTTGATGGAAGTGTTGCAGTGGGGATGTCACGATCCGGCATCGCTTTTCTGGCTGGACAGGCCGCCGGAGGTGAATCTTCAGGCCGCCCGCCGTTTATTATTGATGTTAGGCGCGCTGGAGGGCGAGCGGTTAAGCGCGCGGGGGCGGAAAATGGCGGCAACAGGTAACGAGCCGCGCCTGGCGGCGATGTTAGTCAACGCCGGCGAGGGCGATAGCGCCGCCACCGCCGCCATGCTCGCGGCCATCCTTGAGGACCCGCCGCGCGGCGGCGGTACGGATTTAAGCGTGCTATTTTCGCGGCGACAGCCGGGCTGGCAGCAGCGTAGCCAGCAGCTTTTAAAACGGCTGCAGGTGCGTAATGGCGAGCCGGATAGCGCGCTTATTATGCCGCTATTGGCCAGAGCGTTTAGCGACCGCATCGCGCGGCGTCGTGGTCAGGAAGGGCGCTATCAGTTAGCCAATGGTATGGGCGCGATGTTAGATGCGGATGACGCGTTGGGACGTCATGAATGGCTGATCGCGCCGCTGTTGCTGCAAGGTAGCGCCTCGCCGGACGCCCGAATATTGTTGGCGCAGCCGCTGGATATCGCCTCGCTGATTCAGGCGTGTCCTGATTTACTGCGCCAGTCTGACACGGTTGAATGGGACGAAGCGCAGGGAACGTTGAAAGCGTGGCGCAGAATGCGTATTGGACAGTTGACGGTTAGCGTTCAGCCACTGGCGAAACCGTCTGAAGAGGAGCTTCATCAGGCGATGCTGAACGGCATCCGCGATAAAGGTCTGGCCGTCCTTAACTGGACGCCGGAAGCGGAGCAGTTCCGTCTGCGTCTGCACTGTGCGGCGAAATGGCTGCCGGAATATGACTGGCCTGCCGTGGATGAGGCGTCGCTGCTGGCGACTCTGGAAAACTGGTTGCTGCCGCACATGACAGGCGTACAGTCGTTACGGAGTCTGAAATCTCTGAATGTGACTCAGGCGTTACGGGGACTGCTTGACTATGCCATGCTGCAACGTCTGGATAGTGAACTGCCTGGGCATTACACTGTGCCGACGGGAAGCCGAATAACGATTCGTTATCATGAAGATAACCCGCCCGCTCTGGCGGTCAGAATGCAGGAAATGTTTGGCGAAGCGAAGACTCCAACCATCGCTCAGGGCCGCGTGCCGCTGGTGCTGGAGCTGCTTTCGCCTGCGCAGCGACCGCTACAGATTACGCGCGATTTAAGCGCTTTCTGGCAGGGGGCGTATCGAGAAGTGCAAAAAGAGATGAAGGGCCGTTACCCCAAACATGTCTGGCCGGACGATCCGGCGAATACGGCCCCAACGCGGCGCACGAAGAAGTATTCGTGACGTGTTATACGTTGCCTCCAGGCCGGATAAGGCGTTAATCGCCATCCGGCAAAAGGGTAAATTGAGAGATTTCTTCTTCTGTCGTCTGGCGGAAGAATAGAGAATCGGGCCTTTGCGCCTGTATGTTGCGGAGAAAAAGCATGGCGGGGAATGACCGCGAGCCGATTGGACGTAAGGGGAAACCGTCACGTCCTGTGAAACAAAAGGTGAGCCGTCGTCGGCAGCATGACGACGATTATGATGATGACTATGAGGATGAAGAACCGATGCCGCGTAAAGGTAAGGGCAAAGGGCGTAAGCCTCGTGGCAAGCGCGGCTGGCTGTGGCTATTGCTAAAACTGTTTATCGTTTTTGTGGTGCTGTTCGCCATTTACGGCGTCTATCTGGATCAAAAAATCCGCAGCCGTATTGATGGCAAGGTCTGGCAGCTTCCGGCGGCGGTATATGGCCGGATGGTGAACCTTGAGCCAGACATGCCTGTCAGCAAAAACGAGATGGTGAAATTGCTGGAAGCGACGCAGTATCGTCTGGTGACGAAGATGACCCGTCCCGGCGAATTTACCGTGCAGGCCAATAGCATTGAGATGATCCGTCGTCCGTTTGACTTCCCGGACAGCAAAGAAGGGCAGGTGCGCGCGCGGCTGACGTTCAGTGACGGGCGTCTGGAAACCATCGTCAATCTGGATAACAACCGCCAGTTTGGCTTCTTCCGTCTCGATCCGCGGCTTATCACCATGCTTTCTTCGCCAAATGGCGAGCAGCGTTTATTCGTCCCGCGCAGCGGTTTCCCGGATCTGCTGGTCGATACGCTGTTGGCGACGGAAGACCGTCATTTCTATGAGCATGATGGCATTAGTCTTTACTCTATCGGGCGTGCGGTGCTGGCCAACCTGACGGCGGGACGCACGGTGCAGGGGGCCAGTACGCTAACCCAGCAGCTGGTGAAGAACCTGTTCCTCTCCAGCGAAAGATCATACTGGCGTAAAGCGAATGAAGCCTACATGGCGCTGATCATGGATGCCCGTTACAGTAAAGATCGTATTCTTGAGCTGTACATGAACGAGGTCTACCTCGGTCAAAGCGGGGACAATGAAATTCGCGGTTTTCCGCTGGCGAGCCTGTATTACTTTGGTCGTCCGGTAGAGGAACTGAGCCTCGATCAGCAGGCGTTACTGGTGGGGATGGTAAAAGGGGCGTCGATTTATAACCCGTGGCGCAACCCGAAACTGGCGCTGGAGCGTCGTAACCTGGTGTTACGCCTGTTACAGCAGCAGAAAATCATCGATCAGGAACTCTATGACATGCTGAGCGCACGTCCGCTTGGCGTACAGCCGCGCGGCGGCGTTATTTCACCGCAGCCAGCGTTTATGCAGATGGTTCGTCAGGAACTGCAGGCGAAGCTGGGGGATAAAATTAAAGATCTCTCCGGCGTGAAGATCTTCACCACCTTTGACTCCGTGGCGCAGGATGCCGCAGAAAAAGCCGTTGTCGAAGGCATTCCAGCGTTGAAGAAGCAGCGTAAATTGAGCGATCTGGAAACCGCGATGGTGGTGGTGGATCGCTTTAGCGGCGAGGTGCGCGCGATGGTTGGCGGGGCGGAGCCGCAGTATGCCGGCTATAACCGTGCCATGCAGGCGCGCCGTTCCATCGGGTCGCTGGCGAAACCGGCGACCTATCTGACCGCGTTAAGTCAGCCGAACTTATACCGTCTGAACACCTGGATTGCCGATGCGCCGATTTCTCTGCGCCAGCCGAATGGTCAGGTCTGGTCGCCGCAGAACGACGATCGTCGCTACAGCGAAAGCGGGAAAGTGATGCTGGTGGATGCGTTAACTCGCTCAATGAACGTACCGACGGTCAATCTGGGGATGGCGTTAGGTTTACCGGCGGTAACCGATACCTGGACGAAGCTCGGCGTGCCGAAAGATCAGCTCAATCCGGTTCCGGCGATGCTGTTAGGGGCGCTGAACCTGACGCCGATCGAAGTGGCGCAGGCGTTCCAGACTATCGCCAGCGGCGGAAATCGCGCGCCGTTATCAGCGCTGCGTTCGGTTATTGCGGAAGATGGTAAGGTGTTGTACCAAAGTTATCCGCAAGCTGAACGCGCCGTACCGGCACAGGCGGCTTACCTGACGCTCTGGACAATGCAGCAGGTCGTCCAGCGTGGTACGGGGCGTCAGCTTGGCGCGAAATATCCGGGTCTGCATCTGGCGGGTAAAACCGGGACGACAAACAACAATGTCGATACCTGGTTTGCCGGGATTGACGGCAGCCAGGTGACTATCACCTGGGTAGGCCGTGATAACAACCAGCCGACGAAATTGTACGGTGCCAGCGGCGCGATGGCGATTTACCAGCGCTATCTGGCGAACCAGACGCCGACGCCTTTAGTTCTGACGCCGCCGGAAGATGTGGTGGATATGGGCGTTGATTACGACGGTAATTTTGTCTGTAGCGGCGGTATGCGCACTCTGCCGGTCTGGACGGACGATCCAAATACGCTGTGCCAGCAGGGCGAGATGATGCAGCAGCAACAGCAGCCGTCAGGCAATCCGTTCGATCAGTCGTCTCAGCCGCAGCAGCCTGCGCAGCAACAGCCGCCGAAAGAAGAGAAGAGCGACGGCGTTGCCGGCTGGATTAAGGAGATGTTCGGCGGCAATTAATCACGGTAATAGTGCCGGGTGGCGCTGTGCTTACCCGGTCTACACCGTTACGACCCCATTATGTGCGACGTAGGCCGAATAAGACGCTTACGTCGCCATCCGGCAAATCCTCCATAAATAACATTTCAGTCTAATTTATTAACCCTTCCTTTTCATCTGGTTATTTCTTAACCCCTTAGTTCTCGTAGGGCCGCGTATCGCTTGCCATTGCGACGATATTTCGCCTATCATGCTGCGGTTATAATAATAATTATCGTTTACGTTATCATTCACTTTCATCAGAGATATACCAATGGCGCGTCTTAAAACTGCTCAGCCAAACTCCTCACTGCGTAAAATCGCAGTTGTAGTAGCCACAGCGGTTAGCGGCATGTCTGTCTATGCACAGGCGGCGGTTCAACCGAAAGAAGAAACCATTACCGTAACCGCAGCGCCTGCCGCGCAGGAAAGTGCCTGGGGACCGGCTCCGACCATCGCCGCGAAGCGTTCCGCCACTACCACCAAAACTGATACACCTATCGAAAAAACGCCACAGTCGGTTTCGGTGGTCACTAACGAAGAGATGCAGATGCATCAATTCCAGTCAGTAAAAGAAGCGTTGGGTTACACGCCGGGCGTAACGGTAAGCAGTCGCGGCGCTTCCAATACCTATGACTTCGTGATTATCCGTGGCTTCTCTTCCGTCGGCCTGAGCCAGAACAACTATCTGGATGGCCTGAAATTGCAGGGGAACTTCTACAACGATGCGGTTATTGATCCCTACATGCTTGAGCGTGTTGAGTTGATGCGTGGCCCAACGTCCGTTCTCTACGGTAAGAGCAACCCGGGTGGTATCATTTCGATGGTTAGCAAGCGGCCGACTACTGAGCCGCTGAAAGAAATTCAATTCAAAATGGGGACGGACAATTTGTTCCAGACCGGTTTTGATTTTAGTGATTCCCTGGATGACAACGGTGAGTTCTCATATCGTCTGACGGGACTGGCGCGTTCGACAAACGAACAGCAAAAGAGCTCTGAGTCGCAGCGCTATGCGATTGCGCCCTCTTTTACCTGGCGTCCGGATGAGAAAACGAATTTTACGTTCCTTTCTTATTTCCAGAACGAACCAGAGACCGGCTACTACGGCTGGCTGCCGAAAGAGGGAACGGTTGAACCGTTACCGAATGGTAAACGTCTGCCAACGGATTTCAACGAAGGGGCGTCAAACAACACCTATTCTCGTAACGAGAAAATGGTGGGATACAGTTTCGAGCATGGCTTCAACGACACTTTTACCGTGCGCCAGAATTTACGTTTTGTCGAAATGAAAACCGCGCAAAAAAGCGTCTATGGCACGGGGATTGCGGCGGACGGCCATACGCTTAACCGCGGTACTATCGTTGACAACGAGCGTTTACAGAATTTCAGCGTAGATACACAACTGGAAAGTAAATTCGCGACCGGCGATATTGATCATACGTTGCTGACGGGTGTCGATTTCATGCGTATGCGTAATGATATTAAC
The DNA here is from genome assembly GCF_046551535.1 of Salmonella sp. SAL04162. Classification (NCBI taxonomy): domain Bacteria; kingdom Pseudomonadati; phylum Pseudomonadota; class Gammaproteobacteria; order Enterobacterales; family Enterobacteriaceae; genus Salmonella; species Salmonella sp. SAL04162. The sequence goes on from NZ_JBGDVX010000009.1 coordinate 166,280, forward strand.
GCGACGTTTGGTAGCGCGCCGTCAATCGATCTCTATAACAATTACCATCCTGAATACTTTGCTTTCGGCGGCGCCGAGCCGTACCAGATGAACGAAAGTAAACAAACAGGCCTTTATGTTCAGGATCAGGCGGAATGGAATAAGTGGGTATTTACTCTCGGCGGCCGTTATGACTGGTCTAAACAAGCGACAACGGTGCGTCAGAATTCCACTACGCCGACAGAAGGATATATTGAACGTAATGACCACCAGTTCACCTGGCGCGGTGGCGTAAACTACGTATTCGATAATGGAATTTCACCTTACTTCAGCTATAGCCAATCTTTCGAGCCAAGCGCCTTCGATTTGTGGAGCACCCCACGCGTTTCTTACAAGCCGTCAAAAGGCGAGCAATATGAAGCAGGGGTGAAATATGTACCGAAAGACATGCCGGTTGTTGTTACGGGTGCCGTTTATCAGCTGACCAAAACCAATAACCTGACCGCCGATCCAACCAACCCATTAGCGCAGGTGCCGGCAGGCGAAATTCGTGCGCGAGGTGTAGAGCTGGAAGCCAAAGCAGCATTGACGGCTAACATCAATATGACGGCGTCTTACACTTATACTGATGCTGAATACACGAAAGACACTAATCTGAAAGGGAATACGCCAGAGCAGGTGCCTGAACACATGGCGTCGTTGTGGGGCGATTACACCTTCAACGACGGTCCGTTGTCAGGTTTAACGCTGGGAACAGGCGGTCGTTTTATTGGTTCCAGTTACGGCGATCCGGCCAATAGCTTCAAGGTAGGCAGCGCAGCAGTGATGGATGCGGTCGTCAAGTACGATCTGGCGCGTTTTGGTATGGCGGGCTCCAGCATTGCGGTTAACGTTAATAATCTGCTCGACCGCGAATACGTCGCCAGCTGCTTCCAGACCTACGGCTGTTTCTGGGGCGCAGAACGTCAGGTCGTTGCAACGGCAACCTTCCGTTTCTAATTTCTTTTTGGGCACGGCTGGCCGTGCCCGTTTTACAAGTTGGCTGCGATGCAGGAAAACCACATTCATTCCGATACCACCTTTGCGCTGCGAAGCGTCGCCTTTCGTGTGCCGGGCCGCACGCTTTTACACCCTCTCTCGTTAACGTTTCCCGCAGGTCGCGTCACCGGACTTATTGGTCATAATGGTTCCGGTAAATCCACGCTGTTAAAAATGCTGGGCCGCCATCAGCCGCCTTCCGAAGGGGATATTCTGCTCGACAATCAGCCGCTGGCGAGCTGGAGCAGCAAGGCGTTTGCCCGCAAAGTTGCCTATCTGCCTCAACAATTGCCGCAGGCGGAAGGAATGACGGTGCGCGAACTGGTGGCGATTGGCCGCTATCCGTGGCACGGCGCGCTGGGACGCTTTGGCGTCGCGGACCGGGAAAAAGTAGAAGAGGCGATTACGCTGGTCGGCTTAAAACCGCTGGCGCATCGTCTGGTAGACAGCCTTTCCGGCGGCGAGCGCCAGCGCGCGTGGATTGCCATGCTGGTCGCGCAGGACAGCCGTTGTTTGCTGCTGGATGAGCCGACGTCAGCGCTGGATATCGCCCATCAGGTTGACGTGCTGGCGCTGGTGCATCGCTTAAGCCAGCAGCGCGGGCTGACGGTGGTTGCGGTGCTGCACGATATCAACATGGCGGCCCGCTACTGTGATTATTTAGTCGCGCTACGCGGCGGTGAAATGATTGCGCAAGGAACGCCTGCGGAACTGATGCGCAGTGAAACGCTGGAGAAGATTTACGGTATCCCGATGGGTATCCTTCCGCATCCGGCGGGCGCCGCACCTGTGAGTTTTGTGTATTAATGCGTGATTTATATCCTCTTACTCGCCGCCGTTTATTAACGGCGATGGCGCTCTCGCCGCTGCTGTGGCAAATGAATACGGCGCAGGCTGCCGCTATCGATCCCCGCCGGATTGTGGCGCTGGAGTGGCTGCCAGTTGAGCTGCTGCTGGCGCTCGGTATTACGCCTTATGGCGTGGCGGACGTACCAAATTATAAGCTGTGGGTTAGCGAACCGCCGTTGCCGGATTCGGTGATTGATGTGGGTCTTCGCACTGAACCCAATCTCGAACTGCTGACGGAGATGAAGCCGTCGTTTATGGTCTGGTCGGCAGGTTACGGACCCTCGCTGGAAAAACTGGCGCGGATCGCGCCGGGGCGCGGGTTTAATTTTAGCGACGGCAAAAAGCCGCTGGCGGTGGCCCGACGCTCGCTGGTTGAACTGGCGCAGACGCTGAATCTGGAAGCTGCGGCAGAAAAACATCTGGCGCAATACGATCGCTTCATCGCCAGCCAGAAGCCGCATTTTATCCGCCGCGGGGGGCGTCCGTTACTGATGACGACGCTTATCGATCCGCGGCATATGCTGGTGCTCGGCCCGAATTGCCTGTTCCAGGAGGTGCTGGACGAGTATGGCATTGTCAATGCCTGGCAGGGTGAAACCAACTTTTGGGGCAGTACGGCGGTCAGCATCGATCGGCTGGCGATGTATAAAGAAGCGGATGTGATCTGCTTCGATCACGGGAATAGCACCGATATGAACGCGCTGATGGCAACGCCGCTGTGGCAGGCCATGCCGTTTGTCCGCGCCGGGCGCTTTCACCGGGTGCCCGCCGTTTGGTTCTATGGCGCGACCCTCTCCACGATGCATTTTGTCCGCATCCTGGATAACGTGTTGGGAGGCAAAGCGTGAGCAGAAAACGTGAAATGCCGGAGGGCGGCGCGAAAAGCGCCTTATCCGACCTACGGTTCGGGCGCTTTGTAGGCCGGATAAGGCGAAGCCGCCATCCGGCGTTGCTGTTATTGGCGCTGTTTGTTGCCGCCTGCTGGCTGACATGGGTTAACTTCTCCGTTGCTCTACCGCGCAGCCAGTGGCAACAGGCTATCTGGTCACCGGATATCGACATCATTGAGCAGATGATTTTTCATTACAGCCTGCTGCCAAGACTGGCGATTTCGCTGCTGGTGGGCGCGGGGCTTGGGCTGGTAGGCGTCCTGTTCCAGCAAGTATTGCGTAACCCGCTGGCGGAACCGACCACGCTGGGCGTGGCGACCGGCGCGCAATTGGGGATCACGGTGACTACGCTATGGGCGATTCCCGGCGCGCTGGCGACGCAGTTTGCCGCCCTGACGGGAGCCTGTATCGTCGGCGCGCTGGTGTTCGGCGTGGCGTGGGGCAAACGTCTGTCGCCAGTGACCCTGATCCTCGCCGGGCTGGTGGTCAGCCTCTATTGTGGGGCTATCAACCAGCTATTGGTGATTTTCCACCACGATCAGTTGCAAAGCATGTTTTTATGGAGCACCGGAACGCTGACGCAAACCGACTGGAGCGGCGTGCAGCGTCTGTGGCCGCAGTTGCTGGGCGGTGTGATGCTCACGTTATTGTTGTTACGCCCGATGACGCTGATGGGGCTGGATGACGGCGTTGCGCGTAATCTGGGGCTGGCGCTGTCGTTAGCGCGTCTGGCGGCGCTGTCGCTGGCGATTGTGTTGAGCGCGCTGCTGGTCAACGCGGTGGGCATTATCGGTTTTATCGGCCTGTTTGCGCCGCTGCTGGCGAAAATGCTTGGCGCAAGACGTCTGCTGGCGCGCCTGATGCTGGCGCCGCTCATTGGGGCGCTTATTTTGTGGCTATCCGATCAGATTATCCTTTGGCTCACCCGCGTTTGGATGGAGGTCTCCACCGGTTCAGTGACGGCGTTAATCGGCGCGCCGCTGCTCCTGTGGCTGCTGCCGCGGCTTAAAAGCATGAGCGCGCCGGATATGAACGCCAGCGATCGTGTGGCAGCGGAGCGTCGGCATGTCCTCGCTTTTGCCGTTGCCGGTGGCGCGCTCCTGCTGCTGGCAACATGGGTCGCGCTCTCTTTTGGTCGCGACGCGCACGGCTGGACGTGGGCGAGCGGAACGCTGCTTGAGGAACTGATGCCGTGGCGCTGGCCGCGGATACTGGCGGCGTTAATGGCGGGTGTCATGCTGGCGGTGGCGGGCTGCATTATTCAGCGTCTGACCGGTAACCCAATGGCCAGTCCGGAAGTGCTGGGGATCAGTTCCGGAGCCGCGTTTGGCGTGGTGTTGATGCTGTTTTTGGTGCCGGGGAATGCCTTCGGTTGGCTACTGCCCGCCGGAAGCCTGGGCGCGGCGGCGACACTGCTGATTATTATGATAGCCGCCGGACGCGGCGGTTTCTCGCCGCAACGGATGTTGCTGGCGGGGATGGCGCTCAGCACCGCGTTTACCATGCTGCTAATGATGCTCCAGGCGAGCGGCGACCCGCGGATGGCGGAAGTGTTGACCTGGATTGCAGGATCTACCTATAACGCCACTGGCGGGCAGGTTACGCGAACCGCGATCGTGATGGTAATTTTGCTGGCCATTGTGCCGTTGTGTCGCCGCTGGTTAACGATTTTGCCACTGGGCGGCGATGCCGCGCGCGCGGTGGGCATGGCGCTTACGCCGTCGCGTATCGCGCTGCTGGCGCTGGCGGCTTGTTTGACGGCAACTGCGACGATGACCATTGGGCCGCTGAGTTTCGTTGGACTGATGGCGCCGCATATTGCGCGGATGCTCGGTTTTCGCCGGACGATGCCGCATATGGTCATCTCGGCGCTGGCAGGGGGCGTTTTACTGGTCTTTGCCGACTGGTGCGGCAGGATGGCGCTATTTCCGTATCAGATCCCGGCGGGACTGCTTTCAAGCTTTATTGGCGCGCCGTACTTTATCTATTTGCTACGTAAACAGAGCCGCTGAGTTTGCCGGATGGCGGCATAAATGCCTTATCCGGCCTACGGCGTAGAATGTAGGCCGGGTAATCGTCACCCGGCAATTCATCCTTTACAATTTCGCAAACACCCGACGTGCGGCGTCAATGGTATTATTAATGTCGTCCATGCTGTGTGCGACCGACATAAAACCCGCCTCAAACGCCGATGGCGCCAGATACACGCCTTCCTCCAGCATCAGGTGGAAGAAACGCTTAAAGCGTTCAACGTCGCACGCCATCACGTCCTGATAGCAAGTTACGCTCTCAGCGTCGGTGAAGAAAATCCCGAACATGCCGCCGACATGGTTAACCACCAGCGGAATATTCGCTTCTTCGGCAGCTTCCAGCAAACCTTCCGCCAGACGGGTGGTGAGCTCATCCAGCGTTTCATGAATGCCGGGCTGGGCGACTTCATTCAGGCAGGCGAAACCGGCCGCCATCGCAATCGGGTTGCCGGAAAGGGTGCCCGCCTGGTAAACCGGGCCCGTTGGCGCCAGCGCATCCATTACATCGCGACGACCGCCAAACGCGCCTACCGGCATCCCGCCGCCGATGATTTTACCCAGACAGGTCAGGTCCGGCACGACGCCGTAGTAATCCTGGGCTCCGGCCAGCGCTACGCGAAAACCGGTCATCACTTCGTCGATAATCAGCAGCGCGCCGAACTCATCGCACAAGGCGCGCAGGCCGGGCAGGAATTCCGGCAGCGGCGGGACGCAGTTCATATTGCCCGCCACGGGTTCGACGATGATACAGGCGATTTCCTGCGGATATTGTTCAAACGCCGCGCGCACTGACGCCAGATCGTTATAAGTGCAGGTCAGCGTATGTTTCGCGAAATCTGCCGGCACGCCCGGCGAGTTTGGCTGACCGAGCGTCAGCGCGCCAGAACCGGCTTTGACCAGCAGACAGTCGGCGTGGCCGTGGTAGCAGCCTTCGAATTTGATAATCTTATCGCGGCCAGTAAAACCACGCGCCAGGCGAATCGCGCTCATGGTCGCTTCGGTACCGGAGTTCACCATGCGCACCATGTCCATGGTCGGCACCAGGTTGGTGACCAGTTCCGCCATTTTCACTTCCATTTCGGTTGGCGCGCCGAAGCTTAAACCGCGCTCCGCAGCTTCGATTACCGCATTGCGGATAGCCGGATGGTTATGCCCCAGTACCATTGGCCCCCAGGAACCGACATAGTCGATATACGCTTTGCCATCGACATCGTACAGATACGCGCCGTCCGCTTTTTCGATAAACAGCGGGGTGCCGCCCACGCCAGTGAAGGCGCGAACAGGGGAGTTCACACCGCCGGGGATCAGCTCGCGGGCCGCGCTATAGAGATTTTCAGACTTACTCATGGAAAGATTCCTGGTTCGTAGAAAAAGTGAATACCCGCTATTCTAAGTTATTCAGAGAAGGTTATGAAAGTTTTACGCATTTGAAACAATACGATTTGCAGGGGATTTTCGCGGCGTTGGCGAGTAGAATGCCGACTTTAGATTTGTATTACCAATTAATGATCTTCTGATGAAAACAGACACTTCCACCTTTTTAGCTCAGCAAATTGTGCGTTTACGGCGCAGAGATCAGATTCGCCGGTTAATGCAGCGGGATAAAACGCCGCTGGCCATCCTGTTCATGGCGGCCGTTGTCGGCACGCTTACCGGACTGGTTGGCGTCGCCTTTGAAAAGACGGTTTCCTGGGTACAAAACATGCGCATTGGCGCGCTGGTTCAGGTCGCGGACCATGCGTTTTTGCTTTGGCCGCTGGCCTTTATCCTTTCGGCGTTACTGGCGATGGTCGGCTATTTTTTGGTGCGAAAATTTGCACCGGAAGCCGGCGGCTCGGGTATCCCGGAAATTGAAGGCGCGCTGGAGGAGTTACGTCCGGTGCGCTGGTGGCGCGTGTTGCCGGTGAAGTTTATCGGCGGGATGGGAACGTTGGGCGCAGGAATGGTGTTAGGGCGCGAAGGGCCAACGGTGCAAATCGGGGGCAACCTGGGGCGCATGGTGCTGGATGTTTTTCGTATGCGCAGCGCCGAAGCGCGGCATACGTTGCTGGCGACCGGCGCGGCGGCGGGGCTCTCTGCGGCGTTTAACGCGCCGCTGGCGGGTATCCTGTTTATTATTGAAGAGATGCGCCCGCAGTTTCGCTACAACCTGATTTCGATTAAAGCGGTGTTTACCGGCGTCATCATGTCGAGCATTGTGTTCCGCATATTTAACGGCGAAGCGCCGATTATTGAAGTCGGCAAACTGTCTGATGCGCCGGTTAACACGCTGTGGTTATACCTTATCCTCGGTATTATTTTTGGCTGCGTCGGGCCGGTATTTAATTCGTTGGTGCTGCGTACCCAGGATATGTTTCAGCGCTTTCATGGCGGCGAAATTAAAAAATGGGTGCTAATGGGCGGCGCGATCGGCGGCCTGTGCGGTATTCTGGGGTTGATTGAGCCGGAAGCGGCAGGCGGCGGATTTAACCTTATTCCTATCGCCGCGGCAGGTAATTTTAGCGTCGGGCTACTGCTGTTCATCTTTATTACCCGGGTGGTCACGACGCTGCTTTGCTTTTCTTCCGGCGCGCCGGGGGGCATTTTCGCCCCGATGCTGGCGCTGGGAACGCTGCTTGGTACGGCCTTCGGTATGGCGGCGGCAGTGCTTTTTCCGCAGTATCACCTGGAGGCCGGTACCTTTGCGATTGCCGGGATGGGGGCGCTGATGGCGGCGTCGGTGCGCGCCCCGCTGACGGGGATTGTGCTGGTGCTGGAGATGACCGATAACTACCAGCTCATTTTGCCAATGATTATCACCTGTCTTGGCGCGACACTATTAGCCCAGTTTTTGGGCGGGAAACCGTTATACTCAACCATCCTGGCGCGCACTCTGGCGAAGCAGGATGCGGAACAGGCGGCGAAAAACCAGAATGCGCCCGCGGGCGAGAATACTTGAACGAATTACCAGGGTATTAGATAATGACTGCCAATATTGGGTGAAAATTTATCCAATTACCGATGTCGTTTGGAGCAAAATATGAGTGATGACGTAGCGCTGCCGCTGCAGTTTACCGACGCAGCAGCGAATAAAGTAAAAAGTCTTATCGCTGACGAAGATAACCCGAATCTGAAACTGCGCGTGTATATCACCGGCGGTGGTTGCAGCGGCTTCCAGTATGGTTTTACCTTTGACGATCAGGTTAACGAAGGGGATATGACCATCGAAAAACAGGGCGTTGGCCTGGTGGTTGACCCGATGAGTTTGCAGTATCTGGTGGGTGGTTCGGTGGATTATACCGAAGGCCTGGAAGGTTCCCGCTTCATTGTAACCAACCCGAATGCGAAAAGTACCTGCGGGTGTGGCTCTTCCTTCAGCATTTGATTGCTGTTCGTTGTGCCGGATGGCGACGCGAGCGTCTTATCCGGCCTACAACATCTTTCCTGTAGGCCCGATAAGCGTAGCGCCATCGGGCAAAACAATATCAACGTCCGTTTTCATCCAGTGCAAACGTCGGCAATTTCAAATGCCAACGAATGGCCGCCAGCCGAATGAACAGCGTGACGACCATACCCATCATGCTGGCGCTTTCCAGCGGTACTGAAAACGTATAAAACGCGGTGGCGTGAACAATCCCGCCGATAATACAGGCCGTGGCATAGATTTCGGTGCGTAGGATCATGGGAATCTCGCGTGCCAGAACATCGCGAATAATCCCGCCGCCGACGCCGGTAATCACGCCCATACAGACTGCCACTAATGGCCCCGTTTCAGCGAGGAAGGCTTTATTCACCCCAATGCCGACAAACACCGCCAGCCCGACCGCATCCAGTACCGGCAACATCCATTTCGGCAGACGTCTTGGCTGGCGAACCAGCAGGATGGTCAGCATACTGGTGACCATGGCGACGACCAAATCGGTAGGATCTTTAACCCAGAATACCGGGCCGTTATCCAGCGCCATATCGCGGATTGTCCCGCCGCCGACGGCAGTAACGACGCCGAGCACCAGGACGCCGAACGGGTCCATACGTAATTTCCCGGCCAGCAACACGCCAGAGATAGCAAATACAGCCGTGCCTACAATATCCAGCCAATAGACGAGCATTGTCGAATCCCCACTGGGAGCCTGGTAAGACAGGCTCTAATTCACCTGTGAAAGCGCATTACAGAGTTGTTTTGCGGCGAGGATAATACGCGGGCTTGCGCGTTCAAACCAGTCGCTGTTAAGCGGAATAACCGGAATTTTTAACAGGTTTCCCCAGTATTGTTCAATTTTGAGAATTTCGCCCGCTTTTCCGGCCACGATAATGGCCTGGGGATGCCTTGCCAGCACCTGCTCACGGCTGACTTGCGGCCACGGCACGCGGCTGTCAGCAAAGACGTTTTCTCCGCCGCAGGTCGTCAAAACCTGATGTTGAATAGACCCTTTACCACTGGTAAACAGAGGATTCATGCCAAACTGAAGAAAGACGCGCTTTTTAGCTTTACCGGCATACTCGGCGTTGAGAGCGGCGTACTCGTTTAGCAATGTCTGCGCTGCCTGCTGAGCCTTTTCCGGCTGCGGGCTCCAGGCGGCCAGTTGACGGAGCGTGTCGGCGATCTGTTCGATGGTTACCGCGTCCACCCACATGACCTTAATACCTAATGACGTCAGTTGGTTTACCTGGCGTTCCGCATTACCGCCGCGCCAGGCGACGACCAGATCCGGCTTCAGCGCCACAATGCGTTCCAGATTCATTCCCTGCCAGGTAGAGACCTGTTCTATTTTTTGCGCTTCGGGCGGGTAGTCGGAATAGCTGCTGACGCCAACGGGCGTAATCCCGGCGGCAAAAGCGAGCTCCGTATTGGCGGGAGAGAGGGTAATGACGCGCGGCGCAGCGTAAAGCCACACCGGGAGCGTAAGCAGCAGGGCGACCAGCGCCCTGAACATTTGCTTAGCCATGCGCCAGTTTCTGTACCAGCGTCTCGACCATCAGAGTCGACTGTTTCGCCGCCACCGCGAGGAATTCGTCAAAGCTGAGGTGCGATTGCTGATCGGCCACGTCAGAAATAGCGCGTACCACCACGAACGGCACGTTGAAGTTATAGCAGACGTGTGCGATAGCGGTGGCTTCCATCTCTACGGCGACCGCGTCGGGGAAGTTATGCCGAATTTTTGCCAGCCCGACGGAGCCGTTAATAAACGCGTCGCCGCTAACAATAAGGCCGCGTACCGCGTTCAGATTCAGCTCTCTGATGCAGGATTCTGCGGCGGCGATCAGTTTATCATCGGCCTTAAATCCGGCCGGACAGCCCGGTAATTGCCCGTATTCATAGCCGAAAGCGGTCACATCAGCGTCGTGGTAACGCGCTTCGTCAGAGACGACGATATCGCCGACCTTCAGCGTGGACGCCAGACCGCCTGCGGAACCGGTATTGATGATCACGTCCGGTTTGCAGTGCTCCAGAAGCAACGTTGCGCCCAGCGCCGCCGCGACTTTACCGATACCAGATTTCAGCAACGCCACTTCGGTGCCGTTCAACTGGCCGGTGTAAATTTCGCAGCCGCCCAGCGTAATCGTCTGACGGTTGTCAATTTTGTCACGCAGCAGCGTAACTTCTTCTTCCATTGCGCCAATGATGCCGATTTTCATAGATTTACTCGCGATAAGTCAGTTTTGAGGGCATAGTTTATCATGCGCTTATGGGGAAGCGCATTTCTCAGGCGGGGAGAGAATATGGCATCGATCGATTTCCGAAATAAAATTAACTGGCATCGTCGTTATCGTTCACCGCAGGGCGTAAAGACGGAACATGAGATCCTGCGGATTTTTGAAAGCGATCGCGGGCGGATTATCAACTCTCCGGCTATACGCCGTTTGCAGCAAAAAACGCAGGTTTTCCCGCTGGAGCGCAATGCCGCAGTACGTACTCGCCTGACGCATTCGATGGAGGTGCAGCAGGTGGGGCGTTATATCGCGAAAGAGATTTTAAGCCGCCTGAAAGAGCAAAACCGACTGGAGGAGTACGGCCTGGACGCGCTGACCGGTCCCTTTGAAAGTATTGTGGAAATGGCCTGCCTGATGCACGACATCGGTAATCCGCCGTTCGGTCATTTTGGCGAGGCGGCGATCAATGACTGGTTTCGTCAGCGGCTGCATCCGGAAGATGCGGAAAGTCAGCCGCTCACGCATGATCGCTGTGTGGTTTCCTCGCTACGGTTACAGGAAGGCGAAGAAAATCTGAACGATATTCGCCGCAAGGTACGTCAGGATATCTGCCATTTTGAAGGCAATGCACAGGGAATTCGTCTGGTACATACGCTCATGCGGATGAATCTTACCTGGGCGCAGGTTGGCGGAATTTTAAAATATACCCGTCCGGCATGGTGGCGAGGGCCGGTGCCGGATTCCCATCGCTATTTAATGAAGAAACCGGGCTATTATCTTTCTGAAGAGAAGTATATTGCGAGGTTACGTAAAGAACTGCAGTTAGCGCCTTACAGTCGCTTTCCATTAACGTGGATTATGGAAGCCGCAGATGATATTTCTTATTGTGTCGCCGATCTTGAAGATGCGGTAGAGAAAAGAATCTTTAGCGTTGAGCAGCTTTACCACCATTTATATCACGCGTGGGGCCACCATGAGAAGGATTCGCTGTTTGAGCTGGTGGTAGGAAATGCGTGGGAAAAATCACGCGCCAATACATTAAGCCGCAGTACCGAAGATCAGTTTTTTATGTATTTACGGGTAAATACATTAAATAAACTGGTGCCCTATGCCGCTCAGCGTTTTATTGATAATTTGCCGCAGATTTTTGCCGGTACCTTCAATCAGGCGTTACTGGAAGATGCCAGCGGTTTTAGCCGCCTGCTTGAACTCTATAAGAATGTGGCGGTTGAACATGTGTTTAGCCATCCGGATGTAGAACAGCTTGAACTACAGGGATACCGGGTGATCAGCGGGTTATTAGATATCTATCAGCCGCTATTAAGTTTGTCGCTTAACGACTTTCGCGAGCTGGTGGAAAAAGAACGGTTGAAACGCTTCCCCATAGAATCGCGCTTATTTCAGAAACTTTCTACGCGCCATCGTTTGGCCTACGTGGAAGTCGTCAGTAAATTACCTACGGATTCGGCGGAGTACCCGGTACTGGAATATTATTATCGCTGTCGGTTGATTCAGGATTATATCAGCGGGATGACTGACCTTTACGCATGGGATGAATATCGGCGTTTGATGGCGGTCGAACAGTAAATGGACTTTTGTAAAGATGGACAATAAATTTTTACTTTTTCCAGAAACTTTGTTCCGGAACTTCGCGTTATAAAATGAATCTGACGTACACAGCAATTTTGCGTTACCTGTTAATCGAGATTGAAACACATGAAAAAAACCACATTAGCAATGAGTGCACTGGCTCTGAGTTTAGGTTTGGCATTGTCGCCTCTGTCTGCCACGGCGGCTGAAACGTCCTCTTCAGCAATGACTGCCCAGCAGATGCCAAGCCTGGCACCGATGCTCGAAAAAGTGATGCCATCGGTGGTCAGTATTAATGTAGAAGGTAGCACCACGGTGAATACGCCGCGTATGCCGCGTAATTTCCAGCAGTTCTTTGGCGATGACTCCCCGTTCTGCCAGGACGGTTCTCCGTTCCAGAATTCTCCGTTCTGCCAGGGCGGCGGTAACGGCGGCAACGGCGGTCAACAACAGAAATTCATGGCGCTGGGCTCCGGCGTAATTATTGACGCCGCGAAGGGCTACGTCGTTACCAACAACCACGTGGTTGATAACGCCAGCGTGATTAAAGTACAGCTTAGCGATGGACGTAAATTCGATGCTAAAGTGGTGGGCAAAGATCCACGTTCTGATATCGCGCTGATTCAAATTCAGAATCCGAAGAACCTGACGGCGATTAAGCTGGCGGACTCCGACGCGCTGCGCGTGGGGGATTATACCGTCGCTATTGGTAACCCGTTTGGTCTGGGCGAAACGGTGACGTCAGGTATCGTTTCGGCGCTGGGGCGTAGCGGCCTGAACGTAGAAAATTACGAGAACTTTATTCAGACCGACGCCGCGATTAACCGCGGTAACTCCGGCGGCGCGCTGGTGAACCTGAACGGTGAGCTGATCGGTATTAACACCGCGATTCTGGCGCCGGACGGCGGCAACATCGGTATCGGCTTCGCTATCCCCAGTAACATGGTGAAAAACCTGACGTCGCAGATGGTGGAATACGGCCAGGTGAAACGCGGCGAACTGGGGATCATGGGGACTGAGCTGAATTCCGAATTGGCGAAAGCGATGAAAGTCGACGCCCAGCGTGGCGCGTTCGTCAGCCAGGTGATGCCGAATTCGTCCGCGGCGAAAGCGGGTATCAAAGCCGGGGATGTCATTACCTCGCTGAACGGTAAACCGATCAGCAGCTTTGCGGCGCTGCGCGCTCAGGTCGGCACTATGCCGGTCGGCAGCAAAATCAGCCTCGGTCTGCTGCGTGAAGGTAAAGCGATTACGGTTAATCTGGAACTGCAGCAGAGCAGCCAGAGTCAGGTTGATTCCAGCACCATCTTCAGCGGGATTGAAGGCGCTGAAATGAGCAATAAAGGCCAGGATAAAGGCGTTGTGGTGAGCAGCGTGAAAGCGAATTCACCCGCCGCGCAAATTGGCCTCAAAAAAGGCGATGTCATTATCGGCGCTAACCAGCAGCCGGTGAAAAATATCGCTGAGCTGCGTAAAATTCTCGACAGCAAGCCGTCGGTGCTGGCGCTGAATATTCAGCGTGGTGATAGTTCTATTTATTTGCTGATGCAGTAATCACCTTTGTCCCCCTTCCGCCATGGAAGGGGGCAACACTTTTCTGTGAAACCCCCCACAACACCATACTTATTTGCACCGTTTTGTGCATTTGCACAATGTCGAGACTTGTCATCTTCCTTATGCTTGTGCTCTGCTCACAGGAGGGATTTATGGCTGGCTGGCATCTTGATACCAAAATGGCGCAGGATATCGTGGCGCGCACTATGCGCATCATCGATACCAATATCAACGTAATGGATGCCCGCGGGCGTATTATCGGCAGCGGCGATCGGGAACGTATTGGTGAATTGCACGAAGGCGCGCTGTTAGTGCTGTCGCAGGGCCGGGTTGTGGATATCGACGACGCCGTGGCGCGACACCTGCACGGGGTACGTCAGGGGATTAATCTTCCCTTACGCCTTGAGGGCGAAATTGTCGGCGTGATCGGTCTCACCGGCGAACCAGAGCATCTGCGTAAATATGGCGAACTGGTGTGTATGACTGCCGAAATGATGCTGGAGCAGTCGCGGTTAATGCACCTTTTGGCGCAGGATAGCCGTTTGCGCGAAGAGCTGGTGATGAACCTGATTCAGGCCGAAGAAAATACGCCGGCGCTGGTGGAATGGGCGCAGCGTTTGGGGATCGATTTGAACCAGCCACGTGTGGCGGCGGTGGTGGAAGTCGACAGCGGCCAGCTTGGCGTCGATAGCGCAATGGCGGAACTTCAGCAGTTGCAGAATGCGCTTACCACGCCGGAGCGTAACAACCTGATAGCCATTGTGTCTCTCACCGAGATGGTGGTGCTCAAACCCGCCTTAAACTCGTTTGGTCGCTGGGATGCTGAAGATCATCGTAAGCGCGTAGAGCAGCTTATCTCGCGAATGAAAGAGAATGGTCAGCTACGTTTTCGCGTGGCGCTGGGCAATTACTTTACCGGGCCGGGCAGTATTGCACGCTCATACCGCACGGCGCGCACCACGATGATGGTCGGCAAACAGCGGATGCCAGAAAGCCGCAGCTATTTTTATCAGGATTTGATGCTGCCGGTTCTGTTAGATAGCCTGCGTGGCGGCTGGCAGGCCAATGAGCTGGCGCGCCCGCTGGTAAAACTCAAAGCGATGGATAACAACGGATTATTACGTCGGACGCTGACGGCGTGGTTTCGCCATAATGTCCAGCCGCTGGCGACCTCTAAGGCGCTGTTTATTCATCGTAACACGCTGGAATATCGGCTAAATCGTATTTCGGAACTGACCGGGCTGGATTTGGGAAATTTTGACGATCGGCTGTTGCTGTATGTGGCGCTACAACTGGATGAACAGCGTTAAGTCCGGCGGCGCTTCGCTGACCAGAGCAGGGAACTTGGGCGAAGTAGTAGGCCGGATTAGGCAAAACCGCCATTTGACAACGTAATCTCACAGCGCCCGAAGACGCTGTGATGGGGGGGGTTAATTCGTGGTCAGGCGCTGCAATCCCCGCGCCGTGACCTGCCAGATCACGTGTTGCGGCTGCGGCCAGCTTTCGCCATTGAGCGGGTTGCGGATAACCGACTGGTCTGCGCCCTCGGCATGAAAGACCTCAATCGTATAATCCTCACCCAGCCCGCAGACGTCAGTATAGCCGCCAAGCTGCACCGAACCTTTTATCGACTGACGGTAAACCACCGTACCGCGCGTATTATAAATCGTCACTGCCGCATATTCCGTTGCGAAGTCGCTATGCGGCACAATTGGGTATGCGGTAAAGATAAATTGTTGCGCACGGATGTCTATTTCCATACTGGCAAAACCATTTTCTTCCTTGCCAATAAGCTGCCAGCTGAATTTATCGCCATATAATGCGGCAGCATCGGAGGTATTTTTCTCTTCCGTTTGTTCCGGTGAGTCGACCTCCAGCCCATCGCTCACCACGCGCCAGCGGTTGTGTTTTTTCAGCGTGACGTTTTGCCCGGTCGTTTCATTGATGGCGCTGCAACGGTAAGGTTCGTCATGGAAGAGCTCAATGTACATTCCCGCTTGCAAAACAACCGTATCGCTATCGGCTGAATAGTGGGTGATGCCATCATAATGACGGCTATAGATAACCTCGCCGGACTCCTCCTTCACCGTGAGCGTGCTGTATGTCGCGGTATAGTAGGGATGAGGCTGCCCGGCCAGTGTTTCTATTGTCATACGCTGTTGCCGATTATCGTAAGCAAGCTGGCAAAACGTTCTGTCGCCTTGTCCGCGTAACTGCAACGTCACGCCTTTACCGATGCCTTCGCCCGGCTCGCTGTTATCCGTCGGCAGCACATCAACGCTGTCGCGCATTAACGCGCTACGGGTCGGCTCTTCAATGTGGGAGAGCATCAGCCAGAGATCGTTTTTGCAAGCGGCATAAGGTTGCGCCATCAATGAAGGGCAGGCGCGGATAGCATCTGCGCGATGGATAAACATAGCCTGGAGATCTGCGGCAGGATCGTTGTTGAGCGAAAAATGATAAAGCCCTTCGCTATCAAGACGCAGTAACTGATATTTCGTCGACGAGACCAATGTCAGATAGCCCGGCGAGGCTTTCAGGCGGCCAGGCTCGGCATGATAAAGATAAAGATGGTAGTGGTCGCTAAACGGCACCACAATTTTTCCGGTGGCGCAGTTTGTTCCGTTCATCTTACGTTCAAAAACCTTTTCGCCGCTGGCGGTTAACACCGTTATGCTGGCGTATAAGGTATTCGCGAAGTAGCTGTGCGGCGTGGCTTTCGTGATGTCCAGAACTAATTGTCTGGCCTCATGATCCACGGCTAAACGGGCGAAGGGCATGTCGCCGTAGCCGAGGAAAATCAACTGCTCATTATGCGCGGCGCTGTCCTGCAAGGCGGTGAAATTAACGGTAAGCGCGTTTTCCCCTTCGCGGATAACCACATAGTCCGTGTCTGGGCGGTATTTCTGCGATCGCCCTTTGGGCAGGGTGAGATGGTAAATGCCAATGGGCAGGGGAGTTAACGTGAGCGTACTGTCGTTGACGGGCAATGTATACGTGTTGCCGGCGTTGTCGTGTAGCGTTAAGGCGCGTCCATAAAGTTGCTCCGGCTGATCGATATTCAGCGTTAGCGTGAGCGTTCCCGTTTTGTTCAGCGCCGCCAGCTCGGCGTTTTCAACCAGCCAGACAAAAGAGTCCAGTCCCAACTGCTGGCGCGCGCTTTCCCATTCGCGCTCCGGCAGCAGATCGTAAAGCGGCCAGACGGGTTTTACCGCCTGTGCGGCGATCTGCTCGCGGGTGAACGCATTGACCGGTAAGCCGCACAGCTGAATAAACGGCGCGACGTCATAACCTGAGGCTGTGGCGATGGCGTCCGCCAGCAGATCGGTCAGGCGATGCTCGCAGGGCAAAAAGTTTTCGCCAGCACCCAGCGCGCGGTAGTTCTGGTTAAACGCCCGGAAGGCTTCTGTTCCGCCTTTAAATAACATCAGCATCAGAAATTGCAGACGGGGTCGGACGCCCCAGGCGCTAATCGGCGTGCGATTCCGCAGATGGGTAATGAATTGCAACTCCTGCTCAGGCTGCCGCCCGTAATCATAGAGCCAGCCGTCGGTATAAAGATGGTTCCCCTGGTTCAGGTTAAGCTGCTGGAAAAAAGCGGCGTAAATGTTGTTCCACACCTCACCGACTGGCAGGTCGACGTCATTCATAAAGACGCCCTGATAGCCGTGACCGATTTCATGCAGAATCGTCCACTGCGTGGCGACATTATCGATCCACCCCTGGCTTAATGTTGCTGCCGTTTGCGCGCACCACCAGGGGAGATAATAAGCCGCGCCGACGCCGTGTTTATCCGCTTTAATAAAATAGCGGTTAGCGACATTTTGATTAAGCGGCGAAGCAGGGCTATCGCTGAGACCAGTCCAGTCATTATAGGCGTCGATCACTCGCGTATAGTATGCATCCAGCGCGGTGATACCGGCGTTGATGACATTAGCGCGATCCGCCCAGGGCAGCAGAAAACGCACGCGGTCCAGTTCCAGCAGGGCAAAAGGCGACGCCTGTTCTTCCCAGGTCTGGAAAAAAGCGTCTTCGGATTGCCCCTTACGCCAGTGTGGCAAATTTTTATTGCTGGTTGGCTGTCGGTAGATCACCGAAAACTCGCCGCCCTGCGCAAAAAAGAGGGTATCAATAAAGGGAACGGAATCGACCGTTGTGCTGATCGTTTGCCAGTTGCCGTTCAGCGTAAGCGATTTCTCACACGCTGAGTCATTGCACAGCAGACGGAGTCTGGCGTTACCGGCGTTGTTATTTGGCTGGCGGATTTGCAGCTGCGTATTCGCTGGCAGAATAAATCCCAGCGCCTGGCGGTCGTGCTCGCGCCCCTTTTCAAATTTGATGTTATCCAGTCCGGGGGCCGCTGGCAGCGAATAACATGTTAGCGTGATTTCCTGAGTCATATAACCTCCATAAATAGGGAGGATGAACATAGCTTTTTATTTTTATTAATAAATACAGCAGGATAACGAAATGATATGTATTGAGCCGCTGTGAGGCATAGTGATGAAAAATGGTGGTAGCCGTGAGGCGGATGAGAGGGAGCAGCAGAGTGAGAGGGGCCCGAAATGAAGCCCCGGCAGCTTTTTTATTTGCGGGTAAGCTTGTCCAGATCGGCTTCGATTTCACTGATCTTATTCGCGACGACGCTTTCCAGGTGGCGCAAGTCGTCGAGGATCTTACGTTTGAGATCGAGTTCTGAGCGGTCGCGCTGGCAGATTTGGTCCAGCTCGTCAATCACATAGCGTAGGTTAGGGCTAATCTCCTGTACTTCTTTATAACCCTGACCGATGCCATCGGCGACCACCGTTTTGCGCTGGCGTGGATACTTAAACTTCACGCTTTTAGCAAAGAATTCACCTCTATCCTTTTGAAAATAGATTTTCAGGATATCGTTATTGGCTTCTTGCCGCAGGCTGTAACGATCGATTTCCTCAGGATTGGTAATGCCCAGACTTTTTAGATTGTCATACATAGCGGTATCCTTCATCACACTATAACTTTTGAATAATTAACGAAAAGTTGGTTTTTCGCCACCAATGGATACAAAAAAAGCGCGGTTGATCGCAGAAGACGTCTCGGCAACGTCATGAGTAAAAGGGCGGTGGTTATTGATAGTTTAAGTAATTCAACGCGATATTCCGTTTATAGAGAAAGCGTTTGAGGTCAGTGTGGAAAATTGACCGGAGGTAGTGGTCGATAACCTTGAGAGGCGGAGTCTATGTCCGGAACGTATAATGCTACTATTCGCCGGGTGGTGATTTCCGCCTGGATAGGAAACTCCATTGAATATTATGATTTTCTATTATACGGCCTGGCAAGCGCGCTGGTATTTGGCCCGCTTTTTTTCCCTGGCGCCAGCCCATTGACTGCAACGTTATCTTCTTTTGCCAGTTTCGGCGTGGGATTTATTTCCCGGCCGCTGGGCGCGCTATTTTTTGGCAACAGGGGAGATACGCTTGGGCGTAAAAACACGTTATTAATCACGTTAGGTGGGATGGGCGCGGTCACGTTTCTCATCGGTTGCCTGCCTTCTTACGCCAGTATTGGCGCGCTGGCGCCTGCCTTACTGGTTATTCTGCGTTTTCTGCAGGGATTTATGGTTGGAGGCGAATGGGGAGGCGCCATGTTAATGGTCGTGGAATATGCTGCTGGAAAGCACCGGGGGCGGTTAAGCGCGCTATCGCAAACAGGAGGACTCACGGGACAATTATTGGCGACAGGCGCATTTATAGTCGTGACCCAATTACCGAAGGATGCGTTGTTATTGTGGGGATGGCGTATTCCTTTTCTGCTCAGTGCGCTTTTGGTGCTGCCTGGATTATATATGCGTCATCGTCTGGATGAGACGCCTGTCTTCCGTGCGTTTAAAAAGCAGCAGGCCATTAAGCATATGCAGCAAAAAGAAGAAAGGCCGGTGGTCAAAGTGGTACGAGAACAATGGCGCAGCATTTTGCTGATTATAATTCTACGTTTTGCGGAAAGCGTTCCCTTTTTTCTTGCCACCGTCTTCGCGGTTTCCTGGGCGACGACGCAGCTTGGGATTGCCAGCCTGACTATTCTGTACATTGTAATGTTCACCTGTCTGCTGGCGTATCCCATGCACGTGCTATTTGGCATCATGTCGGATCGGCGTGGCTGCCGTCAGGTGTATATTTTCGGCGCGCTTTTTGTCGCGGCAATGGCTTTTCCCTTTTTCTGGCTGCTGGAAAGCCGTTCGCTCATACTGATGACAATGGGCTACGTTCTGCTTATTAACATTGGTCATAATTCACTGAATGCCGTGCAACCTTCTTTTTTCGCCGGACTGTTTCATCCGCCTGTACGCTACAGCGGTTCATCAATTGGCGCTCAGTTGGGGGCGGTTGTGGCAGGGGGATTCACGCCGTTTATCGCTAAAGCGTTAAGCGCAGTCTATGATAACAGTTGGACTTTGGTTGCCGGTTATGTCGTTTTGACTGCGTTGGCTTCGGCATTTGCGGCAAAGATTGCGCCGGAAACCGTGTTACCGCATTCGCCGTAATGCAAAGGGGGGCTGTCGCCCCCGCTTTTCACTCGCTTAATCAATAGTGCGCAATAATTCGTTAATGCCCACTTTGCCACGCGTTTTGGCGTCGACTTTTTTCACGATCACCGCGCAGTACAAACTGTACTTACCGTCTTTTGACGGCAGGTTGCCGGAAACGACCACGGAGCCCGCCGGTACGCGGCCATAGTGAACTTCACCGGTTTCGCGATCGTAGATTTTGGTGCTCTGGCCGAGGTATACCCCCATGGAAATGACGGAACCTTCTTCGACAATGACGCCTTCCACGACTTCAGAACGCGCGCCAATAAAGCAGTTGTCTTCAATGATGGTCGGGTTAGCCTGCAGAGGCTCCAGTACGCCGCCGATACCCACGCCGCCGGAAAGGTGAACATTTTTACCAATCTGCGCGCAGGAACCCACCGTCGCCCAGGTATCAACCATGGTGCCTTCGTCAACGTAGGCGCCGATGTTAACGTAAGACGGCATCAGCACGGTGTTGCGGGCGATAAATGCGCCCTGACGAACGGCTGCAGGCGGAACGACGCGGAAGCCTTCTTTCTGAAAACGCGCTTCGTCGTAATCAGCGAATTTCATCGGGACTTTATCGAAGTAGCGGCTTTCCGCACCGTCGATAACCTGGTTATCGTTAATACGGAAAGAGAGCAGAACCGCTTTCTTCAACCACTGGTGAGTGACCCACTGACCGTCGATTTTTTCTGCGACACGCAGCGCGCCGGAATCAAGTAGAGAAATGACCTGGTTTACCGCCTCTCGGGTCACGGTATCTACATTAACCGGCGTAATATCGGCGCGGCGCTCAAAAGCGGTCTCAATAACGTTCTGTAACTGCTGCATTGTTAAACTCTTTCATATAAATAAACACACTACCCTTTATCGTTTGGATTGAGGGCCGCTGTCAACCGTTGTTGCACCTCAAGTTGCAGCACATTATTAAGCGCGCGCCGATCCGCTGTGGCGATTATGAATAAATCTTCTACTCGTTCACCAATGGTTGTAATTCGGGCGCCATGAAGCGAAATTCCCAGATCGGCAAAAATTTGTCCGACCCTGGCCAGCAGACCAGGTTGATCGAGCGCGATCAATTCCATGAATGATTTTCTGTCAGTATGGGTGGGCAAAAAATTGACTTCCGTTTCGACCGTAAAGTGCCGTAACTTTGCCGGTTGCCGACGCGGCTGCGGCGGCTGCCAGCTACGCTGCATAATGGTCTGTTCAAGACCGGTGCGAATAACGTCATGGCGATCCGCCGCCAGCGGGCTGCCGTCTGGTTCCAGAACGATAAACGTATCCATTGCCATGCCGTCGCGAGTGGTAAAGATCTGCGCGTCATGGACGCTTAAATTACGCCTGTCCAGCTCGGCGCAGACGGCGGCAAACAGATAGGGTCTGTCCGGACTCCAGATAAAAATTTCGGTTCCGCCGCGCGTGGCTTGCGGACTGAGCAACACTAACGGTTGGCTCAGATCGTGCTGCAATAAATGGCGTGCGTGCCAGGCGAGCTGATTTGGACTATGACGAACAAAATAGTTAGCGCGACAGCGGGTCCAGATTTTGTGCAGCGCGGCTTCATCAATATTGTCCATTCGCAGCAGCGCCAGCGCCTGAAGCTGATGGTGACGCACGCGCTCACGCATATCCGGCGTATTTTGCATTCCACGTCTGAGCTGTTTTTCAGTGGCGAAGTACAGCTCGCGCAGCAGGCTCTGTTTCCAGCTATTCCACAAGGTTTCGTTGGTCGCGCAGATGTCCGCGACGGTCAGGCAGACCAGAAAACGCAGCCGTGTTTCGGTTTGCACCTCTTCGGCGAACTGCTTGATGACTTCCGGATCCTGGATGTCGCGGCGCTGGGCGGTGACTGACATCAGCAGGTGTTGGCGCACCAGCCAGGCGACCAGTTGCGTTTCGCGTGAGTTCAAACCGTGCAGTTCGGCGAAGGTGAGTACATCCTGCGCGCCCAGTACCGAATGGTCGCCGCCGCGTCCTTTCGCAATATCGTGGAACAGCGCGGCGATCAGGATCAGTTCCGGATGGGGAAGCCGCGGCCAGAGATCGACGCATAGCGGATGGCGCTGGCGCGTCTCTTCTTTCGCGAAGCTCTCCAGTTTGAGCATTACGCGGATGGTGTGTTCATCCACCGTGTATGCGTGGAACAGGTCAAACTGCATTTGTCCGACGATGTGCGACCACTGCGGCATATAAGCCCACAGTACGCTGTGGCGATGCATAGGCAGCAGGCCGCGGCTGACCGCGCCGGGATGGCGCAGCATACTCAGAAACAGAGTGCGCGCCTCCGGGATGTAACACAGCGGTTGGCTCAGGTGACGGCGGGCGTGGCGCAAGTGGCGTAACGTCGTAGAGTAGATGCCGGTGATCGCGCTATTGCGCACCATCATATAAAACATGCGCAGGATCGCTTGCGGTTCGCGGATAAACAGCGTGTCGTCACGCAGATCAATGAGCGTGCCGCGCAGTTGAAACTCATCGTCAACAGGACGTGGTTTTTCATCCGCAGGCAGCGCCAGAATCGCCTCGTCAAATAGCTGAAGCAGCATCTGATTAAGTTCGCTCACCCGGCGCGTAACCCGGAAGTAGTCTTTCATCATCCGCTCAACCGGATCATTACCCTCGCCGCTGTAGTTAAGGCGTTGAGCGACGCTTAACTGGCGGTCGAACAGCAGGCGGTTATCGTAGCGGCTGACCACCAGATGTAGCGCAAAGCGAATGCGCCACAGGATATGCAGGCACTCGTTGAGCTCCGCGCGCTCTGCGGGGGTTAAAAAGCCGAATCCCACCATCTCATCGAGCGAGGTAGCGCCGAAGTGACGTCGGGCGACCCACTGCAATGTATGGATATCGCGCAGGCCGCCGGGGCTGCTTTTAATATCCGGCTCCAGATTATAGCTGGTGCCGTGATAGCGCTGGTGGCGCTGGTTCTGCTCTTCTACTTTGGCGGCGTAAAATTTGTCGGACGGCCAAAAACCTTCGCTGAAAATATGTTTTTGCAGTGCCAGAAACAGAGCAACATCACCGATCAGCAGGCGCGTTTCGATGAGGTTTGTCGCAACGGTTAAATCAGACAGACCTTCCAGCAGACACTCTTCCAGCGTACGTACACTATGCCCGACATCCAGCTTGACGTCCCATAATAAAGTCAGCAGTTCGCCGACCTTTTGTGCCTGTTCATCGGGCAGCTTTTTGCGGCTTAAAATGAGCAGATCAATATCGGAAAGCGGATGCAGTTCGCCGCGTCCATAGCCGCCGACGGCGACCAGCGCCAGATCGGCAATCTGACCGAAACCGGCCTCAATCCACAGGCGTTGCAACAACTGGTCGATAAATTCGGTTCGGGCTTCAATAAGCTGTTCAGCACAAATGCCGCTGTCAAATGCCTCGCCCAGCCAGTGTTGAAAGATGTCGATGCGGGCTTTGATACCAGCGACGGTCAGTTCAGCGCGCGGCCAGACGCCAGGGTTTTGCGGCTGGTCCGGGAGGGTGGGGAGTGCGGTATTCGCGTGCTGTTCAGGAAGAGTATTCATATGCGCCACCCATTAAAAAGCCGGATAATGGCGTGAACGCCTTATCCGGCCTACGTATTTACTCTTCATCCTTCAAGTTGCTTCTACGTTGGCTGCGCTCGTTCACTCCAGTCACGTACTTATGTACGCTCCTGAAGATTCACTCTCTTGCCGCCTTGAGGCAACTCGAATGATTTTGAGTAAAGGTGTAATTTGTAGGCCTGATAAGATGCGAAGGCATCGCCATCAGGCAAAACATTATTCGTCGTGTGTGATGATCGCCGGGATGGTGTCATCTTTACGCAGCGTCAGAATTTCACAGCCGTTTTCCGTTACCACAATAGTATGCTCGTACTGAGCAGACAAGCTGCGGTCTTTGGTTTTTACCGTCCAGCCATCTTTCATGGTGCGGATACGGTAATCCCCGGCGTTCAGCATCGGTTCAATGGTAAAGGTCATGCCAGGCTGCAACACGACGCCGCCATCGTCTGCATCATAATGCAGCACCTGCGGTTCTTCATGGAAGCCGCGACCAATACCGTGTCCGCAGTATTCACGTACCACGGAGAAACCTTCGCCTTCGGCATATTTCTGGATGGCGGCACCAATGGTGCGCAGGCGAATGCCCGGTTTCACCATTTTGATGCCCAGATACAGGCTCTCTTGCGTGACGCGGCACAGACGCTCGCCCAGAATGGTCGGTTTGCCGACGATAAACATCTTCGAGGTATCGCCGTGGAATTCATCTTTAATCACGGTCACGTCGATGTTGACGATATCACCATCTTTCAAATGTTTAGCGTCATCCGGAATGCCGTGGCACACCACTTCATTAATAGAGATACAGACGGATTTCGGATAGCCGTGGTAGCCGAGGCAGGCGGAGATCGCGTGTTGTTCGTTAACGATGTAATCGTTACAGATACGGTCCAGTTCGCCAGTGGTGACGCCCGGTTTGATATACGGTTCGATCATTTCCAGCACTTCGGCTGCCAGACGGCCCGCGACGCGCATTTTTTCGATGTCTTCAGATGTCTTGATAGAGATAGCCATGAATTCTGTCCATCAGTGCCGATGATTTCGGCAATAATTGTGTAAGTGCTGACAATGGTATCAGTCAGGGGTGTACCCTGCCAAATTGAGAATCATTCTGAACTTCGCCTTTCGTGCCACAGGTGCGTTGGCGACATTTTTTCACCCCAGTCACTTATTAGCCGTAAGCTCCAGGGGATGCAAAAATTTGCCGCCTGCTTGTAACACGAAATTCATCGTTCAATTCAGCATTGAGTGCCAACAATTATTGGTGTCGGTGGCGTATTTGTGGTATAAAGCGCGCCGGACTTCCGATCCATTCGAAGACTACACACGATGGACGGGAGCGACAAATCTCACTTTGTGTAACAACACACACGTATCGGCACATATTCCGGGGTGCCCTTTGGGGTCGGTAATATGGGATACGTGGAGGCATAACCCCAACTTAATCTATAGAGGTTTTAAATCATGGCAACTGTTTCCATGCGCGACATGCTCAAGGCTGGTGTTCACTTTGGTCACCAGACCCGTTACTGGAACCCGAAAATGAAGCCTTTCATCTTCGGCGCGCGTAACAAAGTTCACATCATCAACCTTGAGAAAACTGTACCGATGTTCAACGAAGCTCTGGCTGAACTGAACAAGATCTCTGCTCGTAAAGGTAAAATCCTTTTCGTTGGTACTAAACGCGCTGCAAGCGAAGCGGTGAAAGAAGCTGCTAACAGCTGCGACCAGTTCTTCGTGAACCATCGCTGGCTGGGCGGTATGCTGACTAACTGGAAAACAGTTCGTCAGTCCATCAAACGTCTGAAAGACCTGGAAACTCAGTCTCAGGACGGTACTTTCGAAAAGCTGACCAAGAAAGAAGCGCTGATGCGTACTCGTGAGCTTGAGAAACTGGAAAACAGCCTGGGCGGTATCAAAGACATGGGCGGTCTGCCGGACGCTCTGTTCGTTATCGATGCTGACCACGAGCACATTGCTATCAAAGAAGCGAACAACCTGGGTATCCCGGTATTTGCTATCGTTGATACCAACTCTGATCCGGACGGCGTTGACTTCGTTATCCCGGGTAACGATGACGCAATCCGTGCTGTTAGCCTGTACCTGGGCGCTGTCGCTGCAACCGTTCGTGAAGGCCGTTCTCAGGATCTGGCTTCCCAGGCGGAAGAAAGCTTCGTAGAAGCCGAGTAATAAGGCTTGATAACTCCCTAAAATAGTTCGAGTTGCAGGAAGGCGGCAAGCTCGAGAATTCCCGGGAGCTTACATCAGTAAGTGACCGGGATGAGCGAGTGAAGGCAACGCACCTGCGGCTCGAAATATGAAGGGGAGAGCCCTTATAGACCAGGTAGTATCACGTTTGGTTAGGGGGCCTGTATATGGCCCCCTTTTTCACTTTTATATCTGTGCGGTTTGATGCCGGGCAGATCAAATCTTTCGAGGATTTTAGAATGGCTGAAATTACCGCATCCCTGGTAAAAGAGCTGCGTGAGCGTACTGGCGCAGGCATGATGGATTGCAAAAAAGCGCTGACTGAAGCGAATGGCGACATTGAGCTGGCAATCGAAAACATGCGTAAGTCCGGCGCTATCAAAGCGGCGAAAAAAGCAGGCAACGTGGCTGCTGACGGCGTAATCAAAACCAAAATCGACGGTAACGTCGCTTTCATTCTGGAAGTTAACTGCCAGACTGACTTCGTGGCTAAAGATGCTGGCTTCCAGGCATTTGCTGACAAAGTGCTGGACGCCGCTGTTGCTGGCAAAATCACTGACGTAGAAGTCCTGAAAGCGCAGTTCGAAGAAGAGCGCGTTGCTCTGGTAGCGAAAATTGGCGAGAACATCAACATTCGTCGCGTAGCTTCCCTGGAAGGCGACGTTCTGGGTTCTTACCAGCACGGTGCGCGCATCGGCGTTCTGGTTGCCGCTAAAGGCGCTGACGAAGAGCTGGTTAAACAGCTGGCGATGCACGTTGCGGCAAGCAAGCCGGAATTCGTTAAGCCGGAAGACGTGTCTGCTGACGTGGTAGAGAAAGAGTACCAGGTACAGCTGGACATCGCGATGCAGTCCGGTAAGCCGAAAGAAATCGCAGAGAAAATGGTTGAAGGCCGCATGAAGAAATTCACCGGCGAAGTTTCTCTGACTGGTCAGCCTTTCGTCATGGAACCGAGCAAATCTGTTGGCCAACTGCTGAAAGAGCACAACGCTGACGTGACTGGCTTCATCCGCTTTGAAGTGGGCGAAGGCATTGAGAAAGTCGAGACTGACTTTGCAGCAGAAGTTGCTGCGATGTCTAAGCAGTCCTGATTTTCCTGAGGAGCCGCCTGAGGGCGGCTTCTTTTTGCGCCTCTCTTGTAAAATCAGCCGACGCCTGGCGTCTGCGCTGAAATGCGACGTACAATGTCGCCGGAATTAACTCATATCAATCGTTGACAGTCTCAGGAAAGAAACATGGCTACCAATGCAAAACCCGTCTATAAACGCATTCTGCTTAAATTAAGCGGCGAAGCTCTGCAGGGTACGGAAGGCTTCGGTATTGATGCAAGCATACTGGATCGTATGGCTCAGGAGATCAAAGAACTGGTTGAACTGGGTATTCAGGTTGGTGTGGTGATTGGCGGTGGTAACCTGTTCCGTGGCGCAGGTCTGGCAAAAGCGGGGATGAACCGCGTTGTGGGCGACCACATGGGCATGTTGGCCACCGTCATGAACGGCCTGGCAATGCGTGATGCGCTTCACCGCGCCTATGTGAACGCCCGCCTGATGTCGGCAATTCCTTTAAACGGCGTATGCGACAACTACAGTTGGGCCGAGGCTATTAGCCTGCTGCGTAATAACCGTGTTGTGATTCTGTCTGCAGGTACGGGTAACCCGTTCTTCACTACCGACTCTGCGGCCTGTCTGCGCGGGATCGAAATTGAAGCGGATGTCGTACTGAAAGCGACCAAAGTGGATGGCGTATTCACTGCCGATCCGGCAAAAGATCCTTCCGCGACCATGTACGATCAGCTGACCTACAGCGAAGTGCTGGATAAAGAGCTGAAAGTGATGGATCTGGCGGCGTTCACGCTGGCTCGTGACCACAAACTGCCGATTCGTGTTTTCAACATGAACAAACCGGGCGCGCTGCGTCGTGTGGTGATGGGCGAAAAAGAAGGGACGTTAATCACGGAATAATTCCCGTGAGCGCCAAATACGGGTAAGATTCTGTTCTATTGACGGGTCTTATTACCTGGCAGAAATTAAACGAGACTATACTTAGCACATCTTTGTATTGTGTGACCGTCTGGTCTGACTGAGACTAGTTTTCAAGGATTCGTAACGTGATTAGCGATATCAGAAAAGATGCTGAAGTACGCATGGAAAAATGCGTTGAAGCGTTCAAAACCCAAATCAGCAAAGTGCGCACGGGTCGTGCTTCTCCCAGCCTGCTGGATGGTATTGTCGTAGAATACTATGGCACTCCGACCCCGCTGCGCCAGTTGGCAAGCGTAACGGTAGAAGACTCCCGTACCTTAAAAATTAACGTGTTTGACCGTTCTATGGGGCCAGCCGTTGAAAAAGCGATCATGGCGTCAGACCTCGGTTTGAATCCAAGCTCTGCGGGCACCGACATTCGCGTTCCGCTGCCGCCGCTGACCGAAGAACGTCGTAAAGATCTGACGAAAATTGTCCGTGGCGAAGCGGAGCAGGCGCGTGTCGCCGTTCGTAACGTCCGCCGTGATGCGAACGATAAAGTAAAAGCTCTGCTGAAAGATAAAGCGATCAGTGAAGATGACGATCGTCGCTCTCAGGAAGAAGTACAGAAAATGACCGACGCGGCAATTAAGAAAGTGGATGCGGCGTTGGCAGATAAAGAAGCAGAACTGATGCAGTTCTGATTGATCTGTACGCAGATATAAACTCATTCCACCGCTAAACCTGGCGGATGAGTGGTGTACAAAGCGCCGCGCAGAAGACATTATCAGGTCTCCTGTGCGGCGTTTTGCTTTTTATTCCGTTTCAACACTTCTGGACGTTTCATGAAGCAATTAACCATTCTGGGCTCGACCGGCTCTATTGGTTGCAGCACACTGGACGTGGTGCGCCATAATCCTGATAGCTTCCGCGTTATCGCGCTGGTGGCGGGTAAAAATGTCGCCCGCATGGCGGAGCAGTGCCTGGAGTTCTCGCCGCGTTATGCCGTGATGGACGATACGTCGAGCGCAGAACAGCTCAAAATAATGCTTCAGCAGCATGGCAGCCGCACCGAGGTTCTGAGCGGTCAGCAGGCTGCCTGTGAGATGGCGGCGCTTGATGAGGTCGGGCATGTGATGGCGGCCATTGTGGGCGCGGCTGGTTTACTGCCGACCCTGGCGGCGATCCGCGCAGGGAAGACGATTCTGCTGGCGAATAAAGAATCGCTGGTGACCTGCGGGCGGCTGTTTATGGACGAAGTAAAACGCAGCAACGCCCGGCTTTTACCCGTCGATAGCGAACATAACGCGATTTTTCAGAGTTTGCCGCAATCTATTCAGCATAATCTGGGATACGCTGACCTTGAGCAAAATGGCGTAACGTCGATTTTGCTTACCGGGTCTGGTGGCCCGTTTCGTGAAACGCCAATGTGCGATCTGGCAGCGATGACGCCGGATCAGGCATGTCGTCATCCGAACTGGTCGATGGGGCGAAAAATCTCCGTCGACTCCGCCACCATGATGAATAAAGGTCTGGAATACATTGAAGCGCGTTGGTTATTTAATGCCAGCGCACGTCAGATGGAAGTGTTGATCCATCCGCAATCGGTCATTCATTCGATGGTGCGTTATCAGGACGGCAGCGTCCTGGCGCAGCTTGGAGAACCTGACATGCGTACGCCTATTGCGCATACGATGGCATGGCCGAATCGCGTCGCGTCCGGCGCGCAGCCGCTCGATTTTTGCAAACTCAGCGCGCTGACGTTTAGCGCGCCAGATTATCAGCGTTATCCATGCCTGAAGCTGGCGATGGAGGCGTTTGAGCAAGGTCAGGCGGCAACGACGGCGCTCAATGCGGCAAACGAAATCACCGTTGCCGCGTTTCTGGCGCAACAGATTCGTTTTACCGATATCGCCGGGCTCAATTTAGCGGTGCTGGAGAGGATGGATTTACAGGAACCGGCAAGCGTTGAGGACGTATTGCAGGTTGACGCCATCGCGCGTGAAGTAGCCAGAAAACAAGTGATACGGCTCTCACGCTGACGATTATCCCGCGACAGAAGATCGTGCTATTTGTTAGCGTTGGGCTTCGGTGATATAGTCTGCGCCACCTGATCGCAGGTTTTTGGCTTTTTTCGGTCAGGTTAGCCGTGGTTTTACACGGCTTTTTTGTGGATACACAAAATCATTCAGGACGCATCGGGACGGCAGGCGAATACGTTCCCGGCGTGCGCAGACAGCGCACGACAGGGGCGATGACGCGCAGCCATCCGCGAAGCGGACCGAAGAGAATGTGTATAAAGGCTTCAGTATTCCTGAGTACCGCTAAATCCTTTCAGGGACAAAAAACGCGTTATGTTGTCTGCAACTCAACCAGTAAGCGAAAATTTGCCAGCGCATGGCTGCCGTCATGTTGCAATAATTATGGATGGCAATGGTCGCTGGGCGAAAAAGCAAGGGAAGATCCGGGCCTTTGGGCATAAAGCCGGGGCGAAGTCCGTCCGGCGAGCGGTCTCTTTTGCTGCCAATAACGGTATTGATGCGTTAACGCTGTATGCCTTTAGTAGTGAAAACTGGAACCGACCGGCGCAGGAAGTGAGCGCGTTAATGGAGCTGTTTGTGTGGGCGCTGGATAGCGAAGTCAAAAGCCTGCACCGCCATAACGTTCGCCTGCGTATTATCGGCGATATCAGCCGATTCAACTCACGTTTACAAGAACGTATTCGCAAATCAGAAGCGCTTACCGCCCATAATACGGGTCTAACGCTGAATATCGCTGCGAATTACGGCGGACGTTGGGATATTGTCCAGGGAGTCCGACAACTGGCGGAACAGGTGCAGGCTGGAGTGCTGCGCCCCGATCAGATTGATGAAGAGAGACTAGGCCAGCAAATCTGTATGCATGAGCTGGCGCCTGTGGATTTAGTAATTAGGACTGGGGGAGAGCATCGCATTAGTAACTTTTTGCTTTGGCAAATTGCCTATGCCGAACTTTACTTTACGGATGTTCTTTGGCCCGATTTCGATGAACAAGACTTTGAAGGTGCGCTGCATGCCTTTGCTAATCGAGAGCGTCGTTTCGGCGGTACCGAGCCTGGTGATGACAAAGCCTGATGGGGGTTGCTTTTGCTGAAGTATCGCCTGATTTCTGCTTTTGTGTTAATACCCGCGGTCATCGCTGCGCTTTTTTTATTGCCGCCGGTGGGGTTCGCCATTATTACGCTGGTTGTCTGTATGCTGGCCGCGTGGGAATGGGGACAGTTAAGCGGTTTCGCCGCGCGTTCACAGCGGGTTTGGCTGGCGGTGCTGTGTGGTCTGTTATTGGCGCTGATGCTATTTTTGTTGCCTGAGTATCATCATAACATTCGTCAACCGCTGGTTGAGATGTCGCTTTGGGCATCGTTAGGATGGTGGGTTGTCGCGCTACTGCTGGTGCTATTTTATCCCGGTTCGGCGACAATCTGGCGCAACTCAAAAACATTGCGTCTCATTTTCGGTTTGTTAACTATCGTGCCATTTTTCTGGGGCATGCTGGCGCTGCGCGCCTGGCACTATGACGAGAATCATTACAGTGGCGCAATATGGCTACTCTATGTCATGATCCTGGTCTGGGGAGCGGACTCTGGCGCGTATATGTTTGGTAAATTATTTGGCAAACATAAGCTGGCGCCGAAGGTTTCCCCGGGTAAAACCTGGCAAGGGTTTATCGGCGGGCTTGCTACGGCTGCCGTGATCTCATGGGGTTACGGTATGTGGGCGAATCTGAATGTTGCGCCTGTTATCTTGCTGATTTGCTCTGTGGTGGCGGCTCTGGCTTCTGTACTGGGCGACCTCACCGAGAGTATGTTTAAGCGCGAAGCAGGAATTAAGGATAGCGGCCACTTGATTCCAGGCCATGGCGGCATTCTGGACCGAATTGACAGCCTGACGGCTGCCGTACCGGTCTTTGCTTGCCTGTTGTTACTGGTGTTCAGGACGCTCTAACGGAAGGTTTTATGCTGAGTATTCTCTGGAATCTGGCTGCATTCATCATCGCACTGGGCGTGCTGATCACTGTGCATGAATTTGGTCATTTCTGGGTTGCCCGGCGCTGCGGTGTGCGAGTTGAGCGCTTTTCCATCGGTTTTGGCAAAGCGCTCTGGCGTCGTACCGATCGGTACGGCACCGAGTATGTCATCGCCCTGATCCCGCTGGGCGGCTACGTCAAAATGCTGGATGAACGCGCCGAACCGGTAGCGCCGGAATTGCGTCGTCACGCCTTCAACAACAAAACGGTGGGCCAGCGCGCCGCAATTATTGCCGCAGGTCCGGTTGCGAACTTCATTTTTGCTATCTTTGCTTACTGGCTGGTCTTTATCATCGGCGTCCCTGGCGTTCGTCCGGTCATTGGCGAAATAACGCCCAACTCGATTGCTGCGCAGGCGCAAATTGCGCCTGGTACGGAACTTAAAGCTGTTGATGGTATCGAAACCCCTGATTGGGATGCCGTGCGTTTACAACTGGTGTCCAAAATTGGCGATCAGCAGACGACGGTGAGCGTCGCGCCGTTTGGCAGCGACCAGCGGCAGGACAAAACGCTTGATTTACGTCACTGGGCATTTGAGCCTGATAAGCAAGATCCTGTATCTTCTTTAGGGATTCGGCCCCGCGGGCCACAGATTGAACCGGTACTGTCAGAAGTGCAGGCGAATTCCGCAGCCAGTAAAGCGGGTTTGCAAGCGGGCGACAGGATCGTTAAAGTCGATGGTCAGCCGTTAACGCAGTGGATGAAATTCGTGACGTTTGTACGCGATAATCCCGGTAAGCCGTTAGCGTTAGAGATTGAAAGGCAGGGGAGCGCCTTGTCGTTGACGTTAACGCCGGATACGAAATCGGTTAACGGAAAGGCGGAAGGGTTTGCAGGCGTGGTGCCTAAAATTATTCCTCTGCCGGAAGAGTACAAGACTATACGCCAGTATGGGCCTTTTAGCGCCATCCTCGAAGCCACGGATAAGACGTGGCAGTTGATGAAGCTGACGGTCAGTATGCTGGGTAAATTGATAACCGGTGATGTGAAACTGAACAACCTCAGTGGGCCGATTTCTATCGCTCAGGGGGCTGGGATGTCAGCGGAGTTCGGGGTGATTTATTACCTGATGTTCCTTGCGCTAATCAGCGTGAACTTAGGGATAATCAACCTGTTTCCGCTGCCCGTTCTTGACGGGGGTCATCTGCTGTTCCTGGCGATTGAAAAGCTTAAGGGCGGGCCGGTATCCGAGCGGGTTCAAGACTTTAGTTATCGCATTGGCTCGATTTTGCTGGTGTTGTTAATGGGGCTTGCACTTTTCAATGATTTCTCTCGGTTGTAAGAGAGTTAGTTAGGAAGAACGCATAATAACGATGGCGATGAAAAAGTTGCTCATAGCGTCGCTGCTGTTCAGCAGCGCCACCGTATACGGTGCTGAAGGGTTCGTAGTGAAGGACATTCATTTCGAAGGCCTGCAGCGAGTCGCCGTTGGTGCGGCTCTCCTCAGTATGCCGGTGCGCACAGGCGACACGGTTAATGATGAAGATATCAGTAACACCATTCGCGCTCTGTTCGCCACCGGCAACTTTGAGGACGTCCGCGTCCTGCGCGATGGTAATACCCTTCTGGTTCAGGTAAAAGAACGTCCGACCATTGCCAGCATCACTTTCTCCGGGAACAAGTCGGTGAAAGATGACATGCTCAAGCAAAACCTCGAAGCGTCTGGCGTACGTGTTGGCGAGTCTCTGGATCGCACCACGCTGTCTGATATCGAAAAAGGTCTGGAAGACTTTTACTATAGCGTAGGTAAATACAGCGCCAGCGTTAAGGCGGTCGTCACGCCGCTGCCGCGCAACCGTGTTGATCTTAAACTGGTGTTCCAGGAGGGCGTATCGGCGAAGATCCAACAGATCAACATCGTCGGTAACCATGCCTTTAGCACCGAAGAACTCATTTCTCATTTCCAGTTGCGTGACGAAGTGCCGTGGTGGAACGTCGTCGGCGATCGTAAATACCAGAAACAGAAGCTGGCGGGCGACCTTGAAACCTTGCGCAGCTACTATCTGGATCGCGGCTACGCGCGTTTCAATATTGACTCCACGCAAGTGAGTCTGACGCCGGATAAGAAAGGGATCTACATCACCGTCAATATCACCGAAGGCGATCAGTACAAGCTTTCCGGGGTTCAGGTAAGCGGTAACCTGGCCGGACATTCCGCTGAAATTGAGAACCTGACGAAAATTGAACCGGGCGAGCTCTATAACGGCACCAAAGTGACCAAAATGGAAGATGACATCAAAAAGCTTCTGGGTCGCTATGGTTACGCCTATCCGCGCGTGCAGTCACAGCCTGAAATTAACGATGCTGACAAAACCGTAAAACTGCGCGTGAACGTCGATGCGGGCAACCGTTTCTACGTGCGTAAGATCCGCTTTGAAGGCAACGATACCTCAAAAGATTCCGTTCTGCGCCGTGAAATGCGCCAGATGGAAGGGGCGTGGCTGGGCAGCGACCTGGTTGACCAGGGTAAAGAGCGTCTGAACCGTCTCGGCTTCTTTGAAACCGTCGACACCGACACGCAGCGCGTTCCGGGTAGCCCGGATCAGGTTGATGTGGTGTACAAGGTGAAAGAGCGTAATACCGGTAGCTTCAACTTCGGTATCGGTTACGGTACAGAAAGCGGCGTGAGCTTCCAGGCCGGCGTTCAGCAGGACAACTGGTTAGGTACCGGTTATTCCGTGGGGATTAACGGCACCAAAAACGACTACCAGACCTACAGCGAACTGTCCGTTACTAACCCATACTTTACCGTTGACGGCGTGAGCCTCGGTGGTCGTATCTTCTATAACGACTTCCAGGCGGACGATGCGGATCTATCCGACTATACCAACAAGAGTTACGGTACGGATGTGACGCTTGGCTTCCCCATCAACGAGTACAACACGTTGCGTGCTGGTTTAGGGTATGTGCATAACTCCCTGTCCAATATGGAACCGCAGGTTGCAATGTGGCGTTATCTGGCATCAATGGGTCAGTATCCGAGTACTAATGATCAGGATAATAGTTTTAGCACTGATGACTTCACCTTTAACTACGGCTGGACCTACAACAAACTAGACCGTGGTTACTTCCCGACGGAAGGTACGCGTATCAACCTGACGGGTAAGGTGACGATTCCGGGATCGGATAACGAATACTATAAAGCGACGTTGGATACCGCGACCTATGTACCGATCGATAACGATCATAAGTGGGTCATTCTGGGCCGTACCCGCTTTGGTTATGGCGATGGTTTAGGCGGTAAAGAAATGCCGTTCTATGAGAACTTCTATGCCGGTGGTTCCAGTACCGTTCGTGGCTTCCAGTCCAATACCATTGGTCCTAAGGCGGTCTATTATCCCTATAACCCTAAAAATTACGATGCTGATGAAGACTACGATTGCGCGACGCAGGACGGCGCAAAAGATATGTGTAAGTCGGATGATGCGGTAGGGGGGAACGCGATGGCGGTCGCCAGCCTGGAATTTATCACGCCGACGCCGTTTATCAGCGAGAAATATGCTAATTCGGTCCGTACTTCTTTCTTCTGGGATATGGGGACCGTCTGGGATACTAACTGGGATTCCAGCCAGTATTCTGGTTATCCGGACTACAGCGATCCGAGCAACATCCGTATGTCCGCGGGTATCGCATTACAATGGATGTCCCCATTGGGGCCGTTGGTCTTCTCCTACGCCCAGCCGTTTAAAAAGTACGATGGAGACAAAGCCGAGCAGTTCCAGTTTAACATTGGTAAAACCTGGTAATTGTTCACTGCAAAGGAATGCATTGGTAGTGTAGCGATGACTTTTGGCGATGCCCCCAGGGATCGCCAGGCCACGCAAAGAGCTGTACCTTCGGGTGCAAATGGGATGGTAAGGAGTTTATTGTGAAAAAGTGGTTATTAGCTGCAGGTCTTGGTTTGGCGATGGTAACGTCCGCACAGGCTGCTGACAAAATTGCAATCGTCAACATGGGTAATCTGTTCCAACAGGTTGCGCAGAAGACGGGTGTATCCAATACACTGGAAAACGAATTTAAAGGCCGTGCGGCTGAACTGCAAAAAATGGAAACTGATCTGCAATCTAAAATGCAGCGTCTGCAATCCATGAAAGCAGGTAGCGATCGTACTAAGCTGGAAAAAGACGTGATGTCTCAGCGCCAGACTTTCGCGCAAAAAGCGCAGGCTTTTGAGAAAGATCGCGCTCGTCGTTCCAACGAAGAACGCAACAAACTGGTGACTCGTATCCAGACTGCAGTGAAAAAAGTGGCTAACGACCAGAGTATAGATCTGGTGGTAGACGCAAACACCGTTGCTTACAACAGCAGCGATGTGAAAGACATCACCGCTGACGTACTGAAACAGGTTAAATAAGTAATGCCTTCAATTCGACTGGCTGACTTAGCAGAACAGTTGGATGCAGAATTACACGGTGATGGCGATATCGTCATCACCGGCGTTGCGTCCATGCAATCTGCAACAACAGGCCACATTACGTTTATGGTAAATCCTAAGTACCGTGAACACTTAGGTTTATGCCAGGCTTCTGCGGTTGTCATGACGCAGGACGATCTTCCTTTTGCTAAGAGCGCGGCGCTGGTAGTTAAAAATCCCTACCTGACCTACGCGCGCATGGCGCAAATTTTAGATACTACGCCGCAGCCCGCGCAGAATATCGCGCCAAGCGCCGTGATTGATGCGACGGCAACGCTGGGTAGCAATGTTTCAGTCGGCGCGAATGCGGTGATTGAATCTGGCGTACAACTGGGCGATAACGTGGTTATCGGCGCAGGCTGTTTCGTCGGAAAAAATAGCAAAATCGGGGCGGGTTCACGCTTGTGGGCGAACGTAACGATTTACCACGACATTCAGATCGGTGAGAATTGCCTGATCCAGTCCAGTACGGTGATCGGCGCGGACGGTTTTGGCTACGCTAACGATCGTGGCAACTGGGTGAAGATCCCACAACTGGGCCGGGTCATTATTGGCGATCGTGTCGAGATCGGCGCCTGTACCACCATTGACCGTGGCGCGTTGGATGATACTGTTATTGGCAATGGCGTGATTATTGATAATCAGTGCCAGATTGCACATAACGTCGTGATTGGCGACAATACGGCAGTTGCCGGTGGCGTCATTATGGCGGGTAGCCTGAAGATTGGCCGTTACTGCATGATTGGCGGCGCCAGCGTGATCAATGGGCATATGGAAATATGCGACAAAGTCACGGTAACTGGCATGGGTATGGTGATGCGTCCCATCACGGAACCGGGCGTCTACTCCTCAGGCATTCCGCTGCAACCCAACAAAGTATGGCGTAAAACTGCTGCACTGGTGATGAACATTGATGATATGAGCAAGCGTCTCAAAGCGATTGAGCGCAAGGTTAATCAACAAGACTAACGTTCCGCCTTGTAGTTGCCATTCTTTTCCGGCCTGTCACATTCATACGATTGCGGCAGGCCGTGTTATTATTGCCTTTTTGTATATTTGGACAGGAAGAGTATTTTGACTACTAACACTCATACTCTGCAGATTGAAGAGATTTTAGAGCTTCTGCCGCACCGTTTTCCGTTTTTACTGGTCGATCGCGTGCTGGACTTTGAAGAAGGTCGTTTTCTGCGTGCGGTGAAAAATGTCTCCGTCAACGAGCCGTTTTTCCAGGGGCATTTCCCGGGCAAACCGATTTTGCCAGGCGTGTTGATTCTGGAAGCGATGGCGCAGGCAACCGGTATTCTGGCGTTTAAAAGCGTTGGTAAACTGGAACCTGGCGAACTGTATTATTTCGCGGGTATTGATGAAGCGCGCTTTAAGCGTCCGGTGGTGCCAGGCGATCAGATGATCATGGAAGTCACTTTCGAGAAAACGCGCCGTGGCCTGACCCGCTTTAAAGGGGTTGCGCTGGTCGACGGTAAAGTTGTGTGCGAAGCAACCATGATGTGTGCTCGTAGCCGGGAGGCCTGATTCGTGATTGATAAATCCGCCTTTATTCATCCTACCGCCATTGTGGAAGACGGCGCTGTAATTGGCGCTAATGCCCACATTGGTCCCTTTTGTATTGTTGGGCCGCAGGTCGAAATTGGTGAGGGAACCGTACTGAAGTCTCATGTGGTCGTGAATGGTCAAACCAAAATCGGCCGCGACAACGAGATTTATCAGTTTGCCTCTATCGGTGAAGTGAACCAGGATCTGAAATATGCGGGTGAGCCGACCCGTGTGGAAATTGGCGATCGTAACCGCATCCGCGAAAGCGTCACCATTCATCGTGGTACAGTGCAGGGCGGTGGGTTGACGAAGGTGGGTAGCGATAACCTGCTGATGATCAATGCGCATGTCGCACATGATTGTACGGTAGGTAATCGCTGTATCCTCGCCAACAACGCCACGCTGGCGGGGCACGTATCAGTCGATGATTTTGCGATCATCGGCGGTATGAC
This sequence comes from Salmonella sp. SAL04162, assembly GCF_046551535.1. Classification (NCBI taxonomy): domain Bacteria; kingdom Pseudomonadati; phylum Pseudomonadota; class Gammaproteobacteria; order Enterobacterales; family Enterobacteriaceae; genus Salmonella; species Salmonella sp. SAL04162. Next base: position 204,593 of record NZ_JBGDVX010000009.1, read on the forward strand.
GGCAGTTCATCAATTCTGCATTATCGGTGCGCATGTGATGGTCGGCGGCTGCTCCGGCGTGGCGCAGGATGTCCCTCCGTATGTGATTGCGCAGGGTAACCATGCGACGCCGTTCGGGGTAAATATCGAAGGGCTGAAGCGTCGCGGCTTTAGCCGTGAAGGGCTGGTGGCGATTCGTAATGCCTACAAACTGTTGTACCGCAGTGGTAAAACGCTCGACGAAGCGAAGCTGGAAATCGCTGAACTTGCTGAAAAGCATCCGGAAGTGAAGGCGTTTACCGAGTTCTTTGAGCGTTCAACGCGCGGTCCGATTCGTTAATGGCGGCACAGCGTCCTTTAACGATTGCCCTGGTCGCCGGTGAAACGTCCGGCGATATTCTTGGCGCAGGCTTAATTCGTGCGCTGAAAGCGCGCGTACCCAACGCCCGCTTTGTGGGCGTTGCGGGGCCGCGTATGCAGGCCGAAGGGTGTGAAGCCTGGTACGAAATGGAAGAGCTGGCGGTCATGGGCATTGTTGAAGTGCTCGGTCGTTTACGCCGTTTGTTGCATATCCGCGCCGATCTGACCCGTCGTTTTACCGAACTCAAGCCCGATGTCTTTGTCGGGATTGATGCCCCTGATTTCAACATTACCCTCGAAGGTAATCTGAAAAAACAAGGGATTAAGACCATTCATTATGTCAGCCCGTCTGTTTGGGCCTGGCGACAGAAACGCGTTTTCAAAATAGGCAGATCCACCCATATGGTGTTGGCTTTTCTGCCTTTCGAAAAAGCGTTTTACGATAAATTTAACGTCCCGTGCCGCTTTATCGGTCACACCATGGCGGATGCCATGCCGCTGGACCCGGATAAAAATGCGGCGCGCGACGTGCTGGGTATCCCGCATGACGCCCATTGTCTGGCGCTACTGCCTGGCAGCCGTGGCGCGGAAGTGGAAATGCTCAGCGCAGACTTCCTGAAAACCGCACAATTGCTGCGACAGCGCTATCCCGATCTGGAAGTGGTAGTGCCGCTGGTGAACGCGAAACGCCGCGAGCAGTTTGAAAAAATTAAAGCGGAGGTTGCGCCGGATCTCGCCGTTCATTTGCTGGACGGCATGGCGCGCGAGGCGATGATCGCCAGCGACGCGGCTCTGCTGGCCTCAGGCACGGCGGCGCTGGAGTGTATGCTGGCAAAATGCCCGATGGTAGTGGGATATCGTATGAAGCCCTTCACTTTCTGGCTGGCGAAACGTCTGGTGAAAACGGAGTATGTGTCTTTGCCTAACCTGCTGGCGGGAAGAGAATTAGTCAAAGAGCTGTTGCAGGAAGAGTGCGAACCGCAAAAACTCGCCGAAGCGCTGTTGCCGCTACTGGCGAACGGTAAAACCAGCCATGCGATGCACGACACCTTCCGTGAACTGCATCAGCAGATCCGCTGTAATGCCGATGAGCAGGCGGCAGATGCCGTCCTGGAGTTAGCACAATGATCGAATTTGTTTATCCACACACCCATTTAGTGGCGGGTGTGGATGAAGTGGGCCGTGGCCCGCTGGTGGGCGCCGTAGTGACCGCCGCCGTGATCCTCGATCCGGCTCGTCCGATCGTCGGTCTGAATGATTCCAAAAAATTGTCTGAAAAGCGTCGTCTGTCATTGTATGACGAGATTAAAGAAAAGGCGTTAAGCTGGAGTCTGGGACGCGCGGAAGCGCATGAAATTGATGAGCTGAATATTTTGCACGCTACCATGCTCGCCATGCAGCGCGCTGTCGCTGGTCTGCATATTGCGCCAGAATATGTGCTGATCGACGGCAATCGCTGTCCGGCGCTGCCTGTGCCGTCAATGGCCGTGGTGAAAGGAGACAGCCGCGTGGCGGAGATTAGCGCGGCGTCTATTCTGGCGAAAGTCACCCGCGACGCAGAAATGGCGGCGCTGGATATCGTTTTTCCTCAGTATGGCTTTGCGCAGCACAAAGGCTATCCAACCGCTTTTCATCTGGAAAAGTTGGCACAGTATGGCGCGACGGCGCACCACCGACGCAGTTTTGCGCCTGTTAAACGCGCTCTGGGACTTGTGTCCTGATTCTTGTATCGAGAAATCTGAAGATGTCTGAACCACGTTTCGTTCACCTGCGGGTGCACAGCGACTACTCTATGATCGATGGGCTGGCGAAGACCGGGCCGCTGGTGAAAAAGGCGGCCTCATTAGGTATGCCTGCGCTGGCGATCACCGATTTTACCAACCTCTGCGGTCTGGTGAAGTTCTACGGAGCGGGTCATGGCGCGGGCATTAAACCCATCGTCGGGGCGGACTTTAACGTTCACAACGAACTGCTGGGAGATGAGCTGACTCATCTGACGGTACTGGCGGCGAATAATACGGGATACCAGAACCTGACGTTGCTGATCTCGAAAGCGTATCAGCGCGGCTACGGCGCGGCAGGCCCGATTATCGAGCGCGACTGGCTGGTAGAGCTTAAAGAAGGTTTGATCCTGCTTTCCGGCGGGCGCATGGGCGACGTAGGCCGCTGTCTGCTACGCGGCAACCAGGCGCTGGTGGAGGAGTGCGTTGCTTTCTATGAAGCGCATTTTCCCGATCGCTACTTTCTGGAACTGATCCGTACCGGCAGACAGGATGAAGAGACCTATCTCCATGCTGCGGTTGAATTGGCTGAGGCACGTGGTTTGCCGGTTGTCGCGACAAACGATGTCCGTTTTCTTGAAAGCGATGATTTTGACGCCCATGAAATTCGTGTCGCGATCCACGACGGTTTCACGCTTGACGATCCTAAGCGTCCGCGCAATTACTCGCCGCAGCAATATATGCGCAGCATCGATGAGATGTGCGAACTGTTCGCCGATATTCCGGAGGCGCTGGAAAATACGGTGGAGATTGCCAAACGCTGCAACGTAACGGTGCGTCTGGGTGAATATTTCCTGCCGCAGTTCCCGACCGGCGATATGACCACCGAAGATTATCTGGTCAAAAAATCGAAAGAGGGGCTCGAAGAACGTCTGGCTTTCCTGTTTCCGGACGAAGAAGAGCGCAAAAAGCGTCGCCCGGAATATGACGAGCGTCTGGATATTGAACTACAAGTTATCAACCAGATGGGGTTCCCTGGCTACTTCCTCATCGTGATGGAGTTTATCCAGTGGTCAAAAGATAACGGCGTGCCGGTAGGGCCGGGACGTGGCTCCGGGGCCGGTTCGCTGGTGGCCTACGCGCTGAAAATTACCGACCTTGATCCGCTGGAATTTGACCTGCTGTTCGAACGTTTCCTGAACCCGGAACGTGTCTCGATGCCTGACTTCGACGTTGACTTCTGTATGGAGAAACGCGACCAGGTGATTGAGCACGTCGCAGACATGTACGGGCGTGATGCGGTATCGCAAATTATCACCTTCGGTACGATGGCGGCGAAAGCCGTTATCCGCGATGTGGGCCGAGTGCTGGGGCATCCGTACGGTTTTGTCGATCGTATCTCGAAGCTGGTGCCGCCCGATCCGGGCATGACGCTGGCAAAAGCCTTTGAAGCGGAACCGCAACTGCCGGAAATTTACGAGGCGGATGAAGAGGTCAGAGCGCTGATCGATATGGCGCGTAAGCTTGAAGGCGTCACGCGTAACGCCGGTAAACACGCTGGCGGCGTGGTCATCGCGCCGACCAAAATTACCGACTTTGCGCCGCTGTACTGCGATGAAGAGGGCAAGCATCCGGTTACCCAGTTTGATAAAAGCGACGTGGAATATGCCGGGCTGGTGAAGTTCGACTTCCTCGGCTTGCGTACGCTGACTATCATCAACTGGGCGCTGGAGATGATCAACAAGCGGCGGGCGAAGAATGGCGAGCCGCCGCTGGATATCGCCGCCATTCCGCTGGACGATAAAAAAAGCTTCGACATGCTGCAGCGCTCGGAAACCACGGCGGTCTTCCAGCTTGAATCGCGCGGCATGAAAGATCTGATCAAACGTCTGCAGCCGGACTGCTTTGAAGATATGATCGCACTGGTGGCCCTGTTCCGTCCCGGCCCGTTGCAGTCAGGGATGGTAGATAACTTTATCGACCGTAAGCACGGTCGTGAAGAACTCTCTTACCCGGACGTTCAGTGGCAGCATGAAAGCCTGAAGCCGGTACTGGAGCCGACTTACGGCATCATTCTGTATCAGGAACAGGTGATGCAGATTGCCCAGGTACTTTCCGGGTATACTCTCGGCGGCGCGGATATGCTGCGTCGTGCGATGGGTAAGAAAAAGCCGGAAGAGATGGCCAAACAGCGTTCCGTTTTTGAAGAGGGCGCGAAAAAGAACGGTATCGACGGCGAACTGGCGATGAAAATCTTTGACCTGGTGGAGAAATTCGCCGGTTACGGGTTTAACAAATCGCACTCCGCCGCTTATGCGCTGGTTTCTTATCAGACGCTATGGCTAAAGGCGCACTATCCGGCTGAATTTATGGCGGCGGTGATGACTGCCGATATGGACAACACCGAGAAGGTCGTCGGCCTGGTGGACGAGTGCTGGCGGATGGGACTGAAAATTCTGCCGCCGGATATTAACTCCGGATTGTACCATTTCCACGTTAACGATGAGGGCGAGATCGTCTACGGCATCGGCGCGATCAAAGGCGTCGGCGAAGGGCCGATCGAAGCGATCATCGACGCGCGTAATCAGGGCGGCTATTTCCGCGAACTGTTTGATCTGTGCGCGCGGACCGACACCAAAAAGCTCAACCGCCGGGTGCTGGAAAAGCTGATCATGTCCGGGGCGTTCGACCGCCTGGGGCCGCACCGCGCCGCGCTGATGAACTCATTGGGCGATGCGCTGAAAGCCGCCGACCAGCACGCCAAAGCGGAAGCTATCGGTCAGGCGGATATGTTCGGCGTACTGGCGGAAGAGCCGGAGCAAATCGAGCAATCCTATGCCAGCTGCCAGCCGTGGCCGGAGCAGGTGGTGTTAGATGGGGAACGTGAAACGTTGGGGCTGTACCTGACGGGCCACCCTATCAATCAGTATTTAAAAGAAATTGAGCGCTATGTCGGCGGGGTAAGGCTCAAAGACATGCATCCGACAGAACGTGGTAAAGTCACCACGGCTGCGGGGCTCGTGATTGCCGCAAGGGTTATGGTCACCAAGCGCGGCAATCGTATCGGCATCTGTACGCTGGATGACCGTTCCGGGCGTCTGGAAGTGATGTTATTTACCGACGCGCTGGATAAATACCAGCAGTTGCTGGAAAAAGACCGCATACTTATCGTCAGCGGACAGGTCAGCTTTGATGACTTCAGCGGGGGGCTTAAAATGACCGCCCGCGAAGTGATGGATATTGACGAAGCTCGCGAAAAATACGCTCGCGGGCTTGCTATCTCGCTGACGGACAGGCAAATTGATGACCAGCTTTTAAACCGACTCCGTCAGTCTCTGGAACCCCACCGCTCGGGGACCATTCCAGTACATCTCTACTATCAGAGGGCGGATGCGCGTGCGCGGCTGCGTTTTGGCGCAACGTGGCGTGTCTCTCCGAGCGATCGTTTACTTAACGATCTGCGTGGCCTCATTGGTTCGGAGCAGGTGGAACTGGAGTTTGACTAATACAGGAATACTATGAGTCTGAATTTCCTTGATTTTGAACAGCCGATAGCAGAGCTGGAAGCGAAAATCGATTCTCTGACTGCGGTAAGCCGCCAGGATGAGAAACTGGATATTAATATCGATGAAGAAGTCCATCGCCTGCGCGAAAAAAGCGTAGAACTGACGCGCAAAATCTTCGCCGATCTCGGCGCATGGCAGGTAGCCCAACTGGCGCGCCATCCGCAGCGTCCGTACACCCTGGATTATGTCCGTCTGGCGTTTGATGAGTTTGATGAGCTGGCGGGCGATCGCGCCTATGCGGATGACAAAGCCATCGTCGGCGGTATCGCGCGTCTGGAAGGGCGACCGGTGATGATCATTGGTCATCAGAAGGGTCGTGAAACCAAAGAAAAAATTCGTCGTAACTTTGGCATGCCTGCGCCGGAAGGCTACCGCAAAGCGCTGCGCCTGATGGAAATGGCTGAACGCTTCAACATGCCGATTATCACCTTCATCGACACCCCGGGCGCTTACCCTGGCGTGGGCGCGGAAGAGCGTGGTCAGTCTGAAGCTATCGCCCGCAACCTGCGTGAGATGTCTCGTCTGAACGTACCGGTCATCTGCACCGTGATTGGCGAAGGCGGCTCCGGCGGCGCATTGGCGATTGGCGTGGGTGATAAAGTGAATATGCTGCAATACAGCACCTATTCCGTTATCTCCCCGGAAGGTTGCGCCTCTATTTTGTGGAAGAGCGCCGACAAAGCGCCATTGGCTGCTGAAGCGATGGGTATCATCGCGCCGCGTCTGAAAGAGCTGAAGCTAATCGATTCCATCATTCCGGAGCCGCTGGGCGGCGCGCACCGTAATCCGGAAGCGATGGCGGCGTCGCTAAAAGCGCAGCTGCTGGAAGATTTAGCCGATCTCGATGTGTTAAGCACCGATGATTTAAAAAACCGTCGTTACCAGCGTTTGATGAGCTACGGTTACGCCTAATCATTTACCTCATTTTCCCAGGAGGCCGGATAATCCGGCCTCTTTTTTTTGGACGAGGAAAAATGAGACGCCGATGAGTTGATGTGATTAAACGCAACAGCATGTTCTCCCTGACACTGTAGCAACTGCCAGGCGTGTGGCCAGGGCAGGCAGTGAACTACCCTTCAAGGAGAAAATTATGGGATTGCAAAAAACACTGGCGCTCAGCGCCGTGGCGGCAGGAATCATGTTGAGCTTATCCGGTGCGCAGGCCGCGCCGCTGCTTAGCAGTAGTGAGCCAATGACCATCAACGCCAGCGATCTGGCGGCGAAAGAGAAAGCGCTGACGGATTTTCCGTTAATGGAGGCAGTGAAATCCTCTATCCAGACGTTGGATAACAGCGCGGTCGAACAAATCGAACCGGGGCGCGCCGCTAATCCGGCAAACGTAAAACGCGTTGAAAGTATTCTGAAAGAGGCCGACTGGGATTATCTGTTCCCGATGCGCGCGCCGGAATACACTTACTCTAACTTACTGAAAGCGATAGGTAAATTCCCGGCGGTTTGTGGTACCTACACCGATGGACGCGATAGCGACGCTATCTGCCGTAAAACCCTGGCTACTATGTTTGCGCATTTTGCCCAGGAGACGGGCGGTCACGAAAGCTGGCGTGACATTCCGGAATGGCGTCAGGCGCTGGTCTATCTGCGCGAAGTCGGCTGGACAGAAGGGCAGAAAGGCGGCTACAACGGCGAATGTAACCCGGATGTATGGCAGGGCCAGACCTGGCCGTGCGGTAAAGATAAGGACGGCGATTTCCTCAGCTATTTTGGTCGCGGGGCAAAACAGCTTTCTTATAACTACAACTATGGGCCTTTCTCTGACGCGATGTATGGCGACGTTCGCCCTCTGCTGGATAAACCCGAGCTGGTGGCGGATACCTGGATGAACCTGGCGAGCGCCGTCTTCTTCTTTGTGTATCCGCAGCCGCCGAAGCCGTCTATGCTACATGTGATTGACGGTACCTGGCAGCCAAACGATCGCGATAAAGCAAACGGCCTGGTATCAGGTTTCGGCGTCACCATTCAAATCATCAATGGCGGCGTGGAGTGCGGCGGCGCAGATGAGAATGCGCAGTCGCTTAACCGTATCGCCTACTACAAAGAGTTTGCCAACTACCTGAAAGTGCCGGTGCCGGCGGACGAAGTGTTGGGCTGTAAAAAGATGAAGCAGTTCGATGAAGGCGGCGCTGGCGCGTTACCGATCTATTGGGAACAAGACTGGGGCTGGAGCGCCGATACTGCGGACGGTAAAACCTATTCCTGCCAGTTAGTGGGATATCAGACGCCGTATACCGCCTTTAAAGAGGGCGACTACACGAAATGTGTACAGCATTATTTCAACGTTAATGTCGTCGATGATAACGGAACCACTGAACCGGATGTCACGCCAACTCCGGCGCCAGTGACGGATGAAAACGTGGCGCCCGTCGCGCGCATTGCCGGGCCGGTCGGGGCGGTGGAAGCTGGTAGCCCGGTTTCACTCAGCGCGGAAGGATCGACCGACGCGAATGGCGACAAGCTCACCTATACCTGGATGTCGCAGGATGGCAAAACGCTGAGCGGCCAGGATAAAGCCGTTGTGATTTTCAACGCGCCGGATGTCACTCAGAACACCCAGTATGTGGTGAATCTGACTGTTAGCGACGGTACGCTCTCCAGCACTGCGGTTTATACGCTGAATGTGAAAGCGAAGGCCGCCGCTGCGGATGACGAAGATAAGACCACCAGCTACCCTGCCTGGAGCAGCAGCCAGAAATGGAATCCGGGCGACATCGTCAACAATAATGGCGCATTGTACCAGTGCAAACCGTTCCCGGAAGGCTCATGGTGTAATGTTGCGCCTGCCTACTATGAGCCCGGCGTAGGGATTGCCTGGGCCGATGCATGGAACGCATTGTAATAAGATAAATCCTGTCGGTGCTTTGCATCGGCAGGATTGTTACTATGCTTATCTCAGGTTTTTTCAGGAGAAAGCATGAACATCATCGCCATTATGGGGCCGCACGGGGTTTATTATAAAGATGAACCCATCAAGGAGCTTGAGCGTGCATTACAATCCCTGGGATTTCAAATTATCTGGCCGCAAAATAGCGTTGACTTGTTGAAGTTTATTGAACATAACCCGCGCATCTGCGGCGTTATTTTTGACTGGGATGAATACAGTCTCGACCTTTGTAGCGAAATCAACCAGCTAAATGAATACCTTCCTCTCTACGCCTTTATCAATACCAACTCCACGCTGGACGTTAGCGTTCACGATATGCGCATGGCGCTGTGGTTTTTTGAGTATGCATTGGGGCTGGCTGAAGATATCGCGACACGCATTCATCAATATACAAACGAATATCTCGATAATATTACGCCGCCGTTTACCAAAGCGCTGTTTACCTACGCCAAAGAAGGAAAATATACCTTTTGTACGCCGGGTCATATGGCGGGAACGGCGTATCAGAAAAGCCCGCCAGGCTGTCTGTTTTATGACTTTTTTGGCGGCAATACCTTAAAGGCCGATGTGTCGATTTCGGTGACTGAACTGGGATCGCTGCTGGATCACACCGGGCCGCATCTGGAAGCGGAAGAGTATATCGCCCGTACTTTTGGCGCCGAGCAGAGTTATATGGTGACGAACGGTACGTCGACCTCGAATAAAATTGTCGGTATGTATGCCGCGCCTGCGGGAAGTACGCTACTTATTGATCGTAATTGCCATAAATCGCTGGCGCATTTGCTGATGATGAGCGATGTGGTGCCTCTCTGGTTGAAGCCGACGCGCAATGCGCTCGGTATTCTCGGCGGTATTCCTAAGCGTGAATTTACCCGCGACAGCATTGCGCGTAAGGTGGCGGAAACCGCGCAGGCGCAATGGCCGGTTCATGCGGTTATCACCAATTCTACTTACGATGGTCTGCTGTATAACACTAACTGGATCAAGCAGATGCTGGACGTTCCCTCGATCCATTTTGATTCCGCCTGGGTACCCTATACCCATTTCCATCCGATCTACCAGGGGAAAAGCGGGATGAGCGGCGATCGGGTGCCCGGAAAAGTGATTTTCGAAACGCAATCCACCCATAAAATGCTGGCGGCTTTTTCGCAGGCGTCGCTTATTCATATCAAAGGGGAATATGACGAAGAGACGTTTAACGAAGCGTTTATGATGCACACTTCCACATCGCCGAGCTATCCCATTGTCGCCTCTATCGAGACCGCGGCGGCGATGCTGCGCGGCAATCCAGGGAAAAGATTGATTAATCGTTCGGTGGAGCGGGCGCTCCATTTTCGTAAAGAGGTACAGCGGTTACGTGAAGAGTCCGATAGCTGGTTCTTTGATATCTGGCAGCCGGAAGAGGTTGATGAGGCCGAATGCTGGCCGGTCACGCCGGGAGAAACCTGGCATGGCTTCACCGATGCTGATGACGATCATATGTTTCTCGATCCGGTTAAGGTGACAATCCTGACGCCGGGGATGGATGAACAGGGCAACATGAGCGAAGAGGGGATACCCGCCGCGCTGGTGGCGAAGTTCCTCGATGAGCGAGGCGTAGTGGTGGAAAAAACCGGGCCGTATAATCTGCTGTTTTTGTTCAGCATAGGGATTGATAAGACCCGTGCGATGGGGCTGCTGCGCGGGCTGACGGAATTTAAACGGGCCTACGATCTTAACCTGCGCGTTAAAAATATGTTGCCGGATCTGTATGCGGAAGATCCGGATTTTTATCGCAATATGCGCATTCAGGATCTGGCGCAGGGGATCCATAAACTGATCCGCCAGCACGATCTTCCGGGGCTGATGCTGCGGGCGTTCGAGGTTTTACCGGAGATGATCATGACCCCGCACCAGGCCTGGCAGCGTCAGATCAAAGGCGAGGTGGAAACCGTGGCGCTCGATCAACTGCCAGGGCGCGTTTCCGCGAATATGATCCTGCCTTATCCGCCAGGCGTTCCGCTGTTGATGCCCGGCGAGAGGATCACGCAACAGAGTCGGGCCGTGCTCGATTTTCTGCTGATGCTCTGCTCGATTGGCCAGCATTATCCCGGTTTTGAAACGGATATTCACGGCGCGAAACGGAATGAAGACGGGGTGTACCAGGTACGAGTCTTAAAACACGCCTGTTAGCTTGCCTGACGGGAATGTGACGAGTAACGTACTGATAATCAATAAAGGAGACGCTATGCTGGGATTAAAACAGGTTCATCACATCGCGATCATTGCGACAGACTATGCGGTGAGCAAGGCGTTTTACTGCGATATTCTGGGGTTCGATCTGCTAAGCGAAGTCTGGCGGGAAGAGCGTGACTCGTGGAAGGGCGATTTGGCGCTAAACGGGCAGTATGTAATTGAGCTTTTCTCTTTTCCCTTCCCTCCGGCGCGTCCAAGCCGACCTGAAGCCTGCGGCCTGCGCCATCTGGCTTTCAGCGTGGAAAATGTGGAAAACGCCGTTGCGCATCTGGAAAAGCATCAGGTTAAGTGCGAACCGATACGCATCGATCCGTATACCGGGAAGCGCTTTACTTTTTTCAACGATCCGGACGGTTTACCGCTTGAGCTGTATGAGCAGTAAGGCTTGTCATTAAGACGCTCGCCAGGTAACGTTGCCGGGCTAAGTCACTATAAGCATGGATCATGACCACTCTCACGTTGAATACCTCGTTACTCTCTTCTCGCCGTATTCTGGCTGCCTTTAGCGGCGGCCTGGATTCTACGGTGCTTCTGCATCAACTGGTGTTGTGGCGAGAACGCCATCCTCACGTCACGCTGCGTGCTATCCATATTCATCACGGTTTAAGCCCTCATGCTGATAGCTGGGTGCGGCATTGCGAAACCGTATGCGAACGCTGGCAGGTTCCGCTGGTAGTGGAGCGGGTGACGCTGGCGGATAATGGCCTGGGTATCGAGGCCCATGCGCGTGAAGCGCGCTACCGGGCGTTCGCACAGACGCTATTGCCTGGCGAAGTGCTGGCAACCGCGCAGCACCTTGACGATCAATGTGAAACATTCCTGCTGGCGTTAAAGCGCGGCAGCGGTCCGGCCGGACTTTCCGCGATGGGAGAACGCTCGCCTTTTGCCGGAACTCTGCTTCTTCGCCCGCTGTTGAGAGAAACGCGGAAGACGCTGGAACAGTGGGCTGTGCGGCATGGCTTATGCTGGATCGAAGATGAAAGCAATCAGGATGACGCCTACGATCGCAATTTTTTACGCCTGCGCGCGCTTCCGCTGTTGCAGCAGCGCTGGCCGCATTTTCCTGCGGCGGTAGCCCGTAGCGCGACGCTCTGCGCCGAGCAAGAAAGGCTGCTGGACGAACTTCTGGCCGGCGATCTTACGGACTGTATCACGGCGGAGGGAACATTGCGGCTCTCTCCATTAATGTCGATGAGCGATGTCCGGCGGGCGGCGATTTTGCGTCGCTGGCTGGCGATGCGTAATGCGCCGATGCCCTCTCGCGACGCGCTGGAACGTATCTGGCAGGAGGTGGCGCTGGCGCGCGACGATGCCTCTCCCTGTTTACGCTTTGGCGATCACGAGATTCGCCGTTATCAGTCGCAACTGTGGTGGATTAAATCCGTGGCCGGACAACACGAAACGACGGTCGCCTGGCCCTTTTGGCAAACACCGCTGGCGCTGCCTGCCGGCTTAGGGACGGTACAGCTCGTTCCTGGCGGCGAACTGCGCCGACCGCGAGAGGAAGAATCCGTCAGCATTCGGTTTAAGGCGCCAGGGTTGCTACACATTGTGGGACGTCACGGTGGACGTAAATTAAAGAAAATCTGGCAGGAGCAGGGGATCCCGCCCTGGCGACGAGACACCACGCCGCTGTTGTTTTACGGCGAAACGCTGATTGCGGCTGCGGGTGTTTTTGTGACGCGTGAGGGAGCAGCAGAAGATAAAGAAGGGGTGAGTCTGGTTTGGCATGCCTGATGGCGCTGCGCTTATCAGGCCTACGTATCGCATGGAACGTAGGCCGGATAAGGTGCTTGCACCACCATCCGGCAACAAAATACTCAGGATTCGCTAACTACCACGGTACCAATTTCCGGGTGGCTGAAACTGGCGATTTTATCGAGACGAAGTTCACAAGACTCGCCGGAAACCTCGGCAAGCAGATACTCTACGTTTTTACGTAAGATCAAATCGTTCGCTTTTGCCTGCAAAACCTCGCCATCTTTTAACGTTAGCGTCAGTATTAAATGATGCATGCAGGCAAGCTCAAGACTATCGTAGTCATCGCAATTAATGGGTTGATACGTTTCATTCATTGACATAATCGCTCACCAGTAAGTTCGCGGCAGCATAAGCTGCCTTTTCCCTGACCGACTCTGAAAGGGCGCTATCTGCCGCCACTTCATTAAGCACTTTCAATACACAACCCAGCGCATCCGGGACATACCCTAAGTCTCCGCTGGCGATTTCCGCATACCGCTTGCGTACTAACTCACAATATTTTTCCACATGCCCTCCTGTCAGCATTCTGACTTAACCGTGGATGCAAGTCTAAGCCTACGAAGTTAAATCTTGTTTAGCAAGGTGACTATACCATACTCATTTGCGCAATATCAGCGCCTGACGCGAGTGGGTAAAAGATTCGTTAACAGCCTTTTAGCGCGGTTTTCGCTACAATGGGCGCCTGATTCGAAAGGAGTTTTCTCATGGCGCTTAAAGCGACAATTTATAAAGCCGTCGTCAATGTGGCTGACCTTGATCGCAACCGGTTTCTGGATGCGGCATTGACGCTGGCGCGTCACCCTTCTGAAACGCAGGAGCGCATGATGCTGCGCCTGTTGGCATGGATAAAATATGCTGATGAACGGTTGCAGTTTACACGCGGGCTCAGCGCGGAAGATGAGCCGGAGGCCTGGCTGCGCAACGATCATCTGGGCATCGATCTCTGGATAGAGCTGGGGCTGCCGGATGAGCGCCGTATTAAGAAAGCCTGTACTCAGGCGAGCGACGTCGCGCTCTTTGCTTATAACTCCCGGGCGGCGCAAATCTGGTGGCAGCAGCATCAAAGCAAGTGCGCGCAGTTCGCTAACCTGTCCGTCTGGTATCTGGATGACGGGCAACTGGCGCAACTCAGTGAATTTGCCGATCGTACCATGACGCTACAGGCGACGATTCAGGACGGCGCAATCTGGCTTTCTGATGCTCGGAATAATCTGGAAATACAGCTAACCGCCTGGCAACAGCCCTCATGATTGCCATCTCCCGGACGGTCTCCATAGCCGATAATGAGCTGGAAATTACGGCCATTCGCGCGCAGGGCGCGGGTGGTCAGCACGTAAATAAGACCTCTAGCGCGATTCATTTGCGCTTTGACATTCGGGCCTCTGGCCTGCCAGAGTATTATAAACAGCGTTTGCTGACGGCCAGCCACCATCTGATAAGTGATGATGGCGTCATTATCATTAAGGCGCAGGAGTTCCGGAGCCAGGAGCTCAACCGGGAAGCGGCTATCGCCAGGCTGGTTGCCGTCATAAAAGAATTAACCGCGGAGCAGAAAAGCCGTCGCGCAACCCGTCCGACGCGTGCCTCGAAAGAGCGCCGCTTGTCCTCAAAGGCGCAAAAATCTTCTGTAAAGGCGCTTCGCGGCAAAGTTCGTCGTCCACTGGATTGACGGGCAGGAATAGCAATTTCATAAGGATTTTATGGTGAGAACAGCAATATTGTCAGTAGCGGCAGCCTGTACGCTATTTGCATTGATAGGGTGTAATAACCGTGCGGAAGTTGACGCCCTGCAACCTGCGCAGGCGGCGGAATTAAAACCCATGCAGCAAAGCTGGCGCGGCGTGCTGCCCTGTGCGGATTGTGAAGGTATTGAAACGTCACTGTTTCTGGAAAAAGACGGCACATGGGTGATGAACGAGCGCTATCAGGGCGTGCGCGAAGAACCTTCCTCTTTTGCGTCATACGGTACCTGGGCGCGGACGGCGGATAAACTGGTGTTAACCGACAGCAATGGCGAGAAATCGTATTATCGCGCGAAAGGCAATGCGCTGGAGATGCTCGACAGAGAAGGCAATCCGGTGGCTTCGCAGCTTAATTATACTCTTGTGCCTGTTACCGCCAGCCTGCCGGTAACGCCAATGCCGTTGCGTGGTATGTATGTATACAGGGCCGATGCGGCGACCTTTACCGATTGTGCGACCGGAAAACGGCTGCCGGTCGCCAGTAACGCCCAGCTTGAGCGCGGCTATCTGACGGCGAAAGGTGAAGCGGAAAAACCGGTGCTGCTGACGGTAGAAGGGCATTTTGTGTTTGCCGCGAACCCGGACACGGGCGAGCCGGTAAAAATGCTAATAGCCGATAAAAACGCGAAGTTTGCGCCGGGTAAAGATTGCACTCACTAATAAAAGGCCTCGCAGGATGCGAGGCCTTTACATATCTGCCGGGTGGCGCCGGGCAATCCCAACAAAATGTCGTTTAGCCTTTAATCGCCTTGACCAGATAATCAACGATATCGCCGGTTTTAATCAGCGATTTTTCACCGCTGCGACGGTATTTATACTCAATATCGTCGTTATCCAGGTTGCGATCGCCAATCACGATAGTATGTGGAATACCAATCAGCTCCATATCGGCAAACATCACGCCCGGGCGCTCTTTACGGTCGTCCATCAGCACTTCAATGCCCTGCGCGCGCAATTCGCTGTACAGCTTTTCCGCCAGCTCCTGCACACGGAAGGATTTGTGCATATTCATCGGCAGAATAGCGACCTGGAAAGGCGCAATGGCGTCAGGCCATACAATGCCGCGCTCGTCAAAGTTCTGCTCGATAGCCGCGGCAACGACACGTGTTACGCCGATACCATAGCAGCCCATTGTCAGGATCTGGTTACGGCCATCTTCACCCTGAACGGAGGCTTTCAGCGCTTCTGAGTACTTGGTACCTAACTGGAAGATGTGACCCACTTCGATACCGCGTTTGATAAGCAACGTTCCCTGACCATCCGGACTCGGATCGCCGGCGACTACGTTACGGATGTCGGCAACAACAGGCGTCGCCACATCGCGATCCCAGTTAATACCAAAGTAGTGTTTACCGTCGATGTTGGCGCCAGCGGCAAAATCGCTCATGGCGGCAACGGTACGATCGATGATGACCGGAATCGGCATATTGACCGGGCCGAGGGAGCCAGGGCCGGCATTAATTACGGCGCGAATCTCTTCTTCGGTAGCGAAGGTCAGCGGGCTGGCAACGTGCGGCAGTTTTTCCGCTTTAACTTCATTCAGTTCATGATCGCCGCGAACCAGCAGAGCCACCAGCGGAGACTTGCTGTCTTTCGCCGCTTTCACCAGCAGCGTTTTTACCGTTTTTTCAATTGGCAGGTTGAACTGTTCCACCAGCTCCACGATGGTTTTGGCATTTGGCGTATCGACCAGAGTCATTTCCTGCGTCGCCGCTGCGCGCGGCGTTTGCGGCGCGATAGCTTCTGCCAGTTCAATGTTAGCCGCGTAATCAGAAACATCAGAGAAAACGATATCGTCTTCGCCGCTTTGCGCCAGCACCTGGAATTCATGCGAGGCGTTGCCGCCGATAGAACCGGTATCGGCCTGTACCGCGCGGAAATCCAGCCCCATACGGCTGAAGATACGGCTATACGCGGCGTACATGGCGTCATAGGTTTCCTGCAACGACTCCTGAGAGGTGTGGAAAGAGTAAGCATCTTTCATCAGGAATTCGCGCGAACGCATCACGCCAAAGCGCGGACGCACTTCATCACGGAATTTGGTCTGGATTTGGAAGAAGTTCAGCGGCAACTGCTTATAAGAGCTGAGTTCATTACGCACCAGATCGGTGATAACTTCTTCGTGGGTCGGGCCGAGTACGAACGGACGCTCGCCACGGTCGACAAAACGCAGCAGTTCCGGACCGTACTGTTCCCAACGACCACTCTCTTGCCACAGGTCGGCTGGCTGAACGACTGGCATCGACACCTCGATAGCACCGGCGTTGTTCATCTCTTCACGCACGATGTTTTCGACTTTTTTCAGGACGCGCAGGCCGGTCGGCAGCCAGGTATATAACCCGGAGGCGAGCTTGCGGATCATCCCGGCGCGCAGCATCAGCTGGTGGCTGATAACCTCGGCGTCGGCAGGTGTCTCCTTCAGAGTGGAGAGCAGGTATTGGCTAGTACGCATGTTGTTACGGTTCCAGTTGAACGATCGAACAGGCTCAATGTGAGCCTGATACAAAAAAAGTGATTTAGTTTACCAGCGTGCAAGAGATGTCAAAAGAGAAGGGAGTGAAATTACCGTGGTTCCAGCGCAAACACTTCAAATCCAGTGCTAACCACACGCCAGCGCACGTTAAAATCATGCAGCCAGACGGCATAGGTTTTGCCCGTCTCTTCACCCTTACGATAAGCCGGGCGAGGATCTTGCGCCAGCACATCGCAAATAAATGTCCGTAGCTGCGGATAACGCCTTTCCAGCGTCGTAAGCTGTTGAGCCACCTCAGCGGTAAAACTCACGGGCATTTCAGCTATCGGCGCCTGTTGCGCATAGCTGGCGGCGGCGTCCGGTAAGGCCTCGGCAAACGGTAAATACGGTTTGATATCCACCACCGGCGTGCCATCCACCAGATCCAGACTGCCTAATTTCAGAATTACGCTCTCTTTCCGGCACTCGATACCTTTTAGCGCAACGAGCGACATGCCAATCGGATTGGGGCGGAACGTGGAGCGCGTGGCAAAAACGCCCATTCTGGCGTTACCGCCAAGACGGGGCGGACGAACTGTTGGCCGCCAGCCGCCGTCCATCGTCTGATGAAAAACGAAAAGCACCCACAAATGGCTGAACGCCTCCAGGCCGCGAACGGCATCGGCCTGGTTGTAAGGCGCTATCAGATGCAGTTCGCCGCAGGCGCTTTTGACCAGACCGGGCTGGCGCGGAACGGCGAATTTTTCTTTATAGGGGGAGCGAATAACGCCGATTTGTTCAAACTGAAAGCTGCTCATTTCGCCGAAATATTCAGGGCGGACCCGATACAAACCGCCTGACGATAGCAGCCTGGCGTGCCGCTGGTAATTTCACAGCTGTGCAGCAGGACGGCGTTGGCTTTCATTTTAGATGCATTAATCTGCATACGCTTGCGCGCAGTTGGAATGTTAGGCGGAGAGTCTTGATTTGTCGCCTGGCAGGATTCGCCGCTAACCTCGCCAAGATCGCGGAAAGGTTTGCCGACTAAGTCTTCAGCATTGGTGTAAATCCTGACGGGAGCGGCACGCGGCGCTTTAGGTTTCTCCGGCTCCGCTTTTGGCGGGGTTGCGGTGCTTTGAACGGGTTCAACAGGGGATCTGCTTAGCATGGAACAACCGCCCAGCATGAGTGCCAATAAACAGATCGGTAAAGCACGCATAATATTTCCTCAATGAATGTTCTAATTGCCAGATATTGAATCAGGAGCTTGCATAAATGACAAGACGGGCAATAGCCCGTCCTGAATAATATTACAGATTGTGGAATCAGCCTAAAACTTACCAGCCTTTCACCGCACCGCCATTAAAAACTTTATTTGCGGCTTCGTACACTTCATCAGACTGGTAAGCCTGAACGAATTTTTTCACATTCTCGGCGTCTTTGTTATCTTCACGCGTCACGATCAGGTTAACGTACGGAGAATCTTTATCTTCAACGAAGATACCGTCTTTCGCTGGCGTCAGGCCAATCTGGCTGGCGTAAGTCGTATTGATGACCGCTAACGCGATCTGCGCGTCATCCAGCGAACGCGGCAACTGCGGCGCTTCCAGCTCAACAATTTTCAGATTTTTCGGGTTTTCCACGATATCCAGCGAGGTAGGAAGCAGACCGACGCCGTCTTTCAGTTTAATCAGCCCTACTTTTTGCAGCAGCAACAGGGAACGACCAAGGTTGGTCGGGTCGTTAGGCACAGCGACCTGGGAACCGTCCTTGAGCTCATCCAGAGATTTGATTTTTTTGGAATATCCTGCAATGGGATAGACAAAAGTCTTACCAACGGAAACCAGTTTGTAGCCGCGATCTTTGATTTGCTGATCCAGATACGGTTTGTGCTGGAAGGCATTGGCATCGATATCGCCTTTGCTCAGCGCTTCATTAGGCAGAACATAATCATTAAAGGTCACCAATTCCACGTCCAGGCCGTATTTTTCTTTCGCGACTTTCTGCGCGACTTCGGCAACTTGCTGCTCTGCGCCAACGATTACGCCGACTTTAATATGGTTCGGATCTTTTTCATCCTGACCGCAACCCGCAAGTGCCAGAGAACCAATCAGAGCACCCACTGCCGCAAAGGTTTTGAATTTGAACGCCATGCTTATTTCCTTAATGAGTATTTGTGTTGTGTTTAACGTTACTTATGCGTGACAGCCCTGACGATGCGATCGCCGGATAACTGAATTAAATAAACCAGAACGACAAGTAATACCAGCACCGTATTCATCACGGTAGCATTGTATCCAATATAACCGTACTGATAGCCGATTTGACCGAGGCCGCCTGCGCCGACGGCGCCGCCCATTGCGGAGTAACCGACCAGGGTGATCAGTGTAATGGTTGCCGCATTCACCAGACCAGGCAGCGCTTCCGGTAAAAGGATTTTACGTACAATTTGCAGCGGCGTGGCGCCCATCGCTCGCGAGGCCTCAATCAGCCCGGCAGGGATCTCTAACAACGCATTTTCCACCATACGGGCGATAAAAGGCGCGGCGCCGACGGTCAGCGGTACAATCGCGGCCTGCAAACCAATGGAGGTGCCGACAATTATTCGGGTAAAAGGAATCATCCACACCAGCAGGATGATAAAGGGAATCGAGCGGAAAATATTGACCACCGCAGAGAGGGAGCGATACAGCCTGGCGTTCTCCATAATCTGCCCCGGGCGCGTAACATACAGCAATACGCCAACCGGCAGGCCAATCACGAAACCGAAGAAACCGGAGACAAAGGTCATCGCCAACGTTTCCCAAACGCCACGAACCAGTAACCACATCATTGCCTCAGACATAACCCAGTACCTCTACTTTCACATGGTGATCCTGCAGCCAGGCAATTGCGGCTTGCGTCTCTTCTTGTGTGCCGTGCATTTCCGTTAGCATAATGCCGAACTTCACACCGCCCGCGTAATCCATCTGCGCGCTGATAATATTATTGTTCACGTTGAAACGACGCGCGGTTTCAGAAAGCAGCGGGGCATCCACAGACTGCCCGGTGAACTCCATGCGCAGCATCGGCACGCTGTCAGTTTCCGGCGACGCTTTCAAACGCGCCTGGTAATCTTCCGGAATGTCCAGGTGCAGAGTGGACTGAATAAACTTCTGCGCCAGCGGCGTTTTAGGGTGCGAGAAGACTTCGCTGACCGTATCCTGCTCAATAAGCTCGCCATTACTGATGACGGCAACACAGTCGCAGATACGTTTCACGACATCCATTTCATGAGTGATAAGCAGAATCGTCAACCCCAGACGACGGTTGATATCTTTCAGCAATTCCAGAATCGAACGGGTCGTCGCGGGATCAAGCGCGCTGGTGGCTTCATCGCACAGCAACACTTTTGGATTACTGGCTAACGCGCGGGCAATCGCGACACGCTGTTTCTGACCGCCGGAAAGATTTGCCGGATAGCTGTCGTGCTTGTCGCCAAGACCGACTAAATCCAGCAGCTCTGTGACACGGCGTTTGATCTCTTCCTTTGGTGTATTATCCAGTTCCAGCGGCAACGCGACGTTGCCAAACACGGTACGGGAAGAGAGCAGGTTAAAATGTTGGAAAATCATGCCGATTTGACGGCGAGCTTTGGTCAACTCAGACTCTGAAAGCGTTGTCAGCTCCTGACCGCCGACCTGAACGCTGCCTTCGGTTGGGCGTTCAAGTAAGTTAACGCAGCGGATAAGCGTACTTTTACCGGCGCCGGAGGCGCCAATGACGCCATAAATCTGCCCGGCAGGGACGTGCAGGCTGACATTATTTAGCGCCTGAATGGTGCGCGTCCCCTGCTGGAACACTTTGGTAATATTCGAAAGTTTAATCATTGGTTATTTATTATCGTAATTAAGTTAGCCGTGGCATTTTCGTCTGTCTAATACGGTCAACGCCGTCAACAGAATGGATGTTAAGGCATCCAGACGTCTAAATCAATCAGGCTTTATACGATGAGCACTTTCTTGCCTGCTGAAACATGCGATACTAGCGCCACTTGCTTTACTCAGGAGCTATAAAAGGTGGCAAAGTCTGTACCCGCAATTTTTCTCGACCGTGACGGCACCATTAATGTGGATCACGGCTACGTACATGAAATCGATGCATTTGAGTTTATAGACGGTGTTATTGACGCGATGCGCGAGCTAAAAAAAATGGGCTATGCGTTGGTGGTGGTGACGAACCAGTCCGGAATCGCGCGCGGCAAATTCACTGAGGCGCAGTTTGAAACCTTAACCGAATGGATGGACTGGTCGTTGGCGGATCGCGATGTCGATTTGGACGGCATCTATTATTGTCCTCACCATCCGCAGGGCAGTATAGAAGAGTTCCGCCAGGTATGTGATTGCCGCAAGCCGCATCCAGGAATGCTTATCTCGGCGCGTGATTTCCTGCATATCGATATGGCGGCTTCTTATATGGTGGGAGACAAGCTGGAAGATATGCAGGCGGCAGCGGCGGCAAATGTCGGGACAAAAGTGCTGGTGCGTACGGGCAAACCGGTCACGGCAGAAGCAGAAAACGCGGCGGACTTGGTGTTAAACAGCCTTGCCGACCTGCCATCGGCGATAAAAAAGCAGCAAAAATAAGCGTTATGGATAAAAGATGAGCGGTTAAAACAAAAATGCATTTTTCCGCTTGTCTTCCTGAACCGACTCCCTATAATGCGCCTCCATCGACACGGCGGATGTGAATCACTTCACACAAACAGCCGGTCGGTTGAAGAGAAAAATCCTGAAATTCAGGGTTGACTCTGAAAGAGGAAAGCGTAATATACGCCACCTCGCGACGGTGAGCGAAAGCCGCGTCGCACTGCTCTTTAACAATTTATCAGACAATCTGTGTGGGCACTCGAAGATACGGATTCTTAACGTCCTCGGACGAAAAATGAATACCAAGTCTCAAGAGTGAACACGTAATTCATTACGAAGTTTAATTCTTTGAGCATCAAACTTTTAAATTGAAGAGTTTGATCATGGCTCAGATTGAACGCTGGCGGCAGGCCTAACACATGCAAGTCGAACGGTAACAGGAAGCAGCTTGCTGCTTTGCTGACGAGTGGCGGACGGGTGAGTAATGTCTGGGAAACTGCCTGATGGAGGGGGATAACTACTGGAAACGGTGGCTAATACCGCATAACGTCGCAAGACCAAAGAGGGGGACCTTCGGGCCTCTTGCCATCAGATGTGCCCAGATGGGATTAGCTTGTTGGTGAGG
>NZ_JBGDVX010000010.1:0-123746 GCF_046551535.1 Salmonella sp. SAL04162
TGAAATACAAAACGCCCGATGATGTTCATCAGGCGTTTTACAGACAAAAAACTGTCAACCTATATCAGGACTAGTCAAGAAGGCCATGGCGTTAAGGATCAGGGTATTGCTCGAAAATCATAAGGGAGCTGGAGCGGATAAATCGTTGAAGGCCCGACCAGGATTAAGCCTGTTGGTCGAGGATGAGTCTACGTCTATCTTGTTCGATACCGGCCCTGATGGCAGTTTTATGCAAAACGCGTTGGCGATGGGGATCGACCTGTCCGATGTGTCTGCTGTAGTGCTTTCGCATGGTCATTACGATCATTGCGGCGGCGTGCCGTGGCTTCCTGATAACAGTCGCATCATCTGCCATCCCGATATTGCGCGTGAACGTTATGCGGCAATGACTTTTCTCGGTATTACCCGGAAAATAAAAAAATTGTCGTGTGAGGTGGACTATTCACGCTACCGAATGATGTACACGCGTGACCCCCTGCCGATTGGCGAAAACTTTATCTGGTCAGGGGAAATACCAGTGGTCGCGCCTGAAGCCTACGGCATTTTTGGCGGCCACGATGCGGAGCCGGACTCTATTTTGGATGAGGGCGTACTGATTTACCAGTCGGCAAAAGGATTAGTCATCATTACGGGATGCGGGCATAGGGGGATCGCAAATATTGTTCGGCACTGTCAGAACATTACCGGTATAAAGCAGATTTATGCGCTTATCGGCGGATTTCATCTCCGCTGCGCATCACCGTTCACGCTGTGGCGAGTCAGGCGCTTTCTGCAAGAACAAAAACCTGAAAAACTATGCGGTTGTCACTGTACAGGGGCCTGGGGGCGGTTGTGGCTACCGGAAATAACCGCACCTGCAACTGGTGATGTGCTGCGCTTTTAACACCGCGCGCTGGACAATGTTTTCACTGATAAAACGTCGTGTGAATAGGCTGGAATCAATTTGGCATCCAGCCCACGCGTTAATAAACCTTATTCGCCGCGATAGATGCAGCCGGCTGTACAGGTTTCTTTCACCATCACGGCGCTCAGTAGCGGCACGACGGGCTTAACCTGATCCCAAATCCATTTTGCCAGCACTTCGCTGGTGGGATTGGACAGCCCTGGAATATCATTCAGATAGTAGTGATCAAGACGATCGTAAGTAGGTTTAAACGCCGCTTTGAGATCCGCGAAATCCATAATCCAACCGGTATGTGGATCGACTTCACCGGTAATTTCGAGACGCACCATAAACGAGTGTCCGTGCAGGCGGCCGCACTTATGCCCTTCAGGCACGTGAGGCAGGCGGTGAGCGGCTTCAAAGGTGAAATCTTTATACAACGTGGTGGACATGATGAACTCTCAGGCAATAAAAAAACCGCCGTAGGGTACCGGAAAGCGCATTTTTTATCATTAACTAAAACCATTCTCCGCCTTGTGACGGGCAATTAATTTAAGAATTTCCAGAAAATTTAATAATTATCAATCAATTATAAAATCGATTTTGGCGTTAATCACGATAACTAAAACAGGTTAGTTCATTTGGTTATTTGTTATTTCCAACCCTTCTTTAATTGTTATTCCTCTCACCGTTAACCTTATCCTCAGTTTGGGATTTATCGCTTATACACTTCATCCTTCAAGCCGCATCTGTGTTGACTGCGTTTACTCACCCCAGTCACGTATTTATGTACGCTCCTGGGGCGCGATCAGCTTACAGTCTGGGCTACAGCGAACTTGAATGATTTTGTGTATAGATCCGCTTTGCTTACTGGAACATAACGACGCATGACGACACCGGCTCCACTGACTGGGTTGCTTCCGCTTAATCCGGAGCAACTGGCGCGCCTTCAGGCCGCGACAACCGACCTTACTCCCGAACAGCTTGCCTGGGTCTCCGGCTATTTTTGGGGCGTACTGAACCCGCGCTCAGGCGCTGTTGCCGTCACGCCTGCTCCTGAGGGGAAGATGCCGGGGGTTACGCTTATCTCCGCTTCGCAAACCGGCAACGCGCGTCGTGTGGCGGAAGCGCTGCGTGATGATCTGCTGGCGGCCAACCTTAATGTGACACTGGTGAACGCCGGCGACTATAAATTCAAACAGATTGCCAGTGAAAAACTGCTGGTGATAGTGACGTCCACCCAGGGAGAAGGCGAGCCGCCGGAAGAGGCCGTCGCGCTGCATAAGTTCCTGTTCTCGAAAAAAGCGCCGAAACTGGAAAACACCGCTTTTGCCGTGTTTAGCCTCGGCGACACCTCTTATGAATTTTTCTGCCAGTCCGGAAAAGATTTTGACAGCAAACTGGCGGAACTGGGCGGTGAACGTCTGCTCGACCGTGTCGATGCTGACGTTGAATATCAGGCAGCTGCCAGCGAATGGCGCGCCCGCGTGGTTGATGTTCTGAAGTCCCGCGCACCTGTCGCGGAACCTTCGCAATCCGTCGCTACTGGCGCGGTAAACGACATCCACACCAGCCCCTATACCAAAGACGCGCCGCTGACCGCGACCCTCGCCGTGAATCAGAAAATCACCGGTCGCAACTCGGAAAAAGACGTTCGTCATATTGAGATTGATTTAGGCGACTCCGGTCTGCGTTACCAGCCGGGCGATGCGCTGGGCGTCTGGTATCAGAACGATCCGGATCTGGTGAAAGAGCTGGTTGAGTTGCTGTGGTTGAAAGGCGATGAGCCGGTGACGGTTGACGGTAAAACCCTGCCGCTCGCCGAAGCGCTGGAGTGGCACTTCGAGCTGACGGTGAATACCGCCAACATTGTTGAGAACTACGCGACCCTGACGCGCAGTGAGTCGCTGTTGCCATTAGTGGGCGACAAAGCGCAGCTCCAGCACTACGCCGCGACCACGCCCATTGTTGATATGGTGCGTTTCTCTCCGGCGCAGCTCGACGCTGAAGCATTAATCGGCCTGCTGCGTCCGCTGACGCCGCGTCTGTACTCCATCGCCTCCGCGCAGGCGGAAGTCGAAAGCGAAGTACACGTAACCGTCGGCGTCGTGCGCTACGATATTGAAGGCCGCGCCCGCGCGGGTGGTGCTTCCAGCTTCCTCGCCGACCGCGTGGAAGAAGAGGGCGAAGTGCGCGTGTTTATTGAACACAACGATAATTTCCGCCTGCCAGCTAACCCGGAAACGCCGGTGATTATGATTGGCCCAGGTACGGGTATCGCGCCGTTCCGCGCCTTTATGCAGCAACGCGCCGCCGACGGTGCGGAAGGCAAGAACTGGCTGTTCTTCGGTAACCCGCACTTCACCGAAGACTTCCTTTATCAGGTTGAATGGCAGCGTTACGTGAAAGAAGGCGTGCTGAACCGGATCGATCTGGCCTGGTCCCGCGATCAAAAAGAAAAAATCTACGTACAAGACAAACTGCGCGAACAGGGCGCGGAGCTGTGGCGCTGGATCAATGACGGTGCCCACATTTATGTCTGCGGCGACGCCAGGCGTATGGCCGCAGATGTCGAAAAAGCATTGCTGGAAGTGATTGCTGAATTCGGTGCAATGGACATCGAAGCGGCGGATGAATTTTTAAGTGAGCTGCGCGTCGAGCGCCGTTATCAGCGAGATGTCTACTAATGAGCGAAAAACATCCAGGCCCACTGGTGGTCGAAGGTAAACTGTCCGATGCCGAGCGCATGAAGCTGGAAAGCAACTACCTGCGCGGTACCATTGCGGAAGATCTGAACGACGGTCTCACCGGCGGTTTTAAAGGCGACAACTTCCTGCTAATACGCTTTCATGGCATGTATCAGCAGGATGACCGCGATATTCGCGCCGAGCGTGCGGCGCAGAAGCTGGAGCCGCGCCACGCGATGCTGCTGCGCTGCCGCCTGCCGGGCGGGGTGATTACTACGACGCAATGGCAGGCGATCGATAAATTCGCGGCGGATAACACGATTTATGGCAGTATCCGTCTGACCAACCGCCAGACCTTCCAGTTCCACGGCATTCTGAAGAAGAACGTTAAGCCGGTGCACCAGATGCTGCACTCGGTGGGGCTGGATGCGCTGGCAACCGCCAACGACATGAACCGTAACGTGCTGTGTACCTCTAACCCGTACGAGTCTCAGCTGCATGCTGAAGCCTACGAGTGGGCGAAGAAGATCTCCGAACATCTGCTGCCGCGTACTCGCGCCTATGCGGAGATCTGGCTCGATCAGGAGAAGGTGGCGACCACCGATGAAGAGCCGATCCTCGGTCAGACCTATCTGCCGCGTAAGTTCAAAACCACGGTAGTGATCCCGCCGCAAAACGATATCGATCTGCACGCCAACGACATGAACTTTGTGGCGATTGCCGAGAACGGCAAGCTGGTCGGCTTTAACCTGCTGGTGGGCGGCGGTCTGTCTATTGAGCATGGTAATAAGAAAACCTATGCCCGTACCGCGAGCGAGTTTGGCTATCTACCGCTGGAGCACACCCTGGCGGTGGCGGAAGCGGTAGTGACGACGCAGCGCGACTGGGGTAACCGTACCGACAGGAAAAACGCCAAAACCAAATATACCCTTGAGCGCGTGGGACTGGAGACGTTTAAAGCGGAAGTCGAGCGTCGCGCGGGGATCACATTTGAACCCATTCGTCCGTATGAATTTACCGGTCGCGGCGATCGTATCGGTTGGGTGAAAGGGATCGACAACAACTGGCACCTGACGCTGTTTATTGAAAATGGTCGTATCCTGGATTATCCGGGGCGTCCGCTGAAAACCGGCCTGCTGGAGATCGCGAAGATTCATCAGGGCGAGTTCCGTATTACCGCTAACCAGAACCTGATTATTGCCAGCGTGCCGGAAAGCCAGAAAGCGAAGATCGAGACGCTGGCGCGCGATCATGGGCTGATGAATGCGGTGAGCGCGCTGCGTGAAAACTCAATGGCCTGCGTGTCGTTCCCGACCTGCCCGCTGGCAATGGCGGAAGCCGAGCGTTTCCTGCCGTCGTTCACGGACAAAGTGGAGGCGATTCTGGAAAAACACGGCATTCCTGATGAGCATATCGTGATGCGCGTGACCGGCTGCCCGAACGGCTGTGGTCGCGCGATGCTGGCGGAAATTGGCTTAGTAGGGAAAGCGCCTGGTCGTTATAACCTGCATCTTGGTGGCAACCGTATTGGGACACGTATCCCACGGATGTATCAAGAAAATATCACCGAGCCGGATATTCTGGCTTCGCTGGATGAACTGATTGGGCGCTGGGCGAAAGAGCGTGAAGCGGGTGAAGGCTTCGGCGACTTTACGGTGCGTGCGGGCATCATTCGCCCGGTGCTCGATCCCGCGCGTGATTTCTGGGAATAACCTGAATTGCCGGATGGCGTCTGTGTAGGCCTGATAAGCGCAGCGCCATCAGGCAAGGCAAACAGTGAGGAAATTATGTCCCAACTCGATCTCAACGCATTGAATGAACTGCCAAAAGTCGATCGCGTACTGGCGTTGGCGGAAACCAACGCCCAACTGGAAACGCTAACTGCCGAAGAACGCGTGGTCTGGGCGCTGGAAAATCTGCCCGGCGAATACGTGCTCTCCTCAAGCTTTGGCATCCAGGCGGCGGTGAGCCTGCACCTGGTGAACCAGATTCGCCCGGATATCCCGGTGATCCTCACCGATACCGGCTATTTGTTCCCGGAAACCTATCAGTTTATTGATGAGTTAACGGACAAACTCAAACTCAACCTGAAAGTTTACCGCGCGGGCGAAAGTCCGGCCTGGCAGGAAGCGCGCTACGGCAAGCTGTGGGAGCAGGGCGTAGAAGGTATTGAGAAATACAATGACATCAACAAAGTCGAGCCGATGAACCGGGCGCTAAAAGAGCTGAAAGCGCAGACGTGGTTTGCGGGTCTGCGTCGCGAGCAGTCCGGCAGCCGCGCGCATTTACCCGTTCTCGCTATCCAGCGCGGCGTGTTTAAAGTGCTACCGATTATCGACTGGGATAACCGCACGGTTTACCAGTATCTGCAAAAGCATGGTCTGAAATACCATCCGCTGTGGGATCAGGGCTATCTGTCGGTGGGCGATACGCACACCACCCGCAAATGGGAGCCGGGCATGGCGGAAGAAGAGACACGCTTCTTCGGGCTGAAACGTGAGTGCGGGCTGCATGAAGGGTAATTGTCCTTACGCGGTATGATTATACTTGCTGCTATGAAAAATCCGGCAGGCAGCCGGATTTTAAATTGGTTATATTACTGACTATCTTTATGTCAGTAATATATTGCGACTGCACCCATCTTTACCAATGTGCAAAGAACGTTCATGGGTTAGATATAGTTTTTCAAGAATTACATCAATAAACATTTTTTTTGCATGATAGTCGTTATAATCCTGATTAAGTTTTTTTAAAAAACCAGAATTTGTTGGTTTAAACTCTGCAAACGGTGAATAGCTGTGTAGTAAATAGGAGATGCACGGATGCATCATGCTAAAAGCGACTTCACCTTGTACCTCCTGATAACCTATTTTGCAAAACTGAGTCGTAGGCTCAAAGTTACCGGCATTAATACAGGCCAGCATCGATTTTTCATCTGCAGTAAGTAAGTCCTGCCATTCGACAAGCGGGTGGTCTGGAGCCTCTGCTGGACGCATCATCTCATAAACCGCCGTTTTGATTTGTGCATTGCCCGTCACTTCTTTTCGTAGAGTAGAAATCGACTCCTGAAGTAATTCTGGGTGCCAGGTCATCTTCGCACCAATTACCTCGCATATTTGTAAAAATAACTGTCTCTCCTCCCTACTCATAGATTCTATCACTGCATCATCTGATATATTGAGGATGTCCTTAATATTGCTTTGGCTGATCACCGTGTCGCCGACCATAAGTAAAAATTGTGTCTGAGAAGCGTCCATCTTGATAGTAAACAGATCCTGATGAGCCGGGCAGGCCAGATGTTGTAGCCGTTTGAAGGCGTAAATTTTATTTATATCCTTTACGTTAACTTCCATCTCTCCAGGTTCACCACGGCCCTGCCCGTGAATGATGGAGTGTAACACTTCCAGCGCATGGTCCTTTTTTTCCGCTCTAAAATGATCCTGGACTTTATCCCAGCCCCCCATATGGATTGCTTTTTCTTTATCTGCGCTTAACAGATGAGCAAGCCGACTTTCATTAAGCGTATAATTTTGATGATTACCGAAGCTTAAAGTGACTGGCATAATATCTTCCTTCAAATTTATATTATTCAATATCCGGAGTAAAATATATCGTTCAACTCCCTCTTTTTTATTAAACAGACAAGGTTTACTACAGGAGAGAATTTGAACGACATTATTAATACAGCACATTTATGGTTGGTAATCCTTTGTGGTGACGATAATTCAGACAAAAGGTAGATGATTCGCCGCAAATGGTCGTTTTTTTAAATTTTGGTTTGTCATGAATGGTGTTGATGCTGAGAGATAAAGTATGATGAAATGAAGTAGTTAAATTTAATTAATTAAGGGTATTCATGGAAATGGATGTAGATAGAGAAGCTACAAAGATTTTGGTGAATCTAATGTAATAACTTCTCTATACAACGGAGTTAGAATAATACCCGTTATCCAACCAATCCAAAACGTTTACTATAATAGCTAGCTTCTCCGGCATCAGATACCAGCACAACCTGTCCGGAAGGGCGATGGTGGCGTTTTCTGAAACAGGCTAATGTTTCCTCATCTGGACATTGGAATGTACCAGAATTTTTTTGCCACCATGATTTTCGGACGGATAAGCGACTTTTTTCCCAGCAGAAATCTATTTCATCAACTAAAGGGCGTAGCTGTCCATCAATGTCTTTTCTCGCGAGATAAACATCAACACTCTCTTCACCCAGACGGGTAGAAAATTCTCTATCTTTATCCCATAAAAAGTCGCTGGCTTCTCGATCGTAACCGAGATCGTAACGTAATAAATTTTGCGCAGCCACTGAACGTTGGCTAAGGACTTTGCCAAAGGCAACGTCAGAGATCGTCTGCAAGCCTGCTGGCGCAGCAATTTTCTGCTCGTATACGCCGTCAACGAGTGCTCTGGCATTATCCGGCATACGGATCTCACCATGTTGACGCAGCAGCGCCTGGGTACGCCACAGGCAGGCATGATCGGTGTAAACAAAGCCGGTACCTTTTAGCTCTTGCCCCAACCAGCCCTCTTCTGCCTGCTCCTGCCAGTGAGGGGCCAGAATATGCAATATTGGTGGCTGGCGTTCATCCGGAAGCGTAGATTTTCGTTGCCCATGGGCATCGCGGATATGGCGTTGCAGGCGACCGGCGCGCTGGATCAATAAATCAATCGGCGCCAGATCGGTGATCATCCAGTCAAAGTCCAGATCGAGACTTTGTTCAACGACTTGTGTGGCGATTAATACCTTACCACGTCGTTCAGAAACGGGGGCATTGTTACCAAACCAGTTTAACGTTTTATTTTCAATAGCAATACGATCGATAAAAGCAAAACGGCTGTGGAAAAGCAAAAGATCCTGCTCTGGAACGATTCCCTCGTGTAGCAACTGCTGGTAAGTATCCAGCGCATCATCAACCGTGTTGCGGATCCAACAAATGCACTGTCCGGTTGCCACAACGCGATAAATAATGTCCAGTGCTTCCTGGCGCTGCTGTATCCAATTAACGGCTACAGTCCTTTGAACTTCGGGACGTGTGGCCAGTGGTTGCTCTAACAGACCGGAGGAAGTGAGGTGGCTTAACCATGGATAACCCGCGTTATCGCTACCACCAGCGCTCATAAATCCCGCGCCATCGCTAAACGCATTAAGTAATTTTTCCCGTAAAGCGGCGGGAAGAGTGGCGCTCAGAATAATAGCGCTACCGCCCTGGGCGGCATGGAAGCGCAATAAACCTTCCAGCAATTTAACCATATAACCATCATAGGCGTGCACTTCATCCAGCAGCAGGATTTTGTCGCGCATCCCTAGCAATCGGAGCGATTGATGGCGAAAAGGCATCACCGCCATTAAGAGTTGATCCAGCGTACCTACGCCGACTTCCGCCAGCAGCGCTTTTTTGCGTGAATCTGCAAACCAGGTATGGCACTCAGTAGTCGCGTTGCCATCATCACGGGCATAATCTTCAGCTATATTTTCTGTTGGCTGCCAGATGGATTGTCGGAAAGAGTCCGACATTTCTCGCCCACCGTGTGCCAGGATGAGCGATGGCCTGGACTCATCGGTAAATAGCGCATGATAAGCCGATGCCAGGCGCTGATACATGGCGTTTGCGGTGGCCATTGTCGGCAACCCAACGTAGAGACCGTGGCCTTTATTGGCTGACATTAAGCGGTGAGTCAGAATCAGCGCGGCCTCTGTTTTGCCTGCTCCGGTAACGTCTTCCAGGACAACCAGCTGTGCACCGGGTGCTGAAATATCCAGTTCGCTTGCTCGTTGTTGAAGAGGAGTGAGCGTCTGAATGAACGGAAATAATGCCCGGTGATCTTGATAATAGCTGTGCTGAGATAACGGCGGCATTCGGAGGATGGCCTGTTGGGCTTTTTCACAAGCGAGAGGCCAATAATCTTTCAATGGCATGGCGCTGCTGAGCAGTGGAAACTGGCTTTCATCCGAGCCCATCCAGTCGGCAAGGGTGACAAGCCCAGCGAAAAACCAACTGTGCTGTTTTAAACATTTTCTCCCTGCTTTGGTTTTCCACTCCTGAGGTAGAGTGAAAGGAAATAATTCACTTAATGCTTCCAGATAATGCGTTGCTGCGACAATGTCTTCATCGGTGAATGCCAGCGAGCTTCTGTTTTTCATGGTGTCCGGTGGGATGCCATGGTGCCCGGTGCTAATAAGCATCCAGCTATTTAAAGCGCTTTCAAACCTGGTGCGATTTTCTGGTTCAATACCTGCGATAATTTCATTACTGCCTGAACTCCACGCTTCAAATAATTTACCCCATAAATAGAAGCCTAAGGAATCATGTCTCTCAAACGCGGAAACACCGCTAACGGGAGATACTAAGGGAGAGTCTGGGAATTCGGCGTATTTTTGAAATCCTCTGGCGAATTTTCCGATATCGTGGCTGGCAAGAAACCAGATTATCCAGTTTTCTGCATTTGTACCTGAGATATTACATTCCTTTAATATATTACATGAATTGAATATATTGTTTTTTATTATGTATTTCCCGCATGCAGCAACGTCCAGGCAATGGTATGCCAGTAAATGATAATTACAGATTATGTTTTTTGTTGATTTATCAGTTTTCCCCCAATAGCAGAGGTAGTCCAGATATTCTATCTGTGTCATCTTTTTCCTGTAGCAGGGGGATTACAATGAAATCGATAATAAATTGGGATACGGGTAATTGGCCAGTTTTTTGTCTGGATTAGGTTATCCCCGCTGGCGCGGGGAACGCTGCGCTATTAAGACTGTATCTACGGTTTATCCCATAATTTTAGGGAACGTATTAAAGATAACAGATAACTATAAAAAATACATAGTCTGATTTAAGACTGTATCTACTTTTTATTTATATTTTCGTCTTCGAGAAAATGTAGTATAACTCCGATGACAGTATTTAAGAGATACCTCAGGACGGAACCTACCTATAGGTAGTTAATATTCCAAATTGGCTTAATAAATAGCCCTGCAGGAGTAAAGGTATGGATTTAACCAAAGAGAAATGGCTTCCCGTCATATTCTCAAACGGCGAAAAAACGAGAATATCATTACGCGATCTTCTGGATAACCGCATTCAGGATCTTGCATACCCCCGGCCCGATTTTCAGGGGGCTGCATGGCAAATGCTGATTGGTATTTTACAATGTACCGTCGCGCCGGAAGATAAAGAAGAATGGGCAGATATCTGGCATGAAAGTATCGAATTCGAACAATGGGAGAAGGCGTTAAATACGATTTCTCTGGCTCTACAGTTCGGCGAGCAAAAACCTTCCTTCCTGCAAAGTTTTGATCCTCTCGATAGTGAATATGGTTCTATTGCCGGGCTGCTGGTGGATGCGCCGGGCGGTAATGCGCTCAAGCTCAATAAAGATCATTTTGTAAAACGTGGCAACGTAGAACAAATATGTCCTCACTGCGCGGCGATAGCGCTATTTGCGATTCAAACCAATTCACCTGCCGGCGGGGCGGGTTACCGGGTAGGGATGCGCGGCGGTGGTCCGCTGACTACGCTGGTGGTACCGCAGGAAGAAGATAAATATCCACTATGGAAAAAACTTTGGCTTAACGTTTTGCCGCAGGAAGAGCCGCCGAATGTTACACAGCATCCACTCATTTTTCCCTGGCTTGCGCCGACGAAAACCAGCGAAAAAGCGGGGAATGTGGTCACACCGGATAATGCGCACCCCTTGCAAGCCTACTGGGGAATGCCGCGGCGCATAGAACTGGATTTCACCCACACTGTGGCAGGTATCTGCGATTTGTGCGGGGAGCATCACGAATCACTGCTACTGCAAATGCGTAGTAAAAATTATGGCGTTCAGTACGACAGTTGGTTACATCCTTTCTCCCCATATCGGCAGGCATTGAAAGATCCATCCGCACCCTGGCTGGCGTTTAAAGGGCAGCCGGGCGGGTTAAGTTATAAAGACTGGTTGGGGCTGATGCTCAATCGTGAGGATAAGTTCAACAAAATGCAGCCTGCAAAGGTCGTTCGTGCCGCTGGTCAGCGGAACAAAATGAGCCTGTGGTGCTTTGCCTGGGATATGGATAAGGCCAAGGTCCGCTGCTGGTATCAGCACCGTATTCCGCTCATTAGCGTTTCGCACGAAGAGCAATTTCTCGCTGTGCTTAACATTGTGCTGGTGCTGGCTAGTGAGTCGCTGTCGCTGTTACGGAACGCGTTAAAGAGCGCCAAATTCGATTGTCCGAAAGAAGCCAAAATGGATTTTAGTATGGTGGATATCGCCTTCTGGCAGGAAACCGAACCCGCTTTTCGGACGTTGCAAGAGGCGCTGGCTGTCGATCCGCTTCGGCAGGATACACAGACTCGTCACGCAGTAAGTCAGTGGGAGGCGGAATTAGCACACTATCTATTTCACGTTTTTGATCGTGATGCCCTGACCAACCCCGACTGCCCGGACGATATCCTGCAGCGCCAGCTGACGGCCCGACAGGATTTAGCCAGCAGCTATCGTAAACATAAAGCGCGCAAGGATGTGTTGGCGCTGGTCGAATAACAGAAGGAAGCCAAATATGCTGAATAGCAATACAGCAGTGTTATGCAGAATTCTCCACCCCGATGCGCAGAAGGCGCTACTTGACTGGTTTGCTACGCTGTCTGAGCGTTACGAGCGCAAGGATGGTAAACGAGTCAACGGTCGCGCCTGGCGGGCTGAGTTGAAAAGAATGGCGCCGCCATATGGCGTAATGATATGTGAAGGGCATGACGCTCTCCGCCAGGCGCTGCTTAAACATATGCGACTGCAACCTCTTGATGAGATGGCTCTGGCGCTGTTTGTCAGCGTCGCTGTGCATATTAAGAGCCATAAGGCGAATATTAGTTTCGCTGCACAATTAGGGGAAAAGCTTAAAGGTTCTACGCCGTGCGTTTCTGTTCTGCGTTTTGAACGTTTGCAAAAAGCGTCCGACCCGGAAACATTTTGCCAGTTGTTGATTCAGGCAGTGAAGATTCGCGGTACGGAGGGGGTGAATGTTCTTTCACTTGCCGATGGCATTTTCCTGTGGATGGAAGAGTGGCAACGACGCGAAAACCATCAGCCGGAATTCCGTAACCCCTTTGAACGAAATCGCATCCGTTGGGCGAACGAATATCTTTCCACGTCGCGTGGCAAATAATCATTTTTAGAAGGATTTGATAATGACAACTTTTATTCAACTGCATTTATTGACTGCTTATGCGCCCGCTAACCTGAATCGTGATGAGTCTGGCAGACCGAAGACCGCGTTTATGGGAGGAGTTGAGCGTTTACGCGTATCGTCGCAAAGTCTGAAGCGTGCCTGGCGGGTGTCGGAAACTTTTGAAGCGGCAATGGATGGTTTTATGGGTAAGCGTACTCGTCGAATTGGCGTGGATTATGTTTATCGTCCGATGAAAGATGCCGGAATTGAAGAAAAAATTGCTAAGAGTTCGTCTGAGTTAATCGCTAAGCAATTTGGCAAGCTTAAAAGTGATAAAGATGCGAAACCGGAAAAAAATCTCGAAATTGAGCAGATCGTTCACGTCAGTAACCATGAAATTAGTTTGATTAAGCAACTGGTTGATACGCTAATTGCCGACAAACGCGAACCTAACGATGAAGAAGTGGAGTTGTTGCGCAAAGAGCAGCGTAGCGTAGATATGGCGCTGTTTGGCCGTATGCTGGCGTCATCGCCTGAGTTCAACGTCGAGGCTGCTTGTCAGGTATCCCATGCGTTGGGCGTAAGTGCCGTGACCGTTGAGTCTGATTTTTTCACCGCCGTTGACGATCTGAATAATAAAGAGGAAGACGCAGGTTCCGGGCATATGGGCGAGCAGGGTTTTGCCTCGGCGCTTTTCTATACCTATGTCTGTATCAGCCGCGATCTGCTGGTGGAAAACCTGGGTGGTAACGAAGAACTGGCGAAGCGTACTATCGCGGCACTCACTGAAACAGCGTTAACCGTCTCGCCAACCGGTAAACAAAACAGCTTCGCTTCTCGTGCCTATGCCACCTATGCGTTGGCCGAAGTCGGGCAAAAACAACCGCGTTCTCTGGCGGCGGCATTTTTCCAGCCGGTACGCGATACCGATCAAATTCCGGCGGCAATAACCCGTTTAAAACAGCAGCGCGCCAGCTTCGATAACGTATACGGAAACTGTGCAGACGATTATCGCGAGTTGAACGTTCAGGAAGGTACGGGATCTCTGGCGGAATTACTGGCCTTTGTTAGCCAGTAAGGATGAATAATGAAGGAATATCTGGTTTTTCAGCTCTATGCGCCGCTGGCGTCGTGGGGGGAAGAAGCGTCTGGCGAGATTCGCCACTCAGCTACGGTTCCCACGCGCTCTGCGCTATTGGGTCTGCTTGCCGCAGCGTTAGGAATTCGTCGCGACGAAGAAGCGCGGCTGAATAACTTTAACCGGCACTATCATCTGGCGGTGCACGCGTTGGCTTCACAAGATCGCTGGTTGCGGGATTATCACACGGTTAGCGCGCCGCGAGAAAACAAAAAGAATCGTTATTACACGCGCCGGGATGAACTGACTCTCGCGCCGGATGAAGTGGGGACGCTTATCTCGCAGCGAGAATATCGCTGCGACGGCTACTGGCATGTGGCAATAAGCGCCACGCCTGATGCACCACATTCGCTTAGCGAATTGCGAGAGGCGCTGCTGACACCGCATTTTCCGCTCTATCTGGGGAGAAAATCCTGCCCGCTGGCGTTACCGTTAGCGGCGCGTTTAATGACCGGCACCTTAAAAGAGGTATTCACCCATGCTGTGGAGGAGATTTCCGCAGCGGAATTAAGTGGATTTACCCTGCGTGAGGGTATTTGTTATTGGGATGATCCTGATGAGGAGAGTCTGGTCTGGCAACAAAAGCAGCATAGCAATAACCAGCCAGTTAGCCGCCAACGCTGGCAGTTTGGCGGCTACACCCGCTTCAATGGGCCGTTGCAGGAGAGAACATAATGTATCTTTCTCGTATTCAACTCCGGTTTAATAATTTGCGACCGGAGATGTTGGCAAAGTGGAATTCAGCCAGGCCTTATGCCAGCCACCAGTGGTTATGGCAGCTCTTTCCGGAACAGGAATTGCGTCAGTTTCTGTTTCGCGAAGAGGCGCATGGCGGCTTTTTTATGCTCTCGGCAATACCGCCGTTATCGCAGCACTCCCTGTTTCTTATTGAAACCAAACCATTTAATCCGCAACTGACAAATGGTCTTGAGCTTGATTTTCAACTACGAGCTAACCCGGTGATAACCCGTAACGGTAAGCGCAGTGACGTGATGATGAACGCGAAACATCAGGCGAAGGCGAATGGTGTGGAGAAAGAACGGTGGTGGGAGCTTCAACAGCAGGCCGCGCAGGCGTGGCTGGAACAACAAGGGCAGCAGCATGGTTTCCGGTTGATTGCACCGGAACCTGATGATTTCGCTATGTGGGCTGGTGACGAGTACAGTGAATTGCAGGCACATTGTGGATGCGTGCAAGCGTATCAGCAGCATCGTTTTGTCCGTAAAGACCAGCAAAAACCGATCACTTTCAGTAGCGTTGATTTTAGCGGTGCGCTCTGTATCACCGATGCAGCACTGTTTAAACAGGCTTTATTTTCCGGATTAGGTAAAAGTAAAGCGCTGGGCTGCGGAATGCTGATGGTAAAAAGGAAACGCTGATGAGCTGGCTGCCGCTGAATCCCATCCCGTTGAAAGACCGTGTTTCGATGATATTTCTCCAGTACGGACAAATAGATGTGATCGACGGTGCGTTTGTGCTTATCGATAAAACGGGTGTACGTACCCATATTCCTGTTGGATCGGTGGCCTGCATCATGCTGGAACCGGGGACGCGGGTTTCCCATGCCGCCGTGCGACTTGCGGCAACGGTGGGTACGTTACTGGTGTGGGTGGGGGAAGCGGGCGTACGCGTTTACGCTTCGGGGCAGCCTGGTGGTGCCCGTTCCGACAAATTGCTTTATCAGGCGAAACTTGCACTGGATGAAGATTTGCGGCTGAAGGTCGTGCGTAAAATGTTTGAATTACGTTTTGGCGAACCCGCGCCGAGCCGTCGTTCTGTAGATCAATTGCGTGGTATTGAGGGGAGCCGTGTGCGGGCAACCTATGCACTACTTGCTAAACAGTATGGCGTGAAATGGCAGGGACGTCGTTACGATCCGAAAGACTGGGAGAAAGGCGATGTCATTAATCAGTGTATCAGCTCGGCAACCTCCTGCCTCTATGGCGTAACGGAGGCGGCAATACTGGCTGCCGGATATGCGCCCGCGATTGGATTTGTGCACACCGGCAAACCGCTTTCTTTTGTCTATGATATTGCCGATATCATTAAATTTGAGACCGTTGTACCGAAAGCATTTGAAATTGCGCGACGTAATCCTGCCGAGCCCGATCGTGATGTCCGTATTGCCTGCCGGGATATCTTCCGCAGTGGAAAAACATTGGCGAAATTGATTCCTCTTATTGAAGATGTTCTCGCGGCAGGGGAAATTCAACCGCCGTTACCTCCTGAAGATTCACAACCCATAGCGATCCCTCTTCCTGTTGCGTTGGGAGATTCCGGTCATCGGAGTACCTAACGATGAGTATGCTGGTTGTCGTTACCGAAAATGTTCCTCCTCGTCTGCGGGGGAGGCTGGCCGTCTGGTTACTGGAAATTCGAGCTGGTGTGTATGTTGGTGATGTTTCCGCAAAGATCCGCGAGATGATATGGCAACAGGTTTCCGTTCTGGCAGATGAGGGAAATGTTGTTATGGCGTGGGCGACAAATACAGAATCAGGTTTTGAGTTTCAGACTTTTGGTGTAAATCGACGTATTCCGGTAGATCTTGATGGACTGCGATTGGTGTCGTTTCTACCTGTTGAAAATCAATAAGTTATAGATCTTTAAAAATTAGGAAAAGTTGGTGGGTTTTTTGTGCGCTAAAAAAGTATTTAAATTCAATTGGGTAGATTTAGAGTGTTCCCCGCGCCAGCGGGGATAAACCGCAGCTTTAGCATCGGTCGACAGCCCATCTGGCGTGTTCCCCGCGCCAGCGGGGATAAACCGCGTCCTTTACATCCCAGACCACACTAACGTCGGTGTTCCCCGCGCCAGCGGGGATAAACCGCACTCGCTGGAGCTGGTTGTCGCTATCAGCAAGTGTTCCCCGCGCCAGCGGGGATAAACCGATGAATCTGTAATTCGTTATAGCTCATCATTGGTGTTCCCCGCGCCAGCGGGGATAAACCGATACGCTCAACCTAGCTCTTACTCAACTACATGTGTTCCCCGCGCCAGCGGGGATAAACCGGGGCGGGTAACAGCGTGCTTGGTTCTGGTAACGTGTTCCCCGCGCCAGCGGGGATAAACCGAGAAAAACCGCTTTGTAATTACTGGTCATGTTGTGTTCCCCGCGCCAGCGGGGATAAACCGCGTGTCAGCCAAGGTGCAACGCTACTACGCACGTGTTCCCCGCGCCAGCGGGGATAAACCGGAAGGTGTTTTTTATTCAAAAGATAGGATACCGTGTTCCCCGCGCCAGCGGGGATAAACCGCCAGTTTCTAACGATATCGTCCACCAGCTTCGGTGTTCCCCGCGCCAGCGGGGATAAACCGTATGACTAATGCACAGTTAAAACGGGTATGGGGTGTTCCCCGCGCCAGCGGGGATAAACCGCAAAATGTGTTGTTATGATGGTAGCCTTCAGACGTGTTCCCCGCGCCAGCGGGGATAAACCGTGTTCCGATGCAGCGCTTACAACGATGGGGAGGTGTTCCCCGCGCCAGC
The DNA here is from genome assembly GCF_046551535.1 of Salmonella sp. SAL04162. Taxonomy (NCBI): domain Bacteria; kingdom Pseudomonadati; phylum Pseudomonadota; class Gammaproteobacteria; order Enterobacterales; family Enterobacteriaceae; genus Salmonella; species Salmonella sp. SAL04162. Next base: position 17,356 of record NZ_JBGDVX010000010.1, read on the forward strand.
GGGGATAAACCGTCAGCGCCGGCGATCGGGCCGCCGATTTTGTCGTGTTCCCCGCGCCAGCGGGGATAAACCGGGCATGTCGTGGTTCAGGATGAGAAAATCCCCGTGTTCCCCGCGCCAGCGGGGATAAACCGATATTCAGGAGCGTATCGTGGCCGAGATCGCAGTGTTCCCCGCGCCAGCGGGGATAAACCGCGGCCCCGTATAAATCTCGTGGCGCACAAATGGTGTTCCCCGCGCCAGCGGGGATAAACCGCTCGCGCATTGTCTTTTGATCCCATAGCGTATGTGTTCCCCGCGCCAGCGGGGATAAACCGCGCATTCAAATGCCGCGGCATGACCAGCAGCAGTGTTCCCCGCGCCAGCGGGGATAAACCGAATTGGTGTGGCCTGGCTGAAATGTCGGGCGCGTGTTCCCCGCGCCAGCGGGGATAAACCGACCCCGCATAGTCCTTGTCGTATAAATATTGAGTGTTCCCCGCGCCAGCGGGGATAAACCGGCGATCTTAAATTTGCCGCCGCGTAATTTTTGGTGTTCCCCGCGCCAGCGGGGATAAACCGCGCCCACCCTGAGTATTATCACTACTCCGGACGTGTTCCCCGCGCCAGCGGGGATAAACCGCCAGCGAGCGCTGGCTTCAGGATGGGGTTAGGCGTGTTCCCCGCGCCAGCGGGGATAAACCGGGGCCAATAAATGACGCTAAAACGCGCATATAGTGTTCCCCGCGCCAGCGGGGATAAACCGCCCTGGTAGAACTTTATACGCAAGCGCTTATGGTGTTCCCCGCGCCAGCGGGGATAAACCGTCTCTACACAGGAGCACAGGACATGAATAGCAGTGTTCCCCGCGCCAGCGGGGATAAACCGTAGCCGTCATTACAGAATTAATTACACGTGAAGTGTTCCCCGCGCCAGCGGGGATAAACCGCGATTGTCCAGATCACATAAATTTGTATAAAAGTGTTCCCCGCGCCAGCGGGGATAAACCGCAAATGGATTAGTGATAGCCTCCTTTTATTATGTGTTCCCCGCGCCAGCGGGGATAAACCGCATTTTCTCGCACTCTGTCTTGGTCAGCTTCTGTGTTCCCCGCGCCAGCGGGGATAAACCGCCCATTGAGCACATGCACGTTGCCGGGTTAAAGTGTTCCCCGCGCCAGCGGGGATAAACCGCGGCCCGCGTTGGTTATGAAGAAAAGCACTACGTGTTCCCCGCGCCAGCGGGGATAAACCGCGCACGATTCCATCACCTAAAAACGACCACTTGTGTTCCCCGCGCCAGCGGGGATAAACCGCAAAATTTTAACGGCCATGACCAGGCAGGGATTGTGTTCCCCGCGCCAGCGGGGATAAACCGTTGTCGCGCCTGGTATGTGGTGAGATTTGCAAGTGTTCCCCGCGCCAGCGGGGATAAACCGTTTGGAAACCATGCCTGATCGCCAATATCTGAGTGTTCCCCGCGCCAGCGGGGATAAACCGATTAAATATTCCGCGCGCATTCAGGTACCCGGGTGTTCCCCGCGCCAGCGGGGATAAACCGGGGAATGCCCCATTTGCAAGCGTCGCGGAAAAGTGTTCCCCGCGCCAGCGGGGATAAACCGCTTGTTTCTTCTAATCTCTTTTCGCGTTGGTAGTGTTCCCCGCGCCAGCGGGGATAAACCGACATAAACGCACGCGCGGGGATCCGAATTTTTGTGTTCCCCGCGCCAGCGGGGATAAACCGGTGAACGCGCAGAATATAGATGGGGACATTACGTGTTCCCCGCGCCAGCGGGGATAAACCGCTGGTGGCCGCACTGTGTGCCGACGGGGAATTGTGTTCCCCGCGCCAGCGGGGATAAACCGTATTTTTGCGGGATCAATGTCGGCTCGAGCACGTGTTCCCCGCGCCAGCGGGGATAAACCGTTCGCGCCAGATTTTAGCGAGGTGATACAGGTGTGTTCCCCGCGCCAGCGGGGATAAACCGGTCGGGCTATGCGTCTACAGGCGGCCTCTGGCGTGTTCCCCGCGCCAGCGGGGATAAACCGATGCGGCGAACTTTGTCCACCAGTTCGTTACCGTGTTCCCCGCGCCAGCGGGGATAAACCGTCAGCTGTTCCATACTCACCCCCTGTGCAATCGTGTTCCCCGCGCCAGCGGGGATAAACCGATATGCGGAATCACCAACAACACGCGCGCCCTCGTGTTCCCCGCGCCAGCGGGGATAAACCGGCATACCGCATTTTCAATAATTTCAGCACCGTGTGTTCCCCGCGCCAGCGGGGATAAACCGTTGGCAATTGACAGTTTGCTGGATGTGGACACGTGTTCCCCGCGCCAGCGGGGATAAACCGATATCCAGCGGGGTTTTATGCTGTCGGTAGAGGTGTTCCCCGCGCCAGCGGGGATAAACCGAGTTATTCCCGGTGTTGTCTGCGAAACAACACGTGTTCCCCGCGCCAGCGGGGATAAACCGATCGCTTCCAGCCGTTCTTTCTCCTGCATCAGGTGTTCCCCGCGCCAGCGGGGATAAACCGAGCGTCTTTCTGCTCTTTCTTGGAGGCTATTTGTGTTCCCCGCGCCAGCGGGGATAAACCGCCGCTGGCGGTGAATACCATGCGGCGTATCGCGTGTTCCCCGCGCCAGCGGGGATAAACCGCATGGATTTGCCCCAACTCATGGCGGCTGGCTGTGTTCCCCGCGCCAGCGGGGATAAACCGCGTTCTTCCAGCACATCCTGCGGCTGCACGACGTGTTCCCCGCGCCAGCGGGGATAAACCGTCACGCGGGCCCCCTTATTGGGTCGGGCAGGTGTGTTCCCCGCGCCAGCGGGGATAAACCGGGCAACTGGGCGATCATCTGGGCGCTGTTTATGTGTTCCCCGCGCCAGCGGGGATAAACCGCGCTGATATTGTTCGCGCAGATCGTCGTACTGGTGTTCCCCGCGCCAGCGGGGATAAGTCGAGGGGCGTTCCGCAGTCGGCAAGGGCTGAAAAATGTTCCCCGCGCCAGCGGGGAACACGTTTCACCAGCATATCAGGACGTTTTTTCCGCCTTCGCCAGCTCTTTTACCAACGGCAGCATTATCCGCACTACATCGCGGCTACGGCGCTCAATTCGCCCAGGCAGCGCCTTGTCAATATGCTGTTGATTATCAAGCCGTACGTCGTGCCAGCTATTGCCGTTCGGGAAGGATGCATTTTTCACGCGTTGCTGGTATCCGTCTTTTTTACCCAGATTCCAGTTCGTCGCCTCAACAGAAAGCACCGATATTCCCGCTTTATCGAAAACCTCCGCATCATTACAGCAACCCGTTCCTTTGGGGTAGGATGGATTGCGTCCCGGATTGGTGTTGGCGGCGATACCATAACGGCGCGCAATCGCTAATGCCCGATCGCGGGTCAGTGTACGCACCGCTTCCGGCGTATTTTTCCCGCTATTAAAATAGAGCTTGTCGCCAACAATCAGGTTATCTAGATTAATGACCAGCAGCGTATTGTTCTTCTCAGCGTCACTCATTCGTTTGAGTAAATTTTCCGCGCCTAGCTTTCCCTCTTCTTCCCCGCTGGTGGCGATAAAACGAATCCCGTAATGGGTCGGTATATCTTTCAGGCGCGCCGCCAGTTCCAGCATAACGCCTAATCCCGCGGCATTATCATCCATTCCTTGTAACGTTAAACCGCCCAGATTGGCATCGACATCAGCGTCGCTCTGCGGAGCGTAGGTATCCAGATGCGCCATAATAATGATCTGTTGCGGCACGCGCCCTTCATGGGCGGCGATGACCGTACTGCCCGTCACGTTATGCCAGTTTTTGCGATTATCCTTCGTAGTATAAATAAATCGGCTATTAAACGTTCGAATATCGCTTTGGTATCCCATCTGGGTAAATTGTTGGCGTAAATAATCGGCAGATAACATCTCGGCGGGGGAGCCAGTCATTCTCCCGGGAAAAAAGGTGGCGATATGTCGTGCCTGAATATTCGCTATTTCACCAGGCCCTGGTGATGCTGCTTGTGCAGGAAGGATAAAGCCTACGCCGAGCGCCAGAATGACGGCAAAGCGGCGCGTTGCGGAAAACATAATGAGTCCTTAAATACAGAACAAAATTTTACGTGGCTAGTATGAAACCGCGATCGTGTTAATACAATTTCATTTGCTCCTAAATGCTGGCAATCCGGTACGTTAAGCATTTTTTGATATTGGTTTTTGGGCCGCGTTATTCCTTTGAGGAACTACTCATTCCAATTCGTCATTTCATTCACTCTCCTGCGCTCCCTATAGTCGTGTAATCGAAATGTTTAGCAAAAAACGGTATTGCAAAGGAACGGTTATGGATCAAAAACGACTCACCCACCTGCGGCAACTGGAGGCGGAAAGTATCCACATTATCCGTGAAGTGGCAGCGGAATTCGCTAATCCGGTCATGCTGTACTCCATTGGTAAAGACTCCAGCGTCATGCTGCATCTGGCGCGTAAGGCGTTTTATCCGGGTACGTTACCGTTCCCGCTATTGCACGTTGATACCGGTTGGAAATTCCGTGAGATGTACGCCTTTCGCGATCGTACCGCCAACGCATATGGCTGCGAATTGCTGGTACATAAAAATCCGGAAGGTGTGGCGATGGGCATCAATCCGTTCGTTCACGGTAGCGCTAAACACACCGACATTATGAAAACCGAAGGGTTAAAGCAGGCGCTGAATAAGTACGGTTTTGATGCCGCGTTCGGCGGCGCACGGCGCGATGAGGAAAAATCCCGTGCGAAAGAACGTATTTACTCCTTTCGTGACCGTTTCCATCGCTGGGACCCGAAAAATCAGCGGCCAGAGTTGTGGCGTAACTATAACGGTCAGATTAATAAAGGCGAAAGTATACGCGTCTTCCCTCTCTCCAACTGGACAGAGCAGGATATCTGGCAATACATCTGGCTGGAAAACATCGACATCGTGCCGCTGTATTTGGCTGCTGAACGCCCGGTTCTGGAACGTGACGGCATGTTGATGATGGTGGATGACGATCGTATCGATCTCCAGCCTGGCGAAGTCATCAAAAAAAGGATGGTGCGCTTCCGTACACTTGGCTGTTGGCCGCTCACCGGGGCGGTGGAATCCCACGCGCAAACGCTGCCGGAAATTATCGAAGAGATGCTGGTTTCTACCACCAGCGAGCGCCAGGGGAGGATGATTGACCGCGATCAGGCGGGGTCGATGGAGCTTAAAAAACGTCAGGGGTATTTCTAAGGAGTCGCCATGAACACCATACTTGCACAACAAATCGCCAATGAAGGCGGCGTCGAAGCCTGGATGATTGCCCAACAGCACAAAAGCCTGTTGCGTTTTTTAACCTGTGGCAGCGTTGATGACGGTAAAAGTACGCTGATAGGTCGTTTGCTGCACGATACCCTGCAAATTTATGAAGATCAGCTCTCTTCTCTGCATAATGACAGTAAACGTCATGGCACGCAGGGAGAAAAACTCGATCTGGCGCTGCTGGTAGATGGGCTGCAGGCTGAGCGTGAGCAGGGCATTACTATTGACGTCGCGTACCGCTATTTCTCCACGGAAAAACGAAAATTTATTATCGCCGACACGCCGGGCCATGAACAATATACCCGTAATATGGCGACCGGGGCGTCCACCTGCGATCTGGCGATCCTATTGATCGACGCGCGTAAAGGCGTGCTGGATCAGACGCGTCGCCATAGCTTTATCTCCACTCTGTTGGGGATCAAACACCTGGTGGTGGCAATCAACAAAATGGATCTCGTTGACTACCGCGAAGAGACCTTCGCCCGTATTCGCGAAGATTACCTGACCTTTGCTGAACAGTTGCCAGGCGATCTGGACATTCGCTTTGTCCCGCTTTCGGCGCTGGAAGGGGATAATGTCGCCGCGCAGAGCGCGAATATGCGCTGGTACAGCGGTCCGACGCTGCTGGAAGTCCTGGAAACGGTAGACATACAGCGTGCGGTAGACCGTCAGCCGATGCGCTTTCCGGTACAATACGTCAATCGCCCGAATCTTGATTTTCGGGGGTATGCCGGCACTCTGGCGTCTGGTAGCGTCAAAGTCGGAGAGCGCATTAAAGTGCTGCCGTCCGGCGTGGAATCCAGCGTGGCGCGTATCGTCACTTTTGATGGCGATAAAGAAGAAGCCTGTGCGGGCGAAGCCATTACCCTGGTACTCAACGACGACATTGATATTAGCCGCGGCGATCTGCTGCTGGCGGCAAACGAGACGCTGGCACCTGCGCGTCATGCCGCGATCGACGTGGTATGGATGGCGGAACAGCCGCTGGCGCCGGGCCAAAGCTACGACGTTAAACTTGCGGGTAAGAAAACCCGCGCGCGTATCGAGGCTATTCGCTATCAGATTGATATCAACAATCTGACTCAACGAGACGTCGAGAGCCTGCCGTTAAACGGTATTGGTCTGGTGGAGATGACATTCGATGAGCCGCTCGCGCTGGATATTTATCAGCAAAATCCGGTGACGGGCGGGCTGATTTTTATCGACCGACTTTCTAACGTTACCGTGGGCGCTGGCATGGTGCGGGAACTGGACGAACGCGGAGCGACGCCGCCCGTGGAATACAGTGCGTTTGAGCTGGAGCTGAATGCGCTGGTACGCCGTCATTTTCCGCACTGGGACGCCCGCGATTTGCTGGGAGATAAACATGGCGCTGCATGATGAGAACGTGGTCTGGCACTCTCATCCCGTTACTGTCGCCGCCCGTGAACAGCTCCACGGCCACCGTGGCGTGGTGCTGTGGTTTACCGGGCTCTCCGGTTCGGGAAAATCAACGGTGGCCGGCGCGCTGGAAGAGGCGTTACATCAGCGTGGCGTCAGTACCTACCTGTTGGATGGCGATAATGTGCGCCACGGTTTGTGCTGTGATTTAGGCTTTAGCGATGCCGATCGCCAGGAGAATATCCGGCGGGTAGGCGAAGTGGCCAGTCTGATGGCGGACGCCGGTCTGATTGTTTTGACGGCATTTATTTCTCCGCACCGCGCCGAGCGGCAACTGGTAAAAGAGCGCGTCGGCCACGATCGTTTTATCGAGATTTATGTCAATACGCCGCTGGCTATCTGTGAACAGCGCGATCCTAAAGGGTTGTATAAAAAAGCGCGCGCGGGCGAGTTGCGTAACTTTACCGGCATCGACGCCATTTACGAAGCGCCTGACTCGCCCCAGGTTCATCTTAATGGTGAACAATTAGTAACAAATTTGGTTTCCCAATTATTAGACCTGCTGAGACGGCGCGATATTATCAGATCCTGAGACACCACCGGGCTTGTATGCCCGGTATGGTCAAGGTTACAGGATTTAATATGCGTAATAGCCATAACATTACTTTCACAAGGTCAGACGCCTTCATGGTCGACGATGACGCCACCAGTGCATTTCCGGGGGCGGTGGTCGGCTTTGTGTCATGGCTGCTGGCGTTGGGGATCCCTTTTCTGCTTTATGGCCCTAACACGCTGTTTTTTTTCCTCTATACCTGGCCCTTTTTCCTCGCGTTAATGCCGGTATCGGTGATTATCGGCATTGCGTTGCATTTGCTGGTAAAGGGCAAAATACTTTTTAGCATCATGTTTACTCTACTGGCCGTAGGCGCGCTGTTCGGCGCGTTATTTATATGGCTATTAGGGTAGACGGGTTATCACTGCGCCTCCGGTCATAATTCAAACCGTAACCAACAATGAGATTATGTTCTCCTTACTCGGGTATACGTAACATCCGGCAAATGTGGTACATTTGCCGGCGTTGTCGCGGCAATCCCGTCCTGAATGTGGAGTCACAGAGGACGTTATGGGATGATGATGCCGTTTTTCAGGGGGCAGGATGGGTAAACTAACGCTGCTGTTGCTGGCTTTACTGGTCTGGCTACAGTACTCGCTGTGGTTCGGTAAGAACGGCATACATGACTATAGCCGCGTCAACGATGATGTGGTCGCGCAGCAGGCGACAAACGCCAAACTTAAAGCGCGTAACGATCAGCTTTTTGCCGAAATTGACGATCTCAATGGCGGCCAGGAAGCGATTGAGGAGCGCGCGCGCAACGAACTTAGCATGACCAAACCGGGCGAAACCTTCTATCGTCTGGTGCCTGACGCCTCAAAACGCGCGGCAACGGCGGGGCAAACTCATCGATAAACCATCCAGGGATTTAACATGGCAGCCACTTTATTGGACGTTTGCGCCGTGGTGCCGGCTGCCGGATTTGGCCGCCGAATGCAAACAGAATGTCCTAAGCAGTATCTCTCAATCGGTAATAAAACCATTCTGGAGCACTCAGTTCATGCGCTGCTGGCGCATCCTCGGGTGACACGCGTTGTTATTGCTATCAGCCCTGGCGATCATCGCTTTGCCCAACTTCCGTTGGCGAATCACCCGCAAATCACCGTTGTGGATGGCGGCAACGAACGCGCTGATTCCGTTTTGGCCGGGTTGCAGGCCGTTGCAAAGGCGCAGTGGGTGCTGGTGCACGACGCGGCAAGACCCTGTTTGCATCAGGATGACCTTGCGCGGTTGCTGGCTATCAGCGAAAACAGCCGGGTCGGCGGTATCCTCGCCAGTCCGGTGCGCGACACCATGAAACGCGGCGAACCGGGGAAAAACGCTATTGCCCATACCGTAGAGCGCGCCGATTTATGGCACGCGCTCACCCCGCAGTTTTTCCCCCGCGAACTCTTGCATGATTGTCTGACGCGTGCGCTGAATGAAGGCGCGACCATCACCGACGAAGCGTCAGCGCTGGAGTATTGTGGTTTTCATCCGGCGCTGGTAGAAGGTCGCGCGGATAACATCAAGGTCACCCGTCCGGAAGATCTGGCGCTGGCGGAATTTTATCTGACCCGAACCATCCACCAGGAGAAAGCATAATGCGAATTGGACACGGTTTTGACGTACACGCGTTTGGCGGAGAAGGGCCGATTATTATTGGCGGCGTGCGTATCCCTTATGAAAAAGGGCTATTGGCGCATTCCGATGGCGATGTGGCGTTACATGCGCTGACCGATGCGCTGCTGGGCGCGGCGGCGCTTGGCGATATCGGCAAGCTCTTCCCGGATACCGATCCGGCATTTAAGGGAGCGGATAGCCGCGAACTACTGCGTGAAGCCTGGCGTCGTATTCAGGCGAAGGGGTACACCCTCGGCAACGTGGATGTCACCATTATTGCGCAGGCGCCGAAAATGCTGCCGCATATTCCGCAAATGCGCGTCTTTATCGCCGAAGATCTCGGCTGCCATATGGATGACGTTAACGTGAAGGCGACGACGACGGAAAAGCTCGGATTTACCGGACGCGGAGAAGGCATTGCCTGCGAAGCGGTCGCGTTGCTGATGAAGGCGGCGAAATGACAGAGTTTGACAATCTCACCTGGCTGCACGGAAAACCACAAGGTAGCGGATTGCTGAAAGCGAATCCGGAAGATTTTGTGGTGGTTGAAGATTTAGGCTTTACGCCGGATGGTGAAGGCGAGCACATTCTGCTGCGTATTTTGAAAAACGGTTGCAATACCCGTTTTGTCGCTGACGCGCTGGCGAAATTCCTGAAAATTCACGCTCGCGAAGTGAGCTTTGCCGGGCAAAAAGATAAACACGCCGTTACCGAGCAGTGGCTGTGTGCGCGCGTGCCGGGGAAAGAGATGCCCGATTTCAGCGCCTTTCAGCTGGAAGGTTGTAAAGTGCTGGAATACGCGCGTCACAAGCGTAAGCTGCGTTTAGGCGCGCTGAAAGGCAATGCTTTTACGCTGGTGTTGCGTGAAATAAGCGATCGCCGCGATGTCGAAACACGATTGCAGGCGATTCGCGATGGCGGCGTGCCGAACTATTTTGGCGCACAACGATTCGGCATTGGCGGCAGCAACGTGCAGGGCGCGCTGCGCTGGGCGCAAAGTAACGCGCCGGTGCGCGATCGCAATAAACGCAGTTTTTGGTTGTCGGCGGCACGTAGCGCGTTGTTTAATCAAATTGTTCACCAGCGGCTGAAGAAACCAGACTTTAATCAAGTTGTTGACGGCGATGCGCTACAATTAGCGGGGCGTGGAAGCTGGTTCGTCGCGACATCTGAAGAACTGCCTGAATTGCAGCGCCGGGTAGACGAAAAAGAGCTGATGATTACAGCATCGTTGCCGGGCAGCGGAGAGTGGGGAACACAGCGTGCGGCGCTGGCGTTTGAGCAAGATGCCATTGCCCAGGAAACGGTGTTGCAATCGCTGTTGCTGCGCGAAAAAGTAGAGGCGTCGCGCAGAGCGATGCTGCTTTATCCGCAACAATTAAGCTGGAACTGGTGGGATGACGTTACCGTCGAGTTACGTTTCTGGCTGCCCGCAGGCAGTTTTGCCACCAGCGTAGTAAGGGAACTGATCAACACAATGGGTGATTATGCGCATATTGCTGAGTAACGATGACGGGGTTCACGCGCCCGGTATACAAACGCTGGCGAAAGCGCTGCGTGAGTTTGCTGATGTACAGGTCGTAGCCCCGGATCGTAACCGCAGCGGCGCGTCTAATTCCCTCACGCTGGAATCTTCGCTTCGTACTTTTACCTTTGATAATGGCGATATCGCTGTACAGATGGGGACGCCGACCGATTGCGTCTATCTGGGCGTTAATGCCTTAATGCGTCCGCGTCCGGATATTGTCGTTTCCGGTATTAACGCGGGTCCGAATCTGGGCGATGATGTGATCTATTCCGGTACTGTCGCCGCGGCGATGGAAGGTCGTCATCTCGGCTTTCCGGCATTAGCGGTCTCCCTTAACGGCTATCAGCATTATGATACGGCTGCGGCCGTGACTTGCGCGCTTTTGCGAGGGTTAAGCCGGGAGCCGTTGCGTACCGGGCGTATTCTCAACGTGAATGTCCCGGATCTACCGTTAGCGCAGGTTAAAGGCATTCGCGTGACTCGCTGTGGTAGCCGCCATCCAGCGGATAAAGTAATCCCGCAGGAAGATCCGCGCGGTAATACATTGTACTGGATTGGCCCGCCGGGCGATAAGTACGATGCCGGGCCGGATACCGATTTCGCGGCGGTGGATGAAGGCTACGTCTCCGTCACGCCGTTGCATGTGGATTTAACCGCGCACAGCGCGCATGATGTGGTTTCAGACTGGTTAGACAGCGTGGGAGTTGGCACGCAATGGTAAGTGGACGTGTACAGGCTCTTCTTGAACAATTGCGCGCGCAGGGCATCAGAGATGAGCAGGTGCTTAATGCGCTTGCTGCAGTGCCGCGCGAGAAATTTATTGATGAAGCGTTTGAACATAAGGCCTGGGAAAATATCGCTTTGCCGATAGGCCAGGGTCAGACGATTTCGCAGCCCTATATGGTGGCGCGAATGACGGAACTGCTCGAACTGACGCCGCAATCCAGGGTGCTGGAAATTGGCACCGGTTCCGGCTATCAGACGGCGATTCTGGCGCATCTGGTGCATCACGTTTGCTCCGTTGAGCGGATTAAGGGGCTGCAATGGCAGGCGCGCCGCCGCCTGAAGCAGCTCGATTTACATAATGTTTCTACCCGTCATGGCGATGGCTGGCAAGGCTGGCAGGCGCGTGCGCCGTTTGACGCTATCATTGTGACGGCCGCGCCGCCGGAAATTCCTACCGCGCTCATGGCACAGTTGGATGAAGGCGGCATTCTTGTTCTGCCCGTGGGCGATGAGCAGCAGTTTTTGAAACGCGTGCGTCGCCGGGGCGGCGAATTTATTATCGATACCGTGGAGGCCGTTCGCTTCGTCCCGTTAGTCAAGGGAGAGCTGGCCTAGTTTGCCCTGCAAACACCCACTCTTACGCCTGATGAAGCCGAAACGAATACCTGGAGTTTTCCTGGTTATTCCCGGTGGGTTAAGCGTATCGTGAACACATTTTCCCGTGTTCACTTAATGCGTTGCACGGTTCTTACGTCACTGGTTGTTAACCAAATTTTTTCCTGGGGGATAAATGAGCGCGGGAAGCCCAAAATTCACCGTTAGTCGCATTGCGGCACTATCACTGGTTTCACTATGGCTGGCAGGTTGTACCAGTTCGTCAAACCCTCCGGCGCCGGTCACGTCTGTGGACAGTGGTTCGTCATCAAATACCAATTCCGGGATGTTGATCACACCGCCGCCAAAAATGGGCGCGACGACGCAACAAACGCCGCAACAAGCGCCGCAAATTCAACCCGTTCAGCGTCCTGTAACGCAGCCCATGCAAACTCAACCGGTCGCGGAACAACCCGTGCAGATGGAAAATGGGCGAATTGTATACAATCGCCAGTATGGGAATATTCCGAAAGGTAGCTATACGGGTGGCAGTACTTACACCGTGAAAAAGGGTGATACGCTTTTTTACATCGCCTGGATTACCGGGAACGATTTCCGCGATCTGGCCCAGAGAAACAGTATTTCTGCCCCGTATAGCCTGAATGTAGGGCAAACTTTGCAAGTTGGTAACGCATCCGGTACGCCAATTACTGGCGGAAATGCGATCACCCAGGCGGATGCAGCACAGCAAGGAGTTGTGACCAGGTCTGCACAAAATTCCACCGTTGCAGTTGCGTCTCAACCAACAATTACGTATTCTGAGGGCTCAGGTGAACAAAGTGCTAACAAAATGTTGCCAAACAACAAGCCTGCTGGGACGGTTGTCACAGCGCCTGTAACGGCACCAACGGTAAGCACGACCGAACCAAATGCAAGCAGTACGTCAACCAGCGCGCCGATTTCCGCATGGCGCTGGCCGACGGATGGCAAAGTGATCGAAAACTTTGGCGCTTCCGAAGGGGGCAATAAAGGGATCGACATTGCAGGCAGTAAGGGACAGGCTATCGTCGCAACCGCTGATGGGCGCGTCGTATATGCCGGTAACGCACTGCGTGGTTACGGTAATCTTATTATCATCAAACATAACGATGATTACCTGAGTGCCTACGCCCATAATGATACGATGCTGGTCCGGGAACAACAGGAAGTTAAGGCGGGGCAAAAAATCGCTACTATGGGTAGCACCGGCACCAGCTCTACACGCTTGCATTTTGAAATTCGTTACAAGGGGAAATCCGTAAACCCGCTGCGTTATTTACCGCAGCGATAAAGCGGCGGAACCAGGCTTTGACTTGCTAGTTCCGTCAAGGGATCACGGGTAGGAGCCACCTTATGAGTCAGAATACGCTGAAAGTTCATGATTTAAATGAAGACGCGGAATTTGATGAGAACGGAGTAGAGGCTTTTGACGAAAAAGCCTTGAGTGAAGAGGAACCCAGTGATAACGACCTGGCTGAAGAAGAGCTGTTATCGCAAGGGGCCACACAGCGTGTGTTGGACGCGACTCAGCTTTACCTTGGTGAGATTGGGTATTCACCACTGTTAACAGCCGAAGAAGAAGTCTATTTTGCGCGTCGCGCACTGCGTGGAGATGTCGCTTCTCGCCGTCGCATGATTGAGAGTAACCTGCGTCTGGTGGTAAAAATTGCCCGCCGTTATGGCAATCGTGGACTAGCGTTGCTGGACCTGATTGAAGAGGGCAACCTGGGGCTTATCCGTGCAGTTGAGAAGTTTGACCCGGAACGCGGGTTCCGCTTCTCAACATACGCAACCTGGTGGATTCGCCAGACAATCGAACGGGCGATTATGAACCAAACCCGTACGATTCGCTTGCCGATTCACATTGTTAAAGAGCTGAACGTATACCTGCGCACCGCACGTTAGTTGTCGCATAAACTGGACCACGAACCGAGTGCGGAAGAAATTGCAGAGCAACTGGATAAACCGGTTGATGACGTCAGCCGTATGCTTCGTCTCAACGAGCGCATTACCTCGGTAGACACCCCGCTGGGCGGTGATTCCGAAAAAGCGTTGCTGGACATCCTGGCCGATGAAAAAGAGAACGGTCCGGAAGACACCACGCAAGATGATGATATGAAACAGAGCATCGTCAAATGGTTGTTCGAACTGAACGCCAAACAGCGTGAAGTGCTGGCGCGCCGTTTCGGTCTGCTGGGATATGAAGCTGCGACACTGGAAGATGTAGGCCGTGAAATCGGTCTTACGCGTGAACGTGTTCGTCAGATTCAGGTTGAAGGCCTGCGCCGTCTGCGCGAAATTCTGCAGACGCAGGGGCTGAATATCGAAGCGCTGTTCCGCGAGTAAGTACCCTTGTCAAAAAAAGGCCAGTCGACAGACTGGCCTTTTTTTTTACCGTTTGTCTTCTGCCAGCAACGGCGGGATACTCGGCACCATTGGCGCGTTATCAATATCTTTTTGCGTCATGCGAAACGCTTGTGGATAGTGTTCGCGGCTGGTACGACGTAACGGTTCGGTATCGCGCCAGGTATACAGACAATGCTGACACTGATATACCGTCCAGACTCCTTTTACCGGCGAAGTCGCCATGAGTTCAATATGTGCATCGGCACAGCGTGGACAAATCATCGGTTACTCCTTATTTACGGTTGGCCAGCATGGCGGTCAGCTTTTCAGCCCAGGCTTTAGTTTCCGGTAAATCAACAACCGGCTGGCTATAGTGACCACGGTTATCTGGCGCAACCGGCGTGGTGGCGTCAATGATCAGCTTGTCGGTAATCCCCGCCGGGCTTGAGCCCGGATCCAGTTCCAGGACGGACATATTCGGTAGCTGTACCAGATCGCCTGCCGGATTCACTTTCGACGACAACGCCCACATCACCTGTGGCAGATTGAATGGATCGACATCTTCATCGACCATGATCACCATCTTCACATATCCCAGACCGTGCGGCGTCGTCATCGCTCGCAGGCCCACCGCGCGGGCAAAGCCGCCGTAGCGTTTTTTGGTTGAGATGATGGCCAGCAGGCCGTGGGTGTACATGGCGTTTACCGCCTGCACTTCCGGAAATTCGGCTTTCAACTGTTGATACAGTGGCACGCAGGTCGCCGGCCCCATCAGGTAGTCGATTTCTGTCCACGGCATACCTAAATAGAGCGATTCAAAAATGGGTTTGCTGCGGTAAGAGACCTTATCGATACGCACCACGGTCATGTTGCGACCGCCGGAATAGTGGCCGGTAAATTCGCCGAACGGTCCTTCAATTTCACGTTTACGGCTTTCGATGACCCCTTCAAGAATGACTTCAGATCCCCACGGCACATCAAAACCGGTCAGCGGCGCGGTGGCGATAGGATAGGGGCTTTCACGCAGCGCGCCTGCCATTTCATACTCTGACTGATCGTATTTCAGCGGCGTTGCGCCCATCAGGGTAATGATCGGATCGTTACCCAGCGTGATCGCAATCGGCAGATCTTCCCCGCGCTCTTCGACTTTGTGCAGGTGCAATGCGATATCATGCATCGGTACTGGTTGCAGACCCAGCTTACGCTTGCCTTTAACTTCCATACGGTAGATACCGACATTCTGCTTGCCGAAGTTATCGGGATCTAACGGATCGCGTGATACCACACAGGCTTTATCCAGATAGAATCCGCCGTCGCCGTCGTTCAGACGAAACAGCGGCAGAATATCAAACAGGTTGATCGCGTCGCCGTCGACGGTATTTTCCGCCCAGCCCGGATTGGCGCGGCGCTCCGGCGCTACCGGAAAATTGTCCCAGCGGCGAATAAATTCATCGATCTGTTTTTTAACCGGCGTGTTAGGCGGCAAACCCAGTGAGATGGCATGGTTCTGCCAGGAACCGATGGTATTCATCGCCACGCGGGCGTCGGTAAAACCACGAATATTGTCAAACCACAGCGCGGGCGCGCCATCGCCGATTCGTCCCGTTGCGTTGGCAGCGGCGGCGAGATCCGGCTCCGCATTCACTTCCTCGCTGATTTTCAGCAGTTGTCCCTGCTGATCCAGCGCATGTAAAAAACTGCGCAAATCATCAAATGCCATTATCCATTCTCCTGTGAAAAATTTGCTGCCTGTCGCAGTCCTTGCCAGCGACGCGCGCGCGTATGCTCCAGACCAAACTGGTCGAGAACGCGCGCTACGATGTGCTGGATAATATCGTCAACGGTTTGCGGCAGGTTGTAGAACGCGGGCATGGGCGGCACTATCGCCACCCCCATACGAGAAAGCGCAAGCATGTTTTCCAGATGAATCGTGCTGAGCGGCATTTCCCGCGGTACAAGCACCAGCTTGCGACCCTCTTTCAACACGACATCGGCAGCGCGTCCCACCAGCCCCTCGGCATAGCCGGCGCGAACTCCCGCCAGTGTTTTCATACTGCAGGGGATAATAATCATGCCGTCGGTACGAAATGAGCCGGAGGAAATGGTCGCCGCCTGATCGGCCGGGCTATGACAATAATCTGCCAGGGCGGCTACCTCAGCGGGCGTGTAGGGCGTCTCCAGTTCAATAGTGGTTTTCGCCCACTTTGACATTACCAGATGCGTTTCAACATCAGGTATCGCCCGCAATGCCTGGAGTAGCTCGACGCCAAGCGGCGCGCCGGTCGCACCGGTCATCCCCACAATCAATCTCATTTCTTACCTCAAATATCGTTCGTATACGAACATTTTGATCAAAATACGCCCACACGGCCTTTGCGACAAGATCGTTCCCGACGCCTGCGCACGTTTAGCTAAAGCATTCGTCATTAAAAAACCGTGCATAAGTCGTTATGATAGAAAAAGTTAATTTATCCGGAGCGCTCATGGAGTTACGAAACACCGCGTTTCATCTGTTACGCCAACTTTTTCAGCAACATACCGCACGCTGGCAGCATGAACTACCGGAACTCACCAAACCTCAATATGCGGTGATGCGCGTTATTGCTGAACATCCGGGTATTGAACAGGTCGATCTGACCGAAGCGGCGGTCAGCACTAAAGCGACGCTGGCGGAGATGTTAAGCCGGATGGAAAATCGTGGGCTGGTAAAGCGAGAAAACGATCCGCTGGATAAACGTCGGCGTTTTGTCTATCTCACCGTTCAGGGCCAAACGTTGCTCGCCGCCGCGATACCACTGGGGGATCGCGTTGACGATGAGTTTTTGGGGCGACTGAGCGCTGAAGAACGAGAACAGTTTACGCAACTGGTACGCAAGATGATGACGTAAGCGGCTTGCGCCGCTTTGCTATTTTTTGGCCATCAGCAGTGAGATATCCACTTTGGCCAGCGCCCGAATTGCGCTTTCCGGCAGGCCGTCATCGGTGACGATTTGGTTGAATTCCGCCAGCGGTAACGCCAGCCACGTCGCGACCTGGCCGTATTTGGTCGCGTCGCACACCAGAATTTTTTGGCGGCTGGCGCTGGCGACGGCCCGTTTCACCGTGACTTTATCTTCTGCCGGCGTTGAAATACCGCGCACGCTCCAGGACGAGGCGGAAATAAAGGCCTGGTCAATCATCAGACCGCGCAAAAGCGTCGCCGCGGCTTCACCGACGCACGACCGGTTTTCCCGGCATACCGCCCCGCCAGTGTGAATAATTGTGCAATCGCTATTGTCCATCAGGTAATCGGCGATAACGAAATCATTGGTCACCACCGTAAGTTTATTCATCGTAACCAGCTGCCTGGCGATCGCCAGCGTGGTAGTACCTGCATCAAGGTAGATACAGCTTTCTGGCTGTACCAGGCTGGCGGCCAGTTTGCCAATCGCCGCTTTCTGCGGCGTCGCCAGTTCGGTTTTGATCTGATGCGAGGGTTCGTGCGCCACGCGAGTCGATGATTGCACGCCGCCAGAGACCTGGATTACCGCGCCTTGCTGCTCCAGTTTTTGTAAATCACGGCGGATAGTCATGTGGGATACATGCATGCGCTCGGTCAGTTCAGCGATACTGACGATGCCTTTCTCCGCCACCATATCAAGAATGATTTGTCGACGCTCAGTAGGTATCAACGTCTGCTCCTTTCTTTAGTCCTGTCGCGATTTTACGCGATTTCTCGTCACAGCGTGTGAAGTTCTATGAGGATTGCCTTCACAAAAAATAACACATTTTGTTATTTTTTGTGAAACAACTCACCGCAATTGTTTACAAAAACGCCTATATTCACATAACAAAACATAATATCACGTAAATTAACATGGAGTGATAATGACAACAGGAACTGATTTTCATGTCGGCATTGTGGGGCTTGGCTCAATGGGAATGGGCGCTGCGCGTTCATGCCTGCGCGCCGGGCTTTCCACATGGGGGGCCGATCTTAACCCGCAAGCGTGCGCGAATCTTCTTGCTGAAGGGGCTTGTGGGGCTGCCGCCAGCGCCAGGGAGTTCGCCGGCGTCGTGGATGCGTTAGTCATTCTGGTCGTCAATGCCGCCCAGGTCAGACAGGTGTTATTCGGTGAGGATGGCGTCGCCCATCTGATGAAACCCGGAAGCGCAGTGATGGTTTCGTCTACGATCTCAAGCGCCGACGCGCAAGAGATCGCCGCGGCGTTGACGGCATTGAATCTTAATATGCTGGATGCGCCGGTTTCCGGCGGCGCGGTAAAAGCGGCGCAGGGCGAAATGACGGTGATGGCCTCCGGGAGCGAGGCGGCGTTTACCCGCCTGAAGCCCGTGCTGGACGCCGTTGCCAGCAACGTTTATCGCATCAGCGATACGCCGGGCGCAGGCTCAACCGTCAAAATTATTCATCAACTGCTGGCTGGCGTGCATATTGCGGCGGCGGCCGAAGCGATGGCGCTGGCCGCGCGGGCCGGTATTCCTCTGGACGTGATGTATGACGTCGTGACCCATGCCGCCGGAAACTCCTGGATGTTCGAAAACCGTATGCAGCATGTCGTTGATGGCGACTATACCCCGCGTTCGGCCGTCGACATTTTTGTCAAAGATTTGGGGCTGGTTGCCGACACGGCGAAAGCGTTGCGCTTCCCCTTACCGCTGGCCTCTACGGCGTTAAATATGTTCACCAGCGCCAGTAACGCCGGTTATGGCAAAGAGGATGACAGCGCTGTGATCAAAATTTTCTCAGGGATTACTCTGCCTGGCGTCACGCCTGAGGAGCCGTCATGTTAAAAATTGGCGTCATTGCCGATGATTTTACCGGCGCGACCGACATCGCCAGTTTTCTGGTCGAAAACGGGATGCCGACAGTGCAGATCAATGATGTCCCAACCGGGACGCAACCGGAAGGGTGCGACGCGGTGGTTATCAGCCTGAAAACCCGCTCATGCCCGGCGCAAGAGGCGATAAAACAATCGCTGGCGGCGCTGGTATGGCTGAAAAAACAGGGCTGCCAGCAAGTCTATTTCAAATATTGCTCGACTTTCGATAGTACCGCTGAAGGCAATATCGGCCCGGTCACCGATGCGCTGATGGTGGCGCTGGATACCTCATTTACCGTGATTTCTCCCGCGCTGCCGGTTAATGGACGCACGGTCTATCAGGGCTATCTGTTTGTCATGAACCACTTGCTGGCGGAGTCCGGTATGCGCCACCACCCTATCAATCCGATGACCGACAGCTACCTGCCGCGTCTGATGGAAGCGCAGGCGCAAGGGCGCTGCGGCGTTATTCCGGCTCAGATGCTTGATGAAGGCGTTGCCGCGGCCCGTGCGGCGCTGTCGCGTTTACAGCAGGAAGGATATCGCTACGCGGTACTTGACGCGCTCAATGAGCGGCACCTGGAAATCCAGGGCGAGGTTTTGCGTGATGCCCCGCTGGTGACCGGCGGTTCCGGGCTGGCAATGGGGTTGGCGCGTCAGTGGGCGAAGCGCGGCGCGTCTCAGGCCCGTTCCGCAGGCTATCCGCTGAGCGGTCGTGCGGTGGTGCTTTCCGGTTCCTGTTCGCAAATGACGAATCAGCAGGTGGCCTTCTATCGACAACATGCTCCCACACGCGACGTTGACGTGGCGCGTTGCCTGTCATCCGAGACGCGCGAGGCCTACGCCGAAGCGCTGGCGCAGTGGGTGCTCAGTCAGGACAGCGAACTGGCGCCAATGATTAGCGCCACCGCCTCCACGCAGGCGCTGGCTGCCATCCAGCAGCAATATGGCGCTACCGAAGCCAGCCATGCGGTAGAGGCGCTCTTTTCCCTGCTGGCCGCTCGCTTAGCGGAAGGCGGTATCACCCGGTTTATCGTGGCGGGCGGCGAAACCTCGGGCGTGGTGACGCAAAGCCTCGGTATTACCGGTTTTCACATCGGACCGTGCATTTCACCCGGCGTGCCGTGGGTCAACGCGCTCCATGCGCCAGTCTCGCTGGCGCTAAAGTCAGGTAATTTTGGCGATGAATCCTTTTTCATCCGCGCTCAAAGGGAGTTTCAGGTATGACGACACTGGCAAAAGAAGAGCACGCTTTGCGAGAAGAGATGGTCAGGATAGCCGCCTCGTTTTTCCAGCGCGGCTATGCCACCGGCTCGGCAGGCAACCTCTCTCTGTTACTGCCGGACGGCAATATTCTGGCGACGCCCACCGGTTCGTGTCTGGGTAATCTCGACCCGCAGCGGCTATCCAAAGTGGACCCGCAGGGCGAATGGCTCAGCGGCGATAAACCGTCTAAAGAGGTGCGTTTTCATCTGGCGTTGTATCGCAATAACCCTTGCTGTAAGGCAGTGGTTCATCTGCACAGCACCTGGTCAACGGCGCTTTCCTGTCTCGAAGGACTGGACCCGCAAAATGTGATTCGCCCGTTTACCCCCTATGTGGTGATGCGGATGGGGGACATTCCGCTGGTTCCCTACTATCGCCCGGGGGATGACCGAATTGCCCGCGATTTGGCAGCGCTGGCGGCCCGGCATCAGGCCTTTTTACTGGCTAATCATGGGCCGGTCGTGTGCGGGGAGAATTTGCAGGAAGCCGCTAATAATACCGAGGAGCTGGAAGAGACGGCAAAGCTGATTTTTATCCTTGGCGAACGCCCGATTCGTTATTTAACCACCGAAGAAATTGCGCAGTTAAGGAGATAACCCGATGCCGCGTTTTGCCGCCAATTTGTCGATGATGTTTACCGAAGTGCCGTTTATCGAGCGTTTTGCCGCCGCTGCCGAAGCCGGTTTTCAGGCCGTTGAGTTTTTGTTCCCCTACGGCTTTGCCGCCAGCGAGATTAAAGCCCAGCTATCGCGTCATGATCTGACGCTGGCGCTGTTTAATACTTCGGCGGGCGATACCGCGGCGGGTGAGTGGGGACGTGCCGCGCTACCGGGGCGCGAACACGACGCGCGCGCCGATATTGAACTGGCTCTGGAATACGCTCTGGCGCTGGAATGCGAGCAGGTTCACATCATGGCGGGTGTAGTGCCGGATGGCGCTGATGGCGCACGTTATCGCGCCACGTTTATCGATAATTTGCGTTATGCCGCCGACCGGTTTGCCGCCCACGATAAACGTATTTTGATCGAAGCGCTGAGTCCCGGCGTTAAACCCGGCTACCTCTTTTCCAGCCAATATCAGGCGCTGGGCATCGCAGAAGAGGTTGACCGCCCGAATGTATTCATCCAGCTCGACACTTTCCATGCGCAAAAAGTGGATGGCAATTTGAGTCACCTGATTCGCGAGTACGCGGGCCGCTATGCCCATGTACAAATCGCTTCGCTACCGGACAGACATGAACCGGATGATGGCGAGATCAACTACCCGTGGCTGTTCCGGCTGTTCGATGACGTAGGTTATCGCGGCTGGATAGGCTGCGAATACCAACCACGGAATACCACTCAGGACGGGCTTGGCTGGTTTAACGCCTGGCGCTAACCCTGAACTACCCTACACAACAATAAAGAGGACATCCGGATGCAGATTATCATTACCGGCGGGGGCGGCTTTTTAGGCCAGAAACTCGCAAGCGCCTTATTAAACTCATCGCTGGCGTTTAACGAACTGCTTCTTGTTGATTTAAAAATGCCTGCACGGTTATCAGATTCCCCTCGTTTACGCTGTCTGGAGGCTGACTTAACCCAGCCGGGCGTGCTGGAGAATGTGATTACCGCTAATACCTCTGTTGTTTATCATCTCGCTGCGATTGTCAGCAGTCATGCGGAAGACGATTTCGATCTGGGATGGAAAGTTAACCTGGATCTTACCCGCCAGCTACTTGAGGCGTGTCGTCGACAACCGCAGAAAATTCGTTTTGTCTTCTCCAGCTCGCTTGCCGTTTATGGCGGTACGCTGCCGGAATGCGTCACCGATACCACCGCGCTCACGCCGCGCTCGTCTTATGGCGCGCAGAAGGCCTCCTGTGAACTGTTGGTCAACGACTATACCCGCAAAGGCTATGTGGATGGGCTGGCGCTGCGTTTGCCGACGATCTGTGTTCGCCCGGGTAAACCAAACCGCGCCGCCTCTTCTTTTGTCAGCGCGATTATTCGTGAACCGTTGCAGGGCGAGACGACCATCTGCCCGGTGTCGGAAAGTTTGCGGCTGTGGATTTCCAGCCCGGCGACGGTGATCCATAACCTGTCGCTGGCCGCAACGTTACCCGCGCCTGGCGAGGCGAGCAGCATCAACTTACCCGGGATCAGCGTAACCGTGGGCGAGATGCTGGAAACGTTGCGTCAGGCGGGCGGTCAGGCGGCGCGCGATCGGGTTACGCATCAGCGCGACGAAGGCGTCGAGAAAATTGTCGCCTCCTGGCCGGGACGTATCGATAACCAGCGTGCGCTGGCGTTAGGTTTTGTCGCCGATAAACGCTTCGATGACATTATCGAACGCTTTCGACAAGATGATATGGAGGGGAGGTCATGACAAGTTTACCGACCCCAATTATCGGCCTGATCGTTGCCGTTTTCGTTCTGGTATGGCTGGTGTTACGCACCCGTGTTCATGCGCTGATCGCGATGCTGGCGGCGGCCTGTATTGCCGGTCTGTTGGGGGGAATGGGCATTGATAAAACGCTCTCTGTCATCACCAGCGGATTCGGTACGACGCTGGGCAGCATTGGCCTGGTGATTGGTCTCGGCGTAATGATGGGGCGCTTGCTGGAGGTTTCCGGCGCGGCGGAGCGTATCGCCTGGAGCTTTATCAAATGGCTGGGGAAACGCCGTGAAGAGTGGGCGCTGGCGATCACGGGTTATATTGTCAGCATCCCCATTTTCGTCGATTCCGCTTTTGTCATTCTTTATCCGGTGGCGAAAGCGCTGGCGAAAAGCGGTAAACGTTCGCTACTGACGCTGGGCGTCGCGCTGGCGGGCGGGCTGGTGGTCACTCACCATACGGTACCTCCGACGCCCGGTCCGCTGGGGGTAGCCGGGATTTTTAACGTCGACATCGGCGCAATGTTATTGACCGGGATGGCGCTGGCGGTGCCCTGTGTGATCGGCATTGTGTTCTATGCGCAGTGGCTGGATAAACGCTACCCTGATTTCGTGCCGCGCACGCTGAACGCCGATGAAGTCAATGCCGCGCTGGAGCAGTACAACAAAGAGAAAGAGCAAAAGGATCTGCCGAGCCTGACGCTCTCTCTGCTGCCTATTGTGGTGCCGATCGTGCTGATCTTCCTGAAGGCTATCTGTTCCACCCTCGCCACTGTAGAAGGATGGTCCGGCCTGGCGACGCATCCGGTGGTACAGGCAATCAACTTTGTGGGAAGTCCGGTGATCGCGTTGGCCATCAGCGTTCTGCTGGCGGTGTATACGCTGGTGCCGCGCATGGATAAACATACCACCGCAGAGCGTCTGGAAGAGGGCTTGCAAAGCGCCGGGATTATCTTACTGGTCACGGGCGCTGGCGGCGCGTTGGGCGCGATCCTGCGCGACAGCGGCGCGGGACAACAGCTGGCGGAGCAGGTTGCCAACCTGCCGATCTCGCCGATCCTGATCCCGTTTATCGTGGCGACGCTGGTACGCCTGATTCAGGGATCGGGGACGGTGGCGATGATCACTGCCGCCTCGATTTCCGCGCCGATCCTGGCGCAGATCCCCGGCATCAATATGTTGCTTGCCGCTCAGGCCGCAACGATGGGGTCGCTGTTCTTCGGCTACTTCAACGATAGCCTGTTCTGGGTGGTTAACCGCATGATGGGCGTCTCTGATGTCAAACAGCAGATGGTGGTTTGGTCTGTACCGACGACCATTGCCTGGGCGATTGGCGGCACCGGCGTGGCGCTGATTAACCTGCTGTTTGGTTCCGGCGGCAGTTGGCTCGATCCGTTACTGCCGATTGTCGTTCTGGCGGCAATTATGCTGTGGGTGCGTTGGCAGGCGCAGGGGATCAAAGACAAGCTGGTAGTTAAGGATTAAGACGGTATTATCCGTCCGGGAGCGCAATGCTCCCGGACTGGCTACAATGATGGGGCGTGCTCCCCGCAATCCCATTGCGAACGTAAAAAATCAATAAATGTGCGTACTTTTGTCGATACATGGCGGGCGTCCGGATAAACGGCATAAATGCCCTGACGGGGAAAATGATAGTCGGGTAACAGGTGAATTAACGTTCCATCCTCCAGTGCGGTGTTGACTAACCATTGCGGCAGTAATGCGACGCCGCTTCCCGCAAGAGCGAAGGCCATCAGCGAGCGCGCGCTGTCGACAGAAATTTTGCCGGCTTTGCTTATCTCCAGGCGTGAGTGTTGGCCATGATTATTCGTTACTGTCCACCGTAGCGGCGTAGGTAATCGCTCATGAATAATCCATTCCGCCTGAGCCAACGACTCCAGCGACGACACGGGGTTGCGGGCGAGCCACTGCGGCGCGGCGACCGGCAGAATGGTAAAGCGGGATATCAGCGCGGCGCGATAGCGGGAGTCGGCCAGCGAGCCAAGCCGAATCGCCACATCAAAGCGCTCGGCAATTAAATCGGCATGATGTGATGAGGACATATGCCGAATACGGAGATCGGGATGGCGCTGACTAAACTGCGCCAGTACCGGAATGACCACCTGTTCGCCAAACTCGGGCGTAGTGGTAATACGTAACTCGCCGCCCAGCCCACTATGGCTGGCACGCACTTCATCCTGCAAATTTTTCGCGGCATTGAGTAAATTCACGCCTTTTTGGTAAAAGAGGACGCCGGCGTCTGTGAGCGTCAATCGTCGGGTGGAACGTAGCAGTAACGTTACGCCAAGCTCTTTTTCAAGCTGCCGAATATTAAAACTCACTACCGCTTTTGTTTGGCCCGATGCGGCGGCGGCGGCCGTGAAGCTGCCGCTATCTACCACGGCGATAAACAGCGACATACGCTGCAAATTGAGCATGGCGAGCTCCTTTACTGTCAAAATTATTTTGACAGTATATCGTTGAAGCGCGGACTTATCTGGCTTTCTCCGGACGGCTACATTAGCGCCTCTGACGGAGGATGCATAATGACGTATCGCAGTAAAGTGGCAGTGGTTTACCTGCTCGGCTTCTTTCTTGATCTGATTAATCTGTTTATTGCCAGCGTGGCTTTTCCTGCGATGTCCGTGGATCTGCATACGTCCATATCGGCGCTGGCATGGGTGAGTAATGGTTATATCGCAGGATTAACGCTGATCGTTCCGTTTAGCGCGTTTCTTGCGCGTTATCTTGGCGCTCGACGGCTGATCATATTTTCGCTCATCCTGTTTAGCGTTGCCGCCGCTGCCGCAGGTTTTGCCGATTCCTTACACAGCCTTGTTTTCTGGCGTATTGTGCAGGGGGCGGGCGGTGGCTTATTGATCCCGGTTGGTCAGGCGTTAACCTGGCAACAGTTTAAACCGCATGAACGCGCTGGCGTGTCATCGGTTGTCATGATGGTGGCGCTACTGGCGCCGGCATGTTCGCCTGCGATTGGCGGGCTGCTGGTGGAAACGTGGGGCTGGCGCTGGATATTCTTTGCCACGCTGCCGGTGGCCGTTCTCACTTTATTGCTCGCTTATCGTTGGCTGAACGCCGCGCCGACGACAATGGCGTCAGCAAGATTGCTCCATCTGCCGTTGTTGATGGACAAGCTGCTGCGTTTTGCCATGATCGTCTATCTGTGTGTGCCGGGTATGTTCATTGGTATCAGCGTGGTCGGGATGTTTTATCTACAGAACGTCGCGCAGTTATCGCCTGCGGCGGCGGGGTCGCTGATGCTCCCCTGGTCGATCGCTTCATTTGTCGCCATTATGCTTACCGCACGTTACTTCAATCGGCTTGGGCCGCGTCCGCTGATTATCGTCGGCTGTCTTCTTCAGGCCGCAGGGATACTGCTTTTAACTAACGTTACGCCTGCGACATCGCACCGTGTACTGATGATGATATTCGCCTTAATGGGCGCTGGCGGCAGTTTGTGCAGCAGTACCGCGCAGAGTGGCGCTTTCCTGACTATTGCTCGCCGGGACATGCCTGACGCCAGCGCGCTATGGAATCTTAATCGTCAGATCAGCTTTTTCCTTGGCGCGACGCTGTTGACGCTGCTGTTAAATGCGCTCCAGCGCGTTATGTCGCTTGAGGTTGCTTATCGCTGGACCTTTATTGCCGCCGCCGGTATCACCCTGCTGCCCCTTATTTACGCTGTCTGTCTAAACAATAGACAGGCACTTCTGTGCCTGAAAAAGGAAAGATCATGAATCCATATAAAGATGAAATTATTCACGCCCATGCGGCGATTGAGAGCTGGCTTAGTAAGGGGATGGGTAGCCTGGAGGCGTTGATAGCGCGTTTCGCTGCTGATTTTACGATGATAACGCCAGGCGGTGTTTGTCTGGATTATCCGGCGCTCGGCGCTTTTTTCTAGGCGCAGCGCGGGTGTCGCCCGGGGCTGGTTATCGTGGTTGAGCATATTGACCTTGTGGCGGAGTGGCCGGAAGGCGCCGCGCTGCGTTATCGTGAGCGACAGCAACTGCCGGGCCAGGCTGAGACGGTACGCTGGTCGACGGTCATTTTAAAAAGGGAAAGAGGACGGATAGTCTGGCGTCATTTACATGAAACGACAGTCACAGCCTGAAAAGCCTGTTCCGGCGCGTGGGCCCGATAACGCGCCGCTATCGGGCCCGACACGTTTACACCAGACTTTTCAGCCGATAGATCCACTCCAGCGCCTGGCGTGGCGTCAGGGAGTCCGGATCGAGATTCTCCAGCGCTTCAACGGCAGGCGATGTCTCCTCCGGGGCCGCAAGCAACGACATTTGCGTGCCGTCCACCTGCGTTGCCGCCGCATTGGGCGAGATGCTTTCCAGCTCGCGGAGTTTTTGGCGCGCGCGTTTGATGACTTCTTTAGGGACGCCCGCAAGCGCCGCGACCGCCAGGCCATAGCTCTTACTTGCCGCGCCGTCCTGCACGCTGTGCATAAACGCGATAGTATCGCCGTGTTCCAGCGCATCCAGGTGGACGTTCGCCACGCCTTCCATTTTCTCCGGTAATTGGGTCAGCTCGAAGTAGTGGGTAGCGAACAGCGTTAACGCTTTAATCTTATTCGCGAGATTCTCCGCGCAGGCCCAGGCCAACGACAGCCCGTCATACGTGGAGGTACCGCGCCCGATTTCATCCATCAATACCAGACTGTTTTCCGTGGCATTATGCAGAATGTTCGCGGTTTCGGTCATCTCCACCATAAAGGTCGAACGCCCGGAAGCCAGGTCGTCCGCTGCGCCGACGCGGGTAAAAATACGGTCGATGGGGCCGATTTCCACGTTTTGCGCCGGAACGTAACTGCCGATATAGGCCAGCAGGGCGATCAATGCTGTTTGCCGCATATAGGTACTTTTACCGCCCATATTGGGGCCGGTAATGATCAACATCCGGCGCTGCGGCGACAGGTTGAGCGGGTTAGCGATAAACGGCTCATTCAGTACCTGTTCAACCACCGGGTGGCGACCTTCGGTAATACGGATACCGGGTTTATCGGTAAATGTCGGGCAGGTGTAATTCAGCGTCCAGGCGCGTTCGGCCAGGTTAACCAGCACATCCAGCTCCGCCAGCGCGTTGGCGCTCTGCTGTAAATCGGCCAGATGCGGCAACAGCAGATCAAACAATTCGTCATATAGCTGTTTTTCCAGCGCCAGCGCTTTGCCTTTCGAGGTCAGAACTTTATCTTCGTACTCTTTTAGCTCAGGAATAATGTAGCGTTCGGCATTTTTCAGCGTCTGGCGACGCACATAATTGATGGGCGCCAGATGGCTTTGACCACGGCTAATCTGAATGTAATAACCATGTACCGCGTTATAGCCGACTTTCAGCGTATCCAGCCCGGTACGCTCGCGCTCGCGAATTTCCAGACGATCGAGATAATCGGTGGCGCCGTCCGCCAGCGCGCGCCATTCGTCCAGCTCTTCATGGTAGCCGGGCGCAATAACGCCGCCGTCGCGGACCAGTACCGGCGGCGCGTCAATAATGGCGCGTTCCAGGAGGTCGCGCAGCTCGGCGAAATCGCCCATTTTTTTACGCAACGCCTGTACCGGCGCGCTGTCAACGGTTTCAAGCTGAGCGTGCAACTCCGGCAGCTGCTGGAAGGCGTGACGCATTCGGGCGAGATCGCGCGGACGCGCGGTGCGCAGCGCCAGACGCGCAAGGATACGCTCCAGATCGCCGACCTGACGCAGCACCGGTTGCAGTTCGCTGACGGTGTCCTGCAAGGCGCCGATGGTCTGCTGGCGTTCACGCAATATGTCGGTATTTCGTACCGGCATATGCAGCCAGCGTTTAAGCATTCGGCTACCCATTGGCGTCACGGTACAGTCAAGCACCGCGGCGAGGGTATTTTCGACACCACCGGCCAGGTTCTGGGTAATTTCCAGATTGCGGCGGGTCGCGGCATCCATAATGATGCTGTCCTGCTGGCGTTCCATCGTAATGGAACGAATATGCGGCAGGGAGGTGCGCTGGGTATCTTTTACGTACTGTAACAGGCAGCCTGCCGCACATAATCCACGCGAGGCATTTTCGACGCCGAAACCAACCAGATCCCGCGTACCGAATTGCAGATTTAACTGCTGGCGGGCGGTATCAATCTCAAACTCCCACAACGGGCGACGGCGCAGACCCCGGCGTCCCTCTATTAACGCCATTTCAGCAAAATCTTCGGCATACAACAGTTCCGCGGGATTGGTGCGCTGCAGCTCTGCGGCCATCGTTTCACGGTCGGCGGGTTCGCTCAGACGAAAGCGCCCGGAGCTGATATCCAGCGTGGCGTAACCGTAGCCTTTACCATCCTGCCAGATAGCCGCCAGCAGGTTATCCTGACGCTCCTGTAGCAGGGCTTCATCACTGATGGTGCCAGGCGTAACGATACGCACGACCTTACGTTCAACGGGACCTTTGCTGGTGGCCGGATCGCCAATCTGTTCGCAAATAGCGACGGATTCGCCCTGATTGACCAGTTTTGCGAGGTAGTTTTCTACGGCGTGGTGCGGGATACCCGCCATAGGGATAGGTTCGCCAGCCGATGCGCCGCGTTTGGTCAGCGAAATATCGAGCAGCTGCGACGCACGCTTTGCGTCGTCATAAAACAGCTCGTAAAAGTCTCCCATACGATAAAAGAGCAGGATCTCCGGATGCTGGGCTTTCAGCTTGAGATACTGCTGCATCATCGGGGTGTGGTTGGAGAAGTCCTTATCAAATGACTCATTCATATTGATTTTACTCGTTTTTTATTCTTTCAAGTGCTCATGTGGCCCCGGGTAAAACCCTTATAAACTCACATAAACCCATAAATTTGTAGCTCACCTGTAGCCTAAAATGTGACAGGTTATATTCTCATCATTCCTGGACTACAACAGGGGTGATACTTTGAAAACAACTCTCAGCCAGCCTTTCATTATCAACAAGTTAAGTATCAATGTTAAGCCTGCACTCAGTCGCTCTGGAAAAATCGTTTTCGAAGCTAACCCAGCTCAAAAACTCTACATTGTTTTCGATGACCACAGAGAAGCTCCTGTTAGTTTCGGGGGTAAAAGCCAGTTTGACGAAAAAGACCTACGTAATCCAGCGAAGAGTAGCCTCGTCAGATCGTAATGTCAGTGAGGGTAGGAAGCCAAGTTCTGTCTTGAAAGTAAAAGTTGGAAATGTGTTCGATTTTCCAAATATTGACGAAACAAGGCAAGTAACCAGGCAATTAGTTCAGACCATGCTCGCAACAAAGAGAAATCCCAACAAAATTAAGAGGGAAACGGATGCTTCCGAACTCGAGACTGTAATCAAGATTGTGTTGCATGAAGGCAAGCCGATCCATTTCGCCACCACGGTTATTGCGCTTTCTTCCGATAGGTATCTTGAGCTGTGCGATCTTTACTCTTCTCAGGCGATCGAGTAACTACCTGCGTCGGATTACGGCTTCGTTTTTTGATCTGCGATCTTAATGATGATATGGGCAGAAAAACGCGAAATTTAGACGCTATTACGAATGGGCAATGGTACTTATTGAAGGCTATATCATTGCCCATAATGCAGGGAGGGTTAATATTATATAAATCTATTTCCAGATTACTTTATTTTAAAAAAAGACAGATTGCCTGAACAGAAAGAACCGGTGTCAATGTAGATTTGATTGGCGAATGTTGTTGTGTAGTCAACAATCATATGGCCGAAGATGAAAGTATCCGCACCGCGTATTGGATGGATGTTCCCCTGTAACGAACCAAGCAGACGATCGCGTGACCATAGAACGCTATCAATATCAACTTGCTTCCCATAATCGTAGCTGTCATCTGGATAATCGGCATGGGCAATCACGTACTTCTTTGAGGACGTTTCAACCTGTATGATGTG
Source organism: Salmonella sp. SAL04162 (assembly GCF_046551535.1). Lineage (NCBI taxonomy): Bacteria > Pseudomonadati > Pseudomonadota > Gammaproteobacteria > Enterobacterales > Enterobacteriaceae > Salmonella > Salmonella sp. SAL04162. The sequence goes on from NZ_JBGDVX010000010.1 coordinate 47,825, forward strand.
AGGACGCTGCTTAAAAGTTAGTAATAGTTCAGTGGCTTCTTGCCTGTCTTTTTCGGTGACCGAGTCGTACCAGTAGCCACCGTTTACATACCAGAAATTGCCATCCTGTGTTTCAAAAGCGTCAAGTGCCATAGCTTCATGATTACCCACTACAGAAATAAACCATGAGGTATTTAACAGTCTCAGTATTTCAAGGTTTTCTTTTCCTCGATCAATGTTATCTCCAGTGGAGATCAAGAGATCGGTATCAGGAGAGAAATTTAATTGAGCCAGTCTGGTTAACAATAAGGAGTAACATCCATGAATATCACCAACGACCCAAATGTGGCGATAGAGATCGCTGTTGATGTCAGCATAACGAATTAATTCCATGATGTTCCTATAGCACAATTTTGGAGGCTGGTATTATAACAAAGAAGTAGGGTGATATTAATTTTTATTCTTTAAAATACACAGTTATTAAAATAGCCTACAAGCTAGAAATGAATAGATAATATATATTTTATGAATCGGTTAATTAAAGTAGACGATGTGCTTGAAAGATGCACGATTTCTCGCGCAACACTTTACTGATTAATTGCAAAGGCATACTTTCTCGCTCAGCGGCACGACGGATACGCAGGCACTGCCGGGGCTGATTAGCCAGACTCACTGTAAAATCAGGGAAGCCTCGGCTGACGGCGCTTATGACACGCGCTATTGCCATGATGTGTTATTGAGGAAAAAAATCAGGCCGCTAATCCCGCCACGAAGCGGTGCGCGATACTGGCCGGACAAGTAGTACCATGAGCGTAACCACGCGGTGGCGAATCAACATCTGAGCGGCAGCAATGAGGTCTGGAAAAGAAAGTGGGCTATCACCGTCGTTCAGTAGTGGAAACAGCGATGTTTCGTATTAAAACCTTGCTGGGCGGCTATCTGAGTCTGCGGAACTATGACGCGCAGGTGGGTGAAGCGATGGCGATGCTCAAGGCGCTGAACTGGATGACGTTGTTGGCAATGCCGACCAGCGTCAGGCTCGTATAACGAGTGCTCCGGTGGGAGTCCTGTATCCTTATCGTTGGCCGATTCTGAATTATTCAACAAAGCCTCATGTTGTCATAACCTACCAGATGCAGATAAAGTAGCATAAAGCGTTTTAAACGACAGCAACAAGGAAAGGGGTTGATCGTTTAATGATACTGCGCCAAATAACAAAATTCATAGTAATTAACTCCTGATTAATTCGACATATTTTTCACTAATCATAAAGCCATTTCCCAGCTTTCGCTGACTCAGAAAACATTCTGATTGTTAAAGGTGTACGAGTTCGTTCTACATCTTCCCGTTTTAATTTAAACCATCGTGTAAGCAGTGGAGTATTCTCCCAGGGAAAATAACACGACCATTTAACTTGTGATAAATCTACATTAAATTTTTTTTCAAATTTATCCAAAGCTTCATGCAGGTCATCGCCTGGAGCTTCAAATAAATCAGAATCAAGTTCTAAAGGGATTTCTTTCCAATTGCTGTCTAAATATCCGGGAATCTCTTCACGGAAGAGTGCTAACACCTCTTGCTGAATTGTGTCCATCAAAAGGATGTCCATTGTATACGATCTTTAGGGCGTGCTATTAGGTTGTATTTTGCCTGAGTTCTCCTTGATACCTGGTAAATTGAATTCACAAGACCAACCCAACCTAACCATGGAACATATCGTGCTATGACTGCGGCAAGATTATTTGTTTTTCGCATTCTTATACCAACGGGTGTAGGAACTCTAATACCGAAAGGAGTTTGTGCATTTCGTAAAAGCATTCTCCCATACCTGGAGATAACACTTGTCCCTTTGATTGCCTCTCCCGGTTTCGTTCTGGTTTTTAACCACGGTTGCCCGGCGAGGATAGCAGCACCTGACTCAATGCCAATCCCAGGTTCATCACAAAATTGCTCAAGGAAAATTACATCAAATAGTTCACCTGCTGACAGGTTCGATTGTCCGTGGTAGAAGTAGGTTCCGTTTAGTTCTTCTGTCGTATCCATTCAATCACCTTATAGACTGTTTGCCATTCATTCCAGACATCGGGACGTTTCTGCCGCTATACTAGCCTGGTAGTCAATACGCTGTCACAGGTAAAAAGAACGTTATTCGCGAAAAGTGGATGGGGTATCGTAAGAATGCCAACATGTGGGGCAAGAGGGGGATGTTAGTTTACCGCGATATACGAGATGATAGTTTGTCAGTATAAGTTTCGGCTATTTCCCAAGTCTGGGAGGCCGTTCTTTATCACAAATAAAAAAAAGCAGCAGCGAGGTGCTGCTGTATCAAAAAGCAGATTGATAAATGCAACGTAAGAGACAAATGGCCAACCGTAAAAGTGACCATAGCTATAATAATTATATTGATATTAAGTGGCAATGCAAAATATGGTCTTAATTATATCATGATGAGTTCAGCCAACGGTGATATAGCCTTATAAGGCTTGCAGTCTTTCATGGGCAGCAAGTAACGTCTGATATATGCTTAAATTCTTACTTCCGGGTTCAAGCAAAACTTTTTTAAATTCGGTCATGAGTTGCTCTTCATCTTCTTTCGAACGCATGTATTGTGGATGTTCCTGGAAGAAGGTGAGCGCCTGTTCTTTGGTTTGTTTATATTTTTCGCAAAAAATGCTTGAGCTGATTGCGCTATTTTTTGATGCGGAATTATCAGCGTTCTGGTTTGATAATGATTTATTCTTCGCAAGGTCTGACGGCACATACGGAAGAGACTGACACTCATCAATACTATTTGCGTTGGCCAGTTGCTCTTTCTGAGCGCCAGGTTGCGGTACAGGTTTGCTCACGGAGGAAGGGAGGGGCACCTGGGCACAGCCGATCAGTAAAAAGACAGGAAGACAGCTATAAAATTTTTTCATATTAACTCCAACTACAGAAGAATGAGGCACAATGTTTTTACACAACTGTCAGAACGTTATCTGACAATAGTTATAAGGGGGCGAATGCGTTTCAGGAATGCTAGCAAAAAAAACTCCTGATATAAATAATTAATTCTTCATCCAGATGACAATATTTGAATTTTTGCTGCTGCAGAATAATAAGCCAGAATTTATACACTATGAGCTGATTTTCTATTTTAAATTATCAAGCGCTGTGCAAGTGGGCCAATTTAATTAGCGGGTGGCATCAGTTTCATAATGATTGCATCAGGATTTTGCCACCCGCTCCCGGTATTGTTTACATATTAAAATGATTTTTAACTGGTGCTGACAACTATGCTAAATACGCAGGAAGTACTTAAAGAAGGAGAGAAGCGGAAAATCCGCAGCCCGGAAGCATGGTTTATACAGACGTGTTCCGCGCAAAAGCTGCATATGTCATTTTCTGAAGGCCGACACAATGAAAACTGCCTGATTCAGGAAGGCGCGCTGCTTTTTTGCGAGCAGGCTGTTGTCGCACCAGTATCAGGAGACGTGGTTTTTCGACCGTTAAAAATTGAAGTACTCAGCAAATTACTGGCATTTATCGATGGCGCAGGATTAGTGGACACGACATATGCTGAATCCGATAAATGGGTTTTGCTGAGTCCTGAGTTTCGCGCTATTTGGCAAGATCGTAAACGCTGCGAGTACTGGTTTTTGCAGCAAATTATTACGCCTTCTCCGGCCTTCAATAAGGTACTGGCGCTGTTACGAAAAAGCGAGAGTTACTGGTTAGTTGGCTATTTACTTGCTCAGTCAACCAGCGGCAACACGATGAGAATGCTGGGAGAAGACTATGGCGTTTCTTATACCCATTTTCGTCGTTTGTGCAGCAGAGCGTTGGGCGGAAAAGCGAAGAGTGAATTACGAAACTGGCGTATGGCGCAATCGCTGCTGAATAGTGTAGAAGGCCACGAGAACATCACCCAATTAGCCGTTAATCATGGTTACTCATCGCCTTCACATTTTTCTAGTGAGATCAAAGAGCTGATCGGCGTTTCGCCGCGGAAATTATCAAATATTATTCAATTGGCAGACAAATGAAGACACATATTCTTTTGGCCAGAGTGCTGGCATGTGCCGCGCTTGTTCTGGTTGCACCTGGTTATTCTAGTGAAAAAATACCTGTAACGGGAAGTGGGTTTGTTGCGAAAGACGATAGCCTGCGGACATTTTTCGATGCAATGGCGCTACAGCTAAAGGAGCCTGTCATTGTTAGCAAAATGGCGGCACGAAAAAAAATTACGGGCAACTTTGAGTTTCACGATCCTAACGCATTACTGGAGAAGCTTTCCCTACAACTGGGGCTGATTTGGTATTTCGATGGGCAGGCTATCTATATTTATGACGCCAGTGAAATGCGCAATGCCGTGGTTTCTTTACGCAACGTCTCACTCAATGAGTTCAACAATTTTCTAAAACGCTCAGGTTTATATAACAAAAATTACCCGCTACGTGGCGATAACCGTAAAGGAACATTCTATGTTTCAGGGCCACCCGTCTATGTTGATATGGTGGTCAACGCCGCCACCATGATGGACAAGCAAAACGATGGTATTGAGCTGGGACGCCAGAAAATAGGGGTGATGCGTCTGAACAATACCTTCGTGGGCGATCGTACCTACAATCTGCGCGATCAGAAAATGGTTATCCCCGGTATTGCTACGGCGATTGAAAGGTTATTGCAGGGAGAAGAGCAACCCTTAGGTAATATTGTCAGTAGCGAACCTCCGGCGATGCCAGCGTTTTCAGCGAATGGAGAAAAAGGTAAAGCAGCAAATTATGCCGGTGGCATGAGTCTGCAGGAAGCTTTAAAGCAAAATGCCGCGGCGGGCAATATTAAAATCGTGGCCTATCCGGATACCAACAGTTTGTTAGTAAAAGGAACGGCTGAGCAGGTGCATTTTATCGAAATGCTGGTTAAAGCGCTGGATGTCGCCAAACGTCACGTAGAATTATCCCTGTGGATTGTCGATCTTAATAAAAGCGATCTGGAGCGTTTGGGCACTTCATGGAGCGGCAGCATTACTATTGGGGACAAACTTGGCGTGTCATTAAACCAGGCTTCAATAAGTACCCTCGATGGCAGTCGATTCATCGCCGCGGTAAATGCGTTAGAAGAGAAGAAACAGGCGACGGTGGTTTCGCGCCCGGTATTACTGACTCAGGAAAATGTTCCCGCTATTTTTGATAACAACAGAACGTTTTACACCAAGCTGATTGGGGAACGTAATGTGGCGCTTGAGCATGTAACATACGGAACAATGATCCGAGTGCTGCCCCGTTTTTCCGCAGATGGTCAGATAGAAATGTCGCTGGACATTGAAGATGGTAACGATAAGACGCCGCAATCCGATACTACCACCTCCGTAGATGCGTTACCCGAAGTCGGACGAACGTTAATTAGCACTATTGCGAGAGTTCCGCACGGAAAAAGTTTGCTGGTCGGTGGTTATACACGGGATGCAAATACCGATACTGTCCAAAGTATTCCGTTTTTAGGCAAATTACCGCTTATTGGTAGCCTGTTCCGTTATTCCAGTAAGAATAAAAGTAATGTTGTTCGTGTATTCATGATTGAACCAAAAGAAATTGTCGACCCGTTAACGCCGGATGCCAGCGAATCGGTAAACAATATTCTGAAACAAAGCGGTGCCTGGAGTGGGGACGATAAGTTACAGAAATGGGTTCGTGTTTATCTGGATAGAGGTCAGGAGGCAATTAAATGATTCCTGGCTCAACCTCCGGTATTTCATTTTCCAGAATATTGTCCCGGCAGACATCTCACCAGGATGCGACCCAGCATACTGATGCGCAACAGGCGGAAATACAACAGGCCACAGAGGATTCGTCTCCAGGGGCGGAAGTACAAAAATTTGTCCAGTCGACGGACGAAATGTCAGCGGCGCTGGCGCAATTTCGTAACCGTCGCGATTATGAAAAAAAATCCAGTAATTTATCTAATAGTTTTGAACGCGTGCTGGAGGATGAGGCTTTACCGAAGGCGAAGCAAATATTAAAGCTAATTAGCGTACATGGCGGCGCGTTAGAAGATTTTTTACGTCAGGCGCGTAGCTTATTTCCTGACCCCAGTGATTTAGTCCTTGTGTTACGCGAATTGCTTCGTCGTAAAGATCTGGAAGAGATCGTGCGGAAAAAGCTGGAGTCGTTACTTAAGCACGTTGAAGAGCAAACCGATCCGAAGACCCTCAAGGCAGGGATTAATTGTGCGTTGAAGGCCCGGCTTTTTGGGAAAACATTATCGTTAAAACCAGGCTTATTGCGCGCCAGCTATCGGCAATTTATCCAGAGTGAATCACATGAAGTGGAGATTTATTCTGACTGGATAGCCAGTTATGGCTATCAACGTCGACTGGTGGTACTGGATTTTATCGAGGGTTCGCTATTAACCGATATTGACGCGAATGACGCCAGCTGTTCGCGTCTGGAGTTTGGCCAGCTTTTACGACGCCTGACGCAACTTAAAATGTTGCGCTCCGCTGACCTACTGTTTGTGAGTACATTGTTGTCGTATTCGTTTACCAAAGCGTTTAATGCGGAGGAGTCGTCGTGGCTACTACTGATGCTTTCACTATTGCAACAGCCACATGAAGTGGATTCGCTGTTAGCCGATATTATAGGTTTGAATGCGTTATTGCTTAGTCATAAAGAACATGCATCCTTTTTGCAGATATTTTATCAAGTATGTAAAGCCATACCCTCTTCACTCTTTTATGAAGAATATTGGCAGGAAGAATTGTTAATGGCGTTACGTAGTATGACCGATATTGCCTACAAGCATGAAATGGCAGAACAGCGTCGTACTATTGAAAAGCTGTCTTAATTTAATATTAACAGGATACCTATAGTGCTGCTTTCTCTACTTAACAGTGCTCGTTTACGACCTGAATTACTGATTCTGGTACTAATGGTGATGATCATTTCTATGTTCGTCATTCCATTACCTACCTATCTGGTTGATTTCCTGATCGCACTGAATATCGTACTGGCGATATTGGTGTTTATGGGGTCGTTCTACATTGACAGAATCCTCAGTTTTTCAACGTTTCCTGCGGTACTGTTAATTACCACGCTCTTTCGTCTGGCATTATCGATCAGTACCAGCCGTCTTATCTTGATTGAAGCCGATGCCGGTGAAATTATCGCCACGTTCGGGCAATTCGTTATTGGCGATAGCCTGGCGGTGGGTTTTGTTGTCTTCTCTATTGTCACCGTGGTCCAGTTTATCGTTATTACCAAAGGTTCAGAACGCGTCGCGGAAGTCGCGGCCCGATTTTCTCTGGATGGTATGCCCGGTAAACAGATGAGTATTGATGCCGATTTGAAGGCCGGTATTATTGATGCGGATGCCGCGCGCGAACGGCGAAGTGTACTGGAAAGGGAAAGCCAGCTTTACGGTTCCTTTGACGGTGCGATGAAGTTTATCAAAGGTGACGCTATTGCCGGCATCATTATTATCTTTGTGAACTTTATTGGCGGTATTTCGGTGGGGATGACCCGCCATGGTATGGATTTGTCCTCCGCCCTGTCTACTTATACCATGCTGACCATTGGTGATGGTCTTGTCGCCCAGATCCCCGCATTGTTGATTGCGATTAGTGCCGGTTTTATCGTGACTCGCGTAAATGGCGATAGCGATAATATGGGGCGGAATATCATGACGCAGCTGTTGAACAACCCATTTGTATTGGTTGTTACGGCTATTTTGACCATTTCAATGGGAACTCTGCCGGGATTCCCGCTGCCGGTATTTGTTATTTTATCGGTGGTTTTAAGCGTACTCTTCTATTTTAAATTCCGTGAAGCAAAACGTAGCGCCGCCAAACCTAAAACCAGCAAAGGCGAGCAGCCGCTCAGTATTGAGGAAAAAGAAGGGTCGTCGTTGGGACTGATTGGCGATCTCGATAAAGTCTCTACAGAAACCGTACCGTTGATATTACTTGTGCCGAAGAGCCGGCGTGAAGATCTGGAAAAAGCTCAACTTGCGGAGCGTCTACGTAGTCAGTTCTTTATTGATTATGGCGTGCGCCTGCCGGAAGTATTGTTACGCGATGGCGAGGGTCTGGACGATAACAGCATCGTATTGTTGATTAATGAGATCCGTGTTGAACAATTTACGGTCTATTTTGATTTGATGCGAGTGGTAAATTATTCCGATGAAGTTGTTTCCTTTGGCATTAATCCAACAATCCATCAGCAAGGTAGCAGTCAGTATTTCTGGGTAACGCATGAAGAGGGGGAGAAACTGCGGGAGCTTGGCTATGTGTTGCGGAACGCGCTTGATGAGCTTTACCACTGTCTGGCGGTGACGCTGGCGCGCAACGTCAATGAATATTTCGGTATTCAGGAAACAAAACATATGCTGGACCAACTGGAAGCGAAATTTCCTGATTTACTTAAAGAAGTGCTCAGACATGCCACGGTACAACGTATATCTGAAGTTTTGCAGCGTTTGTTAAGCGAACGTGTTTCCGTGCGTAATATGAAATTAATTATGGAAGCGCTCGCATTGTGGGCGCCAAGAGAAAAAGATGTCATTAACCTTGTGGAGCATATTCGTGGGGCAATGGCGCGTTATATTTGCCATAAATTCGCCAATGGCGGCGAATTACGAGCAGTAATGGTATCTGCTGAAGTTGAGGATGTTATTCGCAAAGGGATCCGTCAGACCTCTGGCAGTACCTTCCTCAGCCTTGACCCGGAAGCCTCCGCTAATTTGATGGATCTCATTACACTTAAGTTGGATGATTTATTGATTGCACATAAAGATCTTGTCCTCCTTACGTCTGTCGATGTCCGTCGATTTATTAAGAAAATGATTGAAGGTCGTTTTCCGGATCTGGAGGTTTTATCTTTCGGTGAGATAGCAGATAGCAAGTCAGTGAATGTTATAAAAACAATATAAGGGCTTAATTAAGGAAAAGATCTATGCAACATTTGGATATCGCTGAATTAGTTCGTTCCGCACTGGAAGTAAGTGGTTGCGATCCTTCATTAATTGGAGGAATAGATAGCCATTCAACAATTGTTCTGGATTTATTTGCATTGCCAAGTATCTGTATCAGCGTCAAGGACGATGATGTATGGATCTGGGCGCAATTGGGTGCTGACAGCATGGTGGTATTACAACAGCGGGCTTATGAAATCTTAATGACCATAATGGAAGGATGCCATTTTGCCCGCGGCGGGCAATTACTACTGGGGGAGCAGAATGGGGAGCTAACGCTTAAAGCCTTAGTGCATCCGGATTTTTTATCTGACGGTGAAAAGTTCTCTACTGCCTTGAATGGGTTTTACAACTATCTGGAAGTTTTTAGTCGGTCGCTAATGAGATGAAAACACCTCGTTTACTGCAATATCTGGCCTACCCACAAAAAATAACCGGCCCAATTATTGAGGCGGAATTGCGCGATGTAGCCATTGGCGAACTGTGTGAAATACGCCGTGGCTGGCACCAAAAACAGGTTGTTGCACGTGCGCAGGTGGTTGGCTTACAGCGGGAACGCACCGTGCTGAGCCTTATCGGCAATGCCCAGGGGCTGAGCCGCGATGTCGTGCTTTATCCCACTGGACGTGCGTTATCTGCGTGGGTGGGATACTCGGTATTAGGCGCGGTGTTGGATCCGACGGGGAAAATCGTTGAGCGTTTTACCCCTGAAGTGGCGCCGATTAGCGAAGAACGCGTTATTGATGTCGCACCGCCTTCTTACGCTTCGCGCGTTGGCGTCCGTGAACCGCTGATTACCGGTGTGCGCGCGATTGACGGGTTATTGACCTGTGGCGTAGGCCAGCGAATGGGCATTTTTGCTTCCGCAGGATGCGGTAAGACCATGCTGATGCATATGCTGATCGAGCAAACGGAGGCGGATGTTTTTGTTATTGGTCTTATCGGTGAACGAGGCCGCGAGGTCACTGAATTCGTGGATATGTTGCGCGCTTCGCATAAGAAAGAAAAATGCGTGCTGGTTTTTGCCACTTCCGATTTCCCCTCGGTCGATCGCTGCAATGCGGCGCAACTGGCGACAACCGTAGCGGAATATTTTCGCGACCAGGGAAAACGGGTCGTGCTTTTTATTGACTCCATGACTCGTTATGCGCGTGCTTTGCGAGACGTGGCACTGGCGTCGGGAGAGCGTCCGGCCCGTCGAGGTTATCCAGCCTCCGTATTCGATAATTTGCCCCGCTTGCTGGAACGCCCCGGGGCGACCAGCGAGGGAAGCATTACTGCCTTTTATACGGTACTGCTGGAAAGCGAGGAAGAGGCGGACCCGATGGCGGATGAAATTCGCTCTATCCTTGACGGTCACCTGTATCTGAGCAGAAAGCTGGCCGGTCAGGGACATTACCCGGCAATCGATGTACTGAAAAGCGTAAGCCGCGTTTTTGGACAAGTCACGACGCCGACACATGCTGAACAGGCATCTGCCGTGCGTAAATTAATGACGCGTCTGGAAGAGCTCCAGCTTTTCATTGACTTGGGAGAATATCGTCCTGGCGAAAATATCGATAACGATCGGGCGATGCAGATGCGGGATAGCCTGAAAGCCTGGTTATGCCAGCCGGTAGCGCAGTATTCATCCTTTGATGACACGTTGAGCGGTATGAATGCATTCGCTGACCAGAATTAAAGTATTGCAGCGGCGCTGTACGGTATTTCATTCACAGTGTGAGTCGATATTACTTCGCTATCAGGATGAGGACCGCGGGCTGCAGGCCGAGGAGGAGGCGATCCTTGAACAAATAGCGGGTCTGAAATTGTTATTAGATACGCTGCGTGCAGAAAACAGACAGCTCAGTCGTGAGGAAATTTATACGTTATTACGTAAGCAGTCTATTGTTCGCCGGCAGATAAAAGATTTAGAACTCCAGATTATACAAATTCAGGAAAAACGGAGCGAGCTGGAAAAGAAAAGGGAAGAGTTTCAGAAAAAAAGTAAATATTGGTTGCGCAAAGAAGGGAACTATCAACGCTGGATAATCCGTCAGAAAAGACACTATATCCAGCGAGAGATACAGCAGGAAGAGGCCGAGTCAGAGGAGATAATTTAATGGGCGATGTGTCAGCTGTCAGTTCATCCGGGAACATTTTACTGCCGCAGCAGGATGAGGTTGGCGGTTTATCAGAAGCATTAAAAAAAGCGGTGGAAAAACATAAGACAGAATATTCCGATCATAAAAAAGATCGCGACTATGGCGATGCTTTCGTAATGCATAAAGAAACGGCTTTACCGGTATTGCTGGCGGCATGGCGACATGGCGCGCCAGCGAAATCAGAACATCACAATGGCAACGTTTCTGGTCTGCATCATAACGGAAAAGGCGAACTCAGGATTGCTGAAAAACTGTTGAAAGTCACTGCTGAAAAATCTGTCGGTTTAATTTCTGCGGAGGCCAAAGTAGATAAATCCGCAGCGTTGCTATCGTCTAAAAATAGGCCGTTAGAAAGCGTAAGTGGTAAAAAATTATCTGCTGATTTAAAAGCTGTGGAATCCGTTAGTGAAGTAACCGATAACGCCACGGGAATCTCTGACGATAATATCAAGGCATTGCCTGGGGATAATAAAGCCATCGCGGGTGAAGGCGTTCGTAAAGAGGGCGCGCCGCTGGCGCGGGATGTCGCACCTGCCCGAATGGCCGCAGCCAATACCGGTAAGCCTGACGATAAAGATCATAAAAAGGTTAAAGATATTTCTCAGCTTCCGCTGCAACCAACCACTATCGCCGATCTTAGCCAATTAACCGGCGGCGATGAAAAAATGCCTTTAGCGGCGCAATCAAAGCCGATGATGACTATTTTTCCCACTGCCGATGGCGTGAAAGGGGAGGATAGCTCGCTGACTTACCGTTTTCAGCGCTGGGGAAATGACTATTCCGTCAATATTCAGGCGCGGCAAGCAGGGGAGTTTTCGTTAATACCGTCAAATACGCAGGTTGAACATCGTTTGCATGATCAATGGCAAAACGGTAATCCCCAGCGCTGGCACCTGACGCGAGACGATCAACAAAATCCGCAGCAGCAACAGCACAGACAGCAATCTGGCGAGGAGGATGACGCCTGATGTCATTGCGTGTGAGACAGATTGATCGTCGCGAATGGCTATTGGCGCAAACCGCGACAGAATGCCAGCGCCATGGCCAGGAAGCTACGCTGGAATATCCGACGCGACAGGGAATGTGGGTTCGGTTGAGCGATGCAGAAAAACGGTGGTCGGCGTGGATTCAACCTGGGGACTGGCTTGAGCATGTCTCTCCCGCTCTGGCGGGGGCGGCGGTTTCTGCTGGCGCTGAGCACCTGGTCGTTCCCTGGCTTGCTGCAACAGAGCGACCGTTTGAGTTGCCCGTGCCGCATTTGTCCTGTCGGCGTTTATGCGTAGAGAACCCCGTGCCGGGAAGCGCGCTGCCGGAAGGGAAATTGTTGCACATTATGAGCGATCGGGGCGGCCTGTGGTTTGAATATCTTCCTGAACTGCCTGCAGTCGGGGGCGGCAGGCCGAAAATGCTGCATTGGCCGTTGCGCTTTGTAATCGGTAGCAGTGATACGCAGCGTTCGTTGCTGGGCCGAATCGGGATCGGAGATGTACTCCTGATTCGTACTTCCCGTGCGGAAGTTTATTGCTACGCGAAAAAGTTAGGTCATTTCAACCGTGTTGAAGGGGGAATTATTGTGGAAACGTTAGATATTCAACATATCGAAGAAGAAAATAATACAACTGAAACTGCAGAAACTCTGCCTGGCTTGAACCAATTGCCCGTCAAACTGGAATTTGTTTTGTATCGTAAGAACGTTACCCTCGCCGAACTCGAAACCATGGGGCAGCAGCAGCTATTATCACTGCCGACCAATGCTGAACTTAACGTTGAAATTATGGCGAATGGTGTTTTGCTGGGTAATGGCGAACTGGTACAGATGAATGACACCTTAGGCGTTGAGATCCATGAATGGCTGAGCGAGTCTGGTAATGGGGAATGATATCTCATTAATTGCCTTACTGGCATTTTCCACCCTGTTGCCATTTATTATTGCGTCAGGAACCTGTTTCGTTAAATTTTCTATTGTATTTGTCATGGTGCGTAACGCCCTGGGATTGCAGCAGATACCTTCAAATATGACGCTTAACGGCGTCGCATTGCTGCTTTCTATGTTTGTTATGTGGCCCATAATGCATGATGCCTACGTCTATTTTGAGGACGAAGATGTCACCTTTAATGATATTTCGTCATTAAGTAAACACGTTGATGAAGGTCTGGATGGTTATCGCGATTATCTGATCAAATATTCAGATCGCGAGTTAGTTCAGTTTTTTGAAAACGCGCAACTGAAGCGTCAGTATGGAGAAGAGACCGAGACGGTAAAGCGTGACAAAGATGAAATTGAAAAACCATCAATATTTGCGTTATTACCTGCTTATGCGCTGAGCGAAATAAAAAGCGCGTTTAAAATTGGTTTTTATCTCTATTTGCCCTTTGTTGTCGTCGACCTGGTGGTATCCAGCGTGCTACTGGCGCTGGGGATGATGATGATGAGTCCGGTGACGATATCTACACCTATTAAGCTGGTGCTTTTTGTCGCGCTTGATGGCTGGACATTACTGTCTAAAGGATTGATTTTACAGTATATGGACATTGCAACATGACATCATTACGAGACGGGATAGTTAAATGGATGATTTAGTGTTTGCAGGTAATAAGGCGCTCTATCTTGTTTTGATCCTGTCAGGGTGGCCGACGATTGTCGCAACGATTATCGGCCTCCTGGTAGGGTTATTCCAGACGGTAACGCAATTACAGGAACAGACGCTGCCTTTTGGCATTAAATTACTTGGCGTGTGTTTGTGCTTGTTTTTACTGTCTGGCTGGTATGGCGAAGTTTTACTCTCTTACGGGCGTCAGGTGATATTCCTGGCGTTGGCTAAGGGGTAAAAAATGTTTTACGCGTTGTACTTTGAAATTCATCACCTGGTTGCGTCTGCGGCACTAGGGTTTGCTCGCGTGGCGCCGATTTTTTTCTTCCTGCCGTTTTTGAATAGCGGGGTATTAAGCGGCGCGCCGAGAAACGCCATTATCATCCTGGTGGCATTGGGAGTATGGCCGCATGCATTGAACGAGGCGCCGCCGTTTTTATCGGTGGCGATGATCCCGTTAGTTCTGCAAGAAGCGGCGGTAGGCGTCATGCTGGGCTGTCTGCTGTCATGGCCTTTTTGGGTTATGCATGCGCTGGGTTGTATTATCGATAACCAGCGAGGGGCAACGCTAAGTAGCAGTATCGATCCGGCAAACGGTATTGATACCTCGGAAATGGCTAATTTCCTGAATATGTTTGCCGCTGTCGTTTATTTACAAAACGGCGGTCTGGTCACGATGGTTGACGTGTTAAATAAAAGCTATCAGCTATGCGATCCGATGAACGAGTGCACGCCTTCATTACCGCCGCTATTAACGTTTATTAATCAGGTGGCTCAAAACGCCTTGGTTCTGGCCAGTCCGGTGGTATTAGTGTTGTTGCTGTCAGAAGTATTCCTGGGTTTATTGTCGCGCTTTGCTCCGCAAATGAACGCCTTTGCGATTTCACTGACGGTAAAAAGCGGCATTGCCGTTTTAATTATGCTGCTTTATTTCTCTCCGGTGCTACCGGACAATGTACTGCGACTCTCTTTCCAGGCCACAGGATTAAGCAGTTGGTTTTACGAGCGAGGGGCGACGCATGTCCTCGAATAAAACAGAAAAACCGACTAAAAAACGGCTGGAAGACTCCGCTAAAAAAGGCCAATCATTTAAAAGTAAAGATCTCATTATCGCCTGCCTGACGCTGGGAGGAATTGCCTATCTGGTGTCGTATGGCTCATTTAATGAGTTTATGGGGATAATTAAGATCATTATTGCGGATAATTTTGATCAGAGCATGGCTGACTACAGTTTGGCCGTTTTTGGGATAGGGTTAAAATATCTGATTCCATTTATGCTGCTCTGCTTAGTGTGTTCCGCATTACCGGCGTTATTACAGGCCGGTTTTGTGCTGGCGACAGAAGCATTAAAACCTAATTTATCGGCGTTAAACCCGGTAGAAGGGGCGAAAAAACTTTTTAGTATGCGAACGGTTAAAGATACGGTCAAAACCCTACTGTATCTCTCATCCTTTGTGGTGGCCGCCATCATTTGCTGGAAGAAATATAAGGTTGAAATCTTTTCTCAGCTAAATGGCAATATTGTAGGTATTGCCGTCATTTGGCGTGAGCTTCTTCTCGCGTTGGTATTAACTTGCCTTGCTTGCGCATTGATTGTCTTATTATTGGATGCTATTGCGGAATATTTCCTGACCATGAAAGATATGAAAATGGATAAGGAAGAAGTGAAGCGTGAAATGAAGGAGCAGGAAGGGAACCCAGAGGTTAAATCTAAAAGACGTGAAGTTCATATGGAAATTCTGTCTGAACAGGTGAAATCCGATATTGAAAACTCACGCCTGATTGTTGCCAACCCCACGCATATTACGATCGGGATTTATTTTAAACCCGAACTGATGCCGATTCCGATGATCTCGGTGTATGAAACGAATCAGCGCGCACTGGCCGTCCGCGCCTATGCGGAGAAGGTTGGCGTACCTGTGATCGTCGATATCAAACTGGCGCGCAGTCTTTTCAAAACCCATCGCCGTTATGATCTGGTGAGTCTGGAAGAAATTGATGAAGTTTTACGTCTTCTGGTTTGGCTGGAAGAGGTAGAAAACGCGGGCAAAGACGTTATTCAGCCACAAGAAAACGAGGTACGGCATTGAGCCGCGTAAAGCAGTAGCGATGTATTCATTGGGCGTTTTTTGAATGTTCACTAACCACCGTCGGGGTTTAATAACTGCATCAGATAAACGCAGTCGTTAAGTTCTACAAAGTCGGTGACAGATAACAGGAGTAAGTAATGGATTATCAAAATAATGTCAGCGAAGAACGTGTTGCGGAAATGATTTGGGATGCCGTTAGTGAAGGCGCCACGCTAAAAGACGTTCATGGGATCCCTCAAGATATGATGGACGGTTTATATGCTCATGCTTATGAGTTTTATAACCAGGGACGACTGGATGAAGCTGAGACGTTCTTTCGTTTCTTATGCATTTATGATTTTTACAATCCCGATTACACCATGGGACTGGCGGCGGTATGCCAACTGAAAAAACAATTTCAGAAAGCATGTGACCTTTATGCAGTAGCGTTTACGTTACTTAAAAATGATTATCGCCCCGTTTTTTTTACCGGGCAGTGTCAATTATTAATGCGTAAGGCGGCAAAAGCCAGGCAGTGTTTTGAACTTGTCAATGAACGTACTGAAGATGAGTCTCTGCGGGCAAAAGCGTTGGTCTATCTGGAGGCGCTAAAAACGGCGGAGACAGAGCAGCACAGTGAACAAGAAAAGGAATAATTATGGTAAATGACGCAAGTAGCATTAGCCGTAGCGGATATACCCAAAATCCGCGCCTCGCTGAGGCGGCTTTTGAAGGCGTTCGTAAGAACACGGACTTTTTAAAAGCGGCGGATAAAGCTTTTAAAGATGTGGTGGCAACGAAAGCGGGCGACCTTAAAGCCGGAACAAAGTCCGGCGAGAGCGCTATTAATACGGTGGGTCTAAAGCCGCCTACGGACGCCGCCCGGGAAAAACTCTCCAGCGAAGGGCAATTGACATTACTGCTTGGCAAGTTAATGACCCTACTGGGCGATGTTTCGCTGTCTCAACTGGAGTCTCGTCTGGCGGTATGGCAGGCGATGATTGAGTCACAAAAAGAGATGGGGATTCAGGTATCGAAAGAATTCCAGACAGCTCTGGGAGAGGCTCAGGAGGCGACGGATCTCTATGAAGCCAGCATCAAAAAGACGGATACCGCCAAGAGTGTTTATGACGCTGCGGCCAAAAAACTGACGCAGGCGCAAAATAAATTGCAATCGCTGGACCCGGCTGACCCCGGCTATGCACAAGCTGAAGCCGCGGTAGAACAGGCCGGAAAAGAAGCGACAGAGGCGAAAGAGGCATTAGATAAGGCCACGGATGCGACGGTTAAAGCAGGCACAGACGCCAAAGCGAAAGCCGAGAAAGCGGATAACATTCTGACCAAATTCCAGGGAACGGCTAATGCCGCCTCTCAGAATCAGGTTTCCCAGGGTGAGCAGGATAATCTGTCAAATGTCGCCCGCCTCACTATGCTCATGGCCATGTTTATTGAGATTGTGGGCAAAAATACGGAAGAAAGCCTGCAAAACGATCTTGCGCTTTTCAACGCCTTGCAGGAAGGGCGTCAGGCGGAGATGGAAAAGAAATCGGCTGAATTCCAGGAAGAGACGCGCAAAGCCGAGGAAACGAACCGCATTATGGGATGTATCGGGAAAGTCCTCGGCGCGCTGCTAACCATTGTCAGCGTTGTGGCCGCTGTTTTTACCGGTGGGGCGAGTCTGGCGCTGGCTGCGGTGGGACTTGCGGTAATGGTGGCCGATGAAATTGTGAAGGCGGCGACGGGGGTGTCGTTTATTCAGCAGGCGCTAAACCCGATTATGGAGCATGTGCTGAAGCCGTTAATGGAGCTGATTGGCAAGGCGATTACCAAAGCGCTGGAAGGATTAGGCGTCGATAAGAAAACGGCAGAGATGGCCGGCAGCATTGTTGGTGCGATTGTCGCCGCTATTGCCATGGTAGCGGTCATTGTGGTGGTCGCAGTTGTCGGGAAAGGCGCGGCGGCGAAACTGGGTAACGCGCTGAGCAAAATGATGGGCGAAACGATTAAGAAGTTGGTGCCTAACGTGCTGAAACAGTTGGCACAAAACGGCAGCAAACTCTTTACCCAGGGGATGCAACGTATTACTAGCGGTCTGGGTAATGTGGGTAGCAAGATGGGCCTGCAAACGAATGCCTTAAGTAAAGAGCTGGTAGGTAATACCCTAAATAAAGTGGCGTTGGGCATGGAAGTCACGAATACCGCAGCCCAGTCAGCCGGTGGTGTTGCCGAGGGCGTATTTATTAAAAATGCCAGCGAGGCGCTTGCTGATTTTATGCTCGCCCGTTTTGCCATGGATCAGATTCAGCAGTGGCTTAAACAATCCGTAGAAATATTTGGTGAAAACCAGAAGGTAACGGCGGAACTGCAAAAAGCCATGTCTTCTGCGGTACAGCAAAATGCGGATGCTTCGCGTTTTATTCTGCGCCAGAGTCGCGCATAAAAACTGCCAAAATAAAGGGAGAAAAATATGTTAATTAGTAATGTGGGAATAAATCCCGCCGCTTATTTAAATAATCATTCTGTTGAGAATAGTTCACAGACAGCTTCGCAATCCGTTAGCGCTAAAGATATTCTGAATAGTATTGGTATTAGCAGCAGTAAAGTCAGTGACCTGGGGTTGAGTCCTACACTGAGCGCGCCTGCGCCAGGGGTATTAACGCAAACCCCCGGAACGATCACGTCCTTTTTAAAAGCCAGTATTCAAAATACCGACATGAATCAGGATTTGAATGCCCTGGCAAATAATGTCACGACTAAAGCGAATGAGGTTGTGCAAACCCAGTTACGCGAGCAGCAGGCAGAAGTCGGAAAGTTTTTTGATATTAGCGGAATGTCTTCCAGTGCCGTTGCGCTGTTGGCTGCCGCGAATACGTTAATGCTGACGTTGAACCAGGCTGATAGCAAACTGTCTGGTAAGTTGTCATTAGTCAGTTTTGATGCAGCTAAAACGACGGCAAGCTCCATGATGCGCGAAGGGATGAATGCGTTGTCCGGTAGTATTTCCCAGAGCGCGCTTCAGTTGGGGATCACTGGCGTGGGCGCCAAACTGGAATATAAGGGGCTGCAGAATGAAAGAGGCGCGCTTAAACATAATGCCGCGAAGATCGATAAACTGACCACTGAAAGCCACAGTATTAAAAACGTGCTGAACGGGCAGAATAGCGTCAAACTCGGTGCTGAAGGCGTCGATTCTCTGAAATCGTTAAATATGAAGAAAACCGGTACCGATGCGACGAAAAATCTTAATGATGCGACGCTTAAATCTAATGCCGGAACCAGCGCCACGGAAAGTCTGGGTATTAAAGACAGTAATAAACAAATCTCCCCTGAACATCAGGCTATTCTGTCGAAACGTCTTGAGTCTGTCGAATCCGATATTCGTCTTGAGCAGAATACCATGGATATGACCCGAATTGATGCGCGCAAGATGCAGATGACGGGCGATCTGATTATGAAGAACTCGGTCACGGTCGGTGGTATTGCAGGGGCGTCCGGGCAGTACGCCGCTACTCAGGAACGTTCTGAGCAGCAAATTAGCCAGGTGAATAACCGTGTTGCCAGCACCGCATCGGACGAAGCCCGTGAAAGTTCACGTAAATCGACCAGCCTGATTCAGGAAATGCTGAAAACAATGGAGAGCATTAACCAGTCGAAAGCATCCGCACTTGCTGCTATCGCAGGCAATATTCGCGCTTAATCTGAAAGGTCATCTATACGCCATCATGGGGGGGATTTAATCGCGCTCCTGATGGCGAACTGGGGATATTATGCTTAATATTCAAAATTATTCCGCTTCTCCTCATCCGGGGATCGTTGCCGAACGGCCGCAGACTCCCTCGGCGAGCGAGCACGTCGAGACTGCCGTGGTACCGTCTACCACAGAACATCGCGGCACAGATATCATTTCATTATCGCAGGCGGCTACTAAAATCCAGCAGGCACAGCAGACGCTGCAGTCAACGCCACCGATCTCTGAAGAGAATAATGACGAGCGCACGCTGGCGCGCCAGCAGTTGACCAGCAGCCTGAATGCGCTGGCGAAGTCTGGCGTGTCATTATCCGCAGAACAAAATGAGAACCTGCGGAGCGCGTTTTCTGCGCCGACGTCGGCCTTATTTAGCGCTTCGCCTATGGCGCAGCCGAGAACAACCATTTCTGATGCTGAGATTTGGGATATGGTTTCCCAAAATATATCGGCGATAGGTGACAGCTATCTGGGCGTTTATGAAAACGTTGTCGCAGTCTATACCGATTTTTATCAGGCCTTCAGTGATATTCTTTCCAAAATGGGAGGCTGGTTATCGCCTGGTAAGGATGGAAATACCATTAAGCTAAATGTTGACTCACTTAAAAGTGAAATAAGTAGTTTAATTAATAAATACACTCAAATAAATAAAAATACGATTTTATTTCCCTCGCAAACTGGCAGCGGAGTGACAACAGCAACGAAAGCGGAAGCTGAGCAGTGGATTAAAGAATTGAATTTACCGGACAGCTGTCTAAAGGCGTCTGGTTCTGGTTATGTCGTACTGGTAGATACGGGGCCACTGAGCAAAATGGTTAGCGATCTTAATGGAATAGGATCGGGTTCAGCCCTTGAACTGGATAACGCCAAATATCAAGCCTGGCAGTCGGGTTTTAAAGCACAGGAAGAAAATCTGAAAACCACATTACAGACGCTGACGCAAAAATACAGCAATGCCAATTCATTGTACGACAACCTGGTAAAAGTGCTGAGCAGTACGATAAGTAGCAGCCTGGAAACCGCCAAAAGCTTCCTGCAAGGATAATAGAAGAGGATATTAATAATGGTTACAAGTGTAAGAACTCAGCCCCCCGTCATGATGCCAGGTATGCAGACCGAGATCAAAACGCAGGCCACGAATCTTGCGGCGAATCTTTCCGCAGTCAGAGAAAGTGCCACAGCGACGCTGTCAGGGGAAATTAAAGGCCCGCAACTGGAAGATTTTCCCGCGCTGATCAAACAGGCGAGTCTGGATGCATTGTTTAAATGCGGAAAAGACGCCGAGGCGTTAAAAGAAGTTTTTACCAATTCAAATAATGTCGCAGGTAAGAAAGCGATAATGGAGTTTGCCGGGCTCTTTCGTTCAGCGCTCAACGCCACCAGTGATTCTCCTGAGGCGAAGACGCTACTGATGAAGGTGGGGGCAGAGTATACCGCGCAAATCATAAAAGATGGCCTGAAAGAAAAGTCAGCTTTTGGGCCATGGCTGCCAGAAACAAAGAAAGCGGAAGCGAAGCTGGAAAACCTGGAAAAGCAGCTGTTAGATATCATCAAAAATAACACTGGCGGTGAATTAAGTAAATTATCGACGAATCTTGTTATGCAGGAGGTGATGCCCTATATTGCCAGCTGCATTGAACATAACTTTGGCTGTACGTTGGATCCGTTAACCCGCAGCAATCTTACGCAGCTTGTTGACGCCGCGGCGGCGAAGGCGGTTAAGGCGCTTGATATGTGCCACCAAAAATTAACGCAAGAGCAGGGTACCAGCGTAGGACGGGAAGCCCGGCACCTTGAAATGCAAACGTTGATACCCCTGCTGCTACGTAATGTTTTTGCACAAATTCCTGCAGATAAACTGCCTGACCCTAAAATTCCGGAACCTGCGGCTGGACCAGTACCTGATGGTGGGAAAAAAGCAGAACCTACGGGTATTAATATCAATATTAATATTGATAGCAGTAACCATAGCGTGGATAACAGTAAGCATATTAACAATAGCCGAAGCCATGTCGATAATAGCCAGCGCCATATCGATAATAGCAACCATGATCATAGCCGGAAGACGATTGATAATAGCCGAACATTTATTGATAACAGCCAACGCCATGGCGAGTCACACCATTCGACTAACAGCAGCAACGTAAGTCATAGTCATTCGCGTGTGGATTCGACTACGCATCAAACGGAGACGGCACACAGCGCCAGCACAGGGGCAATTGACCATGGCATCGCAGGTAAAATTGACATCACGGCTCATGCGACGGCAGAGGCTGTGACCAACGCTTCTTCCGAAAGTAAAGATGGAAAGGTGGTCACGTCAGAAAAGGGCACTACGGGTGAAACAACCTCTTTTGATGAAGTCGATGGCGTAACCAGCAAGAGCATTATCGGCAAGCCGGTACAGGCCACGGTGCACGGCGTTGATGATAATAAACAGCAAAGCCAGACGGCAGAGATTGTGAATGTGAAGCCGCTTGCCAGTCAACTGGCTGGCGTTGAGAATGTTAAAATCGATACCTTACAATCAGACTCGACGGTAATTACAGGTAATAAAGCCGGTACGACCGATAATGATAATAGCCAGACAGATAAGACTGGCCCATTTTCTGGTTTGAAGTTTAAGCAAAATAGTTTCCTCTCAACAGTACCGAGCGTTACGAATATGCATTCAATGCATTTCAACGCCCGTGAGGCGTTTTTGGGTGTGATACGTAAAGCCCTGGAGCCGGATACCTCCACACCGTTCCCTGTACGCAGAGCGTTTGACGGCTTGCGTGCGGAAATATTACCCAATGACACGATAAAGAGTGCAGCGTTGAAAGCGCAATGTAGCGATATTGACAAGCACCCAGAATTGAAAGCGAAAATGGATACGCTTAAAGAGGTCATTACTCATCATCCACAAAAAGAAAAACTGGCTGAGATTGCACTGCAGTTTGCCAGAGAGGCGGGGTTGACCAGGCAAAAAGGGGAAACTGACTATGTGTTAAGTAATGTGCTGGACGGCCTTATCGGAGACGGTAGCTGGCGAGCTGGCCCGGCTTACGAGTCATACCTGAATAAACCTGGCGTAGATCGGGTTATTACTACCGTTGATGGCTTGCACATGCAGCGTTAATTAACCGGGAAAGATGCGATGAATATGGATATTGAAGCAAGAGTCAAAAAAGTGATCACCTCCTGTATTGCCGTTGATGTTGATAGTATCAATGGTCAGACCCATCTGGTTGAGGATCTTTATGCTGACTCATTGGATTTAATTGATATTGTATTTGGTCTTAGTGAGGAGTTTGACATTAGTTGCAATGAAAACGATCTTCCTGATATGACGACCTTTGCGGATATATGCCGTGTTGTTAAAAAAAGTCTTGAGTCCAGGGTGTAGTATTTTTCTCTCGCTCGACAACAATTGAACAAGATTAATTGTTATGAAAATCATCACACACGTAGTACCCGGTTCAGGTATGGCTGCAATATATGATGATATTGCTGACAGTCCGCGTTTTGTTATTAAAGGCAAGTTACGTCATGTTGAAAATGATCCGAAGGAGCTGCTGATATGTGTTCCGATGCGTAGTGAATGGCTATTCTACTGGATTAAAGGAGAGAAATATTGCGCCCGGCGATGGGCGCGAAAAAGTATCAAGACATTGTGTAACCAGATTAAATTTGAAGAAGCAATCTTATAAAAGATATAATTCAAGAGGAAAGTAAATTGCAAGCACACCAGGATATTATCGCTAATATTGGTGAGAAATTGGGTTTACCGCTCACTTTTGACGACAACAATCAGTGCTTATTACTACTCGATAGCGATATTTTTACGTCTATTGAAGCTAAAGATGATATCTGGTTATTGAACGGTATGATTATACCGTTATCGCCTGTTTGTGGCGATTCTATCTGGCGGCAGATTATGGTGATTAATGGTGAACTGGCTGCGAATAATGAAGGTACGTTAGCGTATATTGAGGCCGCAGAGACGTTGTTGTTTATACATGCAATTACCGATCTGACAAATACTTACCATATTATATCGCAGCTTGAGTCATTTGTGAATCAGCAGGAAGCGCTCAAAAACATACTGCAGGAATATGCTAAAGTATGAGGAGAGAAAATTGAATAATTTAACGTTGTCTTCGTTTTCAAAAGTTGGTGTGTCGAATGATGCCCGACTTTATATTGCTAAGGAAAATACTGATAAGGCATATGTTGCGCCTGAAAAATTTTCGTCAAAAGTATTAACCTGGCTTGGAAAAATGCCGTTATTTAAAAACACTGAAGTGGTGCAAAAACATACGGAAAACATCAAGGGACAGGATCAGAAAATTTTACAAACATTTCTCCAGGCACTAACGGAAAAATATGGAGAAACAGCGGTCAATAACGCACTGTTAATGTCCCGTATAAATATGAACAAACCCCTTACCCAACGTTTAGCAGTGCAGATCACGGAGTGTGTAAAAGCTGCTGACGAAGGGTTTATAAACCTTATTAAGAGCAAGGATAATGTTGGTGTCATGAATGCCGCTTTAGTCATAAAAGGCGGCGATACAAAAGTGGCAGAAAAAAATAACGATGTTGGAGCAGAAAGTAAGCAACCTTTACTCGATATCGCGCTAAAGGGACTTAAAAGAACATTACCGCAACTGGAACAAATGGATGGAAATAGCCTGCGAGAAAACTTCCAGGAGATGGCTTCAGGTAACGGCCCGCTACGTTCATTAATGACGAATTTACAGAATTTAAATAAAATTCCAGAGGCTAAACAACTTAATGATTATGTTACAACGTTAAAAAATATTCAGATAGGAGCAGACAGGTTCTCACAATGGGGAACCTGTGGGGGAGTGGTTGAGAGGTGGATTGATAAAGCCTCTACCCATGAATTAACCCAGGCTGTAAAAAAAATTCACGTTATTGTTAAAGAACTGAAAAACGTTACAGCTGAACTTGAGAAAATAGAAGCCGGCGCGCCAATGCCACAGACGATGAGCGGACCGACACTGGGCCTGGCACGGTTTGCGGTCAGCAGCATTCCAATTAATCAGCAAACCCAAGTGAAACTGAGCGATGGAATGCCTGTGCCAGTGAATACGTTAACTTTTGACGGTAAGCCTGTGGCATTAGCCGGTTCGTACCCAAAAAATACGCCGGACGCGCTGGAAGCGCATATGAAAATGCTTCTTGAAAAAGAATGCTCGTGCCTGGTGGTGTTAACGTCGGAAGATCAGATGCAGGCAAAACAATTACCACCCTATTTCAGAGGGAGCTACACTTTTGGCGAGGTGCATACCAACAGCCAAAAAGTGAGCTCAGCCAGTCAGGGAGGAGCGATAGACCAATACAATATGCACCTGTCCTGCGGGGAAAAGCAGTATACAATCCCGGTATTGCATGTGAAAAATTGGCCAGATCACCAGCCGTTACCGTCTACTGATCAGTTAGAATACCTGGCAGATAGGGTGAAAAATAGTAACCAAAATGGCGCGCCGGGGCGTAGTTCATCAGATAAGTATTTACCGATGATTCATTGTCTGGACGGAGTGGGGAGAACCGGAACGATGGCGGCGGCTCTTGTACTTAAGGATAATCCTCATAGTAATCTGGAGCAGGTACGTGCAGATTTCCGGGATTCACGGAACAATAGAATGCTGGAAGACGCCTCACAGTTTGTACAACTAAAAGCAATGCAAGCCCAGTTGCTTATGACGACAGCAAGCTGATAAAAACATAGCTTACTTTTAGAACTATCTGAAAGTAAGCTATTTCTGTATAATTATTTGTTTACCGCGATAGAAAGTCTTTTGTTTTTCTCTTCTGCTGACATCCCTTTTAATTTTCTGTAATTCTCCCAAATTTTTTTAGCATAACGCTTCCTTATATCCGATCGTTTCGGTGACGTCCCGGCATTATAAGCGCCAACGGCCTCCCAGCTATAACCGTAGATTTTCATCATATCTGATAAAATGGATGCGCCCACAATGACAGAAATGCAGGGGTCCTGTAACAACTGTTTTTCACTAATCCCCATTTTTTTCAGCCTTTTCATATGGAAGCTGTTAATTTGCATCAGGCCAAGATCGGTTGAACCATCTCGGTTATAACCAATGGCGCCTGGTTTCATCGCCGATTCCTGCTGGGCGATAGCGTAAAGTAGTTCGGATTCAATATTGAACATTTTTTCAGCCTGAAGCCAGCAATCAGCCCATGCAGTATTTATGCTAAGCAACCAGATTACGATGATAAAAAAATAATGCATATCTCCTCTCTCAGATTTTACCGTAATTTAATCAAGCGGGGATCCTGTTTCCATCTTTTGAACCAAATATTGTCTTCGTTTTTAAATTTATTCCACATTTTCTCGGCAATAGCTTCGCCGTGGGCAACCAGCACTAACGGTAATAATCCCGGATTATTATCTATACGCTGTTCACTTTCCAGGAATTCTCTTATCGTCGGTAAGGCTCGCTCACTATTCTGACAGTATTCAGCATAAAGAAGATTAACAGCAATAAGCCCTGTTATTTCCTGCGTGGATATTTCTTTAGTTAATTTTCGTGCCAGTTCATGTTTACCTTTAAGCGAAAGAAACATAACCTGCATACTTAATAATATTGGATTATCCTGCAGGTGTTGTGAGCGTAATTC
This sequence comes from Salmonella sp. SAL04162, assembly GCF_046551535.1. NCBI lineage: Bacteria > Pseudomonadati > Pseudomonadota > Gammaproteobacteria > Enterobacterales > Enterobacteriaceae > Salmonella > Salmonella sp. SAL04162. The sequence goes on from NZ_JBGDVX010000010.1 coordinate 73,956, forward strand.
ATCGCCTAAACGTATAGCATCATCAATACCAGTATGATAATAGGTAATCCACAGCTTAGTGATCCCTGCGGCTGCACGCGTTGGATCCAATTTTAAACACTCATTAATCGTTTGTAAGGCCTCCTCCAACTGACCAGCCATGAAAAGATTCCAGCCATAATAATATTTAATATCTGCAGAAATGGGCGAAAGTAAGTTAGCTTGTTTGAATAGCAAACTCCCGACGATGTATTCTGAATGAATCGTATTAATTAGCCCCAGTAATCCTAAAGCTTGTGGATTATTGTGGTCCAGCTCTGTCGCCTTAATCGCATGTTCTTTAGCTTTGATCATGGCGTTTTGTTTATCAAAAATCCCCATTTGCGCCATGCTGAGGTAGCATTCTGCCAGCGCACAGTAAGGCGCAATGCTGTTTGGCGACATGTTAACGCATTGAGTCAGCAATTTAAGCGCTTGCTGTAAGCTATAGGGGGTATATTGATTTAACTCATGCTTACCGCGTAAGTAAACCATAGTACTGTCAATCGAATTTAGCTCGCTAACCTGCTTTGTGTCCCAGCGAAGCCCGGGAATACATCTGAGCAAAAGATTAGCAATTTTGTTTTGCAAGAGAGAAGCGGGTTGGTGTTCTATCAACTTAATGCTTTCCTGGTGCAGCAGGTGATAACCTTTAACCCGAACTATCTCGATCTGTACAATATTATCATTGCCATCGGGTATCATCTGCCCGGAGATATAATAATCGGGGCGTAATTGATCCATGAGCTCAAGAATATCTTTAACACTGCGACAGTTCTTCGTAATGGTCACCGGTAGCACGCTCAGGCCAAAGGGCGCATACTGCGATAATCCCTTCACGATAGAGTAATGCAGACTCTCGGATTGAACCTGATCCTGCATCTGAAAAGGAAGTATCGCCAATGTATGAGTCGTAGGTTGCGGCGCTGGCGGAGACACCACTACGACCGGACGATTAAACCGATAGCCCTGTCCGTACAGTGTTTCAATGTAACGATGCTCTTTATCTTCCGACAGAATACGTCGTAAGGCATAAATACAGCGGGTAAGAGATTCTTCGTTAACTTCCGCGTCGCCCCATACCTGGTCCAGTAAGGTGTTTTTACTCACAATCTCGCCGGCGGCTTCGAGCAGGATGACCAGAACAGCATATTCTTTTGGCGGAATATTGACTTTCTTTTCTGAGCGTAGCAGGGAGCCGTCCATGTTGAGTATGAAATCATCAAAGACGAATTTTTTATTCGATACAGGAACAGGATTAAAATGTGGCATGATAATAGTGTATTCTCTTACAGGGTGAAAAGTTATAATAGCTAATACAAGTCGTTAGGATAGAATCTACTGTTTCAGTAATTCTGCTGTTAGTACTAACGGTCAGGTTGAGCTTTTATTATGAGCTTAATGTCATATTGTACGGGCTCGGGTTTATATATTTTTAACATTTGATTATTTAGCTTATGCCTGTGCTTTAAATAAATGACATGTTGGTAATAATATTGTTATAACTAACCGTGATTATCGAATGGACGCTGTCGTATATCCTGGAGCAGAGAGTCAGCGCCGGGCATCTAAATATTTACATATTTAACTTGGCCTCATTGCAATAGAGATTAGTTTTGTAGCTATCTTACTGCATTTTTTGGGGGTGTAAATGCTGCTTATTATATCTTCATGGTTAATGGTCTGATAATTACACCATCAGAACCATTTTTCTCGAAGATTTCCACTAAATGACCATTCGTTGAAAGTTTAAGAGTGTAATTTGTCTTAGGTGTCAAAATATAAATGAAAGACTGTTTTTAATGGTGCGCTTATTTTTATATTTTTTTGCAAAATAATGATATCGTCTTTTCTTTACTCCTTTCTGCTATAGCGTCAAAAAGGCAGGGGGTTATGAGCAGTATCATCCTCAGGCTGGCCCCCAGGCATTATATCGATATCAGGAGGAAGAGAAGAGGTATGCCTGGCAGAAAGCTAACAAGCGTGACTGTTTCGGTGTAGACCGTTCAGGCAAATAGTTCTCAGAGGGAACGGATGATGTATATATAGGAATAAAATGCCGGCCTTAATCCACAGGGTTAAAGCCGGAAGGAGATAGTGTCATCTGGATGGATTGTTACGCTGTGAATAAGGCAATATCGATTTACCAGTCATCATAGCGATGACAAGTTCACAAAAATCGTGTTATATAATCAGCCTTACTTTAAATTACCAGAGATATCAGTATAAGCTGTCTTCCTGACAGAACAATGATATTGAATAGCCTCCCATCCTGATATAGCGTGTTAATGCGCAGTCTGAATTTTAAATTATTACAATTTTAATAAAAATCTTTACTTGAGTGACAGATACAAAAAATGTTAATGGTTCGCCATTTTTATGAATGTCGATGGCGTAGTTTTAAAATATTTTTTGAAACATTGAATGAAATAGGACGTGCTGTCATAACCACATTTTAATGCTACAGCATTAACATTATGGTTGCCTATGCGTAAAAGTTTTGCTGCCTGATTCATTCTTGCCGATAAGTAGATGTCGCTAAAGCTGGTACCTTCTTCTGCAAGTTTCCGTTTGAGCGTTGACGTACTCATAAATATATGATCGGCAACATCCGTAAGCTTCCACTGTCTACTGGGTGACGAAGATATAATGTTGTAAACGCGCTCCTTTAACGTTATCTGAGCCGAGCTAAGGATGATCTCATAACTCTCCGGGAGTCGGAGAAAAGCAGTAAGCAGGAACAGCAGAAAATAAGGAATTAACTCTTCATTTTCAATACAACTCTTGTTGTTACAGTTACTGCAACCTTTGCTTGTATCCTTCGTACAGGAGAACGCCGTTTTCAGATGTTCAAATACCTCTCTTCTGGCAGGAAAGTCAGGCGTATAGAAGATTTTCTGCGCTTTCTCTGTGGGTACCGACATTTTGGTTTGCTGCTCGTTTGGGATAAGTGCATAGAGAGCGCCAAGTCGTTGCGTCGGTATCTCGAGTATATCGAAATCCATGTGGCCATTGACCTCTTCAAGCGTCACGCTAACTACCTGCTCTTTTTTGAGCACCAACATCCCAGGTTCGTCACAGTAAATCGTATCGTGATTATTGCTAATCGTCAGTTTACCGCTCCGAAAGCAAACTAAAGTGAAACTGCTTACATAAAGATTTTTGATGGTAACCTGCTGAGTCTGACTTTTAATTTGCTGCCGGGTATTTGTCAAAAGTGATTTTAATTTCTGTAAGTTATCTGCGGCAGGACGCTGATGACTATTACTTACAAAGGTTACATTTTCCATATTATCCCTTTGTTGATGTTATTTTAATGTTCCTTACTGGTATCCTACTGAAAAAATCTGAGTTGTAAATGCTCTTTATTAGCGTGTGTTGGCAATGGTCTGATTGTTACACCAAAAGAACCCAAATTTGGGTAATTTATCTACAGTAGTTTAAGCCCCAATGGGGATGATGGTTCTTTTAATATGTGTTGAGACGCATTATACAGAATAAATTGATTTTATTTCTCACTTTTCATTCTATTTTCATCAGGAATCCCTGTGTCCTGTGCGGTAATCTGCTGCTATCGAGAACGACAGACATCGCTAACAGTATATATGGAAACATCAAAAGAGAAGACGATAACAAGCCCAGGGCCATACATAGTTCGATTACTTAACAGCTCACTGAACGGCTGTGAGTTTCCATTGCTGACAGGCCGAACACTCTTTGTGGTAGGTCAGAGTGATGCGCTCACTGCTTCAGGCCAACTCCCTGATATACCTGCCGATAGCTTTTTTATCCCGCTGGACCATGGCGGAGTAAATTTTGAAATCCAGGTGGATACGGATGCGACCGAAATTATACTCCATGAGCTGAAAGAAGGAAATTCTGAATCTCGTTCGGTGCAATTAAATACGCCAATACAGGTCGGTGAATTGCTTATCCTGATTCGCCCGGAAAGCGAGCCGTGGGTGCCCGAGCAGCCTGAGAAGTTAGAAACGTCTGCAAAAAAGAACGAGCCGCGTTTTAAAAACGGAATTGTAGCAGCACTGGCCGGGTTTTTTATATTGGGAATTGGGACGGTGGGGACGTTATGGATACTTAACTCGCCGCAGCGGCAGGCCGCAGAGCTCGATTCGTTATTGGGGCAGGAGAAGGAGCGCTTTCAGGTGTTGCCAGGACGGGACAAAATGCTCTATGTCGCTGCGCAAAATGAAAGAGATACGCTGTGGGCTCGTCAGGTTTTAGCGAGGGGCGATTATGATAAAAATGCGCGAGTGATTAACGAAAACGAAGAAAATAAGCGTATCTCTACCTGGCTGGATACCTATTATCCGCAGCTGGCTTATTATCGGCTTCATTTCGATGAGCCGCGTAAACCCGTTTTCTGGCTAAGCCGCCAGCGAAACACGATGAGCAAGAAAGAGCTCGAGGTGTTAAGTCAAAAGCTGAGAGCGCTAATGCCTTACGCGGATTCGGTTAACATCACGTTGATGGACGATGTTACCGCCGCAGGCCAGGCGGAAGCGGGGCTAAAACAGCAGGCGTTACCTTATTCCCGCAGGAATCATAAGGGGGGCGTAACGTTTGTTATTCAGGGGGCGCTCGATGATGTAGAAATACTCAGAGCCCGTCAATTTGTCGATAGCTATTACCGCACATGGGGAGGACGCTATGTGCAGTTTGCGATCGAATTAAAAGATGACTGGCTCAAGGGGCGCTCATTTCAGTACGGGGCGGAAGGTTATATCAAAATGAGCCCAGGCCATTGGTATTTCCCAAGCCCACTTTAATTTAACGCAAATAAGGAAGTCATTATGGCAACACCTTGGTCAGGCTATCTGGATGACGTCTCAGCAAAATTTGATACGGGCGTTGATAATCTACAAACGCAGGTAACAGAGGCGCTGGATAAATTAGCAGCAAAACCCTCCGATCCGGCGCTACTGGCGGCGTATCAGAGTAAGCTCTCGGAATATAACTTGTACCGTAACGCGCAATCGAACACGGTAAAAGTCTTTAAGGATATTGATGCTGCCATTATTCAGAACTTCCGTTAATCAGTTATAAGGTGGATTATGTCGATTGCAACTATTGTCCCTGAGAATGCCGTTATAGGGCAGGCGGTCAATATCAGGTCTATGGAAACGGACATTGTCTCGCTGGATGACCGGCTACTCCAGGCTTTTTCTGGTTCGGCGATTGCCACGGCTGTGGATAAACAGACGATTACCAACAGGATTGAGGACCCTAATCTGGTGACGGATCCTAAAGAGCTGGCTATTTCGCAAGAGATGATTTCAGATTATAACCTGTATGTTTCTATGGTCAGTACCCTTACTCGTAAAGGAGTCGGGGCTGTTGAAACGCTATTACGCTCATGATTCGTCGATATCTATATACTTTTCTGCTGGTAATGACCCTTGCCGGCTGTAAGGATAAGGATCTTTTAAAAGGACTGGACCAGGAACAGGCTAATGAGGTCATTGCCGTTCTGCAAATGCACAATATAGAGGCGAATAAAATTGATAGCGGAAAATTGGGCTATAGCATTACCGTTGCTGAGCCTGATTTTACCGCTGCGGTGTACTGGATTAAAACTTATCAGCTTCCTCCCCGGCCACGGGTGGAAATAGCGCAGATGTTCCCGGCGGATTCGCTGGTATCGTCTCCGCGAGCTGAAAAGGCCAGGTTATATTCGGCTATTGAACAGCGACTGGAACAGTCATTACAGACGATGGAGGGCGTGCTCTCCGCCAGGGTCCATATTAGTTATGATATTGATGCTGGTGAAAATGGCCGCCCGCCAAAACCTGTTCATCTGTCGGCATTAGCCGTATATGAACGAGGTTCGCCGCTTGCGCATCAGATCAGCGATATCAAGCGTTTCTTAAAGAATAGTTTTGCCGATGTGGATTATGACAACATTTCTGTTGTGTTGTCAGAACGTTCTGATGCCCAATTACAGGCTCCCGGCACACCAGTAAAACGTAATTCTTTTGCAACCAGTTGGATTGTGTTGATTATTTTGTTATCCGTGATGTCAGCAGGCTTTGGCGTCTGGTATTACAAAAACCATTATGCCCGCAATAAGAAAGGCATAACGGCTGATGATAAGGCGAAATCGTCAAATGAATAGGCAGCCATTACCCATTATCTGGCAAAGAATCATTTTTGATCCGTTATCGTATATCCATCCTCAGCGGTTGCAGATAGCGCCGGAAATGATTGTCAGACCCGCCGCCAGGGCGGCGGCAAATGAGTTAATACTGGCGGCATGGCGGCTTAAGAACGGAGAAAAGGAGTGTATTCAAAACTCACTGACGCAGCTGTGGCTGCGTCAGTGGCGCCGACTGCCGCAAGTAGCGTATTTACTCGGTTGCCATAAACTGAGAGCCGATCTGGCAAGGCAGGGAGCCTTGCTTGGCCTGCCGGATTGGGCGCAAGCATTTTTGGCAATGCATCAGGGAACAAGTTTATCTGTCTGCAATAAGGCGCCGAATCACCGGTTTTTACTTAGCGTCGGGTATGCACAGTTAAATGCCCTGAATGAATTTTTACCTGAATCTTTAGCACAGCGTTTTCCTTTGCTTTTTCCTCCATTTATTGAGGAGGCATCGAAGCAGGATGCTGTAGAAATGTCAATTTTGCTACTGGCCTTACAATATGCTCAAAAATATCCCAATTCCGTCCCCGCTTTCGCCTGTTGAGGGGATACTGATAAAGCGTAAAACGCTGGAACGTTATTTCTCTATTGAAAGATTAGAACAGCAGGCGCATCAACGGGCTAAGCGTATTTTGCGAGAGGCGGAAGAAGAGGCAAAGACCTTGCGGATGTACGCCTACCAGGAAGGTTACGAGCAGGGAATGATAGACGCGTTACAGCAGGTCGCCGCTTATCTTACTGATAATCAGACAATGGCCTGGAAGTGGATGGAAAAAATACAGATTTATGCCCGCGAGTTATTTTCAGCTGCGGTCGACCATCCCGAAACGCTTTTAACCGTCCTGGATGAGTGGCTGAGGGATTTCGATAAGCCTGAGGGGCAACTTTTTTTAACACTACCAGTTAATGCGAAAAAAGATCACCAAAAACTGATGGTGTTGCTTATGGAGAACTGGCCAGGCACTTTTAATCTTAAATATCATCAGGAACAGCGCTTTATCATGAGTTGCGGCGATCAGATCGCAGAATTTTCACCTGAACAATTTGTTGAAACGGCAGTAGGCGTCATTAAGCATCATCTTGATGAACTTCCACAAGACTGCCGGACAATTTCTGATAACGCCATTAACGCACTTATTGATGAATGGAAGACAAAAACGCAAGGATTGTAAAATGGAGGTTATAAGGTGATACCGGGTACGATTCCGACTTCTTATTTGGTCCCGACAGCGGATACTGAAGCGACGGGTGTGGTTTCGTTGAGTGCCAGGGCCGCTATGCGGAATAATGTGGATAGCGCGCCTTTAAGCAATGGCGGCGACGTTGATCTTTATGATGCATTCTACCAACGACTTTTGGCGCTTCCTGAGTCAGCCTCTTCTGAAACGCTTAAAGATAGCATTTATCAAGAGATGAATGCCTTCAAAGATCCTAAAAGTGGTGATTCGGCTTTTGTTTCTTTTGAGCAGCAAACGGCTATGCTACAAAACATGTTAGCAAAAGTTGAACCGGGCACCCATTTATATGAGGCTTTAAACGGGGTATTAGTTGGTACAATGAATGCACAGTCACAAATGACCTCCTGGATGCAGGAGATTATTTTATCGGGCGGGGAAAACAAAGAGGCAATTGACTGGTGAACCCCCCATTGCTGGCGATTTGTGATAAGGTATGGTGTATATATCAGCAAATAATGCAGAAAATGCACCATGCCAGTGTGTCTATCTTATTGATGTATATGGATTATTAAGATGTCTGCCAGCCGTTTTATTCTGAAATGATTATATTAATATTGTAAGCTTTCATTACAAAATTGTGCATAAAGTTTGTAAGGGTATCTTTTTGTGACGAAATGAACGCGCGTTGGAATGTAATTATTGGCTATAATAATAAAAAATCGGATTTAAATCATCTCTGTGAGTTTTAATTATTTGTTTATAAGAATATAACGATTTTGAGTTCCTTATAGCACACAGGATAAAATATGGTATTGCCTTCAATGAATAAATCAGTTGAGGCCATTAGCAATAATCACCTTCAACAGCCGAACAAATTTCCATTAATAAATGGATTAGCTGACGTAAGAGACTATTATGTCGCAAACTGCTTATTGTTTAAACTTAATAAAGGCAGTTTGCGAATTGAAAACGAATTTGGGGAGTTCATCGAACGATCTGCGCCGTGTTTATTTTTATTGGAAAAAGATCAAACAATCACGCTTAGTATGAGCGAAATAGAAGGGCATATTGATTTTTCTTCACTGGAAGTTTCCTATGACTTAATGCAAAAATTCTACAAAGTTTTTTACAGTACAAGAAACTATAATGATCGAGAGCTATCATTAAAAACGAAACCAAAGTATTTTTTTCATGCGGACTTGTTGCCAGGGATGAGTGATACTTTTGACTCTATTTTGCATGGTGTGGCATGTCCACGGGTTTGTAGTAATGTGAGTATTGATGATCATGATTATTCATATTTCTCATTGATGTATCTTATATCGGCATTTGTACGTAAGCCCGGTGGGTTTGATTTCCTTGAGCGAGCAATAAAAATTACGACAAAAGAGAAAGTTTATAACATTATTATCAGCGATCTCACCCGCAAATGGTCACAGGCTGAGGTGGCAGGAAAGCTGTTTATGAGCGTATCAAGTCTGAAGCGAAAACTGGCCGCTGAAGAGGTGAGTTTTAGCAAAATATACCTGGATGCTCGTATGAATCAGGCTATAAAATTATTACGTATGGGGGCTGGAAATATTTCACAAGTCGCGACGATGTGTGGCTATGATACGCCTTCTTATTTTATCGCTATTTTTAAACGGCATTTTAAGATTACACCGCTTAGCTTTATGCGTACAATGAACCATTGATTTGTGAAATTATTTTAAACGTTACTATCTGTTTGCGTTACAGATACCAAATATTTTTTTAATCGTAGTGTATATTTCAGTATCGCTACACCAGTGATATGTAGTTAATGAAAGGGAATCGAAAGCGTTCATTGTCAGACATACATGGCCACCAGGCGCCGGGCAATCGTTGTACTCTAAGAGATTACAGTAAAGTAAAACAGCAAATTTAATCATTATCAGATTTGTAAAAGGAATTCATTTCGGTAACGACATTGCGCATGTAATAACGTATCTGGTCTTATTACCTTTGTAGTAAGAAGGCGTTATCTACTTGCGCAGTAGTCGCCCAGGAAGAAAAATCATTACCGAAGCTGTGGTCAGTTTTCAAAAAAGGATAAATAAATGAGAAATGTAATTATATACGGTATTAACTGGACTAATTGTTATGCCCTTCAGTCTATTTTTAAGCAAAAATATCCGGAAAAGTGCGTTAAAACGTGTAACTCATTAACTGCACTTTTGCATTCCCTATCCGATATGCCGGACGCCGGGCTGATTTTAGCTTTGAACCCGCATGAGCATGTTTATCTTTTTCATGCGTTGCTGACGCGGTTGCAGAACCGTAAAGTTTTGGTAGTGGCAGATCGCTTGTATTATATCGATCGCTGTGTGCTGCAATATTTTGGCGTTATGGATTATGTTTTAAAAGACGAACTATCCTGCGCTATCCGCTCGGAGCGAGAGAAGCTCCGTCTTCCGGAAGCCTGGCTGCGTTTCTGCCACAGGCCACAAAAGAAAACCGTGGCTGCTACGTATGCTTTTAATGCCGGCGAGACGCCGGAAGAGGTATTGTTTAATATCAATCAATACGCCTGGTGGAATCTACCTCCCGGCGTCACTCAGGCGAAATATGCGCTGCTGATATTATTATCCTCCGGACATCCGGCAATTGAACTGGCGAAAAAATTTGGTCTGGGAACAAAAACCGTCAGTATTTATCGTAAGAAGGTTATGTATCGTTTGGGGATGGACTCTTCGCCGCTATCGCTGTTCCGGGGACTGAAACTAGACGCGCATTTACAGCGCACTGCTTTTGCACATAACCCTGGTGTACCTGACGATAATTGCGCGTTACCGATTGCAGTAGGAATGAATTAAACTATTTTTTATGTGACAATCATGCTCTTGTATTACGTGTAGTTATAGATTTATTTTTTGCTGGGATATTACAGATCTTGTGAGTAATAATCACATTGTGCTGGGTTAGCCAAACTCTGAAAAAATTTCGAAACAGGAAAAATATGGGGAGTAAAGCAGCTCATCTTTACGCTTGTCGCAAAGAAATTTAAAGATAGCTGCTTACCATACTGACCAACAATAGATATAGGGTGGCTTTCTACTACAACTGCCGTATTTATTTTCTGAACGCAGCTTTTAACCTTGCGCCTCTGGTACGATTTCATTACGCCTGTCGCGCCATGTTGCGTAAATAAATACCGCAATAAACACGATGGCAAATAATACCACGATGGTCGGCGCTGGCGCGCTATCAAGATAAAAAGACAGATAGACGCCCGCAAAAGCGGTAATAACTGACAGACTCACCGCTAATCCCAGCGCGCGCGCAAAGCGTCGCGTCAGCAAAATGGCAATTGCGCCGGGGGCGATAAGCAATGAAATCGACAGAATAATGCCCACCGATTTCAGCGTGGCGACGATAGTCAGCGCAATCATACATAGCAGGCCATAATGCAGTAGCGTCGTATTCAGCCCGCTGGCTTTCGCCTGGTGCGGGTCAAAAGCGTGTAGCAGGAGATCTTTCCATTTCAGCCCTATGATTAACGCAATACCCAGTGCAATAACCGACGTTTGTACGATATCCCCCAGCGATACGCCCAGCATATCCCCAAACAGGATGTGATCCAGATGCACTTCCGATTGAATAGAAACATAGAGCACCAGACCTGCGCCAAACATCCCGGAAAAGACGATGCCCATCACCGTATCACGTTTGATGCGGCTGTTATCGTCCAGATAGCCGGTCGCGATAGCGCAAAATAATCCGGCAATGAAAGCGCCAATCGCCAGGGGGATCCCCACAATATATGCCAGCACGACCCCGGGGAATACCGCATGACTCATTGCGTCGCCCATTAACGCCCAGCCTTTTAACACTAAAAACACGGACAGTAAGGCGCAGGGAATCGCCACAATGACCGAAACCATAAGGGCGTTCACCATAAAATCAAACTGAAAGGGTTCCAGTAACGTTGTTAAGAACATGTCGGCTCCTTCTGCAGGCGGGCGCGTCGACGGTTGGCTAACAGACCGTGTTTCGGGGCGAAAATAAAGGCTGTGATGAACAGTAAGGTTTGCATGACGACAATAATTCCACCCGTGGCGCCATCCAGCCAGTAGCTAAGCCATGCGCCCAGAAAACTGGTCAGGCTGCCAATCACGACGGCAATCATGAGCAGACGTGGAAAACGGTCGGTGAGTAACCAGGCTGTCGCGCCCGGCGTGACGACGAGACAGATCACCAGGAACGCCCCAACGGTTTGCAGGGCCGCCACGGTGGAGACGGACAATAGAGTGAAAAACAACAGCTTTAGTCGACCCGGATTAAGCCCGATAGAACGCGCATGGGTTTCATCGAAAAAGACGACCATCAGATCTTTCCACTTTAACAGCAGAATCGTCAGCGAGACTGCGCCGATAATCGCCAGTTGCGCAATATCCGCTGGCGCGATCGCCAGCACGTTGCCGAGAATAATCGTCTGGATATTCACCGACATCGGATTGAGCGACACCATAAAAAGGCCGACGCCAAAAAAAGAGGAGAAGATAAGCCCGATAATCGCGTCTTCTTTCAGGCGTGAGCGTTGGTTAAGAAAGAGCATACTGCCTGCCGCCAGTCCGCCGGAAAGAAACGCGCCGAGCGAGAAGGGCAGCCCTAACATCCAGGCGCCAGCGACGCCAGGCACAATAGAGTGAGATAGCGCATCGCCAATGAGCGACCAGCCTTTGAGCATCAAATAGCAGGAGAGAAACGCGCACAGACCGCCCACCATCGCGGAGACCCACATCGCGTTGAGCATATACTGGTAGCCAAACGGCTCAACAAGCCAGTTCATGACGATTTTCCTCCGCTGACCACGCGCCGGGAAATAAAGGGGCGCTCGTCATCGGTGATGATGTGCTCTTCGCCTCCGCTTAGCGCGATATGACGTAGAACGCCGCTAAACGCCTGTTCCAGATTCGCGGCGGTAAACGTGGTTTCGGTAGGGCCGCTGGCCAGTACGGTTCCTTTAATCATTACCGTATAGTCGCAAAACTCGGTGACGGAGCCGAGATTATGCGTTGAGACCAGCATCGTGCGGCCTTCATCGCGCAGTTCCCGTAGTAGATCGATGATTCGCGCTTCGGTTTTTACATCCACGCCGGTAAAAGGTTCATCCAGCAGGATTACTTGTCCATCCTGAGCGATGGCCCTGGCAAGAAACACACGTTTTTTCTGCCCGCCGGACAGCTCGCCAATCTGCCTGTGACGATATTCCTGCATATCCACCCGCGCCAGCGCGGCGTCAACACAGGCGTGATCATGCGCAGTGGGACGGCGTAGCCAGCCCATATGGCCGTAGCGTCCCATCATCACCACATCTTCTACCAGCACCGGAAATGACCAGTCCACTTCTTCCGATTGCGGAACATAAGCAATGAGGTTTTTTTTCAGCGCCTTGTTGACTGACTGTTGCAGGATAGTGATATCGCCCTGCGCAAGATGCACAAAGCCCATTAACGCTTTAAATAACGTAGACTTACCGGAACCATTTACGCCTACCAGCGCGGCGATTGAACCGCCAGGCACCTGAAAAGTGGCGTCCCGTAGGGCGGTATGACCGTTGCGATACGTCACCGTGACTTGATCAACGGTAATCGCAGATTGACTCATTGTTGACTCCTCAGTCCGTCGTTAATGCCGTTGACGATGGTTTCGGTCGTGACGCGCAGCAGATCCAGATAGGTTGGCACAGGGCCGTCAGCGGCGCTCAGAGAATCGACATACAGTACGCCGCCATAATGCGCGCCGGATTCACGCGCGACCTGACGGGCCGGTTTATCGGAAACCGTACTCTCGCTAAAGATGGCGGGAATATGGTGCTTTTTAATGGTATCAATCACTTTACGCACCTGTTTTGGCGTCCCCTGTTGATCGGCGTTAATTGGCCAGAGATAAAGCTCTTTCATGTCGTTATCGCGCGCCAGGTAAGAGAACGCGCCTTCACTGGTGACCAGCCAGCGCTGATCGGCGGGAATTTTTTCCAGTTCGGCACGCAACGGATCGGCCATCTGGCGAATTTTCGCTTTATAGCGTTCGGCGTTTTGCTTATAGATCTGCGCATTATCCGGATCGTACTTCACCAGGGCGTCGCGAATGTTATCGACATAAATCAGCGCGTTTTCTGCCGACATCCAGGCGTGCGGGTTCGGTTTACCGTTATACGGGCCTTCGGTAATGCCCATCGGTTTGACACCGGTGGAGACGACGACTTCCGGCACGCCGGAAAGGTGCTGATAAAAGCGGGCGAACCATCGCTCCAGGTTCAGACCATTCGCGAGGATAAGCTGTGCCCCCTGCGCTCGTTTAATATCGCCGGGCGTTGGCTGATACTCATGGATTTCAGCGCCGGGCTTGGTAATTGAGCTGACTTCCGCTGCGTCGCCCGCCACGTTTTTCGCCATGTCGGCAATAACGGTAAACGTGGTGATGACTTTAAATTTCTCTTTTGCATAGGCTGGCGATAGCGCGAGTATCGCAACAATACCGGCAATCAGGAGTGTTTTCAGACGATGTAGATTCGTCATAGTATCCCTCGCAACAATGTGGTTAATTAATCATCGAATATAGCCTTTGCTATGTTATATAGCACAAGGTATGAATAAATGAAAATAATTCTTATTTGCGAAATGGCGACGATATGCAGTGATAGTGCTAAAGAGGGATAAGGTGTAAAATAAATACACCTTAATGTTCGGAGAGAGCACGATGCCTGGTAAACGTATCGCTCGTGAAAAACTGACGATCAAAAAAATGATCGCGCTGTATGAAAGCCAGTGCCCACAGGCGTCAGCGGTGCAGGGGCATTACGACGCGCTGTTCGCCTACGCGCAAAAACGTCTTGATAAATGCGTATTTGGCGAGGAAAAACCCGCCTGTAAGCAGTGCCCGGTGCACTGCTATCAGCCGGCTAAACGCGAGGAGATGAAGCAGATTATGCGTTGGGCAGGTCCGCGAATGCTTTGGCGGCATCCTGTCCTGACCGTGCGGCACCTTATCGACGATAAGCGCCCCGTTCCGGAATTGCCGGAAAAATATCAGCGCAAGAAGTGAAGGGGAAGCGCCAGGCCTACGGCGCGCATCATCTCCTGGCCGGATCAGATCCGGCAACCCGTTACGCTAACGCGTCTTTATCAATACCCAATCGCTTCATACGCGACAGCAGGGTGGTTCGTTTAAGCCCCAGACGCTGCGCCGCGCCTTTTGGTCCAGCCACTACGCCATTGGTCTCTTTCAGCACGCGTATAATAAGCTGATATTCATCTTCGCCTTCTTTGGCGCTTTCAGTCGCAACAGGCGAAGTATCGGGCGTTACGGCGGTAATATCCGGCAGCGACAGTTGTAGCACATTGCCGCGCGTCAGCAGCACGGCGCGCTCGACGACATTCTCCAGCTCGCGAACGTTCCCCGGCCATTCCATGCCGCTGAGCGTGCGCAGCGTTTCGGCGGGAATGCTGTCGATATTACGCCCCATTCGGCGGGCGATTTTGAAGGTGAACGCTTTGACCAGTAGCGGAATATCTTCCGGACGTTCGCGTAACGGAGGAAGCTGGATCGGAAATACATTCAGCCGATAGTAGAGATCGTTACGGAATTCGCGATCGGCGACCATTTTTTTCAGATCGCGGTTAGTCGCGGCGATCAGCCGCACGTCGGTCTGGATCAGTTTATTGCTGCCGAGACGTTCAAACTCTTGCTCCTGAAGGACGCGCAGCAGCTTAGGCTGTAGCTCCAGCGGCATGTCGCCCACTTCATCCAGAAACAGCGAGCTTTTATCCGCCAGCTCGAAACGGCCAATCCGCTGCGCGCTGGCGCCGGTAAACGCGCCGCGCTCATGACCAAACAAATCGCTTTCCAGCAGCCCCGCCGGCATCGCGGCGCAGTTCATCTTTACCATCCTGCGCCCGCTACGTCCGCTCAGGTTGTGAATGGCGCGGGCAATCAACTCTTTACCGGTTCCCGTTTCGCCCAGAATCAGCACGGTACTGTCGCTTTGCGCCACCATCTCAACCTGCTTTAGCACGTTGTACATCGCTTCGCTGCGTCCGATGATCTCGCCAAACTCGCTGTCGACGTTATTAAGCTGCTCTGTGAGCGCCAGGTTTTCGTCGACCAGGCGTTCCTTCAGTCGGTGGATTTCCTGATAGGCCAGCGCATTATCCACGGCAATGGCTACCCGTTCGGCAATCTGACGCAGCAGCTTGAGGTTGGCAGTGGTAAACACTTTTTCTTCGCACTGGGCCAGTTTGAGCACGCCAAGCATCGTCTTGCCGGACATCAACGGCAGCAGGCAAAGCGTCTGGATCTGATTGCCCCAGGTATCGAACAGCATGCGTTCGTAGGGGGCAAGCGGATCGCGTTCGTTGAGGTTGATAAGCAGCATCTCTTTACTTTTAAAGACGCGCTCCGTGAGCGTGCCGGCTTCGTCGACTTCGCTCTGTTCATGCGCCGGATGATGCTCATCAAGGTAGTGGGTGGAGTAGATATTCAGCTTATTTTTGCGATGGCTGCGCAACACGATGCTGATCGCGTCGATATTGAAATAGTGGTGGATCTCTTTTGCGACTTCGCTTACCAGCTCATCAATATCCAGACGCGACAGGACGGCGTTGGTAATCGCAACCAGAATACGGAAGTTATCGCGTTCGCGGCACAACAGATCATAATCGACGTTATTGTTTACCCGGTTTTGAATTTGCTCGGCGACCACGCCGACAATTTGGGTAAACGTATGCAGACGGTCATATTCCTTTTCACTCCAGGGGCGATCTTCCTGACGGATGAATTCGCAGCCGCCGAAAATACGGCCCTCCGCGGCTAAAGGAAGCAGACAGTAATGACCAAATTCAGGGTAGAGGCCGCTCGCGGCAAGCTGCGGCCAGGTTTCGGTAAACTCATGGAAATTACAGTGCAATGCATCGGGGCGAGAAAGGATGCGACGTACCGGGCCGTGCGCCAGTACGGTTTCATCTTCATATTCAACAGGACGGCCATTTTCTCGCGTCGCATAATATTGTGCGCGTTGCGACTGCGCCTGCCATAGCACAATGCCGGCGCTGTCGGCGAGCGCTGAACGCTTTACCAGTTGCGAAAGCGCTTCACTGAGCGACGCCAAATCGGGCTGCTGCAATAAGGTACGAGTGATATCGAACAAGCCTTGCTGTCCAAGATCGCTCATGGGTGTATACGACATGTTGCTTTTCCAGGAAAATACCGCAAAACGGTGCGAAAACGGTAAATGAATTATAGGTATAAGTCGTAAGTTATTGCCGGATGGCTGACCGCAAACTCGCTGGTCACACACTCCGTAGGCCTGATAAGCAAAGCGCCATCAGGCGTTAATGCAGCGTTAATGCCGGATGTCGACGCAAATGCGTCTTATCCGGCCTACAGTATGCTGCCAACAGGCTGCTAGCATATACGAGGTAATGGTTCGGCGTGTGGCAAATCAAGGGTTCGCTTCACGCCATAGAGTCCGGCTAAGCGAACGCCTTTGCGTTCCACGACTTCGCCAATCAGCGCTGCATCACGTCCCAGCGGATGCGCGCGTAATGCCGCCAACGCCCGATCTGCGGCCTGCCGTTCAACGGCAATCACCAGTTTTCCTTCGTTGGCAAAGTTCAGGGCATCCAGCCCCAACAGCTCGCAGACGCCGCGCACGGCAGGTTTGAGCGGCAGTGCGGATTCGGACAATTCAATACCGTAACCGCAGGACGCCGCAAACTCATGGGCGACCGCATTCACGCCGCCGCGCGTGGCGTCACGCAATGCCTTCACTCCGTCAATATGACGCAGCGTCTGAATAAGCGGCGTTAATACTGCGCAGTCGCTCGCCAGCTCGCCATCCAGTCCCAGTTGCTCACGCAGGTTGAGGATAGTGGCGCCGTGATCGCCAAGCGTACCGCTGACTAACAGCACATCGCCAACGTTCAGCGTTTGCGCGCCCCAGTGAATATCGGCGGGAATCGCCCCCATGCCGGCAGTGTTGATAAACAATTTATCCGCCGCGCCGCGCTGCACAACTTTGGTGTCGCCGGTTACAATGGCGATACCCGCTTCCCGCGCGGTCGCCGCCATGCTATTGACCACGCTTTTTAACGTCTCCATCGGCAGTCCTTCTTCAAGGATAAAGCCGCAGGAGAGATAGCGGGGGATCGCGCCGCTCACCGCTACGTCGTTCGCCGTACCACAAATCGCCAGTTTGCCGATATTGCCGCCGGGGAAAAAGAGCGGATCGATCACATAGCTATCGGTAGAAAACGCCAGACGGTCGCCCTCCGCCGTCAGCTGCGCCAGCTCCAGACGCGCCTGATCTTCTTGTTCCGCCAGCCACGGGTTGGCAAAGGCCTCCATAAACAGGCTATTAATCAACTGTTGCATAGCCTGGCCGCCGCTACCGTGGGCGAGTTGTATATTGTTCAAACTTCACACTCCTGCTGACGATACTGATACCAGGCGGCGCATGCGCCTTCGGAAGAGACCATCAGCGCGCCAAACGCGGTCTCTGGATTACATGTTTTACCAAATAGCGGGCACTGATGCGGCTTGCATCTGCCGGTCAGCACTTCGCCGCAGCGGGCGCGCGGATCGTCATAGACCTGCTGCGGCGCTGGGCGGAAATGCGCTTCGGCGTCAAAGCGCTGATACTCTGGCGTCAGGTGGACGCCGGAGGATTCAATCACGCCCAGACCGCGCCACTCGCTATCGCCATTAACGCAGAACACATCGGCGATGGCCTGCTGCGCCAGCATGTTTCCGGCATCCGGCACCACGCGACGGTATTGGTTTTCAACCTGGCTTAGGGCCGCTATTTTCTGCTCAACCAGCATGACCACGCCTTGCAGTAGATCAAGCGGTTCGAATCCAGCCACCACCAGCGGGCGATTAAAATCGGCGGCGATAAACTGGTACGCCTCGGTGCCGATGACCATGCTGACGTGGCCTGGCGCAAGAAAGGCGTCAATGCCGTTGTCCGGCTGCTCCAGTAAGCTACGCAGCGTCGGGATCAGCGTAATGTGCTGGCAGAAAAAGTAGAAGTTTCGCACGTCACGCTGTTTTGCCTGCTGCAGCGTGATGGCGGTGGTCGGCATGGTGGTTTCAAAGCCCAGCCCGAAAAATACCACTTTGCGGGTCGGGTTATCCTGCGCCAGCTTCAGCGCGTCCATCGGAGAGTAAACAATACGGACATCCGCGCCGCGCGCTTTAGCCTGCAACAGAGACCCCTGTTTCCCCGGCACGCGCATGGCATCGCCAAAGGTGCAGAAAATCACCTCCGGATGGCTGGCAATTTCCACGCAACTGTCGATGCGTCCCATCGGCAGCACGCAGACCGGACAACCGGGGCCGTGAATAAACTCCACGTTTTCGGGCAGTAACTGATCGAGACCAAATTTAAAAATCGCGTGGGTATGACCCCCGCAGACTTCCATAATGCGCAACGGACGTTCGGCAGTGTAAGGAAGAAGGGCGGCGCGTTCACGCAGGTGTTCAATGAGCTGCATTACCTGTTCCGGCGCACGGTACTCGTCAACAAAACGCATTATCTCTCCTCACCATACAGCAGTGCGCCGACGTCCGGCTCAACATCAAACATATTTTGTAGCGCGTCGAGCGTGTCGCGCGCTTCCGCTTCGTTAATGACGCTCATGGCGAATCCGACATGAACCAGCACCCACTGACCCAGACGCGGCTGACCGTTTTCATCACAACTGCCGACTAATGTGAGATCGACGTCGCGCTGAATGCCGCAGACGTCAACTTTTGCCTGATTGCCGTCAATGGCGCGGATTTGACCCGGAACGCCTATGCACATCGCTGCGCCTCCAGCCAGGCCAGCCACTGATCCATGCCTTCGCCGCTGGTGGCGGAAATCAGGATAATTTCAATCTCCGGGTTCACTTCACGCGCGCTGGCGATGCACTTCTCAACGTCAAAATTGAGGTAGGGCAGCAGATCGACTTTATTGAGCAGCATGAGCGACGCAGCGGCAAACATATGGGGATACTTCAGTGGCTTATCTTCACCTTCGGTCACGGAAAGCACTGCGACTTTATGCTTTTCGCCCAGATCGAAGCTGGCCGGGCAGACGAGATTACCGACGTTTTCGATAAACAGAATACCGTGGTCATCCAGCGGCAGGCGCGGCGCGGCGTCGGCGATCATTTGCGCGTCAAGATGGCAGCCTTTACCGGTGTTGACCTGAATGGCGGGCGTGCCGGTAGCGCGGATGCGGGCGGCGTCGTTCACTGTCTGCTGGTCGCCTTCAATCACCGCGCACGGTACACGGTCTTTCAATTTCATCAGCGTTTCGGTCAGCAGGGTGGTTTTACCGGACCCGGGGCTGGACACCAGGTTGAGCACCAGTTGCTGGCTGGCGGCAAAACGGGCGCGGTTGCGCTCAGCCAGACGATTATTTTTGTCCAGCACGTCGATTTCAACCTCAAGCATCCGCCGCTGACTCATACCAGGCGCGTGGGTTCCGGCTTCGCCGTGGCCGTAATGCAGATCGCCTTCTGCGGTCTGACTTGGGGCAAAGTCAGGCGTTTTAATGCCGGTAATATTCAGCGCCGGGCGGGCCGCTGGGGCAAAGGGCGCGCTACGAAACGCTGAGTGCGGATTATGTTCATCGCCTTCTATATAAAGGTTGCCTTCAGCGCAACCGCAAGTCGTACACATCGCTTACTCCTGATCTTTTTCTTGTTACAGGCTTTCTGCCGGATGGCGACGCGAGCGTCTATCCGGCATTAATCTTCAGTTTCATCAATCTCTATGCGCCGAATTTGTAAGCCGTCATCGGCCACAATTCGCAGCGTATCGCTATGACATTGCGGACAACGACGTACACGGTGGGTTAACAACGTGACATATTGTTGACAATGCTCACACCAGCATTCGGCTTCCTGTTCTTCGAGGTGCAGTTTACAACCTTCTGCTATCGTGCCGCGGCATACCAGATCAAAACAAAAGGAAAGAGCGCTGGTTTCCACGCAAGAAAATGCGCCAATTTTGATCCAGACGGCTGTCACACGTTTTGCACCGTATGCTGAAGCCTGTTGTTCAATCAATTCCAGTGCCCGTTGGCAGAGGGTGATTTCGTGCATATCGCCTCCCGTAGTGGTTGCCCCTGTAAAGCAATATTTATGCCAATATTTTTATCCCCTGGCAGGTTAATGTCGACGATGACGAAATGACATGTCGTCACCGCGTCGAAACGGCAGTTACTGTGCGCGTCTGCCATTAAAAACAATAAGTTAAAAATTGGCATGGAAAATGCTTAACGCAGGCATCTCTGTTAAACGGGTAACCTGACATGACTATTTGGGAAATAAGCGAAAAGGCCGATTACATCGCGCAACGGCATCGTCGCCTACAGGACCAGTGGCATATTTACTGCAACTCGCTGGTTCAGGGGATCACCCTCTCGAAAGCGCGCCTGCATCACGCAATGAGCTGCGCGCCGGAAAGGGATCTTTGCTTTGTCCTGTTTGAGCACTTTCGTATTTACGTCGCGTTGGCGGATGGTTTTAACAGCCACACCATTGAGTACTACGTTGAAACCAAAGATGGCGAAGATAAGCAATTGATTGCACAGGCGCAGCTCGATATCGACGGCAAGGTTGACGAACGGGTTAATAACCGCGATCGCGAGCAGGTGCTGGAGCACTATCTGGAAAAAATCGCCAGCGTTTACGACAGCCTCTATACCGCTGTAGAAACCAATTCGCCGGTTAATTTGCGTCAATTGGTAAAGGGAAACAGCCCGGCGGTATAAGCCTGAGGTGTTGCCCGCTTTGATTCTCGATATGGCGTTGCGCCATGTCATGAATGTTTTGGGGATGGGCGTGTCGATAAGTGTCGAAAATGACATTTCAACGGCATGTTTTCGTCAAAAATGACAATCACCTGAGGAATGCCTGGTGAATCGTTTTGTAATTGCTGACTCCACTCTCTGTATCGGCTGCCACACCTGTGAGGCCGCCTGTTCAGAGACGCATCGCCAGCATGGCCTGCAGTCAATGCCGCGCCTGAAAGTGATGCTGAATGAAAAAGAATCTGCGCCGCAGCTTTGTCACCACTGTGAAGATGCGCCATGCGCCACGGTATGCCCGGTTAACGCGATTAATCGCGTTGACGGCGCTGTCCAGCTTAATGAAAGCCTGTGCGTGAGCTGCAAACTGTGCGGTATTGCCTGTCCGTTTGGCGCTATTGAGTTTTCCGGCAGCCGTCCGCTGCATATTCCGGCGAACGCCAATACGCCGAAAGCGCCGCCCGCGCCGCCAGCGCCTGCGCGCGTCAGTACGTTGCTCGACTGGGTGCCGGGCGTGCGCGCTATCGCGGTGAAATGCGACCTGTGCAGCTTTGACGAGCAAGGCCCGGCCTGCGTGCGGATGTGCCCGACTAAAGCGCTACACCTGGTAGAGAACACGGATATCGCCCGCGCCAGCAAACGTAAACGTGAGCTGACGTTTAATACCGATTTTGGCGATCTCACCTTGTTTCAGCAGGCTCAGAGTGGGGATGCATAATGAGTTCACTTTCACTGATTACTAGCGGCGTCGCGTGGTTTGCCGCCGCCGCCGTTCTGGCGTTTCTGTTTTCGTTTCATAAAGCGCTGAGCGGCTGGATTGCCGGTATCGGCGGCGCGGTCGGCAGCCTGTGTACGGCAGGCGCGGGGTTCACCGCGCTGACCAGCGCCGTTACGGTGAGCGGCGTGATGCCGTTTACCGGTCACATGCTGCAAATAACGCCGCTGAATGCTATCTGGCTGATTACGCTGGGGCTGTGCGGTCTGTTCGTCAGCCTGTTCAATATCGACTGGCATCGCCATCCACAGGTAAAAGCCAACGGACTGTTGATCAACCTGCTGATGGCGACAGCCGTCTGCGCTGTGGTCGCCAGTAACCTGGGGACGATGGTGGTGATGGCGGAAATCATGGCGCTCTGCGCCGTGTTCCTTACCGGCGGTAGCAAAGAGGGCAAACTGTGGTTTGCGCTGGGCCGTCTCGGTACGCTGCTGCTGGCAATCGCCTGCTGGCTGGTGTGGCAGCGCTACGGCACGCTGGATCTGGGGCTGCTGGATCAACGCGCTCAGCAACTGCCGCTGGGCTCCGATATCTGGCTGCTCGGTGTTATCGGCTTTGGTCTGCTGGCCGGGATTATCCCGCTACACGGTTGGGTGCCGCAGGCGCACGCCAACGCCAGCGCTCCCGCCGCCGCGCTGTTCTCGACCGTGGTGATGAAAATCGGGCTGCTGGGCATTCTCACGCTATCTCTGCTTGGCGGCAATGCGCCGCTGTGGTGGGGCGTGGCGCTGTTGGTGCTTGGGATGATCACCGCCTTTGTCGGTGGTTTGTACGCGCTGATGGAGCATAACATTCAGCGCCTGCTGGCCTACCACACGCTGGAAAATATCGGCATCATTTTGCTCGGTCTGGGCGCAGGCGTTACCGGGATTGCTCTCAATCAGCCGGTACTGATCGCGCTGGGTCTGACCGGCGGGCTCTATCACCTGCTGAACCATAGCCTGTTCAAAAGCGTGCTGTTTCTGGGCGCGGGCAGCATCTGGTTCCGTACCGGTCATCGCGATATCGAAAAACTGGGCGGTATTGGTAAACGGATGCCGGTTATTTCTATCGCCATGCTGGTCGGTCTGATGGCGATGGCTGCGTTGCCGCCGCTGAACGGCTTTGCCGGCGAGTGGGTGATTTACCAGTCCTTCTTCAAACTGGGCAACAGCGGCGCGTTTGTTGGTCGTCTGTTAGGACCGCTGCTGGCGGTTGGCCTGGCGATTACCGGCGCGCTGGCGGTGATGTGTATGGCGAAAGTTTACGGCGTGACGTTCCTTGGCGCGCCGCGCACGAAGGAAGCTGAAAATGCCAGCTGCGCGCCGATCCTGATGGGCGTCAGCGTGGTGGCATTGGCGATTTGCTGCGTACTGGGCGGGGTTGCCGCGCCGTGGCTGCTGCCGATGATTTCCACTGCGGTACCGTTGCCGCTGGAAACCGCGCACACCACCGTATCGCAGCCGATGATCACGCTGCTGTTGGTCGCCTGTCCGCTACTGCCGTTCATCATTATGGCGATGTTCAAAGGCAACCGTCTGCCGTCGCGTTCTCGCGGCGCGGCCTGGGTGTGCGGCTACGACCATGAGCAGTCGATGGTGATTACCGCGCACGGTTTCGCCATGCCGGTGAAAGAGGCCTTTGCCCCGGTACTTAAACTGCGTAAATGGCTGAACCCGGTATCGCTGGTGCCGGGCTGGCAGAACGCGGCGGCAGCGGTGCTGTTCCGTCGTCTGGCGCTGATTGAGCTGGCGGTGCTGGTGGTGATTGTGGTTTCACGAGGAGCCTGAAAATGAGTGTGTTTTATCCGTTAATTCAGGCGCTGGTGCTATTTGCCGTTGCGCCATTGCTGTCCGGTATTACTCGCGTGGCGCGCGCCCGTCTACACAATCGCCGAGGGCCGGGCGTGTTGCAGGAGTACCGCGACATTATCAAACTGCTCGGTCGTCAGAGTATTGCGCCCGCGGATTCCGGCTGGGTTTTTCGCCTGACGCCGTTTGTGATGGTCGGCGTGATGCTGACTATCGCCACCGCACTGCCGGTCGTCACCGTTGGATCTCCGTTGCCGCAACTGGGTGATTTAATCACCCTGATTTACCTGTTCGCCATCGCGCGCTTCTTCTTCTCTATTGCAGGCCTGGATACCGGCAGTCCGTTCACCGCGATCGGCGCCAGCCGTGAAGCGATGCTCGGCGTGCTGGTGGAGCCGATTCTGCTGCTGGGTCTGTGGGTCGCCGCGCAGGTGGCGGGTTCAACTCATATCAGCAATATCGCCGATACCATTTATCACTGGCCTGTCGCGCGCAGTATTCCGCTGATTCTGGCGCTGTGCGCCTGCGCCTTCGCCACCTTTATCGAAATGGGCAAGCTGCCGTTCGACCTGGCGGAAGCGGAGCAGGAGTTGCAGGAAGGGCCG
Source organism: Salmonella sp. SAL04162 (assembly GCF_046551535.1). NCBI lineage: Bacteria > Pseudomonadati > Pseudomonadota > Gammaproteobacteria > Enterobacterales > Enterobacteriaceae > Salmonella > Salmonella sp. SAL04162. The sequence goes on from NZ_JBGDVX010000010.1 coordinate 98,301, forward strand.
TTGACCGAATACAGCGGTAGCGGCTTTGCGGTGCTGAAATGGGGCATCAGCCTGAAACAACTGGTGGTGCTGCAAATGTTCGTCGGCGTGTTTCTGCCGTGGGGACAAATGGAAACCTTCAGCGCAGGCGGACTGTTGCTGGCGCTGGTGATTGCCGTCGTCAAGCTGATTGTCGGCGTACTGGTGATCGCCCTGTTTGAAAACAGCATGGCGCGACTGCGTTTTTGCGCCACTTCACGCGTGACCTGGGCCGGTTTTGGGTTTGCGTTTTTAGCCTTCGTCTCCTTGCTGGCGGCGTGATTTAAGAGAGTTTGAGCATGTCTGAAGAAAAATTAGGTCAACAATACCTTGCGGCGCTGCACCAGGCGTTTCCGGGCGTCGTGCTGGACGAAGCCTGGCAGACCAAAGATCAGCTGACTATTACGGTAAAAGTGAACTATCTGCCGGAAGTGGTGGAGTTTCTTTACTACCAGCAGGGTGGGTGGTTGTCGGTGCTGTTCGGTAATGACGAACGCCAGTTGTGCGGCCACTATGCCGTTTATTACGTGCTGTCGATGGAGCAGGGCACGAAGTGCTGGATTACCGTCCGCGTTGAAGTGGATGCCAATAAGCTGGAATTCCCATCCGTTACGCCGCGCGTGCCGGCTGCCGTGTGGGGTGAGCGCGAAGTACGCGACATGTACGGTTTAATCCCGGTCGGTCTGCCGGACGAGCGCCGTCTGGTGCTGCCGGACGACTGGCCGGATGAACTCTATCCGCTGCGTAAAGACAGCATGGATTATCGTCAGCGCCCGGCGCCGACCACCGATGCGGAAACCTACGAGTTCATTAACGAGCTGGGTGACAAGAAAAATAACGTGGTGCCGATTGGCCCGCTGCATGTCACTTCCGATGAACCGGGCCACTTCCGTCTGTTCGTCGATGGCGAAAACATTATCGACGCCGACTACCGTCTGTTCTATGTCCACCGCGGCATGGAAAAACTGGCGGAAACCCGTATGGGTTATAACGAAGTGACGTTCCTGTCGGATCGCGTGTGTGGTATCTGCGGCTTCGCCCACAGCACCGCCTACACCACTTCCGTGGAAAACGCGATGGGCATTCAGGTGCCGGAACGTGCGCAGATGATCCGCGCTATTCTGCTGGAAGTGGAACGTCTGCACTCGCATCTGCTCAACCTCGGCCTGGCCTGCCACTTTACCGGCTTTGACTCCGGCTTTATGCAGTTCTTCCGCGTGCGTGAAACCTCCATGAAGATGGCAGAGATCCTTACCGGGGCGCGCAAAACTTACGGTCTGAACCTGATCGGCGGGATTCGCCGCGATCTGCTCAAAGAGGACATGATCCAGACCCGTCAACTGGCGCAGCAGATGCGTCGTGACGTGCAGGAGCTGGTGGACATGCTGCTGAGCACGCCGAATATGGAACAGCGTACCGTGGGTATCGGCCGTCTGGACCCGGAAATTGCCCGTGACTTCAGTAATGTCGGCCCGATGGTGCGCGCCAGCGGTCACGCCCGCGACACCCGCGCCGACCACCCGTTTGTGGGCTATGGCCTGCTGCCGATGGAAGTGCACAGCGAGCAGGGCTGCGATGTGATTTCTCGTCTGAAAGTCCGTATCAACGAAGTTTACACCTCGCTGAATATGATCGATTTCGGTCTGGATAATCTGCCGGGCGGCCCGCTGATGGTGGAAGGCTTTACCTATATTCCGCACCGTTTTGCGCTCGGCTTTGCCGAAGCGCCGCGTGGTGACGATATCCACTGGAGCATGACCGGCGACAACCAAAAGCTTTACCGCTGGCGCTGTCGTGCGGCGACCTACGCCAACTGGCCGACGCTGCGCTATATGCTGCGCGGCAACACCGTCTCCGATGCGCCGCTGATTATCGGCAGCCTCGACCCTTGCTACTCCTGTACCGACCGGATGACCGTGGTCGATGTACGTAAGAAGAAGAGCAAAGTCGTGCCGTACAAAGAACTTGAGCGCTACAGCATTGAGCGTAAAAACTCGCCGCTGAAATAAGGAATCGCCATGTTTACCTTTATCAAAAAAGTTATCAAAACCGGCACGGCGACCTCGTCTTATCCGCTGGAGCCGATTGCGGTTGATAAAAACTTCCGCGGCAAGCCGGAACATAATCCGCAGCAGTGCATCGGCTGCGCCGCCTGCGTTAATGCCTGCCCGTCGAACGCGCTGACGGTGGAAACCGATCTTGCGACCAATGAGCTGGCGTGGCAGTTCAATCTTGGCCGTTGTATCTTCTGCGGTCGCTGCGAAGAGGTGTGCCCGACGGCGGCGATTAAACTGTCGCAAGAGTACGAACTGGCGGTGTGGAAGAAAGAAGATTTCCTGCAACAGTCCCGCTTTGCGCTGTGCAACTGCCGCGTGTGCAATCGTCCTTTCGCGGTACAGAAAGAGATTGACTACGCCATTGCGCTGCTTGCGCACAACGGCGACAACCGCGCGGAAAACCACCGCGAAAGCTTTGAGACCTGCCCGGACTGTAAGCGTCAGAAATGCCTGGTGCCGTCCGACCGTATTGAACTGACTCGCCATATGAAAGAGGTCAGCTAATGAGCAATTTATTAGGCCCGCGTGACGCCAACGGCATTCCGGTACCGATGACGGTGGATGAATCCATCGCCAGCATGAAAGCGTCTCTACTGAAAAATATTAAGCGTTCGGCATACGTTTACCGCGTGGACTGCGGCGGCTGTAACGGCTGTGAAATCGAAATCTTTGCGACGCTGTCGCCGCTGTTTGATGCCGAGCGTTTCGGCATCAAAGTGGTACCGTCGCCGCGTCATGCCGATATTCTGCTGTTTACCGGCGCGGTGACCCGCGCCATGCGCTCTCCGGCGCTGCGCGCCTGGCAGTCGGCGCCGGACCCGAAAATCTGTATCTCTTACGGCGCCTGCGGCAACAGCGGCGGCATCTTCCATGATCTGTACTGCGTATGGGGCGGTACGGATAAAATCGTCCCGGTAGATGTCTACATTCCAGGCTGCCCGCCAACGCCTGCCGCCACGCTGTATGGCTTTGCGATGGCGCTTGGCCTGCTGGAGCAGAAAATCCACGCCCGCGCGCCGGGTGAGCTGGACGATCAGCCCGCAGAGATCCTGCATCCGGATATGGTGCAGCCGCTGCGCGTGAAGGTGGATCGCGCGGCGCGCCGGCTGGCGGGGTATCGCTATGGTCGTCAGATCGCCGATGATTACCTGACACAGTTGGGGCAGGGCGAGCAGCAAGTGGCGCGCTGGCTGGAAGCGGAAAACGATCCGCGTTTAACCGAAATTGTCACCCATCTCAATCATGTTGTTGAAGAGGCGCGTATCCGATGAGCGAACAGGTGGTGTTCAGTCAACTGAGCCGTAAGTTTATTGATGAGAACGATGCGACGCCTGCCGAGGCGCAGCAGGTTGTCTATTACAGCCTGGCGATTGGTCACCACCTGGGGGTCATCGATTGTCTGGAGGCCGCGCTCACCTGCCCATGGGATGAGTATCTGGCGTGGATCGCCACCCTGGAAGCCGGTAGCGATGCCCGGCGTAAAATGGAAGGCGTGCCGAAGTATGGCGAGATCGTCATCGATTTCAACCATGTGCAAATGCTGGCGCGCGCGTTTGATGAGGCGCGCGCCGCGCAGACCCCGCAGCAGCAAGAATGGAGCAAACTGATGCTCAGTATGCTGCATGACATTCATCAGGAAAGCGCCATCTACCTGATGGTGAGGAGGCTTCGTGACTGACGTTTTACTCTGTGTCGGCAACAGCATGATGGGCGACGACGGCGCAGGCCCGCTACTGGCGGAAATGTGCGCGGCGCAGCCGAAGGGTAATTGGGTGGTGATTGATGGCGGCAGCGCGCCGGAAAACGACATTGTGGCGATTCGCGAACTGCGCCCGCAGCGTCTGTTGATTGTCGACGCCACCGACATGGGGCTTAATCCGGGCGAGATCCGCATTATCGATCCGGATGATATCGCCGAAATGTTTATGATGACCACCCACAATATGCCGCTGAACTACCTGGTCGATCAGCTCAAAGAGGATGTCGGCGAGGTGATTTTTCTTGGTATCCAGCCGGATATCGTCGGGTTTTATTATCCGATGACTCAACCGATTAAGGACGCGGTAAACATCGTCTATCAGCGCCTGGAAGGATGGCAGGGAAACGGCGGATTTGCCGCGCTGGAAGCGCCGGAGGCGTAAAATGCGCACATATTTAGGGAGAATTTGAGTTACCCGGCAACGGTTGTAAGCAGGACGTGAAGATTATCGTATGGAGCGGACTGCTATTTCTCTGCCTCGCCGTGCGCGCGCTGGCCACCGATTTTGTCGGTTACCTGCCGATGAGCGACGGTGAATATGCGCAAAAGCGTGCGCTGAAGCCGCTGTTGACCCTGCCTTATTCTGTATCGCCCGACCAGACCTGGCATTTTCGCCAGGTCGGAGTCAGTGGCGTGACGCTACTGCCGGAGCCGAAAAAAGATAACGAATGGCGGATTAGCGGAAAAGACAGAGCCGGTAATTCGTGGGTTGTCCCGGTGGGAAGGCTGATTAATTTGGCGGGTAATGCGCAATTTTATCGCGCTGACCTCGATCGTAACGGCATTCAGGACCTGGTTATCTGGTTGGGCAATCCTGGGTTGGGCCTGGCGCCGAGCGCGCAATACATCATTTTCACCTTTCTCAAGAATGGCCGCCCCTGCGTCTTTGAACCGTGGGGGTTTTATTCCGCGACCGATACTGGTGTCGATGATTTGCTTGATTTACAGGGCAATGGTCGCACGCAACTGTTGGATATGCAGTTTGACTCAGGCTACTGGATAACCAATTTATATCAGGTGAAGGACGCCCGCTGGCAGCGCGTACACGGCTGGTTTGGCCGGTTGAGTTATCCGGCGCTGACCCGTTTTAATCACTATCCTGGCCGTAAATTAATTATCAAACCTATTGCCGGAAGGAATCCGCAAACGGACGATCTTTCCCTTACGCAGCGCTGTTTAATACGCGGTAACGTATTGCCAGGCGTTAATCAGGATTGATGCCAGTTGCGGTGCAGAGTTGGCTGGCTATCACTGCAAATTTTGACCACCACTGGCGACATTACGTGTCATCGACACTTGTGACGATGACACGTAAATGCTCACGAAAATAGAAATAATATTCTTAAATAACAATGAAATAAAAATTGGCACGATTCGTGTATATATCGGCACATCATCTGTTATTGCTGGAGAATTTGATGAACCGTTTCATCATTGCAGACGCGAGTAAGTGCATTGGTTGCCGTACCTGTGAAGTGGCTTGCGTCGTATCCCATCAGGAAAATCAGGATTGCGCATCGCTGACCCCTGAAACCTTTTTACCTCGTATCCATGTCATCAAAGGCGTGAACGTTTCCACGGCAACGCTGTGTCGCCAGTGTGAAGACGCGCCGTGCGCCAACGTTTGCCCGAATGGCGCCATCAGCCGTGACAAAGGCTTTGTTCATGTGATGCAGGAACGCTGCATTGGCTGTAAAACTTGCGTAGTGGCATGTCCTTACGGCGCCATGGACGTGGTGGTACGTCCGGTGGTTCGCAATAGCGGCGCGGGGCTGAACGTGCGTGCCGAAAAAGCCGAAGCCAACAAGTGCGATCTATGTCACCACCGTGAGGCCGGTCCGGCCTGTATGGCCGCTTGCCCAACGCACGCCCTCATCTGCGTTGACCGCAATAAGCTTGAACAGCTGAGCGCGGAAAAACGCCGTCGTGCGGCGCTGGATTCAACGGCATCGCTGCTTTTCTGATTTCTGCGATTGCGCGTAGAATACGCCACAAAGCATTGCCGGATGGCGGTATCAATGCCTTATCCGGTCTACGGTCCGTGCGGTTGTAGACCTGATAAGCGTCGCGCCATCAGGCATCCGGGTTCGATGATGGCGGGAAAATAAGATGGCGATAGACACACCTTCCGGCGTACAGCTACGCATTCGGGGCAAAGTACAGGGCGTCGGTTTTCGTCCTTTTGTCTGGCAGCTGGCGCAGCAGTTGCGATTACACGGCGACGTGTGTAATGACGGCGACGGCGTCGTCGTTCGGCTGCTGGAAGAGCCGTCGCAATTTATTGCCGCGCTCTATCAGGATTGCCCGCCGCTGGCGCGCATTGACAGCGTTGAACACGCGTCGTTGATATGGGAGCGCGCACCGACGGATTTCGCTATTCGTCAGAGCGCAGGCGGTTCGATGAACACGCAAATCGTGCCGGATGCGGCGACCTGCCCGGCATGTCTTGCCGAGATGAATACCCCTGGCGAGCGGCGCTACCGTTATCCTTTCATCAATTGCACCCACTGCGGACCACGCTTCACCATTATTCGCGCTATGCCCTATGACCGGCCATTTACGGTGATGGCGGCGTTTCCCTTGTGTCCGGAATGCGACAGCGAATACCGCGATCCGTACGATCGCCGTTTTCATGCCCAGCCCGTTGCCTGTCCGTCATGCGGGCCGCATCTTGAGTGGCGGAGCCAACATGAACGAGCGGAAAAAGAGGCGGCTTTGCAGGCGGCGGTCGCCCAACTGAACGCCGGGGGCATTATTGCCGTTAAAGGGCTGGGTGGTTTTCATCTGGCCTGCGATGCGCGCAACGATAACGCAGTGGCGATGCTGCGGGCGCGTAAACATCGCCCGGCGAAACCATTGGCGGTGATGTTGCCCACGGCGCAAACGCTGCCGAGCGCGGCGCGTTCGCTGCTGACCACGCCAGCGGCCCCGATTGTGCTGGTGGATAAGCAGTATGTACCTGCGCTGGGTGAGGGCATCGCGCCAGGGCTTACGGAGGTGGGCGTGATGCTGCCAGCCAACCCGTTGCAACATCTCTTGTTGCAGGCGCTCAATTACCCGCTGGTGATGACATCCGGCAACCTGAGCGGCAAACCGCCCGCCATCACCAACGAACAGGCGCTGGACGATTTACACGATATTGCCGATGGTTTTTTGTTGCACAATCGCGACATTGTTCAGCGCATGGACGACTCTGTCGTGCGCGACAGCGGCGAAATGCTGCGTCGTTCGCGGGGATACGTGCCGGACGCGATTGCGTTGCCGCCCGGATTTCGCGATGTGCCGCCGATACTTTGTCTGGGCGCGGATCTGAAAAACACGTTCTGTCTGGTACGCGGCGAACAGGCGGTTGTCAGCCAACATTTGGGCGATCTCAGCGATGACGGTATCCAGGCGCAGTGGCGCGAGGCATTGCGTTTGATCCAGTCAATCTACGATTTTACGCCAGAGCGTATCGTCTGTGACGCGCATCCGGGCTATGTTTCCAGTCAGTGGGCCAGTGAGATGCGTCTGCCGACAGAGACGGTGTTACACCATCATGCCCATGCGGCGGCTTGCCTGGCCGAGCATGGTTGGCCGCTGGACGGCGGAGAGGTGATTGCCCTGACGGTAGACGGTATCGGCATGGGTGAGAATGGCGCGCTATGGGGCGGAGAATGTCTGCGGGTCAATTATCGCGAATGCGAACATTTAGGTGGTTTACCCGCCGTGGCGCTGCCGGGAGGCGATCTGGCTGCCAAACAGCCGTGGCGTAATCTGTTAGCGCAGTGCCTGCGCTTTGTGCCGGACTGGCAGGATTACCCGGAGACAGCGGGGCTGCAACAGCAAAACTGGAGTGTCCTGGCGCGCGCCATTGAGCGCGGCGTCAATGCCCCATTGGCGTCTTCCTGCGGGCGGTTGTTTGACGCGGTGGCTGCCGCGCTTCGCTGCGCGCCAGCATCGCTTAGCTATGAGGGCGAGGCCGCCTGCGCGCTGGAGGCGCTGGCCTCTCAATGCGCTAACGTTGAGCATCCGGTAACGATGCCGCTTAACGGCGCTCAACTGGACGTCGCTGTTTTCTGGCGGCAATGGTTGAACTGGCAGGCCACGCCCGCGCAACGCGCCTGGGCTTTTCATGATGCGCTGGCGTGCGGGTTTGCCACGCTAATGCGCCAGCAGGCTACGGCGCGGGGGATAACCACTCTGGTCTTCAGCGGCGGGGTGATACACAACCGCTTACTTCGCGCGCGTCTTGCCTTTTATCTTTCTGATTTTAAATTGTTATTTCCGCAGCGGTTACCGGCGGGCGACGGCGGACTGTCGTTTGGACAGGGCGTGATTGCCGCAGCGCGAGCATTAAGGGAAGTGTAGGGCACCGGATGGCGGCTGCGCCTTATTCGGCCTGTAAATAGATGCTCACTCGTGGGCCGGATAAGACGCGAAGCGGCGCCATCCGGCATCACAGGCTTATACGGACAACGTTTTCAGTAGTGCAAAGGCCTCTTTCATGCGGTCTTCACTCACCACAAAGGCGCGTAGTTGGCCTTCTCCGCTCATGCCTTTGGCAATCATACCGTCAGATTCTGCGGTAATCTGCCAGCTTAAATCACGGCGCTGAGTTTCTCCCGCCAGATGCAGCGGCAGTTCCGGCGTTTTGACTTTGACCAGCATCGCCGGTAGCTTCAGCGGCACGTTGCCGCCAGACAGATTTTTCGCCAGGTACATCGCGCTTAGCTGGATCGGTTGCAGGAAGGGCAGCACCTGACCGTTGATTTCCGCGCAATCGCCGATCGCATAAATATCCGGGTGACTGGTCTGTAGATAGCTATCCACGCAGACGCCGCGGTTGACGACTACCCCGGCGCGGCGCGCCAGAGCGGTTTCCGGGCGTAAGCCGGTGGCGGCAATCACCGCATCGACCTCAATACTACGCTGGCTTACCAGCGTAGCGCGGATACCGGCTTCGGTTTTCTCCAGTTTTTGCAACTGCGATTTCAGCAGCAGATGCACCCCCATATCGGTCAGGTGATGCTGTAAGCGACTGCTCACTTCCGGTGGCATCAGTGAGGCGAGAAGGCTGGCGGCGTTATCCATCAGAGTTACCGTTTTCCCGGCGCGGCAGAAATCCATCGCTAATTCACTGCCAATGAGACCGCCGCCGACAATCAGCACTCGCTGCGCGTCGCGCAGTTGTGTCTCACAGGCGCGGTACTCCTGCTGGCTATTCAAAGTAAGCATTAACTCACGTCCTGCAATCGGCGGCACAAAGGCTGTCGCCCCGGTCGCCAGTACCAGCTTGTCGTACTGCCACTGCTTATCCTGACTTTTCACCACATGGGCATCGGCATCAATGTCAGCAACCCAGGTATGCGGGAACAGTCGCAGATTAAACTGTTCAGCAAATTCCCCCGCTAACTGGCGGGTGAGATCATCGGCGCGCTGCGACTGGCTGATAACGTGGCTGAGATCGGGCTTGTTGTACTCATCCATACTGTCCGCCGCAATCAGGGTTAACGGCACATGCGCATCTTGTTTACGGATATTTTTGACGAGCTGGCGGGCGGCGAAGCCCGACCCAATAATGATGATCCCCCGACTCATTTTGCCTCCGTCGCCAGTACGTCGAACACGTCTTTACCTAATGAACATTCCGGGCACAGGAAGTTATCCGGCACGTCGCTCCACGGCGTACCCGGCGCGACATCCTGCAACGGCTCGCCCTGCGCAGGGTCGTAAATCCACTGGCATACGCTGCATTGCATTTTAGGGCCGAGGTCTGCGGCGGCGCAGGTTGTGATTTCTTCGGCTGGCGCGGTTTTCTGTGTGGTTTCCGGCAGCGGAGCAAGCGCCCACTGACGCGCGATGTCGCGACCGTGCTGACGGCACAACTCCAGCGCATCCAGATCCGGACGCCATTTTGCTTTCAGACTCAGGGACATTTCAAAACCGGCATCCTGTAAGCGCGTGGACAGTCGATCCACCGCGCCGCCGCTCCAGCCATGAGAACCGAAGGCGCTGGCGCGTTTGTTGCGAAAGCGCAGGCCGGTCATCTCTTCCACCAGACCAGCGATTTTCGGCATCATCACGTTGTTCATGGTAGAAGTGCCGACCAGCACGCCTTTCGAACGGAAGACATTGGTCAGTATTTCATTTTTATCGCTGCGGGCGACGTTAAAGATTTTGACCGCCACGTTCGGGTCCACTTCATTGATACCCTGTGCGATGGCATCCGCCATCATGCGAGTATTGTTCGACATGGTATCGTAGAAAATAGTGATACGATCTTCCTGATAATCTGCCGCCCATTTCAGATACAGTTCCACGATTTGCGTTGGGTTGTCGCGCCATACCACGCCGTGTGAGGTGGCAATCATATCCACCGGCAGGTTGAAGCCGAGGATTTCGGTAATTTTTGGCGTTACCAGACGGCTGAACGGCGTCAGGATATTGGCGTAGTAGCGCTGGCATTGTTCAAACAGTTCGGTTTGGTCCACTTCATCATTGAACAGGCGCTCGTCGCAATAGTGCTGACCAAAGGCGTCGTTGCTGAATAACACCGCGTCGCCGGTCATATAGGTCATCATGCTGTCCGGCCAGTGCAGCATCGGCGTTTCCACGAAGATCAACTGCTTGTCGTTGCCGATATCCAGCGTATCGCCGGTTTTCACCACCTTAAAATTCCATTCCGGGTGATGGTGATGGCCGTTGATAGAGTCAATGGCGTTGGCGGTACAGTAGATAGGCGTGTCCGGGATCTGCGCCATCAGTTCGGTCAGCGCGCCTGCATGGTCTTCTTCGGCATGGTTAATGATGATGTAGTCGATATCCGCGAGGTCGATTTCACTGCGCAAGTTTTGCACAAACTCACGGCTAAACTTATGATCGACGGTATCGATCAGCACATTCTTTTCTTCACGAATGAGATAGCTGTTATAGCTGCTGCCTCGCAGCGTTTTGTATTCAGTGCCGTGAAAATCACGAACTTCCCAGTCGCGCTGGCCAACCCAATGAATATTATTTTTAACCAGGATAGACATAACCACCTCAATTCATTCAACGTTTGCAAAAAGTTGTTTTGCTTATTGCAGGTAGTGTGCCAACTTTACATCTTATTGATTTATATGAATTTATAATAAGTTTGTATTTTTGATATAGTCAAAAAGACTATAAATGATGCTGTCAATATGACACTATAGGTTGTCAAAATGACAATGAGGTAACCATGAGTTTTTCCGTGGAGGTATTGGCGGGCATCGCCATTGAGTTACAACGCGGCATTGGGCATCAGGATCGTTTTCAGCGGTTGATTACTACGCTGCGTCAGGTGCTGGCGTGCGACGCCTCGGCGCTGCTGCGCTATGAATCACGACAATTTATTCCACTGGCGATTGATGGCCTGGCGCAGGACGTCCTCGGCAGACGTTTTACCCTGGAAGGGCATCCGCGCCTGGAAGCCATCGCCCGCGCGGGGGACGTGGTGCGTTTTCCGGCTGATAGCGATTTGCCCGATCCGTATGACGGGTTAATTCCCGGACAGGAAAGCCTGAAAGTCCACGCCTGTGTTGGTCTGCCGCTGTTTGCCGGACAGAACCTCATCGGTGCGCTGACCCTTGATGCTATGACGCCGGAGCAGTTCGAGGTATTTAGCGATGAAGAACTACGGCTTGTCGCCGCGCTGGCCGCCGGGGCATTGAGTAATGCGCTGTTAATTGAACAACTGGAAAGCCAGAACATGCTGCCGGGGTCGTCAGGCGTGTTTGAACCGATAAAAGAGACGCACATGATCGGCCTGTCGCCTGCGATGACGCAGTTGAAAAAAGAGATCGAGATTGTGGCGGGCTCCGATCTTAACGTGCTGATCGGCGGTGAAACGGGGACCGGTAAAGAGCTGGTGGCGAAAGCTATTCACCAGGGCTCCCCCAGAGCGGTCAATCCGCTGGTCTATCTCAACTGCGCCGCGCTGCCGGAAAGCGTGGCGGAGAGCGAGTTGTTTGGTCATGTAAAAGGGGCTTTTACCGGGGCTATCAGTAATCGTAGCGGTAAGTTCGAAATGGCAGATAACGGTACGCTGTTTCTGGATGAGATTGGCGAACTGTCGCTGGCGCTACAGGCCAAGCTGCTTCGCGTGTTGCAGTATGGCGATATTCAGCGCGTCGGCGACGATCGTAGCCTGCGCGTGGATGTGCGGGTGTTGGCGGCGACCAACCGTGACCTGCGTGAAGAGGTGCTGGCGGGACGTTTTCGCGCCGATCTGTTCCATCGCCTGAGCGTTTTCCCGCTCTTTGTGCCGCCGCTGCGCGAGCGCGGCGATGATGTGGTGCTGTTGGCGGGCTATTTTTGCGAGCAGTGCCGACTGCGGCTGGGGCTGTCCCGCGTGGTGCTGAGTCCCGGCGCGCGCCGCCATTTGCTCAACTATGGCTGGCCGGGCAACGTCCGGGAACTGGAACATGCCATTCACCGTGCGGTTGTACTGGCGAGAGCGACCCGGGCAGGGGATGAGGTGATACTGGAGGCGCAGCATTTTGCCTTGTCAGAGGACGTTTTACCCGCGCCGCCTGCGGAAAGCTTTCTGGCGCTGCCGACTTGCCGCAATTTGCGCGAATCGACGGAGAACTTTCAGCGAGAGATGATTCGCCAGGCGCTGGCGCAAAATAATCATAACTGGGCGGCCAGCGCGCGGGCACTGGAAACCGACGTCGCCAACCTGCATCGGCTGGCGAAGCGTCTGGGACTGAAGGATTAGATAATCCCCGCCTGGTAGAAATCCTGTAGGTTAATGGCGCCGGTGAGTTTGCCGTTTTCAACGACCACCGGCGCGGCGGTAATTTTGCGTTTCATCAGGAGCTCTTTGGCGTCAATAGCGCGGCTTTGCGCCTGGAGCGTAATACCGTTGGGCGTCATGGCTTCGCTTACCGGCGTGGTGAGCGCGCCGCCGCCCACCAGCCAGCGACGCAGGTCGCCGTCGGTAAAGACGCCTTTCACAACATGTTGCTCATCGCAAACTGCCACCAGCCCCAGTCCGGTACGGCTAAGTTCCAGCATGGCATCCATTACGCTGGTGGCGAGCATCACCTGCGGTATTGCATCGCCCTGGCGCATCAGGTGATGCACATTATTGAGCAAACGCGCGCCCAGTGCGCCAGCCGGATGCGAACGGGCGAAATCTTCTTCGTTAAAACCGCGCGCCTGCATGACTGCCATCGCCAGCGCATCGCCCATCATCAGCGTATTGACGGTACTGGACGTCGGTGCCAGATGCATCGGGCAGGCTTCACGCTCGACGGAAATATCCAGAACGGCTTTTGCCGCTCGCCCCAGCGGAGAGTGAGGTTTACCGGTCATCGCCAGCAGCGCGACGGATTTATCTTCCAGACGCGGGATGATGAGGTCGAGTTCTTTTGCGCCGCCGGAATAGGAGATAAATAACATCACGTCGCGGCTTTCAATCATCCCCAGATCGCCATGCAGTGCTTCCGCCGGATGAACAAAAAAAGCGGGAGTACCGGTACTGGCAAGCGTCGCGGCGATTTTTTTACCAATATGACCTGATTTACCAATACCGGAAACGATCACTTTGCCTTCACAGTGAATAATGATATTGGCGGCGCGGACAAAATCATCGCCCAGACGCTCCGGCAGACGGCTGGCTTCATGTAGCTCCAGCATTAAGGTCTGACGGCCCGCGTTTAGTAGTGCATCACTCATTGCTTTCTCCGGTTATGATTACTTCAATCCCTTTTGCTTCCAGCGCCTGACGAAATGCCGGATCGATACCCGCGTCCGTGATCAGTTTGTCGACGGTTTCCAGACTGCACACCACATTGGGGCTTTTACGACCAAATTTTGAGGAGTCCGCCATCAGAATCACCTCGCGTGCTGCATTGCACATTGCGTTACTGACGGTGTAAACCTCATTGAACGTGGTCACACCGACGTTCAGGTCAATACCGTCAGTTCCCATGAAAAGTTTATCAAAGCTGAATTGCTCAAAGGCGTTTTCCGCCAGTTGACCGTGAAACGACGCCGATTTTTTACGGAAGGTGCCGCCGGGCATCAGGATAGTTTGTTCGTTGTCCAGTTCCGATAGCGCGTTGACAATATGGAGGCTGTTGGTCATCACCGTGATGTTGCTAAAACGCGAAAGCAACGGCACCATCTGTAACACGGTACTTCCGGCGTCCAGAATAATGGAATCGCCATCATGGATATATTTCACAGCGGCTGCGGCTATCAGCGCTTTTTTGTGGGTGTTGATAAGCGTTTTGTGATCAATAGGCGGATCGGACTCTTCTTTATTCAACACCACGCCGCCATAGGTGCGGATGACGGTTCCGGCATTTTCCAGAATGACCAGATCTTTACGGATAGTGGTGCCTGTCGTGTCAAAGTACTGGGCCAGTTCTTCAACCGAGCATTTTCCCTGTTTTTGCAGGTGCTCCAGAATCGCGGCCTGACGCTGACGAGGTTTCATAGGCGTGATTACCCTGACTTATGTATTTACCCGTCATACTTCACGCTGCATGTGCGTTGGCTTTCCTCGCTTACCCCGGTCACGTACTGATGTACGCTCCTGGGATTCACTGCGTCGCCGCCTTCCTGCAACTCGAATTATTTAGGGTATTGGTTGCAAAATGATAATTTCGCAAGCTATACGCATTCACAACGAAATTACCCATGTTTCAGTTTAAGCGCCAATGATAGTGCATTCTGCGCGAGCGAATCATGGGGAAAGATCACATCAGGCTGTAATTCATGCAAATGTTTTCCTTGCATTGCGGCAATTTTAACCGGTCTGGCGAATACCGTAAGGCCTTTCATCAATAAAGTGTCCGTCACCCGCTGCTGTTCGTCCAGCGCCACGGCAACCACCACCCGGGGCTTAAAACGCCCGCCGGAGCGCCCGACGCCGACCCGTCCCTGTTGGCTAAGTTTATCGAAAGCTCGATTAAAGCGGGAAATCTGCCAGCCGCCCAGCGCCAGTTGCGCACACCAGGCGATAACGGCGACGGTAATCAGAGTGGAAACCATAATGTGCTCCTGTTGTTTTGCCTGATGGCGGCGTAACCGTCTTATCCGGCCTACGGCGCCATCCGGCAATTCACGGTCAGAACATCACTTGACCGCCGGTTACGTTGATCGACTGCCCGGTGCAATAGGACGCTTTCGGGCTGGCATAAAATAGCAGCATGTTCAGCACATCCTGATAATCACACCCGCGTTTGAGCGGTACCTTATCAATGTAATACTGCTCCACCTCGTCGGGCTTAATGCCCAGTTTAGTGGCGTATTGCGGCAGCAGTGACTGGAACATCGGCGATTTCAACAGGTTGCCGAGCATCAACGAGTGTACGGTAATGCCGTATTCCGCCAGATCCAGCGCCAGAGACTGGGTTAACCCCACGCCGCCGAATTTCGCCGCGCTGTAGCCGGAGTTGTGTTTACTGCCCACTTTGCCGGATTTAGAGTTAATCTGAATAATGCGCCCCTGAATGCCGTCGCGGATCATCAGGCGGGAAAACTCCCGGGCGCAGAGGAAATAGCCCACCAGATTCACCTGTAGCGAGCGGTCAAAATCGCCCAGCTGGAAATCGCTGATAAACGCCGCTTTGGCGATACCCGCGCTGTAAACCAGCAGATCGACGCGCCCGAAAATCTCGTCTACGCCGCGGGACAGCGCCAGCACGCTCTGCTCGCTGGTAGCGTCAGCGCCAAAACCGTACGCCATACCTTCGCCAAAATCGGCGTTAATTTCCTGGGCGACATTCGCGGCTTTATCGCTTTGAATATCAACGACCGCCACGCGGTATCCTTCTTCTGCAAGCCCACGGCAAAGGAATGCCCCCAGGGTCTGGCCTCCGCCAATGACAACGGCAACTTGATTCATGTTTTTTCTCCTTAAGCGACAAACGTCAAAATACAGCCCGGCGCGATATCGTCCGGTACAGGCCCCGCAACGTGTACGGTGCCGGGAAATTCCGCTTCGCGCAGACCATCGAAGCGCAAAGTGATATGCCCCAGTTCACGCAGGTTTTGCTCGGCTACGCTGCCGACCGCCGTGACCGGATAGCAATGTTGGCCCAATTCACACCGCGCGCCAGGCTGCAGCGCGCCGGTCAGTTCGCCATGACAATGGATGAAGCAAAATTCTTCGATATCCGCCGGCGCGCCTTCCCGAAACGTAATCAGCATCTGTTCGCCGAGCGCCTCCTTCGCGTTCTGGCCGATACGGGTGATGGTGGTTTGATAAATCACGCTCATGTCTGAACCTCTTATTGATAGATAAAGCCGGAAACAAACCAGGCGATAAGTACCGTGGGCGCGCCAGTCAGGAAGCGTCCGACCAGCACAGAAGGTACGCCGACGCGAACGGTGTCTTGTTTCGCTTCCGCCAGTGACAGGCCGACCGGGATAAAGTCGCAGGCCGCCTGCGCGTTAATCGCGAACAGGGCGGGAAGCGCCAGATGCGGGGGGATATTGCCCAGGCCTATCTGAACGCCGATCAGGACGCCAATGACCTGAGCGATAACCGCGCCAGGGCCGAGAAAGGGCGACAGCAGCGGGAAAGAGCAGATCAATGCCAGCGTCACCAGCCCCAGTGGATGGCTGGCTAATGGCGCCAGGCCGTGGGCGATCCAGTCGCCAAGACCTGAGGCCATAATGATGCCGATCAGCGCCGAAACGAACGCCATAAACGGCAGGATTGTTTTCAGAACCGTATCAATGGTGTCGCGACCGGACTGGAACAGTACCGCCACGGCGGAGCCCATTCCCATACCAACTTTTGCCAGCAGCCCGTCGCTCTGCTCGGTGATTTTTTTGCTGGTGTCGTAGTCACGTCCTAATGTCGTTTTGGCAGGCTGGGGACTGGCAGGCGTTTCGCCGACAAGAGTAATGTTTTCTTCTTTTACGCCGGAGACATAAATATCCTCAACAATATACTGCGCCAGTGGGCCGGACTTACCCGTCGAGTGAATATTAATGGTTGGAATCCGGCGTTTCGGATAGATACCGCAGCGCAGCGTACCGCCACAGTCGATAATGGCCGCGCCGATCTCCGCTTCCGGCGGTTCGCCTTCTTTAAAGCCGTCCACCGCTTGCCAGCCTGTTAGTTGCGCCAGTTTGTCGACGATCGCCGGGCGCGTACCTGCTGTGATATAGACGATCTTTTTGCCTGGCGTAACGTCCAGTTCAAGCGGGCCGCCCCAGCCGCCGGCGCCTTTCTCAATACGAACCCGTGTCATGATACCGCTCCTGTCAGATGAACTTTCTGCTCAAGTTGAATCCCCATTTTTTTCTCAAAAATAGCGGTGGTGAGATCGGTGACCCAACCGCGGAAGAAGTTCGTCACCAGACCTACCAGCAGATAGCTCACCGCGAGCGGGCCGAGAGGAAGTCCTAACGTGGTGAGTCCGCTGGCGATACCCAGATAAACAAACAGTTCGCCGGGATTGATATGCGGAAACAGACCGTTCATGGAGTGACAGCTATAGGAGGCCGCCGCGTAATAGCTCGGCTTGTACTTCTCCGGCATAAAGCGTCCCAGACTCAGGGTCATCGGATTACAAAAAACAAATGTTCCGATACACGGTAAAAGCAGGTAACGAGATAGCGGATTTCCGGCGCAACGTTGGGCAAAACGCTCAATACGCTGCTGGCCGATAAAATTGATGAGCGCATTCATGATAACCAGCAGGCTTATCAGTAGCGGAAGAATACCTGTCACCATACCGGTAAACACCTCTCCGCCTTTCTGGAATAACCCGATGAACCACTCCGCACCATGTGTAATGGTTTCGATCATTGTTCTCTCCTGTAGGGTTTTTAGTTTTCTTGCTAATTTCCTGTTCATTGTAATCATGTTGAAAGATTCAAAAGTGTTATTGTGATCGCAAAATAAAAGAAAAATATTTTAAGTTGAAAGTTTGTGGGGTAGGGGAGCAGATACAAACTGAAAAGAGGAGAAAGGTGATTTATTCTCTTGTGCCGCTTCCTTGTGCGGCGGGGGATGCTTTACCATACTTCTTCCTGGCTGAATTTGTTTAATGGATGTCTCATGTTCAAGCGTCGTTATGTAGCGTTACTTCCACTTTGCGTATTGCTTGCTGCCTGTAGCAGCAAGCCAAAATCTTCCGAGACTCAAGCGACGACGGGCACGCCTTCCGGCGGCTTCCTGCTTGAGCCGCAGCATAACGTCATGCAAATGGGCGGCGACTTCGCCAACAACCCTAATGCGCAGCAGTTCATTGATAAAATGGTCAGTAAACACGGTTTCGACCGTCAGCAACTGCAGGAGATCCTCTCGCAGTCTAAAAGACTGGATTACGTCCTGCGTCTGATGGACAGACAAGCGCCGACCACTCAGCCGCCCGCTGGACCAAATGGCGCCTGGTTGCGCTACCGCAAACAATTTATTACGCCGGATAACGTGCAAAACGGCGTCGCGTTCTGGAATCAGTATGAAGACGCGCTGAACCGCGCCTGGCAGGTATACGGCGTACCGCCGGAAATCATCGTGGGGATTATCGGCGTGGAAACCCGCTGGGGACGTATCATGGGGAAAACGCGGATTCTGGACGCGCTGGCGACGCTGTCATTTAACTATCCGCGTCGGGCGGAATATTTCTCCGGCGAGCTGGAAACCTTCCTGCTCATGGCGCGCGATGAGCAAGACGATCCGCTCAATCTGAAAGGTTCCTTTGCGGGCGCGATGGGCTACGGCCAGTTTATGCCATCTTCCTATAAAGAATATGCGGTCGATTTCAATGGCGACAATCACATCAACCTTTGGGACCCGGTTGATGCCATCGGCAGCGTGGCGAACTACTTCAAGGCGCATGGTTGGGTGAAAGGCGATACGGTTGCGGTGCCGGCGAATGGTCAGGCGCCTGGGCTGGCGAATGGTTTCAAAACAAAATATAGCCTCTCTCAGCTTGCCGCCGCAGGCTTAACGCCGCAGCAATCGTTGGGCAATCATCAGGAAGCCAGCCTGCTGCGTCTGGATATCGGTACGGGCTACCAGTACTGGTACGGCCTGCCGAACTTCTACACCATTACCCGATATAACCACAGCACGCATTATGCGATGGCGGTTTGGCAACTGGGCCAGGCGGTAGCGCTGGCGCGGGTGCGCTAATTTACGCTTAGGGAGGGGAGCACCCCCTCCGCTATTATTATGGCTTTTTGGGCTGATTCTCTGCCTGCAAGTGGGATATCTTCTTTGATAGTGCCAGACTATATCCCAGACATCCCAGGCCTAAGATAATTTGACCGCCATCATACGGTTCAAAATAGCCTGACGACAATATATTCAGTACTCCCATGACAAGTGAACAGACGCCGCCAATTGTGGCCCACAGCCGTAGTTGGGTGGTTTGTTTTAGTTTGTGCTGTGTGCTTTCCGTTTTTTTGAGTGACATCCTTGCTTTCTCTCCGTGCGTGTAAATTTAGCGACATGGTATTGCTATTTAGTCATGTGTTACCTCTTTCATTCTGCATAAATAACCTGCTGGCATTTTTTCGGAATCCGACTCGTAAAATCGACTGCTCGTCCCCATCTCTGGTGAGAAAGTGCTATCTTGTGCGGCAGGATTTCTAACTGACAGAGGTCATGATGACTGACAGTGAACTGATGCGGCTTAGCGAGCAGGTCGGGCTGGCGTTAAAAGCGCGCAGGGCGACCGTAACGACGGCAGAGTCCTGTACCGGCGGCTGGCTGGCGAAAGCCATTACCGACATCGCCGGAAGCTCCGCCTGGTTTGAACGCGGCTTTGTCACCTATAGTAATGAAGCCAAAGCGCAGATGATTGGCGTGCGTGAAGAGACTCTGGCGCAGCATGGCGCGGTCAGCGAACCCGTAGTGGTCGAAATGGCGATCGGGGCGTTGAAGGCCGCTCGCGCCGATTTTGCTGTCGCTATTAGCGGAATTGCCGGGCCGGATGGCGGCAGTGAAGAAAAGCCGGTTGGTACGGTGTGGTTTGCTTTCGCCAGCGTCAGTGGAGAAGGGATTACGCGTCGGGAATGCTTCAGCGGCGACCGTGAATCGGTGCGTCGACAGGCGACGACGTACGCGCTACAAACCCTGTGGCAACAATTTCTACAAAACACTTGATACTGTATGAGCATACAGTATAATTGCTTCAACAGTACGAATTCACTATCCGGTTCAATACCAAGTTGCATGACAGGAGTAATAATGGCTATCGACGAAAACAAACAGAAAGCGTTGGCGGCAGCACTGGGCCAAATTGAAAAGCAATTTGGTAAAGGCTCCATCATGCGTCTGGGTGAAGACCGTTCTATGGATGTGGAAACTATCTCCACCGGTTCGCTTTCACTGGACATCGCACTCGGTGCGGGCGGTCTGCCGATGGGGCGTATCGTCGAAATTTACGGGCCGGAATCTTCCGGTAAAACGACCCTGACGCTACAGGTGATTGCCGCTGCGCAGCGTGAAGGTAAAACCTGTGCGTTTATCGATGCGGAACACGCGCTTGACCCTGTTTACGCACGCAAGCTGGGCGTCGATATCGATAACCTGCTCTGTTCTCAGCCGGATACCGGCGAGCAGGCGCTGGAAATCTGTGACGCGCTGGCGCGTTCAGGCGCGGTGGACGTCATTGTGGTCGACTCCGTAGCGGCGCTAACGCCGAAAGCGGAAATCGAAGGCGAAATTGGCGACTCTCACATGGGCCTCGCGGCGCGTATGATGAGCCAGGCGATGCGTAAGCTGGCGGGGAACCTGAAACAGTCCAACACGCTGTTGATTTTCATCAACCAGATCCGTATGAAGATTGGCGTGATGTTCGGCAACCCGGAAACCACCACCGGCGGTAACGCGCTGAAATTCTACGCCTCTGTTCGTCTTGATATCCGTCGTATTGGCGCGGTGAAAGAGGGCGATAATGTCGTGGGTAGCGAAACTCGTGTGAAAGTGGTGAAAAACAAAATCGCCGCGCCGTTTAAGCAGGCCGAGTTCCAGATCCTCTACGGTGAAGGTATCAACTTCTATGGCGAACTGGTTGACCTGGGCGTGAAAGAGAAGCTGATCGAGAAAGCGGGCGCATGGTACAGCTACAACGGCGAGAAGATTGGCCAGGGTAAAGCGAACGCGACTACCTGGCTGAAAGAGAACCCGGCGACAGCGAAAGAGATCGAGAAAAGGGTTCGTGAATTACTGTTGAGTAATCAGAATGCCACGCCCGATTTCGCCGTTGACGATAGCGAAGGCGTTGCAGAAACCAACGAAGATTTTTAAGCATCAGGTGATGGTGGGTCGGACAAAACGAAGCCGCCATTCAGCAAAACGTTAAATTACCATCAAGGGCTGCATTTATGCGGCCCTTTTGGCATTTCTCCCTGTTAAGGTTTTTTATGAGTGAACCCACATCGCGCCGTCCCGCTTATGCTCGTCTCCTTGATCGTGCGGTACGTATTCTTGCTGTCCGCGATCACAGCGAGCAGGAATTACGGCGTAAACTCTCCGCGCCGGTGATGGGCAAAAATGGGCCGGAAGAGATTGATGCGACGGCAGACGATTATGAACGCGTGATCGCCTGGTGCCACGAACATCACTATCTTGATGACGAGCGTTTCGTGATGCGCTTTATCGCCAGTCGTAGCCGCAAAGGCTATGGCCCGGCGCGTATTCGCCAGGAATTGAATCAGAAAGGCATTTCCCGTGAATCGACTGAAAAAGCGATGCGAGAATGTGAAATTGACTGGAGTGAAATGGCACGTGAACAGGCCGTTCGCAAATATGGCGAGCCGCTCCCTTCAAACTTTTCAGAAAAGGTTAAGGTACAGCGCTTTTTGCTCTATCGCGGGTATCTGATGGACGATATCCAGCAAATATGGCGAAATTTTGCAGATTGAGCGCATACGGGATTTTACTTCCCGGTAAAGAAAACTTATCTTATTCCCACTTTTTCCGTCTGGACGCGGGTTGCTTAACGGCGAACAGCGTCTGCGACGAATATTCCTTAAATACACAAAATCATTCAAGCCGCATCAAAGCGGCAAGTGAGCCTCGGGAACGCGTGACCGGGAAACTCGCAGCCAACGCAGAGGCGGCCTGAAGGATGAAGTGTAGCTTGATTTCAGGATAATTATGAGCAAGAGCACCGCTGAGATCCGTCAGGCGTTTCTCGACTTTTTCCATAGTAAAGGGCATCAGGTAGTTGCCAGCAGTTCCCTGGTGCCTAACAATGACCCCACTCTGTTGTTTACCAATGCCGGGATGAACCAGTTCAAGGATGTTTTCCTTGGGCTCGATAAACGTAATTATTCCCGTGCAACCACTTCCCAGCGTTGCGTACGCGCGGGGGGTAAACACAACGATCTGGAAAACGTCGGATACACTGCACGTCACCATACTTTCTTCGAAATGCTGGGCAACTTCAGCTTCGGCGATTACTTCAAACACGACGCCATTCAGTTCGCATGGGAATTACTGACCGGTGAAAACTGGTTTGCTCTGCCAAAAGAGCGTTTATGGGTCACCGTCTATGAAACCGACGACGAAGCCTATGAGATCTGGGAAAAAGAAGTCGGCATCCCGCGCGAGCGTATTATCCGTATTGGCGACAATAAAGGCGCGCCATACGCATCGGATAACTTCTGGCAGATGGGCGATACCGGTCCCTGCGGTCCGTGCACCGAAATCTTCTACGATCATGGCGACCACATCTGGGGCGGCCCTCCGGGAAGCCCGGAAGAAGACGGCGATCGCTATATTGAGATCTGGAACATCGTCTTTATGCAGTTCAACCGTCAGGCTGACGGGACTATGGAACCATTGCCGAAACCGTCTGTAGATACCGGTATGGGGCTGGAGCGTATTGCCGCGGTACTGCAACACGTTAACTCTAACTATGATATCGACCTGTTCCGCACGTTGATTGAAGCGGTAGCGAAAGTCACCGGCGCCACCGATCTGGGTAATAAATCGCTGCGCGTTATCGCCGACCACATCCGTTCTTGCGCATTCCTGGTTGCCGATGGCGTGCTGCCGTCGAATGAAAACCGTGGCTATGTGCTGCGTCGCATTATTCGTCGCGCGGTTCGTCACGGCAACATGCTGGGCGCGAAAGAGACCTTCTTCTACAAGCTGGTTGGGCCGCTGATTGAGGTAATGGGCTCCGCAGGCGAAGAGTTGAAACGTCAGCAGGCGCAGGTCGAGCAGGTTCTGAAAACGGAAGAAGAGCAGTTCGCCCGTACGCTGGAGCGCGGTCTGGCGCTGCTGGATGAAGAACTGGCGAAATTGCAGGGTGATACCCTGGACGGCGAAACCGCTTTCCGTCTGTATGATACTTATGGTTTCCCGGTCGATTTAACGGCGGACGTCTGCCGTGAGCGCAATATCAAAGTCGACGAAGCCGGTTTTGAAGCAGCCATGGAAGAGCAACGCCGTCGCGCGCGCGAAGCTAGCGGTTTTGGCGCGGACTACAACGCGATGATCCGCGTTGATAGCGCTTCTGAATTTAAAGGCTATGACCATCTGGAACTGAACGGCAAAGTGACTGCGCTGTTTGTCGATGGTAAAGCGGTTGAAGCGATTAACGCGGGACAGGAAGCAGTTGTCGTGCTGGATCAGACCCCATTCTATGCGGAATCAGGCGGTCAGGTTGGCGATAAAGGCGAGCTGAAAGGCGCTGGATTTACTTTCGCTGTGGACGACACGCAAAAATATGGTCAGGCGATTGGTCACCTCGGCAAATTGTCTGCGGGCGCTCTGAAAGTGGGCGATGCGGTACAGGCTGATGTAGATGAAGCGCGCCGCGCACGTATCCGTCTGAACCACTCCGCCACGCACCTGATGCACGCGGCGTTGCGCCAGGTGCTTGGGACACACGTTGCGCAGAAAGGTTCGCTGGTTAGCGATAAAGTGCTGCGCTTCGACTTCTCGCACAATGAAGCGATGAAGCCGTCGGAGATTCGTCAGGTTGAAGATTTGGTGAATGCGCAAATTCGCCGCAACCTGCCGATTGAAACGAACATCATGGATCTCGACGCGGCGAAGGCGAAAGGGGCCATGGCGCTGTTTGGCGAGAAATATGACGAACGTGTACGCGTTCTGAGCATGGGCGATTTCTCTACCGAACTGTGCGGCGGTACTCACGCCAGTCGTACCGGTGATATCGGTCTATTCCGTATTATCTCTGAGTCCGGCACCGCAGCGGGCATTCGTCGTATTGAGGCGGTAACCGGTGAAGGCGCTATGGCCACCGTTCACGCGCAAAGCGATCGCTTAAACGATATTGCGCATCTGCTGAAGGGCGACAGCCAGAATCTGGGCGACAAAGTGCGTGCCGTGCTGGAACGTACACGTCAGCTGGAAAAAGAGTTGCAGCAGTTGAAGGACCAGGCCGCAGCGCAGGAGAGTGCAAATCTTTCCAGTAAAGCGGTCGATCTCAACGGCGTGAAGCTCCTGGTCAGCGAGCTTGCTGGTATTGAGCCGAAAATGCTGCGAACCATGGTTGATGATCTGAAAAATCAACTGGGGTCTACCGTTATCGTACTGGCAACGGTTGTTGAAGGTAAGGTTTCTCTGATTGCGGGCGTGTCGAAGGATGTGACCGACCGGGTTAAAGCAGGGGAATTGATTGGTATGGTCGCTCAGCAGGTGGGCGGTAAGGGTGGCGGTCGTCCGGACATGGCGCAAGCCGGTGGTACGGATGCGGCAGCTCTGCCTGCAGCGTTAGCCAGTGTACAAGGCTGGGTCAGCGCAAAATTGCAATAATTATAAGCGTTCGTTGGCGCCGCAGCCCGTGCTGCGGCGTTTACGTCAACGCTATCGACAACGATAAAGTCAGGTTGAAGTTTTGTATATCGGCTAAACTTAGGTTTAACAGAATGTAATGCCATGACTGCTTACACCTAAGGTGTTTGTCATCGCTTACTTTTTGGCGTTATATGATGGATAATGCCGGGATACAGAGAGACCCGACTCTTTTAATCTTTCAAGGAGCAAAGAATGCTGATTCTGACTCGTCGAGTTGGTGAGACCCTCATGATTGGCGATGAGGTCACCGTGACAGTTTTAGGGGTGAAGGGCAACCAGGTGCGTATTGGCGTGAACGCCCCGAAAGAAGTTTCTGTCCATCGTGAAGAGATCTACCAGCGTATCCAGGCTGAAAAATCCCAGCAGTCCAGTTACTAAGGTTTTCGCGTCTCACTTTTCGGGTGAGACGCAGCCTCTCTTCTCGCTCGCCCTCGTTGTCCCTTCATGACTTTTTTCAACCCCACTGTTGATATGGTGCGCTTTTGGCGGCCAGCGTGTCATCAAATTATCTGTTGATAAAACACTCTTTTTGGCTTTTTTACAGACTAATTGAGCGTGAAGTGTGCAAACGATAAAAGCTCTGGAAAAATTGTTTGACTTATAAGTCCCAGAAAGTAATATGTGCGCCACGCAGCGACGATGAGCAGAACAAGTTCTTCGAAGCACTCGTAAGAGGCGTGTGGTGAGGTGGCCGAGAGGCTGAAGGCGCTCCCCTGCTAAGGGAGTATGCGGTCAAAAGCTGCATCCGGGGTTCGAATCCCCGCCTCACCGCCATTTGCATCCGTAGCTCAGCTGGATAGAGTACTCGGCTACGAACCGAGCGGTCGGAGGTTCGAATCCTCCCGGATGCACCA
>NZ_JBGDVX010000010.1:123844-179448 GCF_046551535.1 Salmonella sp. SAL04162
GCATCCGTAGCTCAGCTGGATAGAGTACTCGGCTACGAACCGAGCGGTCGGAGGTTCGAATCCTCCCGGATGCACCATATTCTCCGTACTTTCAGTGATGAAGATACGGATAAGATAGCGGTAATCACCGCTGGCACCAGGAAGGATAACGTTGCATCAGCAACGGCGCCGAAGGGCGAGCCGTAAGGCGAGTAATCCTCCCGGATGCACCATCTTATTTAGTGTGGCAGTAAATGCGACATCAAATCTTGTAGTAAACATCATTTCCAATGCATCCGTAGCTCAGCTGGATAGAGTACTCGGCTACGAACCGAGCGGTCGGAGGTTCGAATCCTCCCGGATGCACCATATTCTTCATACTTTCAGCGATGAAGATGCAGATAAGATAGCGGTAATCACCGCTGGCACCAGGAAGGATAACGTTGCGTCAGCAACGGCCCGAAGGGCGAGCCGTAAGGCGAGTAATCCTCCCGGATGCACCATATTCTCCATACTTTATTCTCCATACTTTCAGCGATGAAGATGCAGATAAGATAGCGGTAATCACCGCTGGCATCAGAAGGATAACGTTGCGTCAGCAACGGCCCATAAGGCGAATAATCCTCCCGGATACGTTACTGCCCTGCAATCGCTTTTCCCCTTATCCTGAACATACCTCTTCATCTCTATTAGCGACAAAATCAACCAATTGCGATAAAGTACTGTCTGGTTATTCGGTTTGCGAGAACACGATGTACGCACGTTATGCTGGTTTGATTTTTGATATGGACGGTACTCTCCTGGATACCGAACCCACGCATCGCAAAGCGTGGCGTGAGGTTTTGGGGCGCTATGGTCTTCGTTTTGATGAACAGGCAATGGTCGCGCTTAACGGTTCGCCAACCTGGCTTATCGCCCAGTCAATCATTGAGCTTAACCATGCCGATCTTGATCCCCTGTCACTGGCGCGTGAGAAAACCGACGCGGTAAAAAGCATCCTGCTGGACTGCGTAGAACCACTGCCGCTGGTTGAGGTGGTTAAAGCGTGGCATGGGCGGCGCCCCATGTCGGTCGGTACCGGTAGCGAAAGCGCTATCGCGGAAGCCTTGTTAGCGCATCTGGGGCTGCGTCGTTATTTTGATGCGGTTGTGGCGGCAGATCACGTACAGCATCACAAACCCGCGCCTGACACCTTCCTACTGTGCGCCCAGCGGATGGGCGTCATGCCGACGCAGTGCGTGGTATTTGAAGATGCCGATTTTGGTTTACAGGCGGCGCGGACGGCGGGAATGGATGCCGTGGATGTTCGACTATTGTGAGTGACGGACTGTCGCTCCTGTCTCTGTTTGCCAGTAGTTTTCTCAGCGCAACGCTGTTACCCGGTAATTCTGAGGTGGTTTTGGTTGCTATGCTGGTCTCCGGCGTCAGTCATCCCTGGGTCTTAGTCTTAACAGCAACAATGGGTAATAGCCTTGGAGGGGTAACTAACGTTATTCTTGGGCGTTTCTTTCCGCTGCGCAAAACGTCGCGCTGGCAGGAAAAAGCGACTGGCTGGCTAAAGCGTTATGGCGCAGCCACACTATTATTAAGCTGGATGCCGGTCATCGGTGATTTGTTGTGCCTGTTAGCGGGATGGATGCGCATCCCGTGGGGGCGGACGATCTTTTTTTTGTGTCTTGGTAAGGCGCTGCGCTATGTTGCGCTCGCAGCGGCGACGGTTCAGGGCATGATGTGGTGGTAATAATTGTAGGTTTGGCATGTATGGCCGCCATTACAGTTATGCTTATTAAAACGATTTGGACAGGCGGGAGGTCAATTTGATCCCGGACGTATCACAGGCTCTGGCCTGGCTGGAAAAACATCCTCAGGCGTTAAAGGGGATACAGCGCGGGTTAGAGCGCGAAACGCTGCGTGTCAATGCTGATGGCACGCTGGCGACAACAGGTCATCCTGAAGCGTTAGGTTCAGCGCTGACCCATAAATGGATTACCACGGATTTTGCGGAAGCCCTACTGGAGTTTATTACGCCAGTCGATGGCGATATCCAGCATATGCTCACTTTTATGCGCGATCTCCATCGGTATACGGCCAGGAAACTGGGCGATGAGCGGATGTGGCCATTAAGTATGCCCTGCTATATTGCGGAAGGGCAGGACATAGAGCTGGCGCAGTACGGCACATCCAATACCGGGCGTTTTAAAACGCTCTATCGCGAAGGGCTGAAAAATCGTTATGGCGCCTTGATGCAAACCATCTCCGGCGTACATTACAATTTTTCATTACCGATGGCGTTCTGGCAGGCGAAATGCGGCGTTACGGAAGGCGAAGCGGCAAAAGAAAAAATTTCTGCCGGCTATTTTCGTCTGATTCGCAACTATTACCGTTTTGGCTGGGTCATCCCCTATCTGTTTGGCGCGTCTCCGGCCATTTGTTCCTCTTTCCTGCAAGGAAAGCCAACCACATTACCGTTTGAAAAAACGGACTGCGGCATGTACTACCTGCCGTACGCGACGTCGCTACGTCTGAGCGATTTGGGTTATACCAATAAGTCGCAAAGCAATCTCGGAATTACGTTTAACGATTTGCATGAGTATGTGGCAGGTCTGAAGCGCGCGATTAAAACCCCTTCCGAGGAGTACGCGCGGATTGGTGTGGAAAAAGACGGTAAGCGGCTACAGATTAACAGCAACGTTCTGCAAATTGAAAATGAGCTGTACGCGCCCATTCGTCCCAAGCGCGTGACGCGCAGCGGCGAATCGCCTTCTGACGCGCTTCTGCGTGGTGGTATTGAGTATATTGAAGTTCGTTCTCTCGATATTAACCCGTTCTCACCGATCGGCGTAGACGAGCAACAGGTGCGCTTCCTCGATCTGTTTATGGTCTGGTGCGTATTGGCCGATGCGCCGGAAATGAGTAGCGATGAGCTGTTATGTACGCGTACAAACTGGAATCGCGTTATTCTGGAAGGGCGTAAGCCGGGCCTGACGTTAGGCATTGGCTGTGAAACTGCGCAGTTCCCGCTGCCCAACGTAGGGAAAGATCTCTTCCGCGATCTGAAACGCGTGGCGCAAACGCTGGACAGTATCCACGGGGGAGAGGAGTATCAAAAGGTGTGTGATGAGTTGGTCGCCTGCTTTGATAATCCTGAACTGACATTCTCCGCCCGGATCCTACGGTCTATGATTGATGAAGGCATTGGCGGCACCGGGAAAGCGTTCGGTGAGGCTTACCGTAATCTGTTACGCGAAGAGCCGCTGGAGATTTTACAGGAAGAAGAGTTTATTGCTGAACGTGACGCTTCAGTACGTCGTCAGCAGGAGATTGAGGCGGCGGATACCGAGCCGTTTGCCGCGTGGCTTGCGAAACACGCCTGACCCAAAAGAAAAAGGCCACTCACGGAGTGGCCAAAATTTCATCGCTGAAAACAGGGATGATGATAACAAATGCGCGTCTTTCATATACTCAGACTCGCCCCGGAACAAAGAGTTCAGTTTATTTTTAAAAAATTATCGGAGGTGACTAAATGCCATTATTAGATAGCTTCGCAGTCGATCATACCCGGATGCAAGCGCCGGCGGTCCGGGTTGCAAAAACGATGAACACCCCGCATGGCGACGCAATCACCGTGTTTGATCTGCGTTTTTGCATTCCGAACAAAGAAGTGATGCCGGAAAAAGGGATTCATACGCTTGAGCATCTGTTTGCTGGCTTTATGCGCGACCACCTCAACGGTAACGGCGTTGAGATTATCGATATCTCGCCGATGGGCTGCCGTACCGGTTTCTACATGAGCCTGATTGGCACGCCGGACGAGCAGCGTGTTGCCGACGCGTGGAAAGCGGCGATGGCGGATGTGCTGAAAGTGCAGGATCAAAACCAGATCCCGGAGCTGAACGTTTACCAGTGCGGTACGTATCAGATGCACTCGCTCAGTGAAGCGCAGGACATTGCCCGTCATATTCTGGAGCGTGATGTACGCGTGAACATCAATAAAGAGCTGGCGCTACCGAAAGAAAAACTGCAGGAACTGCATATTTAGTCTTATTGGTAAGCGGTTCCAGTATTTAAATTAACCCCGGTTTATGGCCGGGGTTTTTTATTGCTTAATATAATTTGCGTTTATTATATTTGCGGCGAGAATACGTTTTAAATTAAGTAATGCCTGGCCTGTTAAATAATAAAATGTGATCTGGCAAACAGAAAAGGCGGATAACTCACGATGCCAGAGTGTATTGATCACATAAACTAAAAATCATAAATAATTAATAGAAAAACATAATGGAATGCGCCAGATATCCAGGTAATAACAAGACTCTACTAATAGCCGGTCGATGGGGTTTTTAGCAAATCTTATCTGGTATACATCAAACTTAAGGGATAAAAAATGAAGGCTAAATATTTGGCGCTGATGATCGGTGCTTGCTTTTCTCATAACCTTTGGGCAGCGAATAATATCACTATTGAGCAGCGTCTGGCTGAACTGGAGCAACGTGTTGTTAATGCTGAAAAACGGGCATCCGATGCCGAGGCGCAAATTCGCTCGCTGAAACAGCAGCAGGTCGCCGCTACGCCGACGGTGAATGTCCAGTCCGCCGAGCCCATTGCAGCAGATAAAACGCCGCCGAAGCTGACCTTATCCGGATTCAGCGATATTAAGTTCTATGGCGATGTCGAATTTAATATGGATGCGGCAAGCCGTTCCGGTAGCCTGACCTCGATGAGAACGTCAGCGAATAAAGATTGGGCATCAGGAACCAATGAACGCTGGGATATTAACGGACGCCTGTTGCTGGGCTTTGATGGCTACCAGCGGCTGGACAACGGTAATTTTGCCGGATTCTCTGTACAGCCTCTGGCGGACCTGACCGGAAAAATGAACCTTGATGATGCCGTTTTCTTCTTTGGTCGTGAGAATGACTGGAAAATTAAGGTTGGTCGTTTTGAAGCCTACGATATGTTCCCGCTGAATCAGGATACGTTTATTGAATATTCGGGGAATACAGCGAACGATCTTTACAGTGACGGTTACGGCTATATCTATATGATGAAAGAAGGACGGGGACGTAGCGACAGTGGGGGTAACTTCCTGCTGAGTAAAACTATCGACAACTGGTATTTCGAAGTTAACACATTGCTGGAAAATGGCAGTACGTTATATACCGAGAAGCAGTACCATGGAATGGATTTAAGCAACGATAAAAACGTGGCTTACGTCCGTCCGGTTATCGCCTGGCAAAACGGGCGTTTTTCAACGGCGATAGCGATGGAAAGTAACGTCGTTAACAACGCCTATGGCTATTATGAGAATGGGAAGTGGATCGATCAGTCAGATCGTACGGGCTATGGTTTTACCATGACCTGGAATGGTCAAAAAACTGACCCGGAAGATGGCGCAGTGATTAACCTGAATACCGCCTATATGGATGCGACCGATGAGACAGATTTTACCGCTGGGGTGAATGCGCTGTGGCATCGATTTGAACTGGGTTATATCTATGCGCATAACAAAATCGAAGCCTTCAATGCTACCAATATCGATGCCGTTTGTGAGGACGATTGCTGGATCACCGATCCCGGCAATTATGACATTCACACTATTCATGCCTCATATTTATTCCCCAACGTGATGGATATGAAAAACTTTAACATCTACCTCGGTGCCTATGCTTCATGGGTAGAGGCCAATCCGAATAATGGCGATAACAGTGAAGATGCGCGTTACGGCGGGCGTCTGAGATTCAAATATTTCTTCTGATTGTTGGTCTACTAAAAAAGGGATCCGCAGATCCCTTTTATCAGATAGTTAGTGCGCGCCGCCACCGCCGCCGCCCGCACCGAAGGGCGGTTTGGCGAACCACACCAGGCCGAGCAGCACCAGGAAGATCCCCGCCGACATCCAGAAGATTTCGTTGGCGGAAATAATCAGCCCCTGATTCGTGATTTGCTGGGCTATCCAGCCTGACGCCTGTTGGTGCGTCATCCCTAAGCCTTCCAGTTTATCGTACATAGCCTGAGCGTTTGGATTATACGCTGTAACCGACTCCGTGAGCTGAGCATGGTGTAGCGACTCACGATCGGTCCACATAGTGGTGGTAATCGAGGTGCCGATGGAGCCCGCCAGCGTTCGCGTGAAGTTCGACAGGCTTGATGCCGCCGCCAGCCGTTCGGGCGGTAACCCGGAGAGCGTAATGGTGGTCAGCGGCATAAAGAAGCAGGCGACGGCAAATCCCTGAATAAACTGCGGCCATGCGGAAGCGCCGAAATCCATACCCGGTTCGAACGTCCAGGCGCGCCAGTAAAAACAGACGGCGTACATAATGAAGCTGAACGTGACCAGCCTGCGCATATCCAGTTTATGCGCGAAGCGTCCGATAATCGGCGACAAAATTACCGGAATAATACCGACTGGCGCCGACGCCAGACCTGCCCACGTTGCGGTATAGCCGTACACCTCTTGCAAAAGCTGCGGCAGTAGAACAATGGCGCCGAAATAGAGCATATAGGCAAGGCTGATGCACAAGCAGCCAATAGTGAAGTTACGCGATTTAAAAAGAGAAAGATCGACGATAGGGTGATCGTCGGTCAGTTCCCAGACGATCAGGAAACTGATGGCGATGACGGCGACCACGGTCAGGATGATAATTTCCTGCGAGGAGAACCAGTCCAGTTCTTTACCGCGGTCGAGCATAATTTGCAGGCTGCCGATGCCAATCACCAGTAACGCCAGCCCGACGGCGTCAATACGTCGCCGTTCGGTATGCGTTTCACGCCCGCGCAGCGTGTGTAACGTCATCAGGACGACGGCGATGCCAATCGGCACGTTGATGAAGAAAATCCATCCCCAGTGGTAATTATCACTGATATAGCCCCCCAGAATCGGGCCGCAAATCGGCGCGACAATGACGGTCATTGACCAGAGCGCCAGCGCAATGGAGCGCTTTGCAGGCGGATAGTTATTCAGCAACAGGCTTTGCGAGAGCGGAATCAGCGGCCCGGCGACCACGCCCTGCACCACGCGGAAGAAGATCAGCATATTCAGGCTGCTGGATACGCCACAGGCCCAGGAGGCCGCGGCAAAGGCGACCGTCGACCACATGAACAGTTTGACTTCGCCAAAACGTTTCGCCAGCCAGCCGGTTAAGGGAATCGAGATAGCGTTCGCCACCCCGAAAGAGGTGATAACCCATGTCCCCTGGCTTAGGGAAGAACCCAGGTTCCCGGCGATGGTCGGAATCGCTACGTTGGCAATGGTGGAGTCCAGCACCTGCATGAATGTCGCCAGCGACAGCGCGATCGTCATGATGACGAGCTGCGCGCCCTCCAGCGGTTTTTGCTGTTGCATCACACGCACCTCAGGATTAACCCGCGTTAGCCTGTACGATGTCGTCGATCAGTTTATTGACCGGCGCGAGATTAATTTCGCGTGCGTTACTTTCGGCAACCGGCGTCGTTCGTACCTGGCTGGCCAGTACCTGACCGTCGCGATTAGCGGTATCCACGGTGACCAGCGTCGATAAACCAATACGCAGCGGATGTTGTTCTAACTGGCGGGCGTCCAGTTCGACGCGTACCGGCAGACGTTGAACCACTTTAATCCAGTTACCCGTCGCATTTTGCGCGGGCAGCAGGGAGAAGGCGCTGCCTGTTCCCATATCCAGACCGACGACTTTACCGGTGTATTTTACGTCGTCGCCATAAATATCAGTAATCACCGTCACTGGCTGCCCAATGCGCATATTCGCTAATTGGGTCTCTTTAAAGTTAGCGTCCACCCACAGATCGGTTGCAGGCACCACGGCCATCAGCGGCGTGGTGGGGCTGATTTGCGCGCCAGGCTGGACAGCGCGGCGGGAGACATAACCAGTCATTGGGCTGACGATGCGAGTACGCTCCAGCGCCAGCCAGGCGTTACGCACTTCGGTCGCCGCTTGTTGAACCGCAGGCTGATCTTCCAGATTACTGTTGAGTATCATTGCCTGGTTGGCATTGTACTGTTGAATGGCGACATCCAGCTGTGCCTGCGCGCTGGCGACGGCATCGCGGGCGTGTTGCAGCTCTTCACGGCCAATAAGATTGGCGTTACCCAGCGGCACACGACGGTTAAGGTCGCTTTGCGCTTGCGCCAGGGCGGTTTTTTGCACGTCGATATTCGCCTGCAACTGCTTGCTGTTAATCATCAACTGGTGCGTCTGGCGCACGCTGGAGGCCAGCGCCGTTTTGGCTTTTTCAAACGCTTGTTTGGCGTCAGTCTGATCGAGCGTGACCAGAACATCGCCCTCTTTTACAAAGTCGGTGTTATCAGCCCAGACTTTCGTCACGCTGCCTGACACCTGCGCCATGATTTGAACCTGGTTCCCTGCCACGTAAGCATCATCTGTCTCTTCAATATGACGCAATACTAAAAACCAATAAATTCCATATGCCACGGCAATAATAACAAAGAGCAAGGTAAGAAGTAGCAGCGCTGTTTTGCGTTTGCCTTTCTTCTTAGCCGGTTGCTGCGGGGTTTGGATCTCCGCATTTGCGCTCATGTTGTTCTCCACGATCTTATTATTCACATCGGCTGAGCCGACCTGTTGTCAGAAAGGCCAGCAGTAACGCGTGCCGGCCTGTCCGCTTTCCTGTTATTAATCTGGATTTTTGAGCGGGTCGGCGCTTTAGCGCAGCGCCTCAAGAACAGTGCCTTCCTGCTCCATTTGATCAAGACGCGTCAGGAGTTTACGAGTGATGTGCTCAAGTTGATCTTTTTCGGCAGTGCTAAGTGATGACCAGAGTTGATGCAGACAATGATGCTGAGGTGGAAGCACTTCTTGCAAAAATGCCTGGCCTTTCTCCGTTAATTGCAGATGCAGGCAACGGCGGTCGTTATCGCTCTCACGACGCTCAATCCAGCCGCGTTTTTCCAGCTCATCTGCAATGCGTGTCGCATTGGTGCGAGATGAACCCAGCGCGCAGCTTAATTCAGACGGCTGAATACTGTGGTTTTCCTGAGACTCCAGCGTAATCAACGCCATAAACAACGTCTCGTTAATCCCTTGAGCCTTCAGCATTTTATTGCGGTTTTCCAGGAGCTTGCCTTGCATGTGCATACAAAGACGAGTCAAAAGAATTTCCTGGTAAGGAAAGTCTTCGTGACGGCTGGCGCGAAATTTTAGCATTTGTTCAATGGGCGTAAACGAACTATCCATTTGGGCATGACCTCATTAATTTCAGCCGATATAGTAACGACAGTGACAAATAAAGTAAATGTATTATTAATACAAAATCATTCTTTCAGGCTATAAAGCAACCAATGATACGCAGACTGAGACGCCAGCGGGAACATTGGGCCCGGTAAAGCGCCGCCTGCGGCAAATCCAGGAATGACGAGAAAAGCGTGAGTGCCTGCATGAAAAAATCAGGAGAGAACGATAAGCGGGAGGGGCGAAAGCCGGGTAAACGGCCTTACAACCCGATGCAAAAGCCACCGGAATATCACGGATAGCTATCGGTGAACGACCTTCGAATCCTTGAACGGGCGCTATTGGCCTGGGAGCAGATGGGGATGCAGGGCTTTCCATAGAATTATATTATTCTTCACCGGTATAAAAATAACCATGATAAATGAATAGCATAACCTTAACAGACTGGGGAGCTCCTTAACACCCTAAGGAGCTTAAACAAAGGTAAACGCTCACTATCCGCTTAATTTACGGCTTCCTGTCGGTGAAAACCTCGCCACCAGACCAGTAAATTAAGTAAGGCTACCGTGACACCCGCCAGACAAACGCCGGCCCAGCCGGCATGTTGCCAGGCGGAGGCGGAAATCAGCGACCCTGCAGCGCCACCGATAAAGTAGCTGGTCATATAGCCGGCGGTGAGCCGGTTACGCGCATCCGGATGCAAACGATAGATGACCGTCTGATTGGTGATATGTACCCCCTGAACGGTGAGGTCCAGTACCAGAATGCCAATAATCAGCGCCAGTACCGAGGTGTGCCCAAGCCAGATAGCCAGCCAGGAGAGTAACAGCAGCAGTAAGCCGAACGTGGTGGTGAGGTGAGATTTACCTTTATCGGCAAATCCGCCAGCCGGACGCGCGCCTAAAGCGCCGGCGGCCCCCGCCAGGCCAAACAGGCCAATCATTCCCTCGGAATAGCTAAACGGCGGCGCGGCGAGCAAAAAGGCCATTGATGTCCAGAGGATGCTGAAATTAGCAAAGGTCAGACAGCCCAGCAGCGCGCGGGTACGCAGCAGCTTATCGTGAATAAACAGGCTGAATACAGAACCCAACAGTTGCGGGTAGTTAAGATGGGTGTCGGATTTGAGCTTTGGCAGTCCGCGCCACAACGCGACGGCCATCAGCGCCATCAGCGCCGACGCTACCCAAAATACGGTGCGCCAACCGCCGAGGTTTGCCAGCAGTCCGGCGACCGTTCGCGCCAGCAGGATCCCCAGCAACAGGCCGCTCATAATGGTGCCGACCACTTTACCGCGGGTGGCGGGCGTCGCAAGCGTGGCGGCCAGCGGAACCAGAATCTGCGCCACCACGGAGAACAGTCCGGTTAAGGTCGTTCCGAGTATCATCATGCTAAGCGACTGACTGCTGGCGGTGATCAGCATTCCGCCAGCCGCCAGCAACGTCATGGAGACAATCAGCGTTCGGCGTTCAAACATGTCGCCGAGCGGCACCAGAAACAACAGGCCAGCGGCATAGCCCAACTGCGCGGCGGTAACGATAAACCCTGCGGAGCTGGCGGAAAGCGAAAAGTGATGCGCGATGGTATCAAGCAGCGGCTGGGCGTAGTAGTTGCTGGCGACCGCCAGACCCGTGGCCACAGACATTAAAACGATCAGCGCCGGGCTAAGCCCATGGGTGGGTTTCGTCATGATGGTAATCGTGATTCAGATAATTATTTCCTGGGAAAACAATCATAGCGGATGTTGATGAATAAAGGGGAACGGTGACGTGATGAATCGTGCGCTTTGAGGAGAGATTGCGTTGGCCGGATAGCGGCGCATGAACTGCGCCTTATCCGGCATAAAAAACGATCTTATTTCTGCGCGGCCAGCGCTTCTTTCACCCAGCCGTCAAACTGCTGCTGGTGGGCGTTGATCCAGCCGTCCACATGGCCCTGAACATCGGCTTCAGACGATTTACCGGCATGCATCATGGCGTTCTGCGCGTTGATATCCGCCAGCGGCAGCTTCATGATGGCGAACAGTTTCGCCGCCGCCGGGTTTTTCTCCGCCCATGCCTTATTGGCGACAATATGCATGGTATTAACCGGGAACCCATAGTTCGCGCCGTTCGGCAGTTTAGTATCAATATTTTTCTGTTCGCCCGGCAGGGAGGAGAACGGCACCTGTAGCCAGACGACATCTTTACCCGGCTTCATTACGTCGCTCACCCAGTACGGGGTCCAGGTGTAATACAGCACCGGCTTGCCTTCTTTAAAACGGGTAATGGTATCAGCCATCATCGCCGCATAGTTACCGTGGCTGACCTCAACGGTTTTTTGCAGATCAAACGCTTTATTCTGGTGATTGATCACGGCTTCGCAGCCCCAGCCCGGCGAGCAGCCCATCATGTCCGCTTTGCCGTCGCCATTGGTATCGAAGATTTTGGCGATTTTCGGATCTTTTAGCTGAGCGATATTGGTGATGTTGTACTGCTCGGCGGTTTTTTTATCGATCAGATAGCCCTGCGCAGCGCCGGAGACGAAGACACCCTCGCGGTAAAACTTTTTGTCTCCGCCTGCTGCGGCATACATATCATCATGCAGCGGCTGCCAGTTCACGGCGGTAAACGTCGCATCGCCAGAGGCGATGGAGGTATAGCCTACGTTGTAATCGACTTCACTCGGCTTATTTACGGTATAACCCAACTTTTCCAGCGCCCGGCTGACCAGTAACGTCTGGAAGGACTCTTCAGAAATCGTGCTTTGGATTGGTTGGACGGTAATGCCTTTGCCAGGCAGGTCGGCAGCGAAAGCGCTGGCGGTGACAAGGGTGGCAAACGCTGAGGCAAATATCACAGTATGTCGCATCGTTGTTCCTTTAATTATGGTAGGGAGTTGTAAGCCCGGTAAGCGCAATGTCACCGGGCGTCAGGAGAGTTACTTAACGAAAGGGCGGGTGATTAGCCCAACAGGACCGGTGGTATACCAGCGACGGTTACCGCGGCTACGCGAGTCGCGCCCGACGGCCTGCGTCAGACGGTCCAGAATGATGGCGAGAATCACAATGCCGACGCCGCCCACGGTTGCCAGCCCCATATCAAGACGACCAATGCCGCGTAATACCATCTGGCCAAGCCCGCCGACCGCAATCATCGAGGCGATGACGACCATTGAGAGAGCCAGCATCAGCGTCTGATTAACGCCTGCCATAATGGTGGGCATCGCCAGCGGTAGTTGCACTTTGAACAACATTTGGCGCGGGCTGGCGCCGAACGAGCGCGACGCTTCAATTAAGTCGGCAGGCACCTGGTTAATGCCCAGGATCGTCAGGCGTATAATCGGCGGTAGAGCAAAAATAATCGTCACCACCACGCCCGGCACGTTACCGATGCCGAATAACATGACAATCGGCACCAGATAGACAAACGCGGGCGTGGTCTGCATCGCATCCAGCAGCGGACGAACTATTTTGGCTGCGCGCGGGCTGCGCGCCAGCCAGATTCCCATCGGTAATCCGATCACGACGCAGAACAACAGGGCGGTCAACACCAGCGCCAGGGTAATCATCGCCTGCGACCAGGCACCGATCGCGCCGATCGCGATCAGCGATATCAGCGTTGCGATCCCCATGCCCACGCCGGAAACCTGCCAGGCAATCAGCGCAAAGAGAATAATCGCCACAGGGGCGGGCATTCCCAGCAGCAGTTGCTGAAAGCCGTTAAGAATGTAATCCACCGGCACACGAATCCCCTGAAAAAGGGGACGGAAATGGGTGACGACCCAGTCGATTCCCTCTGTGACCCAGCTATCCAGCGGGATCAGCGTCTTATGGAACGGGTCCAGAAGAGAAAAGTGTTCAGGGGCTGGCGCGGGCGCGCTGTTCAACCAGTCGGTACTGCCGCCGTCCGTGGCTACGCCTGCCGGTGTTCCCCAGGCATCAGCCGTTTGCGTCGTAGTATCGGCCACCTGTGCGGTATCCCACGGATTCGTTTGATCAGCCATTGTTACCCCCCTCGCGATCTAAAGCCTGTAGCAACATACGTTTTGAAATAATGCCAACATACTGGTGTTCTTCATCGACAACCGGCACCGCGCAGGGCGCCTGGCCGACGTGAGAGAGCAACTCGCTGAGTGGGGTTTGCGCATCAACGACTAAAGGGTCGTCGATAAGCGCCGCTTCAATCCCTTGCGCCTGGCTTAATGCCGCTTTTAATGAGTCGATGGACACGACGCCCACGAATTTATTGCCACGCTCAATGACGTAACCATATTCACGGTCTTCATCCTGTAATAATTTCAGTGCCGAACGGGGACCAAAACCTGGCGTTTTACGAATTAATCCGACCGGACTGCGACGGGCAATATCTTTGGCGCTAAAGACCTGACTAATATCCACGCCACGGAAGAACGTGCGGACATAATCATTTGCCGGATTATTCAGGATCTCATCCGGCGTACCAACCTGTACGACCTCGCCATTTTGCATAATGGCAATCCTGTCGCCAATACGCATAGCCTCATCAAGATCGTGGGAAATAAAGACAATGGTGCGCTGATGTTTCGCCTGTAATTTCACCAGCTCATCCTGCATTTCGGTACGAATTAATGGATCGAGGGCGGAAAATGCTTCATCCATTAATAAGATATCAGGGTTGATTGCCAGCGCGCGGGCAAGCCCAACACGCTGACGCATCCCACCGGAAAGTTCATCCGGGTAGGCGTGAGCGTAATTCTCAAGCCCTACCTGACGCAAGGCGTCCAGCGCTTTTTCGCGACGCTCTTGCGCCGCGATGCCCGCTAATTCCATACCGAATGCCGTATTATCCAGCACGGTCATATGCGGCATGAGCGCAAATGACTGGAAGACCATCGCAATCTTTTTCCTGCGCACCTCGCGAAGCTCAGCGTCTGATATTTTGGCAATATCAACACCGTCAATCAGTACCTGCCCGCGGGTGGGTTCAATCAGGCGATTGAGAAGGCGTACCATTGTGGATTTACCCGAGCCGGATAATCCCATGATGACAAATATCTCGCCTTCTTCAATGGCCAGACTGGCGTCTTTAACGCCAAGCGATAGCCCCGTTTTTTCCAGTATTTGCTCTTTCGATAGTCCCTTTTCAATATATTTGAAGGCACGCTGCGGATGCTCTCCAAATATTTTATACAGATTCTTCACTTCTAATTTAATTGCCATGCAATAGAATGATTCCTGTTATTTACTTATGTCGATATGTTACCTGATAGAAATAGTTACCTTTTTCTACCCTAACATACTCAGAATCTGAGACAACCCTGAATTTGCTTCTGGCATGAATATTGCGAGGTGCTATCGGCTGTGATTTCCCATGATATAAGGGCTGAACGCGAATGGGGAGGGAGAGATATTTTTTGAGACAACCAGCAAAAATCCACCTGAATTGGGGGAATCCAGGTGAATAATGTCACTCGTATTGAGTGTAGGACATGTTGTAATATTTGCGCGATTTAACACGGTATTGCTTGAAATAAAGGCATGGAAAATGTAACGTTATTTCCCATGCCCGTAAGATTAAAAATTCCAGTCTTCGTCTTCGGTTTCGACTGTTTTCCCCATCACATAAGATGAACCTGAGCCGGAAAAGAAATCATGGTTTTCGTCGGCATTCGGCGAGAGCGCGGCAAGGATTGCGGGATTCACGTCTGCCATCTCCGGCGGAAATAACGCCTCATAACCCAGGTTCATTAAGGCTTTATTGGCGTTGTAGCACAAGAAGGCTTTGACGTCGTTAACCCAGCCGGTTTCCGCATATAATGCTTCTGTGTAGCGGATTTCGTTGTCGTACAGTTCCATTAACAAATCCAGCGCGAAAAGCTTTAACTCTTCACGCTCGATTGCCGATAGTTTTTGTAGCGCTATCTGATACTTATAGCCAATATAATAACCGTGAACCGCTTCATCGCGAATGATTAAACGAATCAGGTCGGCAGTGTTCGTGAGCTTACCGCGGCTGGAGAAATACATCGGTAGCCAGAAGCCGGAATAGAACAGAAAAGACTCTAAAAAGACGCTGGCAATCTTTTTCTTTAGCGGTTCATCGCTGACGTAATGAGCCAAAATAATCTGCGCCTTACGCTGTAGCGTCGGGTTTTCTTCGCTCCAGGCGTAGGCGGCATCAACCTCTTTTGTCTGGCACAGCGTGGAAAAAATAGAACTGTAAGAGCGGGCGTGTACCGCTTCCATAAAGCTGATGTTCGACAGTACTGCCTCTTCATGCGGCGTGATGGCATCTGCCATTAACGACGGCGCGCCTGCGATGTTCTGGATAGTGTCAAGCAGCGTAAGACCCGTAAACACGCGAATGGTGAGCTGCTGTTCGGCGGCGCTCAGCGTCTGCCAGGCCGGAATATCATTCGATAACGGCACTTTTTCCGGCAGCCAGAAGTTACTGGTCAGCCGGTTCCACACCTCCAGATCTTTGTCGTCCTGGATCTTGTTCCAGTTGATGGCGCTAATACGAGATAATTTCATATGGCTTTCCTTATAGCGCGCAGGATACGCAGCCTTCAATTTCAGTACCTTCCAGCGCCAACTGGCGAAGCCGGATGTAATACAGTGACTTAATACCTTTTCGCCAGGCATAGATCTGCGCTTTGTTGATATCGCGGGTCGTGGCGGTATCGGGGAAAAACAGGGTGAGCGACAGTCCTTGATCGACGTGGCGCGTGGCCTCGGCATAGGTATCAATAATTTTTTCCGGACCGATATCGTAGGCATCCTGATACATGTCCAGATTTTCATTGGTCATAAACGGCGCGGGGTAATACACACGCCCGGTTTTGCCCTCTTTGCGAATCTCAATTTTGGCCACAATCGGATGAATGCTGGAAGTCGCATGATTAATGTAAGAAATCGAACCGGTCGGCGGCACCGCCTGCAAATTTTGGTTATAGATGCCATAGCGCATCACATCGTCGCGCAGCTTTAGCCACATTTCTCGTGTGGGCAGCGTAATGCCGCTGCGGGCAAATAGCGCCCTGACTTTCGCCGTTTTCGGTTGCCAGTCGTCCTGTAAATACTGCGTAAAATAGTCGCCGCTGGCATAGCGCGACTGCGCAAATCCGGCGAAGGTTTTGCCGCGTTCGCGGGCCAGCCGCATTGAAGTATGCACGGCATGCCAGGTAATGGTGTAAAAATAGAAATTGGTGAAATCCAACGCCTCCGGCGAACCGTAGGCAATGCCTTCTCTCGCCAGATAGCCATGCAGATTCATCTGGCCCAGACCGATGGCATGAGAGGCGGCATTACCGGCGGCTATTGAGGGCACGCTGCGTATATGGCTCATGTCCGACACCGCCGTCAGGCCGCGAATAGCGGTTTCTACGGTACGACCAATGTCCGGTGAATCCATGACGTGAGCGATATTCAGCGAGCCGAGATTGCAGGAGATGTCATGCCCGATGTGGGTATAGTCAAGGTTATCGTCGTAACGGGAGGCGCTATTGACCTG
Source organism: Salmonella sp. SAL04162 (assembly GCF_046551535.1). Lineage (NCBI taxonomy): Bacteria > Pseudomonadati > Pseudomonadota > Gammaproteobacteria > Enterobacterales > Enterobacteriaceae > Salmonella > Salmonella sp. SAL04162. Next base: position 140,475 of record NZ_JBGDVX010000010.1, read on the forward strand.
TAAAATTTCCGAGCACAGATTGCTCATATTAATGCGACCAGCAATGGGATTCGCGCGGTTTACCGTATCTTCAAACATGATGTAGGGATACCCGGATTCGAACTGAATCTCCGCCAGTGTTTGAAAAAAGTCACGGGCGTTAATATAGGTTTTACGCACGTGTGGATCGGCAATTAATTCATCGTACCGTTCGCTAATGGCGATATCGCCAAACGGTTTGCCGTAGCGTCGTTGTACGTCATAGGGCGAAAAGAGCGCCATTTGCGCGTTTTCTTTCGCCAGCCGGAAGGTGATACCCGGGATCACCACGCCGAGAGAGAGCGTTTTGATCCGGATTTTTTCGTCAGCATTTTCCCGTTTGGTATCCAGAAAACGCAGAATATCCGGGTGGTGCGCATGGAGATAAACCGCGCCGGCCCCCTGGCGCGCGCCAAGCTGGTTGGCATACGAAAATGCGTCTTCCAGCATTTTCATCACCGGGATCACGCCGGAAGACTGATTCTCAATGCGTTTGATCGGCGCGCCCGCCTCGCGCAGATTGGAGAGTAAAAACGCAACGCCGCCGCCGCGTTTGGAGAGTTGCAGCGCCGAATTCACCGCTCGCCCGATCGACTCCATATTGTCTTCGATACGGAGCAGGAAGCAGGAGACCAGTTCCCCACGCTGCTGTTTGCCGCAATTTAAAAAAGTCGGGGTAGCGGGCTGAAAGCGACCAGAAAGCATTTCATCGGTCAGTTGGGTGGCCAGCGTTTCGTCACCCTGCGCCAGCGTCAACGCCACCATTGTCACCCGATCTTCAAAGTGTTCCAGATAACGTTTGCCGTCGAAGGTTTTCAGCGTGTAACTGGTATAGAACTTCCAGGCGCCAAGAAACGTCTGGAAGCGAAAGCCGCTGGCGTGGGCGTGCTCGAACAGGCGGAGGACGAAGGCGCGGTCGTAACGCGCGAGGACAGCGTCATCGTAATACCCTTCCCGAACCAGCGTCTCCAGACGTTCATGCTGGCTGGCAAATGTCACGGAATGCGGGCGGACGTGGGCGGCAAAGAAGGCGTCGATCGCCTGCTGGTCCTTGTCGAACTGAATATGGCCTGCTTTATCATAAAGATTCAGCATCGCGTTCAGGGCGTGGTAATCCATGGTTTCCTGCATTACGCGCTCCGGGGTAGTTGTTGCCAAAATTCATTTACTCCTTTTCGGACGTTATCGATGTCGCGTTGTGTGCCCATGAGCTCAAAGCGGTACAGCCAGGGTACGCCGCATTTTTGTGCTATCACATCGCCAGCGCATCCCCAGGCATCGCCGAAATTGCGATTACCGGAGGCAATGACGCCGCGAATGCGCGCCCGGTTGTGTTCATCATTTAAAAAGCGGATCACCTGTCGCGGCACCGCACCGGCCATCCCGCCGCCGCCGTATGACGGCACAACCAGAATGTACGGTTCGTCTACCTGAATACGCTCCCGTTCATTGAGCGGAATACGCGTGGCAGGCAGCCCCAGACGCTGCATAAAACGGTGCGTATTTTCAGAGCTGCTGGAGAAGTAGACGAGCGCGCTCATGCGTTTGCCGCGTGGGGTGTCGGGTGCAGACGGTTAATCATGTCCGGGCGGAAGCCAGACCAGCTCAAATCGCCCGCCATCACCACCGGTAATTGACGAAACCCTTGCGCCCGGAGCGTATCCGCTGCATCCGGCACCAGATCGACGTTCACCATCTCAAATTCAAATCCACGGCTTTCCATCGCCCGCTTTGTGGCGTGGCACTGAACACAGTTATTGCGAGTGTAAATAGTAATGCTCATGATTCGTATTTCCATTTAAAATGAGAAAACGGCGCGATGAAACGCGTCGGATTGTCGTGTGTTGATACACGAAATACTAGATGTAGTTGAATTAAGATTCAACCATACAAGATATGGGAATTTTCGATTGGTTTTAACGCCGCTGATGAACGCAGTGGGGTAGGGGCGGCATGGCTAATTTTTGCCGGATGGCGGCGTGAATGCCAGATCCGGCCTGCAGGTTCACGCATAACAGAGTTGGCTGACATCAGCGCCATCCGGCAACAATGCGTCACATTCGCATACCGATCGCCAGACGGTTAAAGCAGTTCATTAAACCGATGGCGAAGGTCAGATCGCTGATTTGACGCGCGCTGAAATGATCGAGCAGCGGCAGGTAAACATTATCTTCGGCGTGGGTTTCAGCAATGTGCGTCACCGATTCCGCCCAGGCTAACGCCGCGCACTCTTGCTCGCTGAAATGGTGACTTACCCGCCATCCTGCCAGCGCATCTAATTTAGCTTGATTCACGCCAGCCTTACGCAGCGCTTTACTGTGCATCTCCAGGCAAAATGCACAGCCATTTATTTGCGAAACACGCAGGTAAATCAGCTCCATCAGCGTGGGGTCAAGCGTGCTCTTTTCCAGCGCGTTTTTCGCCTGCACCAGAGCGCTGTAAACCTCCGGGCTCAGTTCATAATAGGGTTGGCGTAACGTCGTCATCATGTTTCTCCTCGTGTTGATGACGAGCACTGTAGCACTATAATGGTCTGTAAAAGAGAGCCATATTTTTACAGAAAAAGCAGACCATATGCCGCGCTATCAACACATCGCTCGTCAGTTAAAAACGGCCATTGAGCAAGGAGAACTCTCGCCCGGAACGCGTTTGCCGTCCAGTCGGACGTGGGCGCAGGAACTGGGCGTTTCTCGCGCCACGGTGGAAAATGCCTATGGCGAGCTGGTGGCGCAGGGCTGGCTGGAGCGACGTGGCCAGGCAGGCACGTTTGTGAGCAACGCTCTACGGTTTGAGACGGCGCCGCCGATACCCGCTGTTTTTGCCGGAGAAAGTCCGGAACCGAAACCCTTTCAGATGGGGTTACCGGCACTGGATCTCTTTCCGCGCGAGAAGTGGGCGCGAGTGATGGGGCGTCGGTTGCGCACGCAGACGCGCTTCGATCTGGCATTAGGCGACGTCTGCGGCGAGGCGATTTTGCGCCAGGCGATAGTCGATTACCTGCGGGTTTCGCGTAGCATTGAATGCCTGCCGGAACAGGTATTTATTACCTCCGGATATGCGGATTCTATGCGGCTGATCCTGCGTACATTGTCTGTGCCGGGAGACAGCATGTGGGTGGAAGATCCCGGCTTTCCGTTAATTCGCCCGGTGATAACGCAGGAGGGGATTACGCTGGCGCCGATTCCGGTCGATGCCGATGGGCTGAATGTCGCGGCGGGGATGCGGGATTGCCCGCAGGGGCGCTTTGCATTGGTGACGCCCGCCCACCAAAGTCCGTTGGGGGTAGCGCTGTCGTTAACTCGCCGACGGCAACTTCTGGCATGGGCGGCGAATGTGCAGGCCTGGATTATTGAAGATGACTACGACAGCGAATTTCGTTATCACGGTAAACCGCTTCCGCCGCTCAAGAGTCTGGATGCCCCGCAGCGAGTGATTTACGCCGGAACGTTCAGTAAGTCGCTCTTTCCGGCATTACGTACCGCCTGGCTGGTGGTGCCGATAAAGCAGATTGAGCATTTCCGCCAGCAGGCGTCGCTGATGCCCTGTAGCGTACCGTTGTTATGGCAGCACACGTTGGCTGATTTTATCCGTGATGGCCATTTCTGGCGACATCTGAAAAAGATGCGTCAACATTATGCTCAGCGATGGTTATGGATTGAAGAGGCGCTGGCAGAACAGGGATTTGTTGTGACATTACAGAAAGGCGGTATTCAATTGGTTATTGAGGTTGAAGGCGATGATAAAGCGCAGGTAGCGAAAGCGAATCAGGCCGGACTGGCGGTACAGGCGCTAAGCCGTTGGCGAGTGGTTTCATCAGGAAAGGGGGGCATTTTACTGTCGTTTACCAATATTACTTCCGCTGGCATGGCGAAACAGGTCGCATGGCAGCTGCGACAGGCGATACAGTAACCGTTTCGCCGAATGGCGCGACCTGGGCCTGCGGCAATGATGCAGGCCCAATAAAGTATGTCGCCATCCGGCAACGCACGTCGTTAGCGACGCAGGCTGAGCAGCGCCCCGATAAAAATCCCTACCGCTGCGGCGGTTCCTACGCTACACCAGGGTTTTTCACGCACAAACGTATCCGCGCACCCCATCGCATCACAGGCGGCTTGTTTTACGCGAGTACGACCCTGCATCCGCGCCCGGGTCTCTTTCAACAACGCCTGTGCTTTACGTCGCGCAGCCTCGGCTTCGTCTTTCGCATCGCTTCCCCAGGATTTAAGGACATCTTCCAGACTGTCGGCTAATCGATTGACATCATTCTGAATATCCTGAACACCATCATCGACGTCGTTTCGGTTCGGTTTGTTAAGCATATGATCCTCCATTGATTTCGATGTAGCTTTCAGTGTAGTTCATATTTTTACCTGCTGAGGCTTGTTACGGCGATATCATGCGTTTCTGGACTTTTCTGAAAGCGTTGATAACGCGCTATCGGGTAAGGTAAGCCCGCAGTAAAAGAGAATGAGGATAAAATATGTATTTACGACCTGACGAGGTGGCGCGGGTACTGGAAAAGGCAGGGTTTACCGTCGATGTGGTGACGAATAAGACGTATGGTTATCGACGCGGCGAAAATTATGTTTATGTTAACCGCGAGGCGCGTATGGGGCGTACCGCGCTGATCATTCACCCCAGATTAAAAGACCGTAGCTCATCACTGGCTGACCCGGCTTCGGATATTAAAACCTGCGATCACTACCAAAATTTTCCGCTCTATTTAGGCGGCGAGACCCACGAACATTACGGTATTCCCCACGGCTTTAGCTCCCGAATAGCGTTAGAACGTTATCTGAACGGGCTTTTTGGCGACGAAAAAAGCGACTAAAAGCGCGACTGGCAATGCCAGTCGCGACGTTAACTTATGCCTTAGCCTGATGATAGCTGCTCACTTTAAACAGGCGACGACAATAATCCAGGAAGTAGCCATAAACCGCGCCCATTAACATTGAAACAACAATGTTTGAACTCACGGCGGCCACTATCTGATGCCAGCCGGCGCCGACGGTCAGCAAGATGATAATATAAACGGGTGACTGAAAGGTGACATAAGCCAATACATCCGCCAGGTTTTTGGCCCATCCCGCCGGGCTTGCCTTACGCGCGACGCGCATAATCAGATCGCGGTAAACGCCGTATGGCCATGCAATCAAAATGTTGACAGGTATCGCCACCAGCCTGGAAGAAAGCGACTGCTCAAAGCTCATTCCGGAGAGGAATATCTCGATCAACATGTTCACAACAGAACAGTAAACAACCATCGCAAACGTGTCTGCTACGGCATGACGCAAGCGTGACTGTGGAGAGAACATGTTAATGCTCCTTGTAGCGTATCGATCAGAATGAGGTGATGGTTGGTAGTGAAATCATAAAGCACTTTTGTCTTTGCATAGAGTATATCCCTATATAATAACTATCAACTAGTGTAATATTTTTATTTATAGGCTTTTTGTCGATAAAATACTCTACGATTGTGTGTTTTTTGCTCGCGGCGAGATTTTCGTTGTTGTTAGTCATTAATTACTTTTAAATCAATGTATTATAATGCATTGTTTTTCTGGCGATTTTCAGCCACATTCCAAATGTTGTCAGATGCGATCTATTCTCGGCTAACGGCACGCGTTCTACTTTTCTCAGCATAATCATAGCTATTGCAGGGTGATTTTTAGCATAAAGCTCTGATGATAATTTTTGAATGGTTAATCTCTTATTATGATGAAATATTCACTTCTGTATAAGGTCAGCCACCGTGAGGGTCACCGTGGCTACTGTGAGATACGCAATACGCTATATATTCTATGGATTTCGAATTGCTTAAAGGCGGCAAGAGAGTGAATCCCAGGAGCATAGATAACGATATGACTGGGGTGAACGACAAATCTGCCGGGAGCAGATTTGAACGTCGCGAGCGACGGCCCGTCAGGGCGAGACCCATGGATGGGCCGGGTAATCCGTAGCCAACACATAAGCAACTTGAAGAATGAAGGGTATAAACAGCCGAACGGGAAACCTACAGATATACCGTAGGCAGAATAACCTGAAACACACAGGGGGTAATGAATATAACCTTCTGGTTAACAGATTAATATAATTAATCGAGTTATACTGAGTATATCTGTATGAACTTTAGGATCTGGAAATATAATCAATAATCGCATACAATACCGCCTGTAATAGTTTTTTGTTTTCTGCGTTAAAAGGTTTTTATTGATATGAATTTGATGTTACAGAACTTAAATAATATCCGCACGCTGCGCGCTATGGCTCGCGAATTCTCCATTGACGTTCTTGAAGAAATGCTCGAAAAATTCAGGGTTGTCACTAAAGAAAGACGCGAAGAAGAAGAATTGCAGCAACGCCAGCTTGCCGAGAAGCAGGAGAAAATTAATGCCTTTCTGGAGCTGATGAAAGCAGACGGTATTAACCCGGAAGAGTTATTTGCCATGGATTCAGCAATGCCGCGTTCTGCTAAAAAGCGCCAGCCGCGTCCGGCAAAATATCGTTTTACTGATTTCAATGGCGAAGAAAAAACCTGGACCGGACAAGGTCGTACGCCTAAACCGATTGCCCAGGCGCTGGCGGCGGGGAAATCTCTGGATGATTTCTTAATCTAATCACGGATAACCTTTAACAGATGGCGCTGCGTTTCCTGTCTCTATTAACCGGGACTCAGGGAACGTTGCGCCATGCTCATTCTGATAAATCAGCACACGCCAAAATCGCCCTCTTCGCAATAGGGGGTGACATCTGCTGCTTTGAGGATCAATTTTTCGCCCTGCTCATTACCGACCTGTACCGCGACAATATGATCCTCGTTGACTTCAATCACTTTCAGTTTCGGCCCCCCCATTCGGGGTTGTACAAAATCGCCTGGTGTGAACATCACGCCCTCCTGTTGAACAATGCTATAAACCCGCCTTCAGTCTACTCACACTTACCGACGCGTGGTGAAGGTACCGCTTAATGAGTACGGGTATTCCAGGGCATTTTTTCCAGTAGTCGCGCCATTCCGCAGAAGCCGGTCATGCCTGCCAGCATTAACCCGGCCCCGACAAAACCACTAATGAGGAAAAAGCCGCCGTGGACCGTATAGCCCAGAATCACCCCAAGCAACGTCAACCCGCCGGCGGCGATTTGCACCTGACGCATCAGCGGCAACGGTTGCGATTTGTCTTCTGTGACGGGCAATCCTGCCGCTTTCCATCCGTCGATGCCGCCTTCCAGTAGACTGACCTGAGCAGGGGCGGCAATGGCCTGTAGTTTTGCTGCATTGCTGCTGGTTCGTTTACCTGACTGACAGTGAAAAATAATCTGTTCCGCTCGCAGGTTGGCGGGCAAATCGCCCTGTTCAAGCCGGGAAAGCGGCGCCAGTTGCGCATGTGGAATATGCTCGCGCAGATATTCATCGGCGTCGCGCACATCAATCAGTTTCGCGCCTTGCGCTATCAGCGCTTGCGCCTCACGGGGGGAAACTATCCCAATGGACATCGTGCCTCCTTATGGACAATAGAGATTCTTTAACGTGGCGATAATCGTATTAACCGCCTTATTTTTAATGAAATAGTGAATGCGCTGGGCATCGCGTTGACTATCAATCAGCCCTTCTTCCCGCATCCGCGCCAGATGTTGCGATGTCGCGGAGGGGCTTAGCCCGGTAATGCGCGCCAGTTCGCCTGCGCTGGTTTTTGGCGAACCGCAAAGCATACATAAAATCAGTAATCTTTTTGGGTGGCTCATCGCTTTGAGCAGGGCCGCCGCCTGTTCTGCGCTGGCCTGAAGTTGTTCAAGCTCTGTCATAGTTATTTAAGTATTTTCTAAATTTAGTTAATTCTAAAATAAACGTCAACCTAATGCCAGCGTAAAGAGCGTAAAGGAGGGTAAAAGCGCGGCGCGTGACTGGCAGGCTCAGGTAAACTGACTATGCTTAGAGATAAAATCTCTTTTTAAACAACGACTAATTTTGCTTGTATGGAGTGTATATGGGTTTCTGGAGAATTGTATTTACGATTATTTTGCCTCCGCTCGGCGTACTTTTAGGAAAAGGGTTCGGTTGGGCATTTATCCTTAATATCCTGCTGACATTACTCGGATATATTCCGGGGCTTATCCACGCATTTTGGGTTCAGATGCGTCATTAATTACCGGCCACCGGCGGCGCATAAGCGCCGCTTATCAGGATAACCTCATTCCCTCTGCTACACTTTTCTTTGTGTGTATTTTTGACAAGCGAGGTGAATATGGGACTTTTCAATTTTGTAAAAGATGCAGGTGAAAAACTCTGGGACGCGGTAACCGCTAATCATGATAAGGACGATCAGGCGAAAAAAGTTCAGGAACATTTAAATAAAACGGGAATACCCGACGCTGACAAAGTGAATGTGCAAATTGCGGATGGAAAAGCGACAGTGACGGGTGATGGGCTGAGTCAGGAGGCAAAAGAAAAAATTCTGGTTGCCGTGGGGAATATCGCCGGGATTAGCAGCGTTGACGATCAGGTTAAAACCACGACGCCGGCGGCTGAAAGTCAGTTTTATACCGTAAAATCAGGCGACACCCTGAGCGCTATTTCAAAGCAAGTGTATGGTAACGCCAATCTGTATAATAAAATCTTCGAGGCAAATAAACCGATGCTGAAAAGCCCGGAAAAAATATATCCGGGACAAGTGTTGCGTATTCCTGAAGAATAATGGCTATCAGGCCGCGCCAGGCTACATTTTTCCTGCCATCGCCTGGCGAATAATGGGAATCGGCGTCAGCAAATGCTGACGCATTAATTCGCTGGCGCGTGCCGCCTCGCGCGCCAGTATCGCTTCGGTTAGCGTGTGATGCTGAATATGTTTATCTTCCAGCATCTCGACGGACAGAACGGTTTCACGTAACCAAATAAAGCGGTAGCGGGCCGCCAGGTCAAATAAGCGTTCACGCATCTGTAGCAGATAGTGGGAGCCGCACCCGGCGACAATGGCGGAATGGAACGCCTGGTGGCGCTGGTCCCATTCATCGAGCATATGTTCACTGGCATCGCTGGCTTCCAGTTTACTGAGCATATGCGCTCGCGCCAGGATCTCCGCCTCCCACGCATCATCGCCGCGTTCAATCGCCAGGCGTACCAGCATCGCTTCCATATTGGCGCGCGCGTCAAAAATATCGAGGAGTTCCGCCTCTGACATGGATGCCACGCGATAGCCTTTTTGATTCACCACGGTGACCAGCCGTTCCGCCACCAGTTGTGACAGCGCCTCGCGCAGCGGCCCTACGCCGAGCGCATAGCGGGCGGTTAATAAACTCATCCGCAGTTTCTCATCCGGCTGATAAGTGCCGCGAATAATGTCATTTTTAAGCCAGCGATAGCCATCTATGGCCGTCGGTTGGGAAAGGGCGGTCATCTTTTACTCCTGAGAAGCTTCCCGGCTGACGCCGGGAATAACTAACGTAGGTTTTGCAGGGGGGCTTTTTGCCACCTTATCAGTTTTTTCCAGCGAGACATAATGGGGACAGTACCTATTATGCCCAGCCCTAACAGCCCCGTCGAAATGACTTCTAATTGCTGTGCCGGTCGAAATAGCATCACCACCAGAACAAAGCAGATAAAGCCGATAACCAGCCAGGTGAGCCACGGATAAAGCCACATTTTCAACTTAATTTCTCCGCCCTGCGCCAGCAGAATTTTACGCATCCGCAATTGCGAAATCGCAATCACCAGATAGACCAGCAGCGCGATGGCGCCAGAACTGTCGATAAGAAATTTAAACACTTTTGCCGGGGCGTAATAATTGACGACAACGGTTAAAAAGGCCGCGCCGGTAGAGAGGAGAACCGCCACCCAGGGCGTTTTGCTACGATTAGTTTTTCCCATTATCGCAGGCGCATCGCCGCGGCGACTAAGGGAATAGAGCATCCGGGAGGCGGTATATAATGCGGAGTTCAGACAACTGGTCACCGACAACAAAATCACGCAGTCCATAATGAATTTTGCGTGCGGAATATGAAGCAGCTCCAGTACCGAACGGTACGAACCTACGCTTTTCAGACCCGGCATATTCCACGGGATCAGCGCCACCACCACAAAAATGGAACACAGGTAAAAGATGGAAATTCGCCAGATAACAGAATTGGTGGCGCGTACGATATGTTTATCCGGCGTATCGGATTCCGCGGCAGCAATAGTGACGATTTCCGCGCCCATAAAAGAGAACATGGTGATCAACATGGCGCTTAACACCGCGCCGAAGCCGTTAGGCATAAAACCGCCGTGATCCCATAGCCGGGAGATACCGCTTACCTCGGCATATGGATAAAAACCGCTAATCGCCGTCGCGCCCAGCGCGATAAACGCCAGGATAGCAATCACTTTACATAGCGCCAGCCAGAATTCGAATTCGCCGTAATTTTTGACGCTCAATAAATTGCTTCCGGTTAAGGCAAGCGTAATCACTAATGAAAATAGCCACACCGGAATACCCGGTATCCATGAATTCAGAATAATGGCGGCAATATTGGCCTCCAGCGGAATAACCAGCACCCAAAACCACCAGTATAACCAGCCGATGGTATACCCGGCCCAGGGGCCGATCGCTTTATCCGCATAGGTGGAAAAAGAACCGGTATCCGGCGTGGCGACGGCCATTTCAGCCAGCATTCGCATAATCATGACGACTAAAAGTCCTGCGAACAGATAGGCCAGCAGTACCGCAGGGCCGGCCTCCGCAATCGCCACGCTGGAGCCGACAAACAGGCTGGCGCCGATGACGCCGGCGATCGATAACATGGTGACGTGGCGTGATTTCAGCCCGCCCCCTAATGCATGTGATTCTGACAATTGCCCCATCCTAAAACCTCTTTATTGTTATTGCGCTCGTTTACCGGATGGCGCCTGGCTTATTCGGCCTACAATCGAAACGGATTTTGTAGGCCGGATAAGACAGTTACGTCGCCATCCGACGCTGCTTATTGGACATTACGCTTGTTTCGCCTCATCAAAGCACTGGGCGATAATCTCCAGGCCTTGCCGAATCTGCGAGGCCTCAATAGTGAGTGGAACGAGGATGCGCAAGATGTTGTAGTAAGGACCGCAGGAGAGCAGAATTAACCCTTTCTCGCGGGCGCGGGCCACAATGTCGGCGGTCAGAGCCGCGTTCGGTTTGCCGGGGTCGCCATTTTCGAACAACTCAATGGCGATCATGGCGCCCAGTCCGCGCACGTCGCCAATCTCACGGTGCGTTTCCGCTATCTCCATCAGGCCATCGCGCAGCGTTTTGCCAAGCGTATTTGCCTTTTGCAGTAGATTTTCCTGCTCGAAAATGTCCAGTACCGCCAGCGCGGCGGCGCAGGCAATCGGGTTTCCGGCATAGGTGCCGCCCAGACCGCCCGGCGCGATAGCGTCCATCACGTCTGCCCGGCCGGTAACGCCTGCCAGCGGAAAGCCGCCGGCGATCGATTTCGCAAACGTGGTAATATCTGCCGCAACGCCCATCTGTTCCATGGCGAACAGCGTACCGGTCCGGCCCGCGCCGCTTTGCACTTCGTCGGCAATCAACATAATGCCGTGTTGGTCGCATAGCGCGCGCAGTCGCTGCATAAACGCGGGAGAGGTGGCGTAAAATCCGCCTTCGCCCTGTACCGGCTCAATAATAATGGCGGCGATATCTTCCGGCGCGGCATCATTTTTAAAGATGCGTTCAATGCTGGCGATCGCGTCGTCATCGCTGATGTTGTGAAGCGGGCAAGGATAAAGCGCGCGGTAGACGTGGCCTGGCATCAATCCCATACCAGCAGAGTACGGGTGTACTTTCCCGGTCAGAGAGAGCGTGTAGTGGGTACGACCGTGGTAAGCGCCGCTAAACGCGATAGCACCGCTGCGTTTTGTCGCCGCGCGGGCGATTTTCACGGCGTTTTCAACCGCTTCTGAACCGGTCGTGACCAGCAACGTTTTTTTGGCGAAATCGCCCGGTACCTTCTGGTTCATGCGTTCGCACAACGCCAGGTACGGTTCATAGGCCAGCACCTGAAAACAGGTATGCGACAATTTCTTCAACTGCGCTTCGACCGCTGAAACAATGCCCGGATGTAAATGACCAGTGTTCAGGACGGCAATGCCGCCCGCGAAATCGAGATACTCACGGCCTTCGACATCCCAGACCCGACAATTTTCCGCCCGCTCGGCGAAAATCGGGTGAATCTGGCCCACGCCGCGAGGAACGGCGTTATGACGGCGCTGCATTAAAGCGTTATTGGTATTCATTAGCGACTCTCCTGTTAAAGGCCGATGCACATATATTTGATTTCTAAATAATCTTCGATGCCGTATTTGGAACCTTCACGGCCTAATCCGGAGGCCTTAATACCGCCGAAAGGCGCGACTTCGTTGGAGATAATGCCGGTATTAATACCGACGATGCCGTATTCCAGCGCTTCGCCGACGCGGAAAACGCGGCTTAAATCGCGTGCATAAAAATAGGCTGCCAGGCCGAACTCGGTATCGTTAGCCTGCCTGATGACATCCGCCTCGTCGCTGAAGCGGAACAGAGGCGCGAGCGGCCCGAATGTCTCTTCTTTGGCGACTTTCGCGTTATCAGGAACATCCGCCAGAATGGTCGGTTGAAAGAAGTTGCCGCCCAATTTGTGCGCTTCACCACCCGTAATGACGCGGGCGCCTTTTTCCAGCGCATCGGCGATATGCTCCTGGACTTTCGCCACGGCTTTTTCATCAATCAGCGGCCCGATAGCAACGTCGGCTTGCAGGCCGTCGCCGACCGCGAGCTTATTTACCGCCTGGTTGAGTTTTTCCGCAAAACGATCGTAAACGCCGTCCTGTACATACAATCTATTGGCGCAGACACAGGTCTGCCCGGCGTTGCGAAACTTCGAAGCCAGCGCGCCTTCGACGGCTTTATCCAGATCGGCATCGTCAAAGACGATAAACGGCGCATTGCCGCCCAACTCCAGCGACACTTTTTTAATGTCTTTGGCGCATTGTTCCATTAGCTGGCGGCCAATCTCCGTCGAGCCGGTAAACGACAGTTTGCGTACCAGCGGGTTGCTGGTCAGCTCGCCGCCGATATCGCCTGCCGAACCGGTAACGACGTTAAATACGCCTGCGGGAATTCCGGCGCGCCGGGCCAGTTCCGCCAGCGCTAGCGCGGAAAACGGCGTCTGGCTGGCGGGTTTGAGTACCATTGTGCAGCCTGCGGCCAGCGCGGGGCCGGCTTTACGGGTGATCATTGCCGAGGGAAAGTTCCACGGGGTAATCGCGGCGGTGACGCCGATGGGCTGCTTAATCACCAGCAGCCGTTTATCGGCCTGATGACCTGGAATCGTGTCGCCATAGATACGTTTCCCCTCTTCGGCGAACCATTCAATAAACGAGGCGGCGTAGCTAATTTCGCCTTTCGCTTCCGCCAGCGGTTTGCCCTGTTCCAGCGTCATCAGACGCGCCAAATCGTCCTGATTTTCCATCATCAGATTGAACCAGCGACGCAGGATATTGGCTCGCTCTTTGGCGGTGAGCGCGCGCCAGGCGGGCAGGGCGCGATTGGCGGCATTGATGGCGTCGCGAGTCTCTTCCGCCCCCATTTTGGGCACATTGCCGATCGGTTTCCCGTTGGCGGGGTTGCTCACGGGGATGACATCGCCGCCGCGCGCGTCGCGCCAGTCGCCATCGATAAAGGCCTGCTGGCGGAACAGGGTAGAGTCGTTAAGTTGCATAATTGCTTCCTGTCTGAAGGGTTAACGGGTAAATGCGGCGTGTAATGCGTCCACGCTGCGTGCCGCACGCAGCGCACGTCCGGGGTTGCTCTGGCTTGCGCGTAGCGCCTGAACTTTGCTGACGATATGCGCGCCGATAGGTATCGCGGATGTCGCCGCCGGGGAGGGGGCGTTACAGGTGTGAATGGAACGCGGCGTCGTGACAAACAGAAAATCATCAATCAGTTTGCCGTCCGGCGAAACCGCCTGCGCCCGCACGCCTGCCGGCCAGGGCTGGAGATCGTTGACGGTCAGGCTGGGGCAATACTTTTGTACTCGCCGCAAATAGCCGCTTTTGCACAGCGAGTTTTTCATCTCGCCCAGTCCGGAAAGCAGATGGTTTTGCAGTACGCGGCGAATGCCGGCGGAGCGGAAAATCTCCAGGGTGTCGGTGAAGGAAACGTCGCGCTTACGGTAGCCTTCGCGTTTAAGCGCCAGCACCGCATTCGGCCCGACCGTAACGCTGCCGTCGATCATGCGGGTAAGATGGACGCCGAGAAACGGCATTGCCGGATCGGGGATCGGGTAGATCAAATGGTTAACGATCCGGTTGTGTCGCGGGGCCAGACGAAAGTACTCGCCGCGGAAAGGGCAGATAATAAAACCGGGCTCCACGCCCAGCATTTTGACCAGCCGATCCGCCATCAGTCCTGCACAGCCGATAAGCGTAGCGGTTTCGATTTCCCGACCTTGCGAGGTGCGAATGACAACGCCAGCGGCATGTTCTGTTAGCGCGCTGACCTCGGCATGGTAGATGATCTCGCCGCCTTTGGCCTGAAAGCGGTTCGCCATGGCCGTCGCGACATCGCGATAGCTGACAATCCCGCTGGAAGGGACAAAAATCCCGCCCAGGCCAATGATATTGGGTTCGCGTTCACGCAGCTCCGCCGCGCTTAACCACTCGCGCTCTAAGCCGTTGGCCGCCGTCCGCTCCCATAGCGCGCGCATCCGCGCCATTTCCAGCTCCGAGGTGGCGACCAACATTTTGCCGCAGGTGTCGTAGCGGATGTTGTTTTGATCGCAAAAGGTTTTGGTCGCCTGATTGCCTGCCAGACAAAACTGCGCTTTGAGGCTGCCGGGCGTGTAGTACACCCCGGCATGGATCACGCCGCTGTTATGCCCGGTCTGGTGGCAAGCTGGCGCGGACTCTTTTTCCAGCAACGCGATGCGCGCATCCGGGTAGACATCAATAAGTTGCATGGCGGTCGACATGCCGATAATGCCGCCGCCGATAATCACAAAATCATACATCCGCGTAATTCCTTCGCCGTGGCGCTTATTGGTGAGTTTGATAATGGCTGGCGGCGTAGGCGAAGTAACCGCGCTGGCGCATCAGTTCGCGACGCAAGTCAGGATGCGGCGTAAAACGATCGCGTCCATGTAGCCAGAACAGATTGTTAATCAGCAGGAATTTGCCGACCGGTACCGGTACGGAGAGGATGTTTTGACTGGTTTCCAGCGCGTCTGAAAGCTCGCTGAGCCAGACGCCTTCTTCAAAGTCTTTTGGCTGGACGAACTGGTCGATATAACGCATGACCGGGCGGCCTTGTTGGTCGACATCAAACACCGGGTGCCAGACGTCATGGCTAACATTCTTGCTTGGCGGCGCCGCCCAGCGCATGACGCGACGCGCCAGCGGATGGGTAAAAAACGACTCCAGATGTTCCCAGTCATCAAGGTGCAGCAGCAGCGAATTACCGCCTTCCATATTTTGTTCGTCGATTTTCATCATCAGCACGTAGTCGGTCACCTCCTCAACATAGGTGCCGTCATTGTGCAGTTCCATTACGCGGTGGGGCTGGCGCAGATAACTGTCGGAGTTGTCGACGTTTTTGACCACGAAACGCGCGTAATACTGGCCGCTCATCGCATCGTAGTTGGAGCGACCAATAAGATGCGCCACCGCCGTCGCCAGTTTGACCATCTCTTCTGCCTGTGCGACATCATCGATCCCTTCGGCGCTGATTAACAGCGCGCCTTGTGCACGGTTGAGGAGCGTTTTGATCAACAGCGGTTGTAGCTGATTGCCGCACAGATCGTCGAGGATCTTGCCGATTTTGAAACGTAAGAAAGATTTGTATTCCAGCGCCTGCACCGGCCACTGCGCAACCTGATGGAGAAATTGTCTTGTGGTATCCGCCGTAAACGTTAACGCCAGCAGGCGCGGCGACTGCGCCGAAGGGGCAAGGGTGAAACCAGTATGGCATTGGGCTAAATCATCTGTGTTCGCTTTTACGGCAGTCAGTGCATTCATCAGAATCATTCCTCTCGGTAGATGGTCAGGGAGACATGGCGATGCTCATTTCGTAGCCATAAATTAAAAATATCGACATTTTCCAGGAACGCGTATGAAATAACCGCTTTTGTTTAATTATTGTGATCAAAAACAACAAATATTTAACAATGCGAAGGGTGAGGTTAACGGCGCCACGAGCCTGACAACGGCAAGAAGGGGGGTAAAATGAGTGAGTTATGGGGAGAGTGATGCTGGCGGGGTTGCCCGGCCTGGCACATGAGCGCGTAGGCCGGACAAGTACAACGTATTTCAGCAGTCAATTAACCGGCGTCAACCTGCGGTTTACGGCTGTGTTTACGGATCAGACGTAACACTGGCGGTACGACAATGACCATGATCGCCATGATCAGCAGGGCTTTGGCAACGCCGCTTTGCCACAAAATCGCCATATTGCCGTTACTGATGGAGAGTGCGCGACGCAGGTTCTGCTCCAGCATTTCCCCCAGTACGAATCCCAGGATCAGCGGCGACATGGGGAAGTGCATTTTACGTAAAATGTACCCTAACACGCCGAGCGCGACCATCAGCACCAGATCGAAGGTGGTGCTGTGTACCGCATACACCCCTACCGCCGATACGGCAGCGATGGCGGGTACCAGGAACCACAGCGGAATGGTGAGCATACGGGTGAACAGACCGATCAACGGGATATTCATGATCAGCAGCATCACGTTCGCAATCAGCAGCGCAGCGATGAGTCCCCAGACGATATCCGGCTGTTCGGTGAACATCGCCGGGCCTGGCGTGATGTTGTACAGCGTCAGCGCCCCCATCATCACTGCCGTAGTGCCGGAACCGGGAACGCCCAGCGTCAGCATCGGGATGAAGGAGCCGCAGGCAGAGGCGTTGTTTGCCGCCTCCGGCGCCGCGACGCCGCGAATATCCCCTTTGCCGAAGCTATCGCTGTTGCCGCTGAGTTTTTTCTCGGTCATATAGGTAATGGCGCTGGCGATGGTCGCCCCGGCGCCGGGCAATACGCCGACAAAAAAGCCGATTACCGAAGAACGCAGGGTGGTGCCGATACACTGCGCGCCTTCTTTCAGGTTGAACAACATTCGACCCGTTTTGCGGACCATTGTTTGCCCGCTGCTGGTATGTTCCAGCATTAAAAGTATTTCTGATACCGAGAACAGGCCGATCACCACGACGATAAACTGTACGCCGTCGGAAAGATGAACGCTGTCAAAGGTAAAGCGATAAACCCCGGTGTTGGCGTCCACGCCGACGGTCGCAAGGCCAAGACCGATCAGCGCTGCCAGAAATGATTTAAGCGGGTTTTGCGCCATCATGCTGCCAAGACAGGCGATGGCAAAAACCATTAAGGCGAAATATTCCGCCGGACCGAAGGCCAGCGACCATTGCGCCAGTAAAGGGGCAAACAGAATGATGCCGCCGATAGCGATTAATGAACCGAAAAATGAGCTGACTGCGGAAATCGACAGCGCTACGCCGCCTTTCCCTTGCTGTGCCATCGGGTAACCGTCCAGCGCCGTCATGATCGCCGCCGCATCGCCGGGGACGTTGAGCAATATGGAGGAGATCCTGCCGCCATACTCACAGCCAATGTACACCGTCGCCAGCAGAATTAGCGCCGACTCCGCAGGCAGATGCAACGCAAAGGCCAGCGGCAGTAAAATTGCCACGCCGTTGATCGGTCCCAGGCCCGGCAGCAGACCGACGATCGTGCCCACGAAGCAGCCAATCAACGCGATAACCAGGTTTTCCGGCGTCATCGCCACCGCAAAGCCCTGAGAAAGATATATCCAGGTATCCATCGTTGCTCCGTTAACTCAGCCAGGCGCCGAGAGGTAAGGTGACATCAAGCAGCCGGTCAAAGGCATACCACAGCAGAATGCCTAATACCGCGCCGGAGATACCCGCCGCTGGAATCGTGGCGCCGAACAGCATCCCGATAACCATGGTGAGAAGCGCGGTGGCGATGGGAAAACCCAGCCATTCGAATCCCCAGGCATACATCAACAGGATGATGATCATGGTAACTAGCTTTTGCAGAACATGGCGGCGCGGCCAGCTCACCGTGTCGGGATGGCGCAATAACAGCGCCAGCGCGCAGAGCGCCATCAGGCCGATAATCCCCAGCGGAAAAGGGCGGGGGCCGACGGGTTCATAGCTGTATTCGCTTTGGATCTGCCAGGCGATGAATAGCCCGGCGATACAGAGCAACAGCCAGATACCCGCAAAGATACGATCGCTCATCATTGCCTCCGCGATTATTTCGCGAGTCCGAAGGCTTTCGCCTGTTCACGGTAATCAGTAACCTGTTTTTTCACGTAGTCATCGAGCTGCTGGCCGGTCATGTCGAACTCAAACAGGCCGCGCAGATCGCGCTGCTTTTTAAACTCGTCGGTTTGCTGGAGCTTCTTGAAGGTATCCACCCACCATTGGTAATCGGCATCGCTGACTTTTGGCCCGACGTAGAAGCCGCGAATAATCGGCCACACCAGGTCGTAGCCCTGTTCTTTAGCGGTAGGGATATTGGCAAGCTGGCCCGGCAGACGATTTTCTGAAAAGACGGCAAGCACGCGGATTTTGTCGCCGCCCAGATAAGGCACCATTTCACTGAGATCGCCGGAGACAACCTGAACATGGTTGCCCATTAATGCTGTCACCGGCTCGCCGCCGCCTTCAAAGGCAACGTAGCGCATCTTGTGCGGGTCGACGTTCGCCTTTTGCGCCAGCAACGCCGACTTCATCCAGTCCTGGCTGCCAATAGAGGCGCCAGCGCCAATGACCACGCTGTTGGGATCTTTTTCCATCGCCGTCATCAGATCTTTCAGCGTTTTCCACGGGGAATCCGCACGCACGGCGATCATGCCGTAATCAGTGCCCACGCTTGCCAGCCAGCGCACATCATCTACGCCGTAGCGACCAAATTTCCCCTGCGACAGGTTGAGCAGCGAACCGCCGGAAAAGGCGACCACAGTCCCGGGTTCGCCAGGGCGTTGGGCGACTATCGCGTTATAGGCCACAGCGCCGACGCCGCCGGGCATATACGTTACCCGCATGGGTTTCTCGATTGCGCCAGTCTCCAGCAAACTCACCTGAATCAGCTTACAGGTAAGGTCGAAACCGCCGCCAGGTTTGGCTGGCGCGATACATTCTGTTCGCGACGGCGCCTCCTGCGCCAGAACAGAGGTACTCATTAATAAAATGCTTGCAGTAAGGGTACGAAGTAATTGTTTTTTCATTTTTTATCCTCACGCCGGACGTCCGGATTTTTCAGGTTCGGAAGAAGATTTTTGTGATTATGTGAGCCGACATGTAGCAGTTCGGTTGCGTGATTGTTAAAACAATAACCTTTCAATTCCCTTTCAATGCGGCAGAAACTTTACAGGATGTGATATGCGTCTCTTATTGGCGGAAGATAACCGTGAGCTGGCTCACTGGCTGGAGAAAGCGCTGGTGCAAAACGGCTTTGCCGTGGACTGCGTATTTGACGGCCTGGCGGCTGACCATCTTCTGCACAGTGAAATGTACGCGCTGGCGGTGCTGGATATCAATATGCCGGGAATGGATGGACTGGAGGTGGTGCAACGGCTGCGTAAACGCGGTCAGACCTTGCCCGTTTTGCTGCTCACGGCGCGAAGCGCGGTGGCGGATCGCGTAAAAGGTCTCAACGTCGGCGCGGATGACTATCTGCCGAAACCCTTTGAACTGGAAGAGCTGGATGCCCGTTTACGGGCCTTGCTCCGACGCAGCGCTGGGCAGGTTCATGAAGTTCAGCAACTGGGGGAATTGATCTTTCATGATGAAGGGTATTTTCTGTTACAGGGACAGCCGTTAGCGCTGACGCCGCGTGAGCAGGCGCTCTTAACCGTATTGATGTACCGACGAACGCGACCAGTTTCGCGTCAGCAGCTTTTTGAACAGGTGTTCAGCCTGAACGATGAGGTAAGCCCTGAAAGCATCGAACTTTATATTCATCGACTGCGTAAAAAACTCCAGGGAAGCGATGTACGAATTACGACGCTGCGCGGCCTGGGTTATGTGCTGGAGCGCGGCGATGAAGTGGGTTAAGCCGCAATCGTTGTACCTGCAACTCTTACTGTTCCTGGGGTTGCCGCTGATTCTGCTATGGGGGCTGTCGGCGTTTAACAGTTATGTCAATGCGCTACAGGCCGCCACTCAGGCTTATGATCGTACGTTGCTCTCCTCGGCGCGAACGGTATCGGAACGGCTGGTGGTGCGCAATAACCATCTGGAAGTTAACGTGCCCTGGGTGGTGCTGGATAGCTTCGAGCTTAATATGAATGATCGACTCTATTACAAAGTCGTCGACCCTTCCGGAAAGGTCATTTCCGGTTATGACGATCTGCCCGCCATGCCGCCTGCTACGCCTCGTACCCGGCTTTATCCGGCGCTGGCGTGGTTCTATCATACCGAGTATCGCGGCGAGGCGATCCGCGTGGCGCGTTTGCTACAGCCGGTCAACGAAGGCGGCATTATCGGCATGGCGGAGATTTATGTCGCAGAGACGCTGCAGTCCCGTCGTTATCTGGCGGGCCAACTGCTGTTCTCTTCCTGGATCTCACAGGGGCTGCTGGTGTTGCTGACCCTGGTGCTGGTTGGCTGGTTATTACGCCGGATCCTGCGCCCTATGCGTCAACTTTCGTCATTAATGGTACGCCGCGAACCGGGTCTGTTAACGCCGCTGCCGGAACTGCTGCCGTGGTCGGAAACACGCTTGTTAATCGTGGCGTTTAATCGCTACATTGACAGGCTCCGCGGCATCCTCTCCCGGCAGGAACGCTTTAGCGCCGATGCTTCTCACCAGTTAAAAACGCCGCTGGCGGTGTTAAAAACGCAGGCGGCGGTGGCGTTAGCCAGCCAGCACCCTCATCACTGGTACGAAAGTCTGCAGGCGATGAGCGTAACGCTGGATAGCACCATTCAGCTCACGGAAAGATTGTTGCAACTTTCTGCGGTAAAGCATAAAGAGCAGGGCGAGCGGCGTTTTTCCCCGGTGAATCTGTACGATATCGTACAGAGCGGCTGTTTTACCCGCCTGGCGCAGGCGCGGAGTAAACATATCGACCTGGGCTACGAAGGCGAACAGGAAGCGATGTGGATCGAGGGGGATGAGGTACTGCTTAGCGAGCTGTGCGGAAACTTGCTGGATAATGCGCTGAAATACACGCCTGAGCAAGGCATCGTCACCGCGCGGCTTGAACGGGATAGTGATGCCGTGACGCTGGTTGTCGAAGATAGCGGCCCCGGTATTGATGATGAACACATCCATCTGGCGCTACAGCCGTTCCACCGGCTCGATAACGTAGGAAATGTGGCCGGGGCGGGCATTGGTCTGGCTTTGGTCAATGATATCGCACGCCTGCACCGTACTCATCCCCATTTTTCCCGTAGCGAAGCGTTGGGAGGGCTATACGTTCGGATACGCTTTTTAAGCCTTGTTCCGCAGTAATGCGCACAAATGTGTCAGCGGTAAAGCACGTTTACAAAAAGTCGCATCTTGAGGTGTGACGTTTTAATCAAATGATCATACATTCCCCCTACAAACCGTAGCGTTAATTAAAAATATAGTGGGTGCAGGGGCATGAATAATCATACTAAACGACGGGGAATAGCATTAACCGTCTTTCTTGTTGGGGTTAACATCCTGGCCTGGATTTGGGCGTTCTGTGTTTTTCATCACCATGCCGTCATGCTAAGCGCAGCCATACTGGCGTATAGCTTTGGGCTGCGTCATGCGGTTGATGCCGATCATATCGCAGCCATCGATACCGTCACCCGTAAACTGATGCAGCAGGGTAAAACGCCTTTAGGCGTGGGGGCGTTTTTTTCATTGGGTCATTCGACCATTGTCGTTCTGGCATGTCTGGCGATTGTTGTGACGTCGATGGCATTTCGCGATCGTATTGATGTTTTGCATCAATATGGTTCGTTGATCGGTACGGCTGTTTCCGCTTTTTTTCTGCTGGCGATGGCCCTGCTTAACCTGTTTATTTTGTTCAACGTCTGGCGGCAATTTCGCTCGGTTACCCGCGGCGAGTCAGTGAGGGCGCATGACGAGGCGATACCTGGCGGGCTGATGACGCGTATATTTCAGCGTACGTTTCGTTTGGTCACTTCCAGTTGGCATATGTATTTTGTCGGTTTTCTGTTTGGTCTGGGATTTGATACCGCAACCGAGGTTGGGCTGCTGGGCATTTCCGCTTCAGCAGCTAACCAGGGGCTATCTCTCTGGTCGATGATGATTTTTCCTGTGCTGTTTACCGCCGGGATGGCGCTGGTGGATTCCCTGGATAACTTTGTCATGGTCGGCGCTTACGGTTGGGCTTTCTCGCATCCATTACGTAAGCTTTATTATAATATGACCATTACCGCCGCATCTGTCATTGTCGCGCTGGCGATTGGCGGGCTTGAGGCGCTGGGGTTGATTGATGATGCGTTACAGTTAAGCGGAACATTTTGGCAGACCGTAAGCACGCTTAACGATCATATGGGGAATGTGGGCTTCTGGGTAGTGGGCGCTTTTGTGCTATTCTGGCTGCTCTCGTTGTTGAATTATCGCTGGCGCGGCTATGATAAAATCACCCTCAATACCTGATTGATTTCTGTAAAAATAACATTTCGGCAGTGGTGTCATATCATTGCCGAAGCATTTTATCTCCTGAGAGTATATTCTTCCCGGTAAGTGCGTTATTTTTCATGCTTGCCTTTCGTTATCAATTTAAGCAATCCGATATAACATACAATACCAAAAATAATAATAACAGTTGTATACCCAAGAATCAGCCAGTCTGCATGTGTCATAATATAATCCAGTTATCAGGTATCCCGTGTTAAGGCGATCTTTAAGCCTGTTGTCAGCAAGAACCACTGTACCCGTTCAGTGCTGTTGACAATAACGTATTGTTTATGCACAAGAGCGTTGTTACAAATAACGTATGCATTGAGCATAGACCCCACCCGCATTTTTGTAATGCCATAAAGCAAGGCTACACCTTTAATCTACTGACGGTATGCCAGGCCAGAAGAGATAAAATGGTGGTTGTCATCATCATCTGTTCCTGACGCCAGGTTAATGACACACACATATGAAAATGTATAACCGCTGCACGCTTTTTAGCACGTTATCTGTAACATACCGTGTTAATCAATTCCATAAAACCGAGTATAGTGTAAGTGAATTTCGAGTAATTGTCATTATGATTATATGGTGGTTAACTTATTTTTTTAATTCTGATTAAATTTTAGTTTTTTATCAGTTCATCAGGATTTATGAAAAATCTGGACGTAAAAAACATATTTACGTCCAGGCTTTCTTTTTAGCAAATCGATTTCCCGGTAAAATAGGGGGTCGACCACATGCGCTTATATTCCCATTCAGGCTTTAGTATGCCGATGGAAAAAAGCAATTTTTTTTGTCTTTCCTGGCAGTAATTTCTGGCGCGGCTAATATTTAGCCACATTAGTATGCTGCCGGGACTGAGTGGCCTGCATTCATTTTTAATTGCACCATTAGATACGTCAAAGTAGACGTTCATCTGGCTTTCAGATTTCAGTACGATATCAAATGCACAGGGTATCCCTTCAATATAAAGAATATGCCCAAACAGAAGGTGATGCAGTTGACTAAAAAAGTTGGCAAGGTTATCAGCGGGATAGCAGGATGAAGTGTTGCCGAAACGAGACCGAAATAACTCGATAAAAATATGAGTCAGTTCATCAGAAGAACAATCAGCAACGCTTTTTACACTTCCGCCTTTTTTAAGAAATCGCTGGTATTCATTACGGCGTGTTTTTTCAAACTTAGAAGAGAACGCTTCTTTGACCAGACAATTTTGTTTTTTTCTGGTGAGTTTCCATATGGCATTGCGTATTTGTGGCTGATGTAACGCCGAAAGCCGGTTAGTACGATCGGGTAAGAAGCAGCGTAAATCTGGTGCCATCGGAATAAGTATCTCATCTGACGATAGCGGGAAGGTTCTGCGCGTCAGGATGCCAATATTCTGATCATTACAAATAAAGTAGGCGCCTTTAATCTTATCATCTTCTTCATAGTGGAAGAATTTAAAATGCCAGTTATGGCGCTTCATAAAATAATCAACAATATCTGGGTGCATATTGATACTACCGCCGTATTGCGCAAACACCTCCCGGTATAGGGTAAAGGAAGACGGCTGCCAGCGGGTTAATATACGCTTAACTTCTTGTATTTTCACCAAAACTCCTGACTTGGCTTACTGAAAATTCTATTTTGTATTATTTTTTTGCTTAACCAAATAAAAATGTGACAAATGTTTAGCTTGTATTTAATGGTTAACATGCTAATCGATGACGTTATGGTGAAGGGAATAAGATTAAGATGTTGATCATAGCATGAGTGAAAGCGACGGTTTAATGCCGCGCTTTTCACTCGCAAGCCATTCTGTATTTAACCATCCAGTAGCGATACAGATTTCAAAGAGATCCGCTGAACGGTAGCAGGATCTGCACATCCGCGTATGAAATAGTTCTACCGGGAGAGGCTGTTAACCTCTTGTATTATTGTATCCAGAATATGATAGCGTTTCCGATACTCTGCGCGTTTTTTGCTGGGGATACTTTCAGGAGCTTTACGCATCACCTGTGATGGCAGATGATATAAGGCACCTTTCTTAACGCCGTTTAGCGACTCCCAGAATTCACTATAGCTGGCCACAAAAGTTTTTTTCTTCTGGAATAAGTACCTGAGTTGACGATAAACATGGTTGTTTTCACTTACCGCATAAATCTCGTCGACATTACAGGCCTGCATCAATGTCGCAAATGCTTCATACAGCATCCGTTTAGGAAAGAGACCGTAACAATCTTTGGTGGCGTTACGTATGACTTGTGGGCCGATATGTTTACTGGGCCCTTGTAACCCGGCAACCAGCGCTATTTGCTTCCCTTCATGGCGGATAAAGGAAAATGATAAACGTGCCAACGGCGTATCATTGAAGCACAGCGTTAATGTCAGCTCACCTTCTCTGTCATAGCCACAGGGACCGCAGTAGATATCTACCAGAGCACCGTTTTTTCCTTCCAGGTGAGCGAGTAAGATTTGTTCCTCGGACAGAAGGATCTTTTTAATTTTACTTTCCGGAAAGGACTGAACGAACTGGTAGTGTTCCAGAATAGCTCTTGCCCGGCAACGTATGCTAAGCCCGGTATACAAATAGGGCCGCTGGATTTTTGCCGGCAATAGGGGACGATGAATGATCAGCGTTCTGGGCTGAGACAGATGGCATAATTCATTGAAGTATTTAATTGTCGTTACGGGGTTAATAAGGCAACGTAATACAAATTTATAGCGAAACTTACGCTCTCCCCAGCGTTTATGGCGATAAGGCGTCTGCGCCATGACTTCTTTTAACATTAATAATGGATTATATCTTTCCATATCACTTTGCTGCATCGTCATACTACGTCCCTACTACTCGATAGACTTATAACCGAGACGGTAGCCTGATTGAGTTAAACGTAAAGGCAACGAAGAAGGCCTGTACAGACGACGTTGTTAAACAGTTTATCAATGGCAGCAATAAAACGCCTGAACACGCTTTTTAATAGATTTTCTGCTAATGAGTGGGATGAGTCCTGAACGTAGTATTAAAACTAATGCCGCGTTTATTATTTTAAATAATGTTTATACTCTAAATAATTCGAGTTGCAGGAAGGCGGCAAGCGAGCGAATCCCCAGGAGCTTACTAAAGTAAGTGACTGGGGTGAGGGAACGCAGCCGCAGCACATGCAACTTGAAGTATGACGAGTATAAGCCAATATATTTATTTGGCTGGTATTGTGTAAGTCAGACAGCAAAGCGTCGTGATGCGTGATTATGTAACCAGACGCAAAGGGGGTATTCACCTTATCTCTAAATGCAAATCTATATGATAAATTTTATCATGTACTATGTTGCTCTCTGGGAGAAAATATTATGCAGCGTTCACTCGGTAGTCTGGCCGGTATGGCTACATCTGCTTTTGGCGCGGGGACTTATGCTGCTATGCGGCAAGCCACCTCTCCCAAAACTATTCTGGAACATATCATTAACTTTTTTACCTGTGGTGGGGTACGTCGGAGAAATGAAACACAGTATAAGGAATTGATAGAGGTTATGGCTGATACATTGAATAGTTCAATGCCTGGCAGAGGTGCTCCGTTGCCAGAAAACATTATACTGGAGGATATGGGCGGGTGTCGTGTCGAATTTAATCTTCCTGGTGAGAATAACGAAGCTGGACAAGTTATTGTACGAGTCAGTAAAGGCGACAATTCTGAGACAAGAGAAATTCCGCTTGTCTCTTTTGAAAGAATATGTCGAGCTTTACTATTCAGAACCGAGTTTTCTCTCCCTCAGGATTCTGTAATATTAACTGCCCAGGGAGGCATGAATCTTAAAGGCGCTGTCCTTCCCGGAGCAAATCTGACGGCAGAAAATTTATGTGACGCAGACTTAAGCGGCGCAAATCTATCGGGAGCATTATTAGGCAACAGTAACTTAACGAACGCCTGTCTGGAAGATACTATTATGTGTGGCGCTATCCTCGATCACGCTAATCTTACTGGCGCCAATTTACAACACGCGAGTCTGTTAGGCTGTAGCATGGTAGAATGTAATTGTTCCGGTGCGAATATGAATCACGCTAATGTTTCAGGCGCAAACCTTATACTTGCCGATATGAGCGGTGCGACATTAAAGGGTGCTACTATAATGGCTACTGATATGGAAGGCGCTGTCTTAACCCGGGCAAACCTGCAAAAGGCGAGTTTCATTTCTACTAACCTGGGCGAGGTTGATTTGTCCGAGGCTAATTTAAAAAATACCAGTTTTAAAGATTGTACACTAACCGGTTCATGTACCGAAGACGCCACAATGTCTACAAGTACACAAGCACTTTTTAACGAATTTTATAGTGAAGATATTTAGTCCTTTTTGACGTAAATCGAAAATAAAAGCAATGTAAGAATAACAATCTGCTACTGAATAGTAGCTGAGAGTTAATTATTTACAGTATCTTTTATTATTACAGGAGTATGCGACGGTAAAAATATCTGAATAACCATTTCTATTTTCTCAAGTAGAACTTCCAACTAAAGCGAATTGTTTGAAAAGGAAAACGTTATGCCTGGATGTATAAGTGCCTGTTCGTGCGTTGTCAGCTCGACGCCTACCGAGCCTAAGGGCCCCCCTAAGCCTAAGTGGATAGAGTTAAAAGGTTATTGTGTTACATGTACTCATGAGTCTGATATTCGCCCGCCTTCTGAAAGGGAAGACAGACGACAGAGAAAAATACAGGCGATTGAACTTTATTGGTTGCGGCGTCTCCTGGACGACTTGGGAATACAAGAAGGTACTTCTCAAGACACGGCAGTAAAACCCACTAACTGTGGGTTGTCATATTTTCCAGTAGCTCCTGGAGAACGAGAAACCGATGTTTGATGGTTTTCTGTCTGCAAAGCGCCTGATAAATATTACCAGGCGCTTTGTATTTTGGCACCAACATCACTTTCATTATCAAATATCGAATGACTACAATCGTATCCGATCCCACCATTACCCAGACGGAAAGTCGCTGGCAAACTGTAAGAACGGTTCGCCGTCGGCAGGGAAGCGCCGGTGGACTCTGAGCCGCACTATACCATCTTACCTGGGTGTTTCTTGTCATTAACGCTTTGAAAAATAGTTTTATTTCTCTACTCCTGTTTTGTAAAACCTCCGTTCAGTAGGCGCATTCTGCCCCCCTTCCCGGATTTACTGGCAAAGCGGAGCCCGGACAGAGAGTCATATTGCAAAATCCCGTTTCCGTTTTCTTATTACCAGATTTTTGCGGTCGAAAGATTGCCTTTTTCTTAATTGAATGATAATTATTATCATTATCATATGATAATAATTACTATATAGCCGTAACCTGGCAAGGATGTGAGCTTGAGGGCAACAGCGCTACTTTAGACATTATTTAGGGAATGGGTATGAGAGTTAAGAAGTTCCTCTGGTTAATAACCGTGGTTTCTACAGGGGTTAATAGTCCATTATCAGCAGCAGAATCTACTGACGACAACGGCGAAACGATGGTGGTTGAATCCACCGCCGAGCAAGTATTAAAGCAACAGCCGGGCGTTTCGATTATTACTCGTGACGATATTCAGAAGAATCCTCCCGTTAACGATCTTGCCGATATTATTCGTAAGATGCCTGGGGTTAATCTTACCGGCAATAGCGCCTCGGGGACGCGCGGAAATAACCGACAAATTGATATTCGTGGTATGGGGCCGGAAAATACCTTAGTGCTGATTGACGGCGTGCCGGTGACGTCGCGAAATTCGGTTCGCTATAGCTGGCGCGGAGAACGCGACACCCGTGGCGATACGAACTGGGTACCGCCGGAGATGGTAGAACGTATTGAAGTGATCCGTGGGCCCGCTGCCGCGCGCTATGGCTCCGGTGCCGCAGGTGGGGTGGTGAATATCATCACCAAACGCCCCACTAACGACTGGCATGGTTCGCTGTCGCTCTATACCAACCAGCCGGAAAGCAGCAAAGAGGGCGACACCCGGCGGGGTAACTTTAGCCTTAGCGGCCCGTTGGCTGGTGATACGTTGACGATGCGCCTGTACGGTAATCTCAACAGAACCGATGCCGATAGCTGGGATATTAACTCCTCCGCCGGTACCAAGAATGCCGCCGGACGGGAGGGGGTCACCAATAAAGATATTAATAGCGTCTTCTCATGGAAAATGACCCCGCAGCAAATCCTTGATTTTGAAGCGGGATACAGTCGGCAGGGGAATATCTATGCCGGCGATACGCAAAACAGTACTTCAAACGCGGTTACCAAAAGTCTCGCGCAGTCCGGGCGGGAGACCAATCGCCTGTACCGGCAGAATTACGGTCTAACTCATAACGGCATCTGGGACTGGGGGCAAAGCCGCCTGGGGTTCTACTATGAAAAAACCGATAATACCCGCATGAATGAGGGGCTCTCCGGCGGCGGCGAGGGGCGTATTACCAACGACCAGACGTTCACCACTAACCGCCTGACCTCGTATCGCACCAGCGGCGAGGTGAATGTCCCGGTGATATGGCTATTTGAGCAAACGCTCACCGTCGGCGCGGAGTGGAACCGCGATGAGCTGAACGATCCTTCCTCTACCAGTCTGACGGTTAAGGATAGCAATATCGCCGGGATTCCCGGTTCGGCGGCTAACCGTAGCAGCAAAAATAAATCGGAAATCAGTGCGCTGTACGTTGAAGATAATATCGAACCCATGGCCGGTACCAATATTATTCCGGGTCTGCGTTTTGACTATTTGAGCGAATCCGGGAGTAATTTTAGTCCCAGTCTTAACCTTTCCCAGGAGTTAGGTGAATACGTCAAGGTGAAAGCCGGTATTGCCCGGGCCTTTAAGGCACCGAACTTGTATCAAACCAGTGAGGGGTATTTACTCTATTCGAAAGGCAACGGTTGTCCAAAAGATATTACGTCGGGCGGCTGTTACCTGGTCGGTAATAAGAATCTCGATCCTGAAATTAGTATCAATAAAGAGATTGGGCTGGAATTTACCGTAGACGATTACCACGCAAGCGTCACGTATTTCCGTAACGATTATCAGAATAAGATTGTCGCAGGTGATAAAATTATTGGCAGAAGCGCATCTGGCGCTTATGTATTGCAGTGGCAGAACGGCGGTAAAGCGCTGATTGAAGGTATTGAAGCCAGCATGGCTGTTCCGCTGATGCCGGACCGTCTGAACTGGAATACCAATGCGACTTATATGATCGCTTCTGAGCAAAAAGATACCGGCAATCCCTTATCGATAATCCCGAAATATACGGTGAATACCTTCCTCGACTGGACTATTACCAGCGCGCTCTCCGCTAACGTCAACTGGACGTTATACGGCAAGCAAAAACCGCGAACACATGCGGAGTCGCGTAGTGAAGAGACCAAAGGATTGTCCGGGAAAGCGCTGGGGGCTTACTCACTGGTCGGCGCTAACGTTAATTACGATATCAATAAGAACCTGCGTCTTAATGTCGGTATCAGCAATATCTTCGATAAACAGATCTATCGCTCCGCCGAAGGGGCAAATACCTATAACGAACCGGGTCGGGCTTATTATGCCGGTGTGACGGCCTCGTTTTGATGGATTATGCCCGCCGCTGGCGGGCATAATCTGGCGGCGGGTTAATGGCAGCGTGGTTTTTGGCTTGCCGGTTCGCGACTGATATCCAGCAATGCACTGCGAAAAGAGGCGTTAAACATGGGCCCGTGGCCCAGGCCCGGGTAATGCTGCAGGGCCGCGTTAACGCCGTTGTTCTCAAGCGTTCTCACGGTCTCCTGAACTTTTTGCAGGAGCTCGGCCATCTGGCGTTGCCTGCTATCCCCATTCGACGCTGAACCTTCCATTATGATGAGTTTTTTATGGCAGAACGGCGACGGCTTCACTGTCGTAAGGCGATTCAACAGGGCAAAATTATCCCTGCTGAGTGACGGGCTGGCGCTGTAATAGATATGAAAGAAGGATGACGACAGCCAGGAGTCCAAAACGAACAGGCCGCCATAAGAATGTCCCCATACCCCGCGCTGTTCGGGGTTGATGGTGATTCCTTGTTCCACCTGCGGCGCGATATGTTTCTCCAGTAGCTGGCGGAACGCTGGCCCGCCGCCGGTTTTACGATGGAAACGCGGGTTATTTTCACTGCCATCGCGATCGATTCCCGGCGCCGGCGTATAGTCATAAGCTCTGCCGTTAAGATCAAACGGCAGGTTAGTCTGATAGCCAATCGCCACAATCACCGGCGGCGAGTGGTCTGCCAGTTGTTTGAGCAGCGCCTCCGGCAGCCTGTCCATCACTGCGTTGCCGTCCAGCATATATAAGACAGGATAACCCGACGGCGGGGCGGCTTTATTGGGAATAGCGGTCCATACCCGGTAATGTCTTGCGCCATCAGCAGATTGAAAGTCATTGACCCTAAAATGGTAATATCCCGAACCTTTATCAGCAATATTCGGCCCTAATGGCTGCATATCCGGCTGCGCATAACTCAGCGCGCTAAAACAAAAACTCACTAAAAATAGCGCCATGCGATAGCACTTGTTGTGGTACTGGCGACCATACATCGGATGTGATTCCTTTTTGGCAGGTGAAGTTTTATCGGGGCAGTAGACGTAATCCGTCAATCAGCGCGCCGCGCCACCAGGCATAATCGTGACCGCCGGTGTACACGCTGCAATGGCTTTCGACGCCGGCGGCGCGCAATTTTTCATGCAACTGTTTGACCTGCGGGACCGTCGAACCTTCCAGCGATCCCACGCACAGATGCGTACGTACGGCTGGCGAGGGCGCGGATAACACATGTTCGCTGACCCATGAGCGCTCTTCTGCGCTGAAATGGGGCGGGCGATTGCGGATGTCCGGCGTCCACCATATTGAGGGGGAGTGGCTCAGCACCAGGCCGAAGCTCTCTGGCGCGTGGCGGGCCGCCATCAGCGCGGTCACGCCGCCGAGGCTTTGCCCTGCCAGCACCGTTTGTGTACGGTCCGCCCACCGCCGTTCCGGGTATTTGGCGCGAAGGGTTGGCAGCAGGCGTTCGGCAATGTCGAGCACCAGCTCGCGGCGACCGCCGAGGATTGCGACGCGTTCACGCGCGTTGATGTTATCAATGCCGAGTACGGCCACCGGCGCGATGCGTCCGCTGCGGATGGCAGCGTCAATGGCGGCACTTACCCCAAGATGGTCGAACCAGATCTCGCCATCCGTGAGTACCAGTAAGCCCAGCGGTTGTACGACAGGAACGTCAGGAAGATACAGCCGCACACGGCGACGTTGTCCGGCGAGCCGATGTTCTGAGGTGAAAAGCTGCCCGGCGTAAGCGCGACAGCCTGACCACTCCTCCTGTGCCGGGGCGTGATCCAGCGCCAGAACGGATTCCTGCGCATTGCCCCGAACATTTATTCCCGGCGTGCTGTTCAGTGGGTCCGCCTTCCCGACAAGGGAGGCGAAACGGCTTCCAAGCTGCAACACCGTCTCGTCCGGGGTTTCCGGTGGTATTTCGACCATCGTATAGGAACCGCAGTAGGATGCCGGTAAGCGAAGCGTCAGATGCCAGATATCCGTTGTGGGCAGTTGCGTCATCATACCTTTCGCCACGTTATCTTTATCGGTGACACGGTTCAGGCGGACATAAACCCCCCGCAGAGGAGAGGCGGCACGCCACAGGAAGGTGACTTCCCGTTCATCGTCTGCGTCGTTAATGGCTGTCACCAGCGGCAGCGCGAGCGAGTTTGCTTCTCGCCAGAAGTGAGAAGCGTCAACCTGGCTTCCGGCGGCGAGTTGGCGGCGAAGGCGCGTAGCGGTCTGTATAGCGACAGGAGCGACGGGCGGGCTCAGTCTCATTTTCTGTATTCCATCTCATTTATATTTCGGTCAGTATCAATAGCTAAAGCGGCTGTTACAGGAACAGCCGCTTGCGGGCTTTCTTTTGCGTAAATCGTGGCGATAAAAACTATCCTATGACCTCTCCTTGCGTATCGCGTGTCTGGCCGATGCTGTCCCGCCACAGACGAGCATACAGGCCATGAGCCGCTATCAACTGCTCATGGCTACCATATTCAGCGATACATCCTTTATCGATTACGACAATAACATCGCAGCGGCGAGCGGTGGTCAGTCGGTGCGCGACGATAAGCGCGATGCGTTTCTCGGTATGCGTCACTCCGGTAAGCGAGGTTATTAAGCGCTCCTCGGCGCTGCGGTCGATACGCGCTGTCGCCTCGTCGAGCAGCAGAATGTGCGCCTGTGCCAGTTGGGCGCGGGCGAGGGCAATCAACTGACGCTGGCCCGCGGACAGATCCGTGCCGCCGTTATTGACCGGAGTACGAAACCCCAGCGGCAGATGTTGCACAGTTTCAAAGAGTCCCGCCTGTCGCGCCGCGATCTCCACCTCCGTGTCGCTGCTGTCTGGCCGCGAATAGCGGATATTTTCGGCAATATCGCCGCTAAATAATGCGACATCCTGAGTGACCAGCCCCGTCTGGCGACGATAATCACTAAGCGACGCGGCATCAATTAGGCGCTCACCGACACGGATTTGCCCGCTGCCGGGAGAGTAGAGCCCGGCCAGCAGTTTGATCAGCGTCGATTTGCCGGCGCCGCTACGTCCGACCACCGCGACTACCGTTCCTGGCGGAATGGTGAGCGAGAGCTTATCAAGCACAGGTTGCGTTTTTTCGGGATAGCGGAATGTCAATGCCTCCAGACGTAGCGCGCCGCCAGTGCCAGGCGTTATGGAGGACGGTTCAATATTCTCCGTTTCCTCAGTCGCCAATAGCGCATTGATATGTTTGCCGCTGGCGGTCGCCTGCTGCCAGGAATCAACAATGCCTGACAACTGCTGTACCGGGCCATAAAATTGTCCTAGTAGCAGGAAGAACGCCGCCAGTATCCCGGGCGTCATTTCGCCTCCGGCGACCCGGGTCGCCCCGATTAAAAGCACGGCGGCATAGGCGGCCTCGGTGCAGAAGGTCAGGAACGGAAAATAGACAGCAAGGTATTTTTGCGCCCGCACGCGGGTGGCGCGGAAGTTGTCTGATAACGCCCGTAGCCTGGCGGCTTCCTGCTTCTGTTGACCGTGTGACTGCACTACCCGCATACCGGAGACCTTTTCCTGAAGCGTACTGTTCACCTTACCAATTTCCAGCCGTGCCTGGGCGTAGGCAGGCGAGCTCAAACGGCGGTAAATCCACGTCGCCAGTATCACTACAGGTACGGCGCTTAATGCCGTTAACGCAAGAATGGGGTCAAGCCAGAACATTGCCGCGGCGATAGCGACCATCGTCACGATGCTGGTGGCCGCGCTGGCAAGACCGTTTTGCAGAAATCGGGCGAGTGAATCAACGTCGACGGTCATGCGAGTAAGACGCGAGTCGATGTGCTTCTCGTGCCAGGGAAGACTCAGGCGTAGCAGGTGGCTGAAGCTGCGTAAGCGTACCGTATGCTGTACCGACTCTGCCGCGCGGGCGGCGAAGATCGTTTGCAGCGCATAGCAGCACCAACCGATCGCTACCAGACACAGCGCGAGCAGAGCGCATATGCCAATAGTCGACATATCCCCTGCGGCAACGCCTGAGTCAATACCGCGCTGCAAAAGCACCAGCACGCCAACGCCTGCGGCGGAATCAAGCGCGATAAGCAGGGCGGCGATGACGAACATCCAGGCTACTGGCGTCAGCAGCGATGAGACTTGACGCCCGTGGCCTGCCAGCGCCATCTGTACGGCGCGTTCCGGAACGCGCGTCATCCGGTCGACAAAACCTTTTCCGGCGGTTGTCTGGCGCTCATGCGCGTCGTCGGATTTTACCGCCTGCGTTGTTGGCCATAGCGCACGTTGTTCCGCCGGGGCGAGGGCGAGAAAATCTCCCTCGCCGCTCATCAGCGAGCGAAACGTCGGACACCTTGCATCCAGCTCCGCCTGGGTACCGATATCCACGACGCGGCCTTTATCCAGCACGACGATCCGATCGGCTAACTGCAGTGTTGAACGGCGGCGTGCAATCACCAGCAGCATATGCTCATTATCGGCATAACGACCAAGAGCCGTGTTAATTTCCGCTTCAGTACCGGCATCGACCGCCGAGGTGGTGTCATCGAGAATCAGCAGTTCCGGCGCGGTAATCAGTGCCCGGGCTAGCGCAATACGCTGGCGTTGGCCGCCGGAGAGGTTGCTTCCGCGTTCGGCCAGTCGGGTGTTGAACCCCTGCGGTAGCGCATTGATGAACCCGCTGGCGCCTGCGGCATCGGCGGCGCGTCGAATGTCGTCCTGAGTCGCTTGCGGGTGCCCATAGGCGATGTTTTCCGCCACCGTACCGGCAAACAAAAACGCGTCTTCAAACACTACGCCAACGCGACGACGAAGCGCCGTCAGTTTCAGGTCGCGAATATTCTGTTGACCCGCAGTGGTGTTGAGCCACACCCCGCCGGAGGTGGGATCGTAAAAGCGCGCCAGCAACATCAGCAATGTTGATTTCCCGGAGCCGGAGGCGCCAACCACTGCCACGGTTTCACCGGCGTGAATGGAAAACGAGATCTCATTGAGGATACGGTTACCGTTGTCGTAGTGGAAACTCATCTTCTCCACGTCCAGCCCGATAATCTGACCCTCAACCGACTCAGTACCGTCTTCCATGCGAGAACGCGTGTCGATAAGCGCGAAGACGCGCTCCACCGACGCCTGTGTGCGCTGTGCGATAACCAAAAACGATGCCAGTACGCGGGTGGGGCCGGTCAGCATAGCGAGAAAACTCGCGAACGCAACGAAGGTTCCCAGATCGATGCGCCCATTCATTACCGACCAGCCGCCATAGCACAGCAGGACGATTTGCCCTATCACCGGTAGCGCCAGCATGGTTGCGCCCGGCATCGCCTGCGAGATAGCGGCACCGATGCGTACCCGCACCATCTGCCGCGACTGACCATCGAGCCAACGCGTTTCGCGTAACTCCGCCACGCAGGACTTCACCACTGAGATCTGTTCCAATACTTCGCGCATATGTTCCGTCATGTGCGCCAGCCGGTCTGAGGCAAGCCCCGTTTGCGCGAAAACACGGCGACGGGCGCGCAGGGCGGTAATAGCAAGGGCGGCCAGTACGCAAATCACGATAAGCGTCATGGATGGCGACATCCATAGCATCACCGCGATACCGGCCACATAGTAAGTGAGCACCGCCAGCGGCACCGGACACATCTGTAGCAAGGTGTGTACCTGTTGAAGATCGCTGTTGGTACGCGAAATGACCTGCCCGGTACGCAAGGCGTCCTGGCCTGCGCCGTCCAGTTTTTGAATACTGTCGAACGCACGGCTACGTAACGTATGCTGAACCCACAACGAGAGTTCTCCGGCATAGCCGCGGCGCACGTAATTCCCGATAAAATCAAAAAGGGCAATTAATATCAGGCCGCAGGCAAGTAACGGCAGGTGGGTCGTATCGCCTGCTATCGCGTCATTGACGGCCTGACGCGTTATTAGCGGCGTCAGCGCAGCCAGTAAAATGGTCGATACTGATGCTACGATGACAATGATGCTCAGTGTTTTACGTTCCCAACACACGCGGGCAAGGCGAACTATCCAGGCACGAGCGGGCATGGGGGAATGAGTCGCGGGCATTAAGCCTCCTTATCGGTGAAAGATGAGATATGGCGACGCAATCTGGGCTCAGCCGCCATATTGTCATTGCGCTGCCGCGGTTAGCCGTGTTGCAGCATGGCGATCAGTTTTTTTGCCACCTCGGTCGGGCAAGGCTGGGCCGCCATTTCCGCCGCGACCTCCTGCGACGCCTCGCGAAGCGCGCGATTACCGAGGAAGGTATTGATCATGCTGCTGGTAAGCCCGCTCTTACCGGGAATAATGCCGCATCCGCGCTCGACCACGGCGCGGGCATTGACGGGTCTGTCGGCACCCTGACCAAAGACTATCTGCGGAATGCCGGCATGTAGCGCCGTCAGGGTGTTGCCTGCGCCGCCATGGTGGATAAAACCGTCGGCGCCGTTAAGGAAAACGCCCATCGGAAGCCAGTCGACCAGACGGACATTCGGCGGCAGCGAACGTAAATCCGAGCGGGCGTTTGCCGGAAGATGCAGGATGATTTCGGCATCTACTTCGCCGGCAGAATCCATTACCCAGGAAATCAGATCCAGGCCATCCACCATCGGTTTGACGGTGCCGAGGCTGACCAGAAGACGCTTGCGATCAGGTGTACGTTCCCACCATTCTTCCCAGACGGCGCCGCCGTTATACGGGACGTATTGCATGGAGATAACCGGCTCTCCGTCATTTTGCAGTATGCTCATGCTGGGCGGTGTGACGTCTATCCACGCCAGATCTCTTGGTGGCGCGCTGACCCCATGGCGGCGGTAGGCGTTAGAAAGTGATTTCGTCACGCCTTTGATGTGCCAGGGCGTATGACCGAAGCCGACGGTTTGCATCACTACCGGAATGTCATACTTAGCGGCAATCAGTGGTCCAACGACCCCAAGGGGAGGGTAGACGATGAGATCTGGTCGCCACTGCCCGGCGAACGCGACCAGCGGGTCAGTCATCTCTTCGCTGAAGAATGAGAAGTTCCCCATTTTTGTTCCAATGTTATTTTCTTTTCGCAATGCCTCCTGACGGCGATAACCCGCTTCCGAATCGAAACCAGGCGCAGCGTCAAATACCACCAACCCAGCTTCGGCTGCTTTCTGTGCAAATTTTCCACCGCTTGCAATCAGTACTTCATGGCCATTAACACGAAACGCTTGCGCCAGGGACAGCACAGGGTATAGCAGTCCATACAGTGGTGGACCGACAAACAGAATACGCATGAGAAATCCTCTCTCTCCACGTCATAAATCGAACAAGCTGTTAATGAGAATGATAATAATTACCAATATCATTTGTAAAATGCAATAACTAATACGACACTTGATCATGTGATGATTTTTTGCGTAAAAATCGGGAAAGAGGAGAGCGTTAAGCGGTGAAGTTTGGTTTCAGGCTTATTTATGTGCGTATGGTCGCACAGGCAAAGCGCCAGGATTGGGGAACTGGATTCGCATACCAGACGCCCGTTGATTATTAATCATAACTTCGTAAATAACCTTTCAGACAATGAGGTAAGCGTACCGACAACAAGGTAACGGGAAACGTCGGTAGTAGTATTGATAACGCGTTGCGGGGCAATTTAATGGTATCCGGCGGCAGATCGTGTTCTGTGCAGACTTTCCGGCGTTAAATCCCGTATCACCTGCGAGCCTGGACTATCTCTGTGGTATCAACTCTGTAGTAATTTTGTCCCCTTCGTCTTCATTAGCCAATAAAACCGGCTTTAACGTCACCGTTCGAATGTTGCGAACGAACAGCTCCTTATGCGGAATATCGTCACCGCTCTGCGATTTTTATAGCGCATCAGCCACACGATTTATTGGTTCTTGAAAACCAAGGTTTTTGATAACCAATGTTATGCCAGGCTTACCTGTGTCATCCAGGTTATCGACACTTAAGGCATAAACTTTACTACTTTTTCTATCCGTAAATGCTTACATCTAACAGTTTGATTAAAAAGCCTTTCTATGTGAACACTGCGTCTGGTAGTGTTTTGAGCGATGTCGTCTATAGCTGGATATAACATAGGCTTTATCGTGAGTGTGTTATACTATATATGTTAATGCGTTGAATTTTTTCTCTTTTTTATTAGATGCTGTCTTTTTCGTATACCCTTTCGGTTTATTCATGCCATACGTCTGTATTACAAAAATGTTATATCCATCCTGTTGTGACTTTTATTTTAATTCATTCGTTTTTTTATACGATTTGCCGGAAAGTATCTGTATAAGGTGGATACGCCAATACCAAAAATAATAGCTAATTGCTGCCGAGGATGGCCTTTCTCTAATAGCCGGCTAATCTGTTCCTGTTCATGTCTATTGATCGCCCGAGGGCGCCCTCCCAGTCGTCCTTGCGCTCTGGCGGCAGCCAGTCCGGCAAGGGTTCGCTCGACAATTAATTCTCGCTCCATCTCGGCCAGTGCTGACATTACATGAAAAAAGAATCGCCCCATCGCGCTACTGGTATCAATACTATCGGTTAAAGAATGGAAGTGAGCTCCACGTTCATGTAATTCTGATATTAACGCCACCAGGTTTTTCACGCTGCGGCCCAGTCTGTCTAATTTCCAGACGACAAGAGTATCGCCTTTATTTACATACTTTAGCGCTCGTTTCAGGCCGGGGCGGTTTGCAATCTTGCCACTGATACGGTCCTCAAAAATGCGGTCACAATTTGCACTAGTAAGGGCACTGTTGCAAATAGTCGGTGGTGATAAACTTATCATCCCCTTTTGCTGATGGAGCTGCACATGAACCCATTCA
>NZ_JBGDVX010000011.1:0-171117 GCF_046551535.1 Salmonella sp. SAL04162
GCCAGCCCGGTCAGCAGGCGCAGCAGGGTGGTTTTTCCGGCGCCGTTGCCGCCGGTGACCTGCACCCACTCCCCGGCCTCCACGGTGAACGACAGCCCACTGAACAGCGTCCTCTCGTCCCGCTCGCAGTACAGATCTCTGGCTTCAAGCATTCCCACTCATCAACGTCCTGTCAGAAACCTGGTTTAACATCACGCATATCCGGCAGTTTATGCGCGATCCCTTTGTGGCAATCGATACAGGTCTGTCCGTCTTTGACCGCCTGATCGTGCATTTTCGCCGCGACGCCTTTTTGCGCGGTCAGATCCATAAAATCGAAATTGTGGCAGTTACGGCATTCCTGCGAGTTGTTGTCTTTCATGCGCCGCCACTCATTTTGTGCCATTGTCAGGCGATGAGCTTCAAATTTCTGCGGTGTATCTATCAGCCCAAATACCTTCGCGTACAGCTCTTTACTGGCTTTGATCTTACGGATCATCTTCGGCCCCCACTCATGCGGCACATGGCAGTCAGGACAGGTGGCACGAACGCCGCTACGGTTGTTGTAGTGGACGGTTTCCATATACTCCTCATACACCGTGTTGCGCATTTCATGGCAGCTAATACAAAACTCTTCGGTGTTAGCCTTTTCCATTCCGGTATTGAAGCCGCCCCAGAAGATGATGCCGCCGATAAAACCGATTAACAGCAGCGTCCCCAACGCCAGGCGGCTGGGGCTGCGCCACCATCGCCAGACGCGCTTTATCCAGCCGGGTTTACGGTTAGAATTTTCCATAATGACCTCTTATTTCCCGTAACCTTGCGAGGGGGTAAAGGTATTGTCGATAATCGGCGCGGTATCAGACTGCGGTACGTGGCACTGCAGGCAGAAATAACGACGCGGCGCGACATTGCCCGACACTTTACCGTCGCTGTCCATAAAGTGCGTCGGGCTGATACGCGGCGCGCCCGTCGTACGATAACTTTCCACGCCGTGGCATTGCAGACAGCGGTTGGTATTGGTCGTCACCTGGTAGCCCTCGACGCTGTGCGGGATCATCGGCGGCTGGTTGACGTAATTTAGCGGCATACGTTCCTGCTCTTTCGGCATACGAATCGCCCCTTCCTGCGTCCCGGATACTTCCGGCGACTGGCTCAGATCCACTCCGTTTGCCGCCCAAACCGCACCACTTACCACCAGGGCAAGCGTGGCCATCCATTGACACAGCGCTTTCATCAGGTCATGGCTTTTCATTGTTTCGCTCCCGAACTCCATCGCATTTACACTTCATCCTTCGAGCTGCCTCTTTGTTGGCTGCGCTCGAAAATCCCAGTCACATCGTTATCTATGCTCCTGGGGATTTCCTCGCTTACCGCCGCGATGCATCCCGAATGATGTTGTGTATCGTTATTGTAAAAACATCCTCAGAACAGACATCCACACAGCGACCGCAGGTCATGCAGTCGCGGTGAGTGACCTGCGCCGGGCTTTGCTCATCCAGCACCGGCGCACGTAGCACATGCGGTTCCGGGCAAACATGAAAACAATCCATACAGCGATTACATTTCTCACGTTTTTTGGCCGTCACGGTCACTACGCCTTTACTGCCCAGCACGCCATACAGCGCGCCCATCGGGCAAATATGACCGCACCAACCGTGCTCAACGACTAATAAATCAAATAAAAACAAAGCAATAATCAGCAACACGCCGCTACTAAATCCCATAACCAGACTACGGCCTAACAGCGACACGGGATTAATCCATTCCCACAGCAGCGTGCCGGTCAACGCCGAACCGATTAACACCACCACCAGAAGGACGTACCGTATATGGCGTGGAATCGTCGCAGACTGGTTCAGGTCAAATTTCCTGCGCATCCAGTTAGCCAAATCGGTAACGGGGTTTAGCGGGCAAACCCAACTGCAAAATAATCGCTTTCCCGCCAGCGCATACAG
This sequence comes from Salmonella sp. SAL04162, assembly GCF_046551535.1. Classification (NCBI taxonomy): domain Bacteria; kingdom Pseudomonadati; phylum Pseudomonadota; class Gammaproteobacteria; order Enterobacterales; family Enterobacteriaceae; genus Salmonella; species Salmonella sp. SAL04162. The sequence continues at coordinate 1,938 of NZ_JBGDVX010000011.1, forward strand.
CACAGTGATAATCACTGCTCCCGTCAGCGCCACGGTAGCGGGAAGATGTCCACTGGCGAGACTTTCCAGGGTAATCAGCGGATCGGTCAACGGGAGGGTATCGAACAGCAAACTACTGCTGTAGTTGCCATGCAAAACCCAAAAGCCCAGCCATGGGCCGCTGAGAAACATCCCCAGCACCATAAACTGGCTGATACGGCGTAACACCAGCCAACGGTGGCTACGCCACCAGCCTTTTTTCGCCCGCGCTTCTCGCCCAGCGTCGCGTTTACGATTTGCCATCTTTCCCCTCCAGCCAGCCGAAGCGGTAATGGTGTCCTAACTCCCCTTTCGCCAATGACAACGGCAACACTTTTATCGCTGGTTGCTCCAGTACGCAGACTTTTTCGCATTTGCCGCAGCCGGTACAGGCGTCGCTGTGTACGGTGGGCAGAAAGCGCGCATGTTTGCCGGTGCGCATGTTGCGATCCAGCTCCAGCGTGATGGCCTCATCGATTTTCGGGCATTCGCGGTAACAAACGTCGCAGCGCAGCCCCTGAAAGTTGAGGCAGTTTTCCTGATCCAGCAGCACCGCCAGCCCCATGCGCGAGTCATCAATGGAGGCGATATCTTTATTCAGCGCCCCGCTGGGGCAGACTTTGGCGCACGGAATGTCTTCACACATTTCGCAGGGGATGTCGCGAGCGACGAAATAGGGCGTACCTGCCGATAGCCCGGAGGCCAGCGTCGCCAGTTTTAGCGTGTCGTATGGACACGCCTGAACGCACTGCCCGCAGCGCACACAGGCGCTGGCGAAGACATTTTCATTCAGCGCGCCAGGCGGACGCAGCCGCACGCCCGTTGCGCGCGCGGTTTGCTGTTGCAAGCCCAGCGCCACGCCAACCGCCGCCAGCCCGCCCGCAGTGCGCACAACATCACGCAGGAAGCGGCGGCGGCCATTTTGGGGTTTCGCTGTACGGGACATAACGCGTTACACCTTCGCCAGTTTAACGGCGCACTTCTTGAAGTCCGTCTCTTTAGAGAGCGGGTCCGTCGCATCCAGCGTCAGGTTGTTCACTAGCTGAGCGGCATCGAAGAACGGCATATACACCAGTCCCTGCGGCGGACGGTTACGTCCACGCGTTTCGACAATCGAAATCACTTCGCCGCGGCGGGACGACACTTTAACCTTATCCCCACGACGCAGATCGCGCGCTTTCGCATCCAGCGGGTGAATAAAGACCACCGCTTCCGGGAAGGCGCGATGCAATTCAGGCACGCGGCGCGTCATACTGCCGGTATGCCAGTGTTCCAGCACGCGACCGGTGGAAAGCCACAGATCGTACTCGTTGTCCGGCGACTCCGCCGCGGGTTCAAATGGCAGCGCGAAGATCACCGCTTTGCCATCCGGTTTACCGTAGAATTTGTACCCTTCCCCCGCTTTTACATACGGGTCGTTGCCTTCGCTGTAACGCCATTGCGTCTCTTTGCCTTCGACGACCGGCCAGCGCAGACCGCGCGCGTTGTGGTAATCGTCGAACGGCGCCAGATCGTGCCCGTGGCCACGTCCAAACCAGGCGTATTCTTCAAACAACCCTTTTTGCAGATAGAAGCCCAGTTCACGAGACTCATCGTTTAACTGATCCTCTTTCAGCTCGCTCAGCGGGAATTTGCTGACCGCCGGCGTGGCGAACAGAACGTCATACAGCGTTTTACCGCGCAGCTCCGGCTTCTGGGCCAGCAACGCCTCCGGCCAGACCTCCTCGGTTTTAAAACGACGGGAGAACTGCACCAGTTGCCAGAGGTCGGATTTAGCTTCGCCCGGCGCTTTAATTTGCTGACGCCAGAACTGCGTGCGGCGTTCGGCGTTGCCGTAAGCGCCTTCTTTCTCAACCCACATGGCGGTCGGCAGGATCAGATCCGCAGACAGCGCGCTCACCGTCGGGTAAGGATCGGAGACAATGATAAAGTTACGCGGATCGCGCCAGCCCGGCATCCGATCTTCATTGATGTTCGGCCCGGCCTGCATATTGTTATTACACATTACCCAGTAGACGTTCAGCTTGCCGTCTTTCAACGCGCGATCCTGCGCCACCGCATGTAAACCCACTTTTGCCGGGATAGTGCCAGCAGGGATCTGCCAGTGTTTTTCGCAGATATCACGGTGTTTTTCGTTCGTCACGACCATGTCTGCGGGCAGACGGTGTGAGAAGGTTCCCACTTCACGCGCCGTACCGCAGGCGGAAGGCTGGCCGGTCAGCGAGAAAGGACCGCAGCCAGGCTGGGAGATTTTTCCGGTCAGCAGATGGAGGTTGTAAACCAGGTTATTCGCCCACACGCCGCGAGTATGCTGGTTAAAACCCATCGTCCAGTAAGAGATCACGCGCTTATTCGGATCGGCGTAGAGCTGCGCCAACTGTTCCAGTTGATCTTTCGGCACGCCGGTCATTTCAGCGGTCTTGTCCAGCGTATATTCCGCCACGAAGGCTTTATACTCGTCGAAGCTCATCGGCTCGGAAGCGTCGGAGCCCGGATTCTTCGCCGCTTTTTCCAGCGGGTGCGTCGGGCGTAAGCCGTAGCCGATATCCGTCGCCCCTTTACGCAGATTCACATGCTTTGTGAAGAAATCCTGATTTACCGCGTTGTTCTGAATAATGTAATTCGCGATATAGTTAAGAATCACCAGATCGCTTTGCGGGGTAAAGACAATACCGTTGTCCGCCAGTTCAAAGCTGCGGTGCTGGAAGGTGGAGAGGACAGCAACCTTCACGTTCGGGTCGGACAAACGGCGGTTAGTGATGCGCGACCATAAAATCGGGTGCATCTCCGCCATGTTGGAACCCCATAGCACAAACGCATCGGCCTGCTCAATATCGTCGTAGCAGCCCATCGGTTCATCCATGCCAAAGGTGCGCATAAAGCCCACCACCGCCGAGGCCATGCAGTGACGCGCGTTCGGGTCAATGTTGTTAGAGCGGAAACCAGCCTTGAACAGTTTCGCGGCGGCATAGCCTTCCCAGATGGTCCATTGACCCGATCCAAACATGCCGATCGCTTCTGGTCCTTTCTCTTTCAGAGAGGTTTTAAACTTCTCTTCCATCACATCGAAGGCCTGTTCCCAGCTCACCGGCGTAAACTCGCCGTCTTTGTGATAGCTGCCGTCTTTCATGCGCAGCATCGGCTGCGTCAGACGATCTTTACCGTACATGATTTTGGGCAGGAAGTAGCCTTTAATGCAGTTCAGACCACGGTTGACCGGCGCGTCGGGGTCGCCCTGGCAGGCGACCACACGGCCCTGCTGCGTGCCCACTAACACACCGCAACCCGTTCCGCAAAAACGGCACGGCGCTTTATCCCATTTGATGGCTTCCTGCTGCCCGACAACGGCGCGGGCGACGCCCGGCACGCTCAGACCGGCAGCCGCCGCAGCGGCCGCAACGGCGTTAGCTTTCATAAAGCTACGACGACTGAGTTTCATGGTGTTTCCTCACCTTGCTCATCCTGCTGGTGATAAACCAGCGACACCGCCAGTACGCCCTCGACATTGCGTACTGACTCAATTGTTTGCATCAGCGTTTCACTCTGATCTGCTTCCGCCACCACGATCAGTTGCCCGCTTTCAACGTCGCTTAACGCGACTTCGCAACCCGGCAACGTGTTCAACTGTGGGCCAATGGCGGCGATGTTCTGACTTTTGGCCTGCACGACCAGGCTACAGACCTGCCAGTTAGTGCGCATGGTGGTTCTCCGCTTTGATGGCTGACACGGGACAGATAGCCACACACGCCCCGCATCCGTTACAGGCCTGCGAGTCAAGCTGCGGCTGGTAAATGCCGGATAGCGTGGGACGAAAGGTAATGGCCATAGGTTCACAACTGTCCTGGCAACGATGGCATTCAACCGATTGCCTGGCGAGGCAGTTTTCCGTGAGTGTAAAAATCAGATCCCAGGCCCTGGTGTGGCGCGGAAGAAAAAGCGATTCAGTACAGGCCTGCGCGCAGGCATAACAAAAGCTGCACTCGCCCCGTTTGAAATCTACGCTCGGATATCCCCCCGTCCCTCGCTGCAGGATGTCGGCCTCACACGCCTGGATGCAGGCGTCGCAACGCAGACAATGTGCGAGAAAATAGGTTGTTTCTCTGGCCCACGGCGGAAGAATCCCATTGCTGGCGTTGCGCCAACTGCCGGTCAACATGCTTCGACGGGATAAATCAACCATGATATCGCCCTTCCATAACGACACGCTTCCATAGGGAGTGAATGCCAATAAAAACCGTACAATTTATGAGTAGTTATTTTTGTAAATAAGATATTTCAGGATGTGTAAGAGATGCATACCCCGATAGAGGTAAATGCTGTTGCCGGATCAAAAGAGTGCCGGGTAAAGACCCGTAAACGTGCTTTTTCTCACATTTCAATGAGTTATATAGCTATCTATATAACGAAAGCCACTAATAGCTGATAATTCCATTTACATTATCAATATCGGAATATTCCACTATATAAAAAGACGATATTTTATTAATAATCTTGAAAATATGAGTAAATACAGATTAATAGATAATATGAATGTGTTAATCTGTTGTCCGTGCATACCGAAAACAGCAGAAAGGAAATACTGTGAACAATCAAATGAAGATGTTTGTCCCTGCCGTCGTCTTCGCCGCCCTCGCCAGCGCCTCTGCCTGGGCTAACAATAGCGATACCGCCCAGCCGCTGGAGAAAATCGCCCCCTATCCGCAGGCGGAAAAAGGAATGAAGCGGCAAGTGATAACCCTTACCCCTCAGCAGGATGAATCTACCCTCAAAGTGGAACTGTTGATTGGCCAAACGCTGAATGTGGATTGTAACCAGCATCGCCTCGGCGGCACGCTGGAAACAAAAACGCTGGAAGGCTGGGGCTATGACTATTATGTCTTTGATAACGTCACCTCTCCGGTATCAACCATGATGGCCTGCCCTGAAGGTAAGAAAGAGCAAAAATTCGTCACCGCCTGGCTGAGTGAAGACGGGATGCTGCGCTACAACAGCAAGCTGCCGATCGTGGTGTATACCCCAGCGAATGTGGACGTGAAATACCGCATCTGGAAAGCGGACGCTAACGTACAGAACGCCGTCGCGCGATAATGTTACGCTGCCCGGTCACACTTACCGGGCATCTGAACACGCCGGCTCACGCAGCGCTCCGGGGTTCTTTTTAAAACACGTCTGGACACCCGCTCGCCCGATGCCTGGTGGCGACGCGTAGCATCTTATCAGGCCTACCCGCGTGCGGACGTAGGGTTGCCATCAGGTGGTTCATCCGGCGCCATAGTCCATTACGCAGTACGCGCAACCGCATCACGCGAGGCGGCGTCACGTTCGTCGCCGGTGAGTTCGGTTAGCTGTCCGTTACGCATTTCAAGCAGACGATCGGCGTGAATAAAATAGTGATCATCATGGCTGATGGCGAAAATGGTTTTGCCCATTTCCTGCATTAACGGCAACAGTACCTGATAAAATTCCCGGCGGAAATGCGGGTCCTGATCGGCGGCCCACTCATCCAGCAAAATAATATCGCGCTCTTCCGCCAGCGCCAGCAGCAGCGCAATGCGCTTTTTTTGCCCTTTCGACAGTTTAAGATTCAAAATGCGCCCGTCGTTTAGCTCCAGCTTGTGCGTCATTTTCAGGTGCTCAAGCCACTTTTCGACCAGAGTGGGATTGGCGGGTTTCCCCTGCGGCCCCAGCAGGCGGTCGAATAACCACACATCGGTGAACACCGCAGAAAACAGTTTGCGATAATCTTCCGGCTGTCCGGCGGCAATAGGTTGACCATCAAGTAAAATCGTTCCCGATTGCGGCTGGTATAAACCGGTCAATAACATGGCCAGCGTCGATTTCCCGCTACCGTTGCCGCCAATTAAAAACAGCAGTTCGCCGCGGCGAATCGTCAGGTTGATGGGCCCCACGGAAAACGCGTTATCCTGATAGTGGAAAACCACGTTGCGCAGCTCCAGCGTCTTCCAGTCGGGAAAGGCTTTCGGCTGCGGAAAATCAGGCTTATACGGGGCGAGCGCGAATTTATTCAGTTTATTAAACGCCACCTGGGCGGTCAGTAGCGTTGGCAACGCCCCCACCGCAGACAGTAGCGGCGTGCGCAGGAACAGCAACGTCAGTGAATAGGTCGCCGCGACGTTGGTATCCGCCCAGCCGAGACTATTCGCCATCCAGAAGACCAGGCCTATCGCCCCCAGCATCATGATATTCGACCAGTTGACGGCGCTCAGGTGAAAAGTATCGGCACGGATAATGTGATGACGGTACTCTTTGGCGTCCGGGGTATAGCATTGCTGAAAAATCTGCTCCGCACGCTCGCGGTTTAGCGTCAGCTCTTTGCGTCCTTCCAGCACCGTCTGATAGTCGTTGTACAGCTTATCTTCGGTCTCGCGCAGGGTCGCCATATGCTGGTAAACCCGCGCCACCAGCACAAATCCGCCCCAGATAGTGACCGCCATCCAGATAGCCGTAACCAACAGCATTTTTGTCGATAGCATCGCCAGATACGCCGCCGAGCCGACGGTGAGGATAATGCCCTGTACCAGCTCAGGCAGACGCACAAAGGCGATAGTAATATTGCGAATATCGCTGGTCAGACCGGCCAGTAAAGAGGCGCTGCCCAGTTGCTCAATACGTTCAACGTGCGTATCCAGAATGCGCTTGATAAATTCGCTGCGCAGGCGGTAAACGAAATGGTGTCCCAGAGTGGTAAGCGCCAGTTGGGAACCTAATGTGACAACCATTAGCAACAGGAGCAGACCGAGAAATTCCGGCAGCACCATGACGGTGGTGTCCACCGTTTCAATCAGGCGCTGATTGATAAACGCGATCAGGCCAATCCCCAGCGCCGCGCTGGCGAGGCTCAGCGCCATCACGCTAATAAATGGCCAGCGGTACTGCCGCCAGACAAGAATAAGAAGTTCCATGCATACAACCCGGACCGATAATAACAGCCCGCAGTTTAACTAACTCCACCTGCACAGCAATAATAATTCTTATTTTTATTCTTTTTCAGCCGCCTGACGGAAGGTGAGATTGTAACGAAATTCACCGGTCATGGGATGAAAGCCCGCTTTAAGCGACTGGATACCATGATAAAACAGCCGGGACTCGCCGCCCCAGACCACGATATCGCCATGCTCCAGTAAGATCCGCTGGAGCGGATCGCTGCGACGCAGGCCGCCAAACTGAAAAATCGCCGGCACCCCCAACGAAACTGAGACGATAGGCGCGCGCAGATCCGGCTCGTCTTTATCCTGATGCAGCGACAGTTTTGCGCCGGGCGCGTAGCGATTGATCAGGCAGGCGTCCGGTTGGAAGCTCGCATACCCTGCCGCGATTGCCGCCTGACGACATACGCTGGCAAACGATAACGGCAGCGCAGGCCAGGGTTTATCGGTCAACGGATCGCGCACGGCATAACAATAACCGTGACGATCGGTGGTCCACCCTAACGCGCCGCAGTTGGTCATCGCCACCGACATGGTGTAGCCGCCCGGCGTCACCATCTGACGAAACGGAGACTGACTGGCGACAAACCCGATATCGTCTAATAGCGACTGCGCCGCGCGAAACGCAAAGCGGCGCAACACCACCGCGCCAGGCGCCAGGGGCTCTTGCCAGGGCGCTTCATCAGCAAATAGATCCAGCATTGCTACTCCTCTTTTTGCGCTTCTCGCTTTAATAGCTGCGCTTTTCGACGCACGCCCCAACGATAACCGGAGAGCGCGCCATCACGACGCACGACCCGATGACACGGGATCACCATCGCCAGTTTATTCGCGCCGCACGCGCTGGCGACCGCGCGTACTGCCGTGGGTTTGCCGATAGTCGCGGCAAGCTGTTGATAGCTTACGGTTTCGCCGCAGGGAATTGCGCATAACGCCTGCCAGACCTGCTGTTGAAACGCGGTTCCCTGGATATCCAGCGGCAACGAGAGCAGCACATCGCGTGTGTTGATAGCCGCGACAACCTGCCGCACCCGTTGCTGAAAAAGCGCGTCAGCAGGTGCGTGGCGGGCCGCCGGGAACAGGGTGTGTAATTCAGCCAGTAGCGCGTCGTCGCTATCACCGGGGAGAATCGCGCAAATCCCCCGCTCGCTCTCCGCCACCAGGCACCGTCCGTAAACCCAGTCCGTCAGCGCATAGCGAACGGAGACATTATCGCCGCCTTTGCGAAACTGTTTTGCAGTCATGCCCAGCGTCTGGTCGGCATGACGGTAGTAGCCACTGCTATCCGGGAAGCCGGCACGGTAAATAGCCGCCGTGATCTGCTCTCCTTTCGCCAACGCCTCACGCAGCCGCCGGGCGCGCCACGCCTGCTGCCACCCTTTCGGCGTCATTCCGGTGCTCGCTTTAAACAGGCGGTGCAGATGAAACGGGCTCATCGCCACCGCCTGCGCCAGAGACGCCAGCGTTACCGGCGTCTCCTGCTCAAGTAAACGGCAGGCGCAGGCAATCTTATCCAACCGCCGTTGCTGCGCGCGCGCATTATCCGGCTGACAGCGCTTGCAGGGGCGAAAACCGGCGTCCAGCGCCTGCTGCGCGTTGGCAAAAAAGCGAACATTTTTACGTAACGCCCGCTTCGAGCGACAAGAAGGGCGGCAAAAAACGCCGGTGGTTCGCACCGCAAAAACGAAACGCCCATCCGCGCTGGCATCGCGCGCCTGCACCCGCAGCCAGCATTCATCATCGGTAAGTAACGCTTTTTTCATCATAGACTCCTTCATTAAGCATAGTGCTTGCTTACATGCAGTGTGTCCGTAAATCCGCCCACAAAAACCCGTAATCTTGCGTTTTAATTCTTATCGCTCACCAGGAACGTTTTGAACTGCGGCGACATCCAGGTTTTAAAGCCCTCACCTTCTTTCATGATCATAAAGACCGCCAGCCCTTCCCGCCGCACGACCTCTTGCGCCTTTTGCGTACCGAGCACCATCAGGCCGGTGTCCCAGCCGTCCGCTTCCAGCGCCGTTGGCGCGATGACCGTAACCGATACCAGGTTGTGTTCAATGGGGCGCCCCGTTTGCGGATCGATAACGTGCGATACGCGCTTGCCATCCAGCTCATAATAGTTACGGTAGCTGCCGGAGGTGCTGATGCCATGCCCGTTGATATCCACAATCGCCTGCACCGCGTTTTCCCGGTCGGTCGGCTTCTGAATCGCGACGCGCCACGGCAGCCCTTGCGCATTCATCCCGCGACTGCTTAATGCGCCGCCCACCGAGACCAGATAACGCGCAATGCCCTCCTGCTCCATCAGACGCGCCAGATGATCCGCCGCATAGCCTTCCCCGACCGTGGAGAGATCAACATAAAGATCCGGCAGATCTTTTTGCAAAAACTGATGCCCAGCCCTGTCGATAACCTGCAAATGTTGCAGGCCTGTTTTCGCTTTTGCCGCATCGATTTGTGCTGGTGTTGGGATATGCAGCGGCTGCCGATCCGGTCCAAACCCCCACAGATTGACCAGCGGGCCCACGGTGATATCCATCGCGCCATCCGTCTTCGCGCCAATACGCAGCGCCGAGGTCACGATATCCGCCATAGCTTCGCTGACCGGCCAGGGCGCAAGACTGCGTGAATGGTTAAAACGCATCAGCGCGGAGTCATTTTTATAGGTAGAAAGCAACCAATCATCAGCATCAAGCTGAGTCTGGATTTTAGTCTGTAGCTCTGCGGCGCGTTTCGCATCGATGCCAACCACGCTCACCCGCCAGATAGTCCCCATCGTCTTACCTTCCAGCACCTGAGCGGCAGGTGACGCTGTTGTCGTTTCGGGAGCCTCATCGCAGCCCATAAGTAAAAAAGCCGCCGCCAGACACACGGCCCGGCAAAAAGTCATTTTCATCGCTGTTTATCCTCATTCGAATGGACGCAAGCGTATATCAAAACGTCGTATTTGTACGCCGGAATAAGGCATGAAAAAAGGGCCCGCAGGCCCTTTAGCAACATCTTTTGCTGATTAGAACTGGTAAACCAGACCCAGCGCTACGATGTCGTCGGTGTTGATGCCCGCATCGCGGGTAAAGTCGTTTTTATCCAGCAGGTTGATTTTGTAATCAACATAGGTGGACATGTTTTTGTTGAAGTAGTAAGTCGCGCCGACATCAACGTATTTTACGATGTCCTGGTCGCCATAGCTGGTGCCGTAGCCGTTGCTGATGTCCTTACCTTTAGACTGCAGGTAAGCCACAGACGGACGCAGACCAAAGTCGAACTGGTACTGAGCAACCACTTCAAAGTTCTGCGCTTTGTTGGCAAAACCGTAAGAGTCGGACTTATTGTTGCCGTTAGAGGTACCAAAACGGGTTGCGTTATAGGTCTGAGAATACTGCGCTGCCAGATAGATGTTGTTCGCATCGTATTTCAGGCCGCCGGTGTAGACCGTAGCGCGATCACCGTTACCATACAGGCGAGCGTCAGCGGTGTTGTTCTGATCGGCAGTACGTTTAGACGTGGTGATAGCGCCACCGACAGAGAAGCCTTCGCCGATTGCATAAGTCAGCGATCCGCCGTAACCGTCGCCGTTCTGGTTCAGCAGGCTGCGACCGTTGGTGTTTTCACCGCTCACGCTGCCGTTTTTGCCCTGATACTGTAACGCGAAGTCCAGACCATCCACCAGGCCGAAGAAGTCGGTGTTACGGTAGGTAGCATAGCCGTTACCACGCTGCTGCATAAAGTTGTCAGCGCCGTAGGTGTCGCCGCCGAACTCCGGCAGAACGTCGGTCCAGGAGGTCACGTCATAGGTTACGCCGTAGTTACGACCATAATCGAAGGAACCTGCGTCAGCGAATTTCAGACCCGCAAACGCCACACGCGTCCAGGAGTCGTTGCTGCCTTCAGTCTGGTTGCCCTGAATCTGATATTCCCACTGGCCATAACCGGTCAGCTGATCGTTAACCTGCGTTTCGCCTTTGAAGCCGATACGCATGTAGGTCTGGTCGCCGTCGCTGCCTTTGTCGTCAGAGAAGTAGTGCAGGCCATCAACTTTACCAAACAGGTCTAATTTGTTGCCGTCTTTATTATAAATTTCAGCCGCATTCGCTGCGCCCGCCACCAGCAGAGCTGGTACCAGGAGGGACAGTACTTTAACTTTCATGTTATTAACCCTCTGTTATATGCCTTTATTGCTTTTTTATGCCACTGCTTACTGGTTAACCCTCATTAACCAGTCGGCAAGTCCATTCTCCGCAAAAATACAGAATAATCCAACACGAATATGATACTAAAACTTTTAAGATGTTACAGTTATCTACATAGATGTTTCAAAATATGAATTTTACGGAACTTTTTTAAAGCAAAAATCAAGTAAAAATAAGCACAAATCGACAAAATATATTCACGAGACTTTTAAAATCAATGGGTTAAATTGATGAAATTCATAGCACTGAATGATAAAACAGAATCTTCATTCGCAACTAAAATAGTGACCGCTATCATCATTAACTTTATTTATTACCGTCATTCACTTCTGAATGTCTGTTTACCCCTATTTCAACCGAATGCTTCGCATTCGGTTTTTTTTACCCTTTTTCAGACACACCCGGCAGATTTATGCTACCTGCCTAAAACTATCACGGTTATTCACTACCCCCCCTGCTCTACCGTTCGTAAGACATTAGCAAATAATTTCTTGATATTTAGTGCTAAACATTTATAAGTAGTCTTTATATTTGTACCGTTCTGCGAAGGTTGTACGCTTTTCCCGCCCCGCCAACGGAGCGCGTGTTAAGTTGCCCGGCATGACGTAAGAGTCTGGAAATTCATTCATTACCCTTTATACTGCCCTTCACCTTCAGCGTTGCTTTTACAGGTCGTAAACATAAATGAGTCAGTCTGACACAACGGTCTCTACCCGATTCTCCCTTCTACCGGGAAGCATTACCCGTTTCTTCTTATTGCTGATCATTGTGCTGCTGGTAACGATGGGCGTTATGGTACAGAGCGCCGTCAACGCCTGGTTGAAAGACAAAAGCTATCAAATTGTCGATATCACCCACGCTATTCATAAACGCGTGGATACCTGGCGGTATGTTACCTGGCAAATTTATGACAACATCGCCGCGACCACTACGCCATCGACAGGTGAAGGACTTCAGGAAACGCGTCTGAAGCAGGATGTGTATTATCTTGAAAAGCCGCGACGTAAAACTGAAGCGCTGATTTTCGGTTCCCATGACAGCGCCACGCTGGAAATGACGCAGCGTATGTCAACTTATCTGGATACGCTGTGGGGCGCGGAAAACGTGCCGTGGTCAATGTATTACCTCAACGGACAGGATAACAGCCTGATTCTTATCTCTACCCTACCGTTGAAAGATCTCTCTTCCGGCTTTAAAGAGTCCACTATTGGCAATATCGTCGATTCCCGCCGGGCAGAGATGTTGCAACAGGCGAATGCGCTGGATGAGCGCGAAAGTTTCTCCTCATTGCGAAAACTGGCCTGGCAAAACGGTCACTATTTTACGCTACGCACGACCTTCAATCAGCCAGGACATCTGGCGACCGTGGTGGCGTTTGATCTGCCCATTAATGATTTAATCCCGCCGGGAATGCCGCTGGACAGTTTTCGGATAGAGCCTGACGCAACCCAGGCGACGGGGCGAAGCAGTGAAAAGGAAGCGCCTGATAGCGTCACGATTAGCTTTAACGGTTCAAAAATAGAGATCTCCTCAGCGCTTAACTCTACCGGAATGCGCCTGATCTGGCAGGTACCGTTCGGTACGCTTTTGCTTGATACGTTGCAAAATATTTTGCTGCCTTTACTGCTGAACATCGGGCTGCTGGCGTTGGCGTTATTTGGCTACGCTACGTTCCGTCATCAGCCGGGACGGACGACGGAATCGACATCCGGCAACGCGGCGAATAACGAGCTTCGCGTCTTACGCGCTATTAATGAAGAGATCGTTTCTCTGCTGCCGCTGGGTCTGCTGGTCTACGATCAGGAAGGAAACCGCACCGTGATCAGCAATAAAATCGCCGATCATCTGTTGCCGCATCTTAACCTGCAAAATATTACCAGCATGGCGGAACAGCATCAGGGCGTGATTCAGGCGACAATTAATAACGAACTGTATGAGATCCGTCTGTTTCGCAGCCAGATCGCCCCCCGCACGCAGATCTTTATTATCCGCGATCAGGACCGGGAAGTGCTGGTGAATAAGAAGCTTAAACAGGCGCAGCGTTTGTATGAGAAGAATCAGCAGGGCCGCGCCGCCTTTATGCAAAATATCAGCAACACGCTTAAAGAGCCCGTACGCCAACTGGCGGTTAACGCCGCGGCAGTCACCACGCCGGAAAGCCTGAAACTGGCGGATCAGGCGGATGTATTGGTACGTATGATCGATGAAATCCAACTGGCGAATATGCTGGAAAATGACGCATGGAAGAGCGAAGCAACGCTGTTCTCCCTGCAGGATCTTATTGACGAAGTCGTGCCGGAAGTGCTGCCCGCCATTAAGCGTAAAGGGCTGCAACTGCTGATTAATAACCATCTTAGCGGCAACGATGAACGCTGGGGCGATCGCGACGCCCTGCGCCGGATTTTGCTGCTGTTGATTCAGTATGCCGTCACGACGACCGCTATGGGTAAAATTACGCTTGAAGTCGAGCAGGATGAATCTATCGCGGAGCGTCTGACTTTCCGTATTCTGGATACGGGCGAAGGCGTAACGTTAAACGAGATTGATAATCTGCATTTCCCGTATATGAATGAAACGCAGGGCGACCGTTACGGCAAAGCAAATCCGCTCACCTTCTGGCTGTGCAATCAACTGGCGCGCAAACTGGGCGGTCATCTCAACATTAAAGCGCGGGAAACGCTGGGCACGCGCTATACCGTTCATGTCAAAATGCTTCCTCACGATCAGCATACCCAGGTCGAAGAGCGCCTGCTGGACGACGTGAGCGTGATGGTCGATGTGACGTCCAACGAGGTTCGCGCGATTGTGCTGCGTCAGTTAGAAAACTGGGGCGCCACCTGCATCACGCCGGATGAAAGGCAGATAAGTCAAGAATATGATCTCTTTTTAACGGATAATCCGTCTAATCTTACTGCCTCGGGCTTGCTTTTAAGCGATGATGAGTCAGGCGTGCGGAAAATTGGCCCGGGTCAGTTGCGCGTCAACTTTAATATGAGCAATGCTATGCAGGAAGCTGTACTACAACTTATCGAAGAGCAGCTGGCGCAGGAAGAGATTCCCGCCTCCCCGCTCGGCGGAGATGAAAATGCCGAGCTTCATGCCAGCGGCTATTATGCGCTATTTGTAGACACAGTACCGGATGATGTTAAGAGGTTGTATACTGAGGCGGCAACCAGCGATTTCGCTGCGCTGGCCCAAACGGCCCACCGCCTGAAAGGGGTGTTTGCCATGCTTAATCTGGTACCCGGCAAGCAGTTATGTGAAACGCTGGAACATCTGATTCGTGAGAAAGATGCTCCAGGTATAGAAAAATATATCAGCGACATTGACGCCTACGTCAAAAGCTTGCTGTAGCAAGGTAGCCCAATACATGAACAATATGAACGTAATTATTGCCGATGACCACCCGATTGTACTGTTCGGTATTCGCAAATCACTTGAACAAATCGAGTGGGTGAATGTTGTCGGCGAATTTGAAGATTCCACAGCATTGATCAACAACCTGCCGAAATTAGATGCGCATGTGTTGATCACTGACCTCTCCATGCCGGGAGATAAATACGGCGATGGGATCACCTTGATCAAGTACATCAAGCGTCATTTTCCGAGCCTGTCTATTATCGTTCTGACCATGAACAACAATCCGGCGATCCTGAGCGCCGTGTTGGATCTTGATATTGAAGGGATCGTACTCAAGCAGGGTGCGCCAACCGATCTGCCTAAGGCGCTGGCCGCGCTGCAAAAAGGCAAAAAATTCACCCCGGAAAGCGTTTCTCGTCTGCTGGAGAAAATCAGCGCAGGCGGTTACGGCGATAAGCGCCTGTCGCCAAAAGAGAGCGAAGTATTACGCCTGTTCGCCGAGGGTTTCCTGGTCACCGAAATCGCCAAGAAGCTCAACCGCAGCATTAAGACCATCAGCAGCCAGAAGAAATCGGCGATGATGAAACTGGGCGTAGAGAATGATATCGCGCTGCTCAACTATCTCTCTTCCGTCACCCTGAGTCCGACAGACAAAGAATAAATCGCTTTTATGTTACCCAGCCTGATGGCGCTACGCTTATCAGGCCTACCAGTCGACTCATCTTTTGCAGGCCGGATCAGGCGACGCCGCCATCCGGCATTTTTTATGTCCGCGTTTTACGTACCCGCTCGGCATACACCGCCAGCGTCTGTTTCAACACGTCCAGCGTCACAGGCTTCGACAAACAGCTGTCCATACCGGACTCCAGGCAACGTTGTTTCTCTTCCGCCAGCGCGTTCGCCGTCACGCCGACGACCGGCAGCGTCAGCCCAAGCTGACGGATACGCTGCGTCAGGCGATAGCCGTCCATGTTCGGCATGTTCACATCGCTCAGAACAATATCGATAGCATTTTTACTCAGCACATTCAGAGCGTCCACACCATCATTAGCTGTCTTACACTGATACCCCAGCGATCCCAATTGATCGGCCAGCAAGCGGCGATTGATAGGATGATCGTCAACGACCAGAATCATCATATCGTCATTTGAATCTGCGGTTTTATCCGTCGTCGGCAATGCGCTGGAAAGCGCTTCACTATCCAGCTCAATACTATAGATACGCGCCAACAGCGCGGGCAACTCATGCACCGACGCCACACTATGCACCCACTCGCCCGGCGCTCTTTCCAACGGAATCCCGATATGACGGCGGCAAAAGACGACCGCCGCCCTCCCCTGCCAGGTATGCTCCAGCGCGTCATCGACAATCAAAATATCGTCCGCGGCGGGTTCTTGCCCTTCATAACGCTGCGTATGAACGCCGCTACGCGCCAGACTGGTCTCAATAAACTGGCACAAAGAAGTATTGCGCACCGCCAGCCAACAGCAGGTTCCGGCGAGTCCTTCCACGCTCTTTTTCACAGGGTATTGCGCGCCATAAAGCGGGATGCGCAGCGTAAACTGGCTTCCCATGCCAGGCTCCGAATCGACGGAAATATCGCCGTCCATCATGCTGATCAATTTTTCGCAAATCGCCAGCCCCAGACCGGTCCCCTGAAAGTTACGCTGTACGCCGGTTCCCACCTGGAAGAAGGGATCGAACAGGCGAACCACCTCTTTTGCCGGAATACCGACGCCGGTATCCCGCACGCGAATGCTGAGATAATCCCCATCACAGCGCACATGCAGCACGATGCAGCCAATATCGGTAAACTTAATGGCGTTGCTCAACAGGTTTGAAATGACCTGCTGTAAACGCATCGGGTCGCCGTTCAGCGATACCGGCACGTCAGGCTCAATAAAACAATACAGGCCGAGCTGCTTACGCACCACCAGCGGCAGATAATTGGCGGTGATATGGTTCATCACCTCTCGCGGTGAAAATTCGCGCGGCTCAATCTTTAGCTGTTCCGACTCAATTTTCGAGAAGTCGAGAATGTCGCTGATAATTTTCAGCAACAGACTGGAGGAGTTATTCATCGCCGTGACCAGCCGATCCACGCCTTTTGGCAGCTCTTTGGTTTGCAGCAGATCGAGATTGCCGATGATACCGTACAGCGGTGTGCGCAATTCATGGCTGACCGTCGCAAGGAACATGGATTTAGACTGGCTTGCCTGTTCCGCCGCCTGCGCCATCTCCTGCAGCGACTCTTCCATTTTGACGCGCGTACTCACATCTACCAACACGCAAATCGCGACGTTTTCATTACGATAGCGGGAATGGACGAAGCTAATTTGCAAATTGGTATTATTGCTGGTCAATACATCAACAAAGTTGACCTGCTGGCCGCAAATGATTTGCGTCAGGCGCTGTCTGTCTTCATGCGTGAGCATGTTCAGGTAGGTGTGCGCCAGTTCGTTACTCAGAATATTGACGCCATCAATAGTGCGCAGAATACAGATCCCCACCGGCGCGGAGGCGACGATTTTACGGTTGAACTGTTCATGCTCTTCCAGACGCTGGGCATCGCTCTCCGCCGGAATAAAAATTCGCCGCTCATACATCCGCGCAAGCGTAAACAGCCCTGCGCCCACCAGCACGTTCAGCAGGATAGCGTTCAGGATAAGAATACGAATACGCTCCAGGACTAAATCTACAGGCACAGAATAGACAATACTGAGCGAGGATGGCGGCAGGCTTTTTTTGAGTACCAGTTCGCGAAAACCTGGCGTATAACCAAACCAGGAGCGCTCCTGCATCCAGCGCGGCTCCGCTTTAATAATGCCGTCAGGACCGGCCAACGAAATCAGCGAATGGCCGTTCTCATCAATAATGGTGACGCCCATCGGCAAACTGCCCGGCGTGAAAAAATTTTCCATGCGGATGGACTGCTCGACGCCCAGCAGCGCCTGCAGACGGTTGGCCAGATACACCGGCGTCAGCGCATAAAAGTAGCCCACGCCCTGACGCGCGCCCTGGCTTATCCAGAAAAGGTTATTCCCACTTTCTTCTTGCGGCGCGTTGCGGTATTTCATAATCCGCTCATGTAACGCTTTTAACGCATCATCGCGCTCCACGGGCATTTCACGCAGGCCGAAATTCGCCATACAGAGGTTATCGCTGCCAATCAGGAAAACGCGGTTAAGATCATACGCTGCTGAAAAGTTGTCGCGCCAGTAACGCATAAACCAGGCCAGCGACTCCAGCGATCCGCGCCATGCGGAGCCCATCGCCGCACAGTCTGAGTCGGCGAATAGCGGTTCAAAGTCCGGCACCACCATTTTGTCATCACGCGCACGCGACGACATGACGCCGTTTTCCGCCGTTAAACGGTTCTCGGCGATATATTTGAGCTCTTTCATCACATCCGACGTGCGCTGGATAAAACGCTGCGCCTGATCGGAGCTAAGGTTGAACTCCTGACGAATTTCAGACTCCCGCTGGTGCAGGGCATTGACGATGTAAAACACCGAAACAAAGGCGATTAAGAGCCAAATGAGTAACGCTAACGCTCTGAATAAGTAGCGCGAGACTTTCAGCGTAGTTCGAAAGGAAGCAAGGTATTTCAAAGGGGCGAAGCTCCGCCTCAGGATGTAAATAGAGTGTGACTAAGGTAGCGGTAAATGACGTAGCCCGCAACGGCAAAGAAAAAGGGCCGGATATCCGGCCCTCGCACAGCAATAACATTACTCGTCAGCGTCATCCGCAACGTCGTCATCGCTTTCCGCTTCCGGGGCGATATCCTCATCCCCTTCCGCCACGCTGCCGTCGATAGCGTCGAGTTCTTCGTCATCTACCGGTTCAGCAACGCGTTGTAGACCCACCACGTTTTCATCTTCCGCCGTGCGGATAAGGATAACGCCCTGGGTATTACGTCCCACTACGCTGATCTCGGACACTCGGGTACGCACCAGAGTACCGGCATCCGTGATCATCATGATCTGGTCGCAATCGTCTACCTGTACCGCACCGACAACGGAACCGTTGCGCTCGGTCACTTTGATAGAGATAACGCCCTGCGTCGCACGAGACTTGGTCGGGTACTCGTCCGCTGCGGTACGCTTCCCGTAGCCGTTTTGCGTTACGGTCAGAATAGCGCCTTCGCCGCGTGGGATGATCAGAGAGACGACTTTATCGTCTCCCGCCAGCTTAATACCGCGCACACCGGTCGCGGTACGCCCCATCGCACGGACGGCGTCTTCTTTGAAGCGCACCACTTTACCCGCAGCCGAGAACAGCATGACTTCGTCAGAACCAGAAGTCAGGTCAACGCCAATCAGCTCGTCGCCGTCGTTGAGGTTCACCGCGATAATACCGGCGGAACGCGGACGGCTGAATTCGGTCAACGCCGTTTTCTTCACGGTACCGCTGGCGGTCGCCATAAAGACGTTGACGCCTTCTTCGTACTCACGAACCGGCAGAATCGCGGTGATACGTTCGTTGGCTTCCAGCGGCAGCAGGTTGACGATCGGACGACCGCGCGCGCCGCGGCTGGCTTCCGGCAGCTGATAGACCTTCATCCAGTACAGACGGCCCCGGCTGGAGAAGCAGAGGATAGTATCGTGGGTGTTGGCCACCAGCAGGCGGTCGATAAAGTCTTCTTCTTTAATACGCGCGGCAGATTTACCTTTCCCACCACGACGTTGCGCTTCGTAATCCGTCAGCGGTTGATATTTGACGTAACCCTGGTGAGACAGCGTCACGACAACATCTTCCTGGCTAATCAGATCTTCGATATTAATATCGGCGCTGTTGGCGGTGATTTCGGTACGACGCTCATCGCCGAACTGATCGCGAATTAACTCCATCTCTTCGCGGATCACTTCCATCAGGCGATCGGCGCTGCCCAGAATGTGCAGCAGTTCAGCAATCTGCTCCAGCAGCTCTTTGTATTCGTCGAGCAGTTTTTCATGCTCCAGGCCGGTCAGTTTCTGCAAACGCAGATCCAGAATCGCCTGCGCCTGCTGCTCAGTCAGGTAGTACTGACCGTCACGCACGCCAAATTCTGGCTCCAGCCATTCCGGGCGCGCGGCGTCATCACCGGCGCGCTCCAGCATCGCAGCAACGTTGCCCAGATCCCACGGACGCGAAATCAGCGCCGCTTTTGCTTCTGCCGGTGTTGGCGCACGGCGAATCAGTTCGATAATCGGGTCGATGTTAGCTAGCGCAATCGCCAGAGCTTCAAGGATATGCGCGCGGTCACGGGCTTTACGCAGTTCAAAAATAGTCCGACGCGTCACCACTTCACGGCGGTGGCGCACGAACGCTGAAATGATGTCTTTCAGGTTCATGATCTTCGGCTGGCCGTGATGCAGCGCCACCATGTTAATACCGAAGGAAACCTGTAGCTGGGTCTGGGAGTAGAGATTATTAAGCACCACCTCGCCCACCGCATCGCGTTTTACTTCAATCACGATGCGCATACCGTCTTTGTCGGATTCGTCACGCAGCGCGCTGATGCCTTCCACGCGTTTATCTTTCACCAGCTCGGCGATTTTCTCGATCAGGCGCGCTTTGTTCACCTGATAGGGAATTTCATGGACGATGATGGTTTCACGGCCCGTTTTGGCGTCAGCTTCAACTTCCGCGCGGGCGCGGATGTACACTTTGCCACGACCGGTACGGTAGGCTTCTTCGATACCACGACGACCGTTGATGATCGCGGCGGTCGGGAAGTCCGGACCCGGAATATGTTCCATCAGCCCTTCAATGCTGATGTCTTCGTTGTCGATATACGCCAGGCAGCCGTTAATCACTTCCGTCAGGTTGTGCGGCGGGATATTCGTCGCCATACCTACTGCGATACCGGAAGAACCGTTCACCAGCAGATTCGGAATTTTGGTCGGCATGACGTCCGGAATTTTTTCCGTACCGTCATAGTTATCCACGAAATCCACCGTCTCTTTTTCGAGATCGGCCATCAGTTCGTGGGCGATTTTCGCCAGACGGATCTCCGTATAACGCATTGCCGCCGCGGAGTCGCCGTCAATAGAACCGAAGTTACCCTGACCATCCACCAGCATGTAACGCAGCGAGAATGGCTGCGCCATACGAACGATGGTGTCATACACTGCGGAATCGCCGTGGGGATGGTATTTACCGATTACGTCACCAACGACACGGGCAGATTTTTTATAGGCTTTGTTCCAGTCATTGCCCAATACGTTCATGGCGTAAAGTACGCGACGGTGTACCGGCTTCAGGCCATCTCGGACATCCGGCAGCGCACGGCCAACAATGACCGACATCGCATAATCCAGATAGGAGCTCTTCAGCTCTTCCTCAATGTTGACCGGTGTAATTTCTCTCGCAAGGTCGCTCATCTAACCGCTATCCCTCTACTGTATCCCGGATTCAAAGGTCGCAAATTATAACACATTCGCCCACGTACTGGTAAACGGAATGCAGCCA
This sequence comes from Salmonella sp. SAL04162, assembly GCF_046551535.1. Classification (NCBI taxonomy): domain Bacteria; kingdom Pseudomonadati; phylum Pseudomonadota; class Gammaproteobacteria; order Enterobacterales; family Enterobacteriaceae; genus Salmonella; species Salmonella sp. SAL04162. The sequence continues at coordinate 22,909 of NZ_JBGDVX010000011.1, forward strand.
GACAATGCTTTATTCGGGTGCCGCATGCTCTCTTCATTTATAAGCGTGGTCTCGGCGTTTATTGGCGATCGGCTTCAGAGGCGACACAGGGGAGATCGGGGCCTGGCCAGGAAGAGGTTAGAAAATCAATACCTCCCGTGTATACCCGTCATACTTCAAGTTTCATGTGCGTTGGCGGCAAGTTACTCGGCCCATCCCTGGGCCTCGCCCCGTCGGGGTTAGCGCAAGCGCTGTTCAAGACGGTTAACCATTTTATCCTGCAACTCGAATTATTTAGGGGATATGCCGGGAGGCATAAACCATAATCAGTATCACCAGATGCTATTTAATCACATAGGCCAGGTATTCTTTCACTACCTCATCGTTTAATTCCTGACCCAATCCGGGCTGTTCCGGCGCGACATAATAGCCATTTTCCGGTTGATAATCGTGGGTACAAAGTTCCCGAATAGATGCTTTCATCGCATTAGTATGATGCTCATGAATAATAAAGTTGGGAATTGCTGTTTCCATATGCAGCGCGGCTACCGTGGAAACAGGACCGCCGCAAACATGCACCTGTACAGTGGTGTCATAAATATTAGCATAGTCACAGATTTTCTTTCCTTCGGTAATTCCGCCGCAGAGACACAAATCAGGTTGAGCTACGGCAATAGACTGCTTCTCCAGTAATTCCCTGTATCCCCATCTTGTGTAGGAACGCTCGCCAGTGGCGATTGGAATCGTTGTTGAACGGGAAACTTTCTGCATATTATCAGAATTTAATGGATGAATCGGTTCTTCATAAAGAAAGATACGATACTTTTCTATCGCCTTCGCAAATTGAATAGCTGAGTTTGTACCGAGAAGAGAATGGATTTCCACGATAATATCAGCATCATCCCCCATTGCTTCACGCATAGCGGCAATTCGCGCTTCCCCCATTTTTAATTGATCGGCCAGTAACAATCCTGAATAGTTACGATTTTTATTCTGAAAAACACAGTCATCGCCATTACGATCTATTTCGAGTGGATCCACTTTAATCGCATCATATCCATCGTCAAGAGCCGCACGCGCCGCCTCAGCATATTCATCAGGTGTCACTAATATCTGGCGTTTATCCCCCCAACCAAATTGTAACTGACTAGCATAGGTTCTTAATTTTTCATTAGTTTTCCCGCCAAGGAGCTGATAAACAGGTACACCTAAATATTTACCTTTGATATCCCAAAGAGCAATATCAATAGCGCTCATTCCGGCATAAAAAACGTTCCCGCCTCCCATCCCCCAAAAAGTCTTTCTGAAAAAGAACTCCCAAATTTTTTCGATATTTAATGGATCTTCACCCACAATCAATGGCGCCAGATCTCTGATGATCCCTACGCCAGCTTTAGCGCCTGCGCCATAGGCCAGTCCTACTTCGCCAATACCACTTAATCCTGAGTCGGTATTCACCCGAATAAGTACTGGATTATAGGAGGACATCGTTTGATCTCTTTTTTTTAATTCACAGTCAAAAAATTCAATAGACGTAATTTTCATAATTTCTCCATTTATCAGGTTCGTGATACAACATTTGTTTGTTGGCTTTTTTCTTTTTTCACATCAATTTTCATTAACGCCAGAACGGCTACCGCAGCGAAGCAAAGTATTGCCTCTACAATAAATATTCCTGTCGCACCATAATGAGTAGAAACGAATCCCAGTGATTTATTAATCAGGAATCCGCCAAGACTTGAACATGAGTTAATAAACGCAATGCTGACAGCCAACCCTGACGGCGACAATAATGCAGAAGGCAGCGCCCAGTAAGGTCCGTAATAGCTGAGGATCCCAACACCATAGAACGTTAGCCCCAGCATTCTCAGCGACATTGAGGGGACAAGAGCAATCATCAGAAAACCATAGCCTGCCAGAAACATGGGTAATGCAGCATGCCATTTTCGTTCATTCTTTTTATCGGAATGCCAGCCCCACCAGGGCATGCTGAACATAGCGAAAATAAACGGAATACTCATGATTAAACCGACGTCAGTATCCGTAAAATCAGCTGAAAATCCCTTCACCAACCCCGGCAACCAGTAGTTTGCCGCCAGAGCAGCCGCCTGAATCAACATGTAGGCGAAAGAAAGCTGAAGCAAAACTGGATTTTTGATTACGGAAAGAAAGGATGAGTTGGTATTTTTATTTAATGCAGCTGCGGTTTCATTGTCAGTGCGTAATTTATTAACTAAGGCCGATATCTGCTGTGGCGTAAGCCATTTAGCCTTTTCTGGACTGTCAGGCAGTAAATAAAATGTCAGGATGCCAAGGAATACGGTTGGGATACCTTCAATAGCAAAAAGCCAGCGCCAGCCTTCATAATCCGGGGTATTCAAATGCTCGATGATCCAACCAGACATCGGTGCAGCCAATACCGATGCTACAGCAATAGATAACATGAAGAAACTATTGACTTTTCCGCGTTCACGAGCCGGAAACCAGCATGCAAGATAATAAACCATGCCCGGGAAAAAGCCAGCTTCAAATACCCCCAAAAAAATGCGAGCCAGCAAAATATGTTGAGTATCTTTAGCAAAAAAAATCAGCCCAGTTACCGCTCCCCAGCCGATAATAATGGAACTAATCCATTTTCTTGCGCCAAGCTTTTGCAAGCCAATGCTACTCGGAATTTGAAAGATTAAATATGATATGAAGAATATAGAAGAAATATTAGCGAAATCCTCAGGCGTAATACCGAGAGATTCATTCATGCGTAATGCAGCAAACCCAATATTGACACGATCCATATAGTTAAAAAAGTAAAGAATAAAGGCCAAAGGAATGATTTTCCTTTTTACAATACGAATTGCATCGTATAAATTTTCTTGTGGACTACTCATTTTGCATCACCTTTTATGATTCAATGAATAAGGGTATTGACCGGAATCGATGTTACGTAAAAAACAATACAATTCAAAAGCTAATGTGTCATATCTGATATATCAGCAAGCAAACTTAATGAAATATACAATAACAACAATAAAGTATGTAAATTTTCTTATATCTGATATATTAGATCCGTTAATTTTGAATAAATTAATTACAATGGAGCCGGGTTTAACCATGGAGGAGAAGAAAATGAAAAATAGATTAAAGCGTGACTTTAGTCACATATCAATTGAAATACCCAAATCCATCACCCAGGTGATTAAAGAGAAAATAAGGGAGATGATTATCCATGGCGATTTCGATCTTGGGCAAGCGATCAGTGAAAATGAACTATCAAATATTCTGATGGTAAGTAAAACACCAATTCGTGAAGCTTTTATTTGGCTAAGCTATAATGAAAACCTGGTCAACATCATTCCCCGCAGTGGGACATTTGTTTTTTCTGTCACCGACGAGGATATCAATGATCTCATCAAAATGAGGGTTATCCTTGAACAGGGCGCAATTCGTGAAGCGATGGAGAAAAATGCTAACAATGTCATAGTCGAATTAAGCAATATTTTATCGAAGTCAGCAAAAATTAATGCAGAGCGAGATACGCAAGCTTATCTCAAACTGGATCATGATTTTCATTATGTTTTTGTGAAATATGCCGATAATAAATACATTTCGCAAGCACACCTGTTGATCTCAGCACGTTTATTGGCAATTCGCTACAGACTGGATTTTACCGCTGAATATATCACCAGCTCTAACCGGGGACATGCCACTATTTTGGATATGTTAAAAAACAACAACGTCGAGGGCGTCTGTAATTTTATCACGCACCACATCGGTAGCGGTTTTACAGAACGCGCAAGAAAACTTCTTGCGCTGAAAGCGTAATAAAGACGGCAGTAGATATAACGCAGCGACTTTGCACCTGCTATACTGCCCCGATAGATCAATAGCGGAATCTCATGTACTCATGAACACTGAAAAACCGTCGGTAGCTCACAACGTTGACCATAATGAAATCGCCAAATTCGAAGCCGTCGCGTCGCGCTGGTGGGATCTGGAGGGCGAATTCAAGCCATTGCATCGCATCAACCCTCTACGCCTTGGCTACATTACTGAGCGCTCAGGCGGCCTGTTTGGTAAAAAGGTACTCGACGTCGGCTGCGGCGGCGGTATTCTGGCGGAGAGCATGGCGCGTGAAGGCGCTACCGTTACCGGGCTGGATATGGGCTTTGAGCCTTTGCAGGTCGCCAAGCTGCATGCGCTGGAAAGCGGCATCGAGGTAGAGTACTTGCAGGAGACGGTTGAGGAACATGCGGCAAAACACGCTCAGCAATACGACGTCGTCACCTGTATGGAAATGCTGGAGCACGTTCCCGATCCGCAATCGGTCGTCCACGCCTGCGCCCAACTGGTTAAACCCGGCGGTGAGGTGTTCTTCTCAACGTTGAACCGCAATGGGAAATCCTGGCTGATGGCAGTCGTCGGCGCTGAGTATATTCTGCGCATGGTGCCAAAAGGCACGCACGACGTGAAGAAATTCATTAAGCCTGCTGAACTGTTAAGCTGGGTAGATGAAACCGTCCTGAAAGAGCAACATATCACCGGGCTGCACTACAACCCGATAACCAATACTTTCAAACTCGGTCCCGGAGTAGACGTTAACTATATGTTGCATACCCGCGCTAAAAAAGCCTGACATCAAAGAATTTTCCTATAAGGGTTGCGTTAGATCATCGGGCGCAACCTTTCTCTTCGATGAAGAAATCAGCATTCGATCAAATTTTGATTTTTTTTTATGAATTGTTGACATCCTCTCCAGGCCTTATCAGACGCGCATTTAGCGATTCTTACGCTTTTACAACCGCAATTTAACGCCAAAATCAACTCTTGTACTCAAAAGAATCCCTACTAGAATACTCACCATATAGCGTTTCACTTATCGATTACCCCCTATATATAGTATTTATCCACAGAGTTAGTCACAACGTGACGTTGTGGATAAGCGGGGGGATATTTTTCTTTCACGGACAGGTAAACAGGTAGAAAACCACATGAATCAGAGTCTGCTGGTGACAAAGCGTGACGGCCGTACTGAGCGCATCAATCTCGACAAAATTCATCGCGTGCTTGATTGGGCGGCAGAAGGACTGAATAACGTATCGGTTTCTCAGGTCGAGCTACGCTCGCATATTCAGTTTTATGATGGGATTAAGACCTCCGATATCCATGAAACTATCATTAAGGCCGCCGCAGACCTGATCTCTCGCGATGCGCCGGATTATCAATACCTGGCTGCACGTCTGGCGATTTTCCACCTGCGTAAGAAAGCCTTCGGCCAGTTTGAGCCGCCCGCACTTTACCACCATGTGGTAAAAATGGTTGAGCTTGGCAAATACGACAATCATCTGCTGGAAGACTACACGGAAGAAGAGTTCAAGCAGATGGATTCGTTTATCGTTCACGATCGCGATATGACCTTCTCCTACGCTGCCGTTAAGCAGCTGGAAGGGAAATATCTGGTGCAAAACCGCGTGACCGGCGAAATCTATGAAAGCGCGCAGTTCCTCTACATTCTGGTAGCGGCCTGCCTGTTCTCTAACTATCCGCGTGAAACGCGTCTTGACTATGTAAAACGTTTTTACGATGCGGTCTCTACGTTCAAAATCTCGCTGCCGACGCCAATTATGTCCGGCGTGCGTACCCCAACCCGTCAGTTCAGCTCCTGCGTACTGATCGAGTGTGGCGACAGTCTGGATTCCATCAACGCCACCTCCAGCGCTATCGTGAAATACGTTTCTCAGCGCGCCGGTATCGGTATCAACGCGGGACGCATTCGTGCGCTGGGCAGCCCGATTCGCGGCGGCGAAGCCTTCCACACCGGCTGTATTCCGTTCTACAAGCACTTCCAGACGGCGGTGAAATCCTGCTCGCAGGGCGGCGTGCGCGGCGGCGCGGCGACATTGTTCTATCCGATGTGGCACCTGGAAGTGGAAAGCCTGCTGGTGCTGAAAAACAACCGTGGCGTGGAAGGCAACCGCGTACGTCACATGGATTACGGCGTACAGATCAACAAACTGATGTACACCCGCCTGCTGAAGGGCGGCGACATTACGCTGTTCAGTCCGTCTGATGTACCCGGACTATACGATGCGTTCTTCGCCGACCAGGACGAATTCGAACGCCTGTACGTGAAATATGAAAACGACGACAGCATCCGCAAACAGCGTGTGAAAGCGGTCGAACTGTTCTCGCTGATGATGCAGGAACGCGCCTCTACCGGTCGTATCTATATCCAGAACGTTGACCACTGCAATACTCACAGTCCGTTCGATCCGGTTGTCGCCCCGGTACGCCAGTCTAACCTGTGTCTGGAGATTGCCCTGCCAACCAAACCGCTGCACGATGTCAACGATGAAAACGGCGAAATTGCGTTGTGTACGCTGTCTGCATTCAACCTGGGCGCCATTAAAACTCTGGACGAGCTGGAAGAACTGGCTATTCTGGCAGTACGCGCTTTGGATGCTCTGCTCGATTATCAGGATTACCCGATTCCGGCTGCCAAACGCGGCGCAATGGGCCGTCGTACGCTGGGCATTGGCGTGATTAACTTCGCCTACTGGCTGGCGAAAAACGGTAAACGTTATTCCGACGGCAGCGCCAATAATCTGACGCATAAAACCTTCGAAGCCATTCAATACTATCTGCTTAAAGCGTCCAACGAACTGTCGAAAGAGCAAGGCGCCTGCCCATGGTTCAACGAAACCACCTATGCAAAAGGCATTCTGCCGATCGACACCTACAAAAAAGATCTGGATGCGATCGTCAACGAACCGCTGCACTACGACTGGGAACAGCTGCGTGAATCGATCAAAACCCACGGTCTGCGTAACTCCACGCTATCGGCGCTAATGCCGTCGGAAACGTCGTCCCAGATCTCCAACGCCACTAACGGTATCGAACCACCGCGCGGCTACGTCAGCATCAAGGCCTCGAAAGACGGTATTTTGCGTCAGGTCGTGCCGGATTATGAGCATCTGAAAGACGCTTACGAACTGTTGTGGGAGATGCCGAACAACGACGGTTATCTGCAACTGGTGGGTATCATGCAGAAGTTTATCGATCAGTCGATTTCCGCCAATACCAACTACGATCCGTCACGTTTCCCGTCAGGAAAAGTGCCGATGCAGCAACTGCTGAAAGATTTGCTCACCGCGTATAAGTTTGGCGTGAAAACTCTGTACTATCAAAATACCCGCGACGGCGCGGAAGATGCGCAGGACGATTTGGCGCCTTCTATTCAGGACGATGGCTGCGAAAGCGGCGCTTGTAAGATCTGATGAATAGTGCCGGGTAGCGCTATGCTTACCCGGCCTACGATTGTACGGTTTGTAGGCCGGATAAGGCGCTTGCGCCGCCATCCGGCGCTCATCCCATAAAGGATTCACTTCAATGGCATACACCACTTTTTCACAGACGAAAAACGATCAGCTCAAGGAACCCATGTTCTTTGGCCAGCCGGTCAACGTTGCACGCTATGACCAGCAGAAATATGACATCTTCGAAAAACTGATCGAAAAACAGCTCTCTTTCTTCTGGCGTCCGGAAGAGGTCGACGTCTCCCGCGATCGTATCGATTATCAGGCGTTGCCGGAGCACGAAAAACATATCTTCATCAGCAACCTCAAATACCAGACGCTGCTGGATTCCATTCAGGGACGTAGCCCGAACGTCGCCCTGCTGCCGCTCATTTCCATCCCGGAGCTGGAGACGTGGGTAGAGACCTGGGCGTTTTCTGAGACGATTCACTCACGATCCTACACCCACATTATTCGTAACATCGTCAACGATCCGGCGGTCGTGTTTGACGATATCGTGACCAATGAGCAAATTCAGAAGCGCGCCGAAGGGATCTCCGCCTACTACGACGAACTTATTGAGATGACCAGTTACTGGCATCTGCTCGGTGAAGGCACCCATACCGTTAATGGCAAAACGGTTGTCGTGAATCTGCGTGAGCTGAAGAAAAAACTGTATCTGTGCCTGATGAGCGTGAACGCGCTGGAAGCCATCCGCTTCTACGTCAGCTTCGCCTGCTCTTTCGCATTTGCCGAGCGTGAACTGATGGAAGGCAACGCCAAAATTATCCGTCTGATCGCCCGTGACGAAGCTCTGCATCTGACCGGCACGCAACATATGCTGAACCTGTTGCGTAGCGGCGTGGACGACCCGGAGATGGCGGAAATCGCCGAAGAGTGTAAACAGGAATGTTATGACCTGTTCGTGCAGGCAGCGCAGCAGGAAAAAGAGTGGGCGGACTATCTGTTCCGCGACGGTTCGATGATCGGCCTGAATAAAGATATCCTGTGTCAATACGTTGAATATATTACTAATATTCGTATGCAGGCGGTAGGGCTGGATCTGCCGTTCCAGACCCGCTCCAACCCAATCCCGTGGATCAATACCTGGCTGGTGTCCGATAACGTTCAGGTCGCGCCACAGGAAGTGGAAGTTAGCTCTTATCTGGTCGGACAAATCGATTCGGAAGTCGATACCGACGATCTGAGTAATTTCCAGCTCTGATGGGACGCGTCACGCTGCGTATCACTGGCACACAGCTGCTGTGCCAGGATGAACACCCTTCTCTGCTGGCCGCGCTGGAATCACATAACGTTGAGGTGGAGTATCAGTGCCGCGAAGGATATTGCGGCTCCTGTCGTACCCGGCTGGTTGCCGGTCAGGTTGACTGGATTACGGAACCTTTAGCGTTTATCCAGCCGGGAGAGATTTTGCCCTGCTGCTGCAGGGCAAAAGGCGATATCGAAATCGAGATGTAACTCAGTGCAACTCGCTGGTGGAAACCAAAGGCATCACGCCACGTTTTTTCATCTGCACGGCATACAGTGCGCCAGCGAGTACCACCAGCACCGCGCCAGCGACATAAATCATACGATAGCCAACCGACTCAACCATCATTCCCATGATAAAGGCGCCAATCGCCATTCCGGCGTCCATCGCGTTAAAGAACAGTGAATTCGCCACGCCGATTTTATGCGGTTCAACCGAGCTGATAATTTGCGTCTGGAAAACCGGCGTGACCGAACCGTAGCCGATACCGATTAGACCGCCGGAAATAATCATCATGATGCTGCCATTGGTGTAGCCCAGCGCCACCAGACCGATGGTAAAAGCCAACAGGCATGGATAAACAACATATTTCGGCCCTTTTTTATCACAAATATTCCCGGTGAAGGTACGGCATATCATCAGGAAAATCGCGTAGCACAGCAGGAAATTACTGGCCGCCGCCATTAAATCCAGCTCACGCGCATACAGCGCCAGGAAAGCCGACACGCCGGCATAGGAGAAAGTCATAAAAAAGGTGACCAGCGCAAAAGGCAAGGCGGCGCGGTCAAACATCGCGGCAAAACCCAGATTCGGTTTCGAACCATCGGCATGACGAATTACCGGAGGGACCGTCACAATCAGGGAAAGCACAATCCCTAACGCCGCTACAGCGGAACAAAGCCAGAATGCGGCAGTGAACGCGTTCCAGCGGGCCATATTCAAACCGATCCACGGTCCGACGACCATCGCCAGGCCCATCGCTAAAGAGAAAAAGCTGATGCCCTCTCCACGTCGGGAGGCCGGAATTAACCGCGCTGAAATAGTTCCTTTTACCGTGGTAATAACACCAAACGTAATCCCATGAAGTACGCGGATAAAGAGCAGCGACTCGATAGAATGGCAAACCGGATACAGCGCGGTAATCACCAAAAAAGCCAGAGAAGAGAGCACCAGAATCTTTTTATTCGAATATTTTCCCACCCACTGTCCGGCAAATGGCCGAATAACAATTGCCGCGGCCAGGAAACATGTCACTAACAGCCCGGCCTTATCTGCAGAAGCATGCAGGCGGTCAGCGATATAAATGGGTAATAAAGTTAGCAGTACATAAAAAACAAAAAAGATAATAAAACTGACTATGGTGATTGCCCAAAAATCCTTCGTCCATAATTTTTCTTTCATTCTTAACGACCCGTTCAGATGGCGCACGCAGGCAACGCTCAGCTCAACTGAACACCTATCAGGTGCGTCAAAATGTGATGTATTCGATAGAATCACAGTATAAACAAGTGCACTCTATTAGAAAAATTAATCGTTTTAATTATATTGATTAGGTTTTACTAATGACGCTAACCCAAATCCACGCCCTGCTTGCCGTACTGGAGTACGGCGGATTTACCGAAGCCAGCAAACGGCTATACATGACGCAATCCGCCGTCAGCCAGGCCATCTCCGCGCTTGAGGAGGAGCTCGGCGTTGACATATTGATTCGTGAGCGTCGTAAAGAGATTGAGCTTACCGCCGCCGGTAGCCGCATCGTCAGGCATTTACGCGCGATCCAGCGCGACGTCAACGCGGTAAAAGAGATTGCCGAACAAGAAAAAAAGAACCCGGCCCGTACGCTACGGATTGGCTGTTTTCCCAGCGCCTGCGCCTGCATTTTACCCGGCGTCATTCGCTATTTTGAAAGCCATCATCCAAATGTAAAAATTATCCCCTATGAAGAGAACAGTACGGCTATTATTGATTCGCTGCAGGACGGAAGTATTGATGCCGGTTTCGTTCCTTTTCCGGTCAACGGTATGTATTGCGTCCCCATTTACCGGGATAAATTCACCGTAGTGGTGCCTGAAAATCATCCCCTGGCGGCCAATAGTACAGTAACGGTTGAAGAACTGATGGACGAACCCCTTATTGTCAGTAAAGGTCGTTATGAATTAAGCATTATGGCGTTGTTTAAAGAAAAGGGTATTGAGCCGATATTTAAATATGAATTTAACCATCCCGATACTGCGCTGAATTTTATTCGCCAGGGATTAGGTATCGCCTTATTGCCAGAATTAACCTTAAAAGCCACGACAGGAAAATTATGTTCCGTGGCGCTGGAACCCACCTTTTATCGACAAATTTCCCTGTTAGCAAAAGAACCGCCAGTAGAAGGAAGCCCGCTATTTTTATTACAAAAATGTATGGAAACACTGACCGATGAGGGGTTGCTATAAAACAACACCGCCTGATGGCATTGCGTTTACCAGACTTACGCTGGCAAACGTTGCGCCAGGCCGGATGAGGCGTTTATGGCCTCATCCGGCGCGTCACTTCGACTAGGGCAAACCTTTAGTCATTTTTTTGCAGGAACATGACCGCCTTATCCGGGAAGTCAGTGAACAGCCCGTCGACGCCCGCCTTGTTATACAGGATGTCGTACAACTGATTAACGTCTGTGGCATAGTCCGGCAATTGATCGGCACGCACAGTGTAAGGATGCACTACCATCTTATTCTGATGTGCGTCTTGCACCATTCCAGTCAGCTTGATATTCCCTTTCGTTGAGCCTTCCGCGACCAGCATATGGTAATCCGGACCAATACCGTCCGCATATTCCGCCACCTGCTTCATAGCGCCCGGCTTAAACATCCAGTCGTAGTTGTAATTTACCCAACGACCGTCCGGCTGTTTCTGCTGTGTTTCATTCCAGTCGGTATACGCAATAAGCTGAACCAGATTGAGATCCATCCCCATTTTGGGTTCCAGTTCATTCTTAATACGTTTCAGTTCAGCGACATCAAAACACTGCAAATAGACATTGTCCTGCTTGCCGGTGTAACCATACTTCTTCAGCACTTCCAGCGTTTTCGCGGCAATATCTTTCCCTTCCTGATGATGGAACCACGGCGCTTTAATTTCCGGATAAATACCGATATTTTTACCGGTAGAGTGATTTAATCCCTGAACGAATTCAATTTCCTCTTCAAAGGTATGAATGCGGAAATCAGATTTTCCCATCGGGAAACGGCCCGGATAAGTTTGTACTTTTTTGCCGTTTTCAATATCAAACCCTTCGGTAAACTTCAGGGATTTAATTTCATCCAGCGTAAAATCGATAGCGTAATAGCGCCCATCTTTACGCGCCCGGTCCGGAAAACGGTCAGCGACGTCAGTCACCCGGTCAAGGTAGTGGTCATGGAGGACGACCAGATGGTCGTCCTTTGTCATCACTAAATCCTGTTCCAGATAATCTGCCCCTTGCGCATACGCCATCGCTTTCGCTGGTAGCGTATGCTCCGGCAGATAACCGCTGGCGCCACGGTGGGCGATAACGACTTTTTCAGCCGCCACGGCACAGCTTCCGATGGTCATTCCTGCCAACATTAACGCCACGCTAAGATTTTTCAGTGTGGTTTTCATGTTATTAGCCTCCGTTGCGTTTTAACTGCAGCTCATCATGATGGCGTTTTTCACCAATCATCACGACCACCAGCAGGATTACCGCCAGAATGCTGCCGCCAATCATCACCATAAAGCCGCCATCCCAACCGAAGAAGTCAACGGTATAACCCACAATGGCGCTTGCAGCGACAGAACCGCCCAGGTAACCAAACAGACCGGTGAAGCCCGCCGCCGTACCCGCCGCTTTTTTCGGCGCCAGTTCCAGCGCGTGCAGACCGATCAACATTACCGGGCCGTAGATCAGGAAGCCGATGATAATCATACAAGCCATATCAACGTTCGGGTTTCCTGCCGGGTTCATCCAGTAAACGATGGTCGCGATAGTCACCAGGGTCATAAAGAACACGCCCGTCGCACCGCGGTTGCCGCGGAAGACTTTATCCGACATCCAGCCACACAGCAGCGTGCCCGGAATACCCGCGTATTCATACAGGAAGTAGGCCCAGGAGGATTTATCCAGTGCGAAATGCTTCACTTCTTTCAGGTAGGTCGGCGACCAGTCGAGGATACCGTAGCGCAGCAGATAGACAAACACGTTGGCGATAGCGATGTACCACAACAGTTTGTTCGGCAGTACGTACTGCATGAAGATCTGCTTCGCAGTCAGCTCTTCTTCCGCTTTTTCGTTGTAGTCATCCGGATAGTCGTTTTTATACTCTTCGATAGGCGGCAGACCGCAGGATTGCGGCGTATCGCGCATCATTGCGAAAGCGAACAGCGCCACCACAATCGCGCCAAAGGCTGGCATATAGAGCGCCGCTTTCCAGTCGTTAAACCACGCCATCCCCAGCAGGAACAGCAGTGGCGGGATCCCGCCGCCGACGTTATGCGCACAGTTCCAGACCGACACAATGCCGCCGCGCTCTTTCTGCGACCACCAGTGAACCATCGTACGTCCGCACGGCGGCCACCCCATCCCCTGGAACCAGCCGCAAAGGAACAACAGCACAAACATCACGGCGATGCTGGATGTCGCCCACGGTACAAAGCCCATAAACAACATGACTGCTGCGGCCAGAATCAACCCTGCCGGCAGGAAAACGCGCGGATTCGAGCGATCGGACACCGAACCCATTATAAATTTCGAAAAACCATAAGCGATGGAAATCCCGGACAGCGCAAAGCCCAGATCGCCGCGTGAAAAACCCTGTTCTACCAGGTAGGGCATCGCGAGGGCAAAGTTCTTGCGCACCAGATAATACGCGGCATAGCCAAAGAATATCCCCAGGAAAATCTGCCAGCGTAATCGGCGATAGGTCGGATCAATCTCCGCCGCTGGCAAGCGCGCTTTATGCGGCGCTGGTTTAAAAATACTCAACATATTGTAGCCTCCGTGGCCCGTATTTTATTTAGAGGTAAACACCGCAGTTTGTTCAAACAACCCCGCTGCTCCCAGTGTGGCCGCGATGTTAAGTAAAGATACGTCACGTTAATGTGAATTACAGCACATATTGTTACAGTTTTATGACCAATGTTCAGAAAGGCGCACGAAATCACGTTTCATTTTCGAATAGTGAGCGATTATGCGCGAAATCAAACATTTCATATGATTTGTATGGCTAAATGATAAAAAACGAACTGTGAGGAAAAACAATGAAAACTCGCGACTCGCAAGCAAGTGACGTGATTATCATTGGCGGTGGAGCAACAGGCGCAGGGATCGCCCGCGACTGCGCGCTGCGCGGTTTACGTGTCATTCTGGTGGAGCGGCATGATATAGCGACCGGCGCGACCGGGCGTAACCACGGGCTGCTGCACAGCGGCGCTCGTTATGCGGTTACCGACGCGGAATCCGCGCGCGAGTGCATTAGTGAAAACCAGATTTTAAAACGGATCGCCCGCCATTGCGTCGAACCGACGGATGGTCTGTTTATTACGTTGCCGGAAGATGATCTTGCGTTTCAGGCCACCTTTATTCGCGCCTGTGAAGCGGCAGGCATTCGCGCTGAAGCCATCGATCCGCAGCAGGCTCGCATCATCGAACCTTCCGTTAACCCTGCGCTCATCGGTGCGGTAAAAGTGCCGGATGGCACCGTGGACCCTTTCCGCCTTACCGCCGCCAATATGCTGGATGCCAGAGAACATGGCGCAATCGTGTTAACGGCGCATGAAGTGACCGGGCTCATTCGTGAAGGCGCAACGGTCTGCGGCGTCCATGTGCGCAACCATCTCACTGGCGAAACCCAGACGCTTCACGCGCCGGTGGTGGTCAATGCGGCTGGTATCTGGGGGCAACGGATCGCCGAATACGCCGACCTGAGTATTCGCATGTTCCCGGCGAAAGGCTCGCTGTTGATCATGGACCATCGGATCAACCAGCATGTCATTAACCGCTGCCGGAAACCATCGGATGCCGACATTCTGGTACCTGGCGATACGATTTCACTGATCGGCACCACCTCTACCCATATTGATTACAATGAGATAGACAGCAACCGCGTCACCGCAGATGAAGTCGATATCCTGCTGCGTGAAGGGGAAAAACTGGCCCCTGTCATGGCGAAGACGCGTATTCTGCGCGCGTATTCCGGCGTCCGCCCGCTGGTGGCCAGCGATGACGATCCCAGCGGTCGTAACGTCAGCCGCGGTATTGTGTTGTTCGACCACGCCGAACGCGACGGGCTTGATGGCTTCATTACCATTACCGGCGGGAAGCTAATGACTTACCGCCTGATGGCGGAATGGGCGACCGACGCCGTGTGCCGCAAGTTGGGCAATACTCGCCCCTGCATCACGGCGGATACGCCGTTGCCTGGCTCAAAAGAGTCTACGGAACATACGCTGAAACGCATTATCTCGCTTCCCGCGCCGCTACGCGGATCGGCGGTTTATCGGCATGGCGATCGCACGCCGGGGTGGCTGAGCGAAGGCCGCCAACACCGTAGCCTGGTCTGTGAATGCGAGGCCGTCACGGCGGGAGAAGTGCAGTATGCCGTCGAAAACTTAACCGTGAATAGCCTGCTGGATCTCCGTCGTCGCACCCGCGTAGGGATGGGCACTTGCCAGGGCGAGCTGTGCGCCTGCCGCGCGGCCGGGCTATTGCAGCGTTTTAATGTGACGACCGCGGCGCAATCTATTACGCAACTCTCTGAATTTCTGAATGAGCGCTGGAAAGGCGTACAACCTGTCGCCTGGGGAGACGCGCTGCGCGAAAGCGAATTCACGCGCTGGGTTTATCAGGGATTATGCGGTCTGGAGAAGGAGCACCAGGATGAAATTTGATACGGTTATTATGGGCGGCGGTCTCGCCGGTTTGCTGTGCGGACTGCAGCTCCAGCAGCATGGATTACGCTGCGCCATCGTCACCCGCGGACAAAGCGCACTGCATTTTTCCTCCGGCTCGCTGGATCTACTCAGCGCCCTGCCCGACGGCCAACCGGTGACCGACATTACCGCCGGGCTTGATGCGCTGCGCCGCCAGGCACCTGAACATCCTTATTCACGTTTGGGCGCGCAAAAAGTCCTTACGCTGGCGCAACAGGCGCAAACGCTACTTAACGCCAGCGGCGCGCAGTTATACGGCGACGTACAGCAGGCGCACCAGCGTGTCACGCCGCTTGGCACATTGCGTTCAACCTGGCTTAGCTCGCCGGAAGTACCGGTCTGGCCGTTATCCGCACAGCGAATTTGCGTCGTCGGCGTTAGCGGATTACTGGATTTCCAGGCGCACCTTGCGGCAGCGTCGCTGCGTCAACGCGATCTCAACGTGGAAACCGCAGAAATCGACCTTCCGGAACTGGACGTACTGCGTGATAACCCGACGGAATTTCGCGCGGTCAATATTGCGCGTCTGCTTGATAACGAAGAAAAATGGCCACTGCTGTACGACGCGCTGTCGCCAATAGCGACAAACTGCGACATGATCATCATGCCCGCCTGTTTCGGGCTGGCGAACGATACGCTGTGGCGCTGGCTTAACGAACGTCTGCCCTGCGCGCTCACGCTGCTGCCGACGCTGCCGCCATCGGTGCTCGGTATTCGTCTGCACAATCAGCTCCAGCGCCAGTTTGTTCGTCAGGGCGGCATCTGGATGCCGGGCGATGAAGTGAAGAAAGTCACCTGCCGTCGCGGTACCGTGAGCGAAATATGGACCCGCAACCATGCCGATATCCCACTGCGCCCGCGTTTTGCCGTACTTGCCAGCGGTAGCTTCTTTAGTAGCGGTCTGGTTGCCGAGCGCGAAGGGATCCGCGAACCTATTTTAGGGCTCGACGTACAGCAAACGGCCACCCGCGCCGAATGGTATCAACAACATTTCTTCGACCCACAGCCCTGGCAGCAGTTTGGCGTCGTGACGGATGACGCTTTCCGCCCCTCCCTTGCGGGCAATACGGTAGAAAATCTGTATGCAATAGGTTCTGTGCTGGCGGGATTCGATCCTATAGCTGAGGGATGCGGCGGCGGCGTCTGCGCAGTCAGCGCCCTCCAGGCCGCGCACCATATCGCTGAGCGTGCAGGAGAACAGCAATGAGCGACACACGTTTTGAAAGTTGTATTAAATGTACGGTGTGCACCACCGCGTGCCCGGTCAGCCGCGTTAATCCAGGCTACCCTGGCCCTAAACAGGCCGGACCGGATGGCGAACGCCTGCGTCTGAAAGACGGCGCCCTGTATGACGAGGCGCTGAAATATTGCATTAACTGCAAACGGTGTGAGGTCGCCTGTCCGTCGGACGTGAAGATTGGCGATATCATCCAGCGCGCCCGCGCGAAATACGATACGACGCGCCCGTCATTGCGTAACTTTATTCTCAGCCATACCGATCTGATGGGCAGCGTTTCAACGCCGTTCGCGCCGGTGGTCAATACCGCCACCGCATTAAAGCCAGTGCGCCAGTTGCTTGATTACGCGCTCAAAATCGATCATCGCCGCACCTTACCAAAATACTCTTTCGGCACCTTCCGCCGCTGGTATCGTAGCGTGGCGGCGCAGCAGGCTAAATACAAAGATCAGGTCGCCTTTTTCCATGGCTGTTTTGTGAATTACAACCATCCGCAGCTCGGAAAAGATCTGATTAAGGTGCTGAACGCAATGGGTACCGGCGTACAGTTACTGAGTAAAGAGAAGTGTTGCGGCGTACCGCTGATCGCTAACGGTTTTACGGATAAAGCTCGCAAGCAGGCTATCAGCAATGTGGAGTCGCTACGCGAGGCGATTGCCGTCAAAGGTATTCCGGTCATCGCCACGTCATCCACCTGTACGTTTGCGTTGCGCGATGAATATCCTGAAGTGCTGGACGTGGACAACGCCGGGCTGCGCGAACATATCGAGCTGGCCACCCGCTGGCTATGGCGCAAACTGGATGCCGGGAAAACGCTGCCGCTTAATCCTTTGCCGCTGAAAGTGGTCTACCATACGCCGTGTCATATGGAAAAAATGGGCTGGACGCTTTACACGCTTGAACTATTGCGGCAAATTCCGGGGCTTGAATTGACGGTACTTGATTCACAGTGCTGCGGCATTGCCGGTACGTATGGATTTAAAAAGGAAAACTATCCGACATCACAGTCCATCGGCGCGCCGCTGTTCCGCCAGATTGAAGAGAGCGGCGCCGACATTGTCGTCACCGATTGTGAAACCTGTAAGTGGCAAATTGAGATGTCTACAAGCAAACGCTGCGAACACCCCATTACGCTACTCGCCCAGGCGCTCGGCTAAGTAAAAAGCGCCGGAGCCCCTCCGGCGCCATTACCCTACTCACCAGGGCCGATTTTCCATCAGACATATACCCTTCATACTTCAAGTTGCTTATGTGTTGGCTACGGATTATTTTGGGTATAAACGCGGATGTCTCTTTGCAATAACCTGCCCTATTTGGTTAACCATGACCGCTAACCCACGGTGGCATGACAGATAACGACGTTACTGTTTATAGAGCAATATCTCTTGTATCGACGCGTTACCAGCCTCCTTTAAAGAGGGAGATAACTGAATATCTCCGATAATAATTGAGTGCTATGTGAATAATAATAAAATCAGGTCTATGCCTGATTTAATATATCCCCCACTAACAATAATATTTTTACAAATAATTATAAATTACATCATATTCGCTACTTTCACCTACCAGGAAACAGAGCAAAATGAATATATGTGTAAATTCACTTTACCGATTGAGCATACCGCAATTTCACAGCTTATATGCAGAAGAGGTGAGCGATGAGACGCTTGCGTTGTTGTTTAGCGCCGTAGAGAACGGTGATCAGAATTGTATTGATCTGTTATGCAATCTTGCGTTACGCAACGATGACCTGGGACATAGAGTTGAGAAATTTCTTTTTGATCTCTTTAGCGGAAAAAGATCGGGATCACCAGATATAGACAAAAAAATCAATCAGGCTTGCCTTGTATTACATCAAATCGCCAATAACGATATAACAAAAGATAATACTGAGTGGAAAAAGCTACATGCCCCTTCCAGATTACTTTATATGGCTGGTTCCGCGACAACCGACCTTTCTAAAAAAATAGAAATAGCACATAAAATTATGGGCGACCAGTTCGCTCAGACAGATCAAGAACAGGTGGGAGTTGAAAACCTTTGGTGTGGTGCGCGAATGATGTCGTCAGATGAGCTGGCAGCTGCAACGCAAGGTCTGGTTCAAGAATCACCTTTTCTCTCGGTAAACTATCCTATTGGGCTTATTCATCCTACCACCAAAGAAAATATATTACGCACTCAGCTACTTGAAAAGATGGCTCAATCAGGATTATGTGAAAATGAAATCTTTCTGATAAATACAGGAGATCACTGGCTTCTCTGTTTATTTTATAAACTTGCAGAAAAAATAAAATGCCTTATATTTAATACTTATCATGATTTAAATGAAAATACTAAGCAAGAGATTATAGAAGCAGCAACAATTGCAGGCATATCAGAAAAAGAAGATATTGATTTTGTTGAGACTAATTTACAAAATAATGTACCCAACGGCTGCGGTCTATTTTGTTACCATACAATTCAACTCTTATCGAATGCCGGGCAAAACGATCCTGCTACCACACTACGAGAATTTGCGGAAAATTTCTTAACGCTTTCAGTAGAGGAACAAACACTATTTAACACCCAAACCCGGCGACAAATATATGAATACAGTCTCCAGTAATGGTGAGTACTTAGAGCCTATCCCATTAGGCTATTTTATTCGCCATTTTGGGACCGGGCAGTGCTCAAAATCCTCACGTACTACGTGTACGCTCCGGTTTCTGCGCGCTGGCCGGCCCCAAACTGGCTTCAACAATTACGCCTGGTGGGATAGGCTCTTATCCTGAAATGATGCTCTGCGAAGAATTTATAAGTATATAAGGGTGGGAAGGCCAGGCCTTCCCACTAAAAGTTCTATGCCGTCAATGATTCAACCACGTCTATCCAGCCATGCCCGCTGATAATGTCCTCGCCATTAAGCCAGCGGCGCAGCATATTTAGCGCCATCATCGCGCAGACCTCCTGACGTATTGCCAGACTATACCGATTGGCGCTAAAACGCACGCGTAAGGCATACGTGCCATCCGGCGTCGCCAGCGCGAAATTAAGATGTTCGTTTTCCAGCCCCGACACGGCCAGCGCCAGACCGGCATAATGATTGCTGCGCCGTTCTGTCGTCCAGTGCGCCGTTTGCGCCAGCGTCTCTTCCTGAGAGGGAACGACTTCGCTGGCAAGAACCGGCGCCCCGGCGCGGGAAAGCTGTAGCGCCAGTAAGCCGCTGGTGTATTGCTCGCTCAACGTCAGACTCAACTGCCTTTCCTGCAGGCGGCGGGCTATTTGCGCCGGCAGGTTTTCCGTACCTTCAAAAATCAGGTTCTGCCCGGCAACCCGTTTGACCTCTGGCCATAACGCCAGCATCGCCTCCCGTTGCGTCGCCGGGCCGGTCAACTTCAGTTCAATGATAGGCATTGATGAGCGATACCCCATCGTCACGCCGGGCGGCAACGGCAGTGCGTCGAGACGCTGCGCCAGGTCGCTTTCTGAACGTCCAAAAGTCGTTAACCGCAGGCAAAGCGGCGGCTCCGGCAGCGAAAAACGCGCGCGTAACCGCGGTAAGATTTCCTTCTCCACCATAACCTTAAATTCAGACGGTACGCCGGGGGTGAAAAACATCAGGCAGCGGTTGAGCTGTAGCGTAAATCCACAGGCAGTGCCGACCGGATTATTAATAAACTCCGCGCTGGCAGGCAGTTCCGCCTGTTTACGGTTGCTCGGCGCCATCACACGACCGCGCTGCTGAAAATAACGTTCCATTTCGGTCAGCCACGCCTGGTGCAGTACTAATCCTTCGCCTTTTGCCGTTGCCGCGGCGAGCGCGCTTAAATCATCGCTGGTCGGCCCTAACCCGCCATTAACAATCAAAACATCAGCATGTTGACTGCGTTCACGCAAGATAGCGACCAGACTGTCCAGGTTATCGCCTACCGTATTTCGCCGTGATAACGGAACGCCCTGATGAAAGAAAAAATCAGCCAGCCAGGCGGCATTGGTGTCAACGATTTGTCCGTGCAACACCTCATCCCCGGTGGATAGCATTTCCACATTTAGCATTGTGTTCTCCTGCTCTTATGATGAAAACACTATAACGCAAAGACGAATATGACGTGGAAAGAAGAATGACGGGAAAAGGAGGAATATGGCGCGACGATTGCCGCGCCGTTAGCATCAAAAGCTGGCGTTTACACCAACATAAGGGCCGTCAGCAATCGCATTGTCGCGGTTGCCGTCTTTACCCGCCAGGTTCAGGTAACGATAACCGGCTTCAATGCTCAGCGGGCGCATAATGGTGAAACGCGCGCCTGCATTCGCTTCTTCATAACTTTCGATACCGCTGGACAGCGAATCTGGTGAATAATAATACTCGCCGAACAGACGGAAGCTGTCGCCGATTTTCCATTGTAACCCACCGCCGACAGCCGCCGCATAGCCTTCATCACTGTCTTTCGGATTGGTATAAATACCTTTACCGCCGACCGTCGCCAGCAGCGGTCCCACCGGAATGTTCAGCCCCAGACCAACGCCCGCAGCATCGCCATCATCATCGTTGTGCATCCAGTTACCGCTTAGCGCCAGTCCCGTCGATTCCGTACCAAAACCCACGCCAATGTTGGTGTAATCTTCGCCCGCCTGGCCGCTAATACTGATAGCCTGCGCCGATGCAGAAACGAACAGCATTCCGGCAAAACCTAATAATATGCTTTTTTTCATTTTTACCCTTTCCAGCAAGCACATAAAGAAAAACTCCCCAAAACGGCAGAATTGTACTGCCAGACGCTGAGGAATCAATGCACTAAGAAACCATTCCAAAAACATATTGTAACGAAATACTACTTTCGCCATGACGCATCATTGCGCCATCACATGGCGACGCCTGCATCAACAAAATTAACCAAAAACGCAGTCTGCGTTATCGCTTCCATTTTTCACAAAGAATTTCGCAGAATGATTTGTTAAGCTGATGTCCTGGTGGTTTAAGGAAGCGACTTATGCGTCAACGAACTATAGTTTGCCCATTAATTCAAAATGATGGCTGTTATCTGCTGTGCAAAATGGCCGACAACCGCGGCGTCTTTCCCGGTCAGTGGGCGCTGTCGGGCGGTGGGGTCGAGCCAGGCGAACACATTGAAGAGGCACTGCGTCGGGAGGTTCGGGAAGAACTCGGCGAACAACTGATTCTGAGCGATATTACGCCGTGGACCTTCCGCGACGATATCCGTGTTAAAACGTACGCTGATGGCAGACAAGAAGAGATTTATATGATTTATCTCATCTTCGACTGTGTTTCCGCTAATCGCGATATATGTATTAACGACGAATTTCAGGACTACGCCTGGGTCAAGCCAGAAGAACTGGCGCTGTATGATTTGAATGTAGCGACACGCCACACATTAGCATTGAAAGGGTTATTATAATGACGACAGCCGCTTCAGGCTGTCTTTACGCTTTTAACATGCCGGCTAGCCGGGAACAAATTCACCATCTAAAAAGAGTTTTCCGTTTTCCGCATGCATAACGAGCGCATCAAGATAGTCCGGATCAAACTTTACGCCGCGCTTATTTTTTGCAATATACGTCAAACAATGATTATGGGTAAAAATGACTATATTTTTATTCTGCGACTTTTTCAGCAACGTATTGATTGAAGCATAAATACCGCTGCCGCAATCCATCATTTTTTTATCCACCGTAAGCGACCTGCCCGCAGAAAACCAGGTTGCCGACTGGATGGTGCGCACCGTATTACTGGAATAGAGATTGTAATTTTGTATATCGGCACTAAAGGCTTTACCCAGCGCTCTGGCGTCTTGCGCACCGTTGACCGTAATCCCCGTGCTGTCTGACAGGCAGGTATTATCGGAACGATCGCACCGCTCGGCATGGCGGAATAACACGACTACCGGATGCTGTTTCGCCAGCGCCGCCAGCGCTTTACCGTTAATCTGCGGTAGACCGTTACCACTCCAGGCATGTTGTGAGGTCAACCCGGCGATAATAACCAACGCCCCCGCCAGAGTCGCGAGATAGCGTTTGTTTTTAATAAAGCGTAGGGTAAATGCCAGCACATTAACCTCTCAGGCAGACAGTGCAGCTAACTTAATAGCAATACGATTAAAATGAAATTCCGCAACGGAAGACCAGGCCAGAAACATAAAAACAGCTTTTGGGCATGCATAAAATGCCTTAAACTTTCGGCGAAAGCAAAGCATAATTCCGTTAAAAATTATCTTTTTACTTCACCTTAATTTCTTAATGTTAATTTAATATTCATCCAGTAGGGTTCAGTTAAATGCGTTAAAAAATAAGCCCTTTTCTATTCCCGAAATATTTGAAAAGCGGCTTTCAATGGCTGAAGGAAAAATGATGTCGGACTTTTTGCCTTTCTCTCGTCCGGCGATGGGCGCGGAAGAGCTCGCTGCCGTTAAGACCGTACTGGACTCAGGTTGGATAACAACCGGCCCGAAAAATCAGGAACTGGAAGCGGAGTTTTGTCGGCTAACAGGCAATCAATATGCCGTTGCCGTCAGTTCAGCCACTGCCGGTATGCACATCGCGTTGATGGCGCTGGGCATTGGTGAAGGCGACGAGGTCATTACACCGTCAATGACGTGGGTTTCTACGCTAAATATGATCGTTTTACTCGGCGCGAACCCCGTCATGGTCGATGTCGATCGCGATACGCTGATGGTCACGCCTGAACATATTGAAGCCGCGATTACGCCACAAACCAAAGCAATTATCCCCGTCCACTACGCTGGCGCGCCCGCCGATCTGGACGCTATTTACGCTCTTGGCGAGCGTTATGGCATTCCGGTGATTGAAGACGCGGCGCACGCGACAGGAACCAGCTACAAAGGTCGCCACATTGGCGCCCGGGGCACCGCGATTTTCTCCTTCCACGCCATTAAGAACATTACCTGCGCTGAAGGCGGTATCGTCGTCACGGATAACCCGCAATTCGCCGATAAACTGCGCAGTCTCAAGTTTCACGGGCTTGGCGTTGATGCCTGGGATCGACAGAGCGGAGGACGCGCGCCACAAGCGGAAGTCCTGGCGCCGGGCTACAAATATAATTTGCCCGACCTCAACGCCGCTATCGCGCTTGCCCAGTTACAGAAACTGGATACGCTTAACGCTCGCCGCGCCGCCATCGCAGCGCAGTACCACCAGGCAATGGCAGGCCTGCCTTTTCAGCCTCTGAGCCTTCCGTCGTGGGAGCATATTCACGCCTGGCATTTATTCATTATCCGGGTCGATGAAGCCCGCTGCGGTATTACCCGGGATGCTCTGATGGCATCGCTGAAAGCGAAAGGCATCGGCACAGGGCTGCATTTCCGCGCCGCGCATACGCAAAAATATTATCGCGAACGTTTCCCAACGCTCACGCTGCCTGACACCGAGTGGAACAGCGAGCGGATCTGCTCACTGCCGCTCTTCCCGGACATGACCGAGAGTGACTTTGATCGGGTCATTACCGCCCTTCATCAGATAGCAGGACAATAAGCATGTTTGACGCCGCCCCCATAAAAAAAGTCTCGGTGGTTATTCCTGTCTATAACGAACAGGAAAGCCTGCCGGAATTGATAAGACGCACCACCACCGCCTGCGAGAGTCTGGGCAAAGCGTGGGAGATTTTATTGATAGATGATGGTAGCAGCGATAGCTCGGCGGAGCTGATGGTTAAGGCGTCCCAGGAGGCCGATAGCCATATCATCTCTATTTTACTCAACCGTAACTACGGTCAACATGCAGCGATTATGGCGGGGTTTAGCCATGTAAGCGGCGATCTTATCATTACGCTGGATGCCGATCTGCAAAACCCGCCGGAAGAGATCCCGCGCCTGGTGGCGAAAGCCGATGAAGGGTTCGATGTGGTAGGCACCGTGCGACAGAACCGACAGGACAGCCTGTTTCGCAAATCGGCGTCAAAAATCATTAATCTGCTGATCCAGCGCACAACGGGCAAAGCGATGGGCGATTACGGCTGCATGTTACGCGCCTATCGCCGCCCTATTATCGATACTATGTTGCGCTGCCATGAACGCAGCACCTTTATCCCTATTCTGGCCAACATTTTCGCTCGTCGGGCTACCGAGATCCCGGTGCATCACGCTGAACGTGAATTTGGCGACTCTAAATACAGTTTTATGCGTCTCATTAACCTGATGTATGACCTGGTGACCTGCCTGACGACGACGCCGCTGCGCCTGTTGAGCCTGCTGGGCAGCGTTATCGCCATCGGCGGGTTTAGCCTGTCGGTATTGCTTATTGTACTTCGCCTGGCGCTGGGGCCGCAGTGGGCGGCGGAAGGCGTATTTATGCTCTTTGCCGTCCTGTTTACCTTCATCGGCGCGCAATTCATCGGTATGGGACTGCTGGGCGAATACATCGGTCGCATTTATAACGATGTCCGCGCCCGCCCCCGCTATTTTGTTCAACAAGTTATCTACCCGGAAAGCACGCCGTTTACTGAGGAAAGTCACCAATGAAAGCCGTTATTTTTGCCTATCACGATATGGGATGTCAGGGCGTGCAAGCCGTACTGGATGCCGGGTATGAGATTGCCGCGATTTTCACTCATGCCGATAATCCTGCGGAAAACACCTTTTTTGGCTCCGTCTCCCGGCTGGCGGCAGAATTAGGTATTCCGGTTTATGCGCCGGATAACGTAAACCATCCTATCTGGGTCGACCGCATCGCTGAGCTTGCGCCGGATATTATTTTTTCGTTCTATTACCGTAACCTGTTAAGCGAAGAAATTCTGCACCTCGCCCCGGCTGGCGCGTTCAATCTGCACGGTTCTCTATTGCCTGCCTATCGTGGCCGTGCGCCGCTAAACTGGGTTCTGGTTAACGGCGAAAGCGAAACGGGCGTAACGCTGCATCGTATGGTCAAACGTGCCGACGCCGGAGAGATTGTCGCCAGTCAACGCGTCGCTATTGCGCAGGACGATGTTGCGCTTACCCTGCATCATAAGCTATGTCAGGCCGCGCGCCAGTTGCTTAATAGCGTCCTGCCCACCATGAAATGCGGCGATATACCTTCTGTTCCTCAGCGTGAGTCTGACGCTACATATTATGGTCGCCGCAGGCCGGAAGATGGCCTTATTGACTGGCACAAACCGGTTTCCACTGTGCATAACCTGGTGCGGGCGGTAGCCGCCCCCTGGCCCGGCGCGTTCAGCTATAACGGCTCGCAAAAATTCACTATCTGGTCTTCCCGAATTTGTCCGGATGCGCAGGGCGCGCTTCCCGGCTCGGTAATTTCGGTCTCTCCGCTGCGGGTCGCCTGCGCCGATGGCGCGCTGGAGATTATTACCGGCCAGGCCGGAGACGGTATTACTGTACAGGGCTCGCAGCTTGCACAGACGCTTGGTCTGGTGGCGGGCGCTCGTTTGAACCGTCCACCAGCGACCAGCGGTAAACGTCGCATTCGCGTTCTCATCCTCGGCGTCAACGGTTTTATCGGCAATCATTTGACCGAACGGTTACTGAATGAAGAGAATTACGAGGTCTACGGTATGGATATCGGCAGCAACGCCATTAGCCGATTCCTGCTCCACCCTCGCTTTCATTTCGTGGAGGGAGATATCAGCATCCACTCAGAATGGATCGAATACCATGTCAAAAAATGCGATGTCGTACTGCCGCTGGTAGCAATTGCTACCCCGATTGAATACACCCGCAACCCGCTGCGCGTCTTTGAACTTGATTTTGAAGAAAACCTGCGGATTATCCGTTATTGCGTGAAATACCGTAAACGCGTGGTTTTCCCGTCTACCTCTGAAGTGTACGGCATGTGTACGGACGCCTCTTTTGACGAGGACAAATCGAATCTGATCGTCGGGCCGGTGAATAAGCCACGCTGGATTTATTCCGTTTCCAAACAGCTTCTCGACCGGGTGATTTGGGCTTATGGCGAAAAAGAGGGATTGCGCTTCACGCTTTTCCGTCCCTTTAACTGGATGGGGCCGCGGCTGGATAGCCTGAACGCGGCGCGTATCGGCAGTTCACGCGCGATAACGCAGTTGATTCTGAACCTGGTAGAAGGGACGCCGATAAAGCTTATCGACGGCGGTCAGCAGAAGCGCTGTTTCACCGATATTCGTGACGGGATCGAAGCCTTATTCCGCATTATTGTGAATGATGGCGATCGGTGCGATGGCAAAATCATTAATATCGGCAATCCTGACAACGAAGCCAGTATTCAGGAACTGGCGACGCTGTTGCTCGACAGTTTTGATAAGCATCCGCTGCGCTGCCATTTCCCACCGTTTGCCGGTTTCCAGGCCGTCGAAAGCCGTAGTTATTACGGCAAGGGTTATCAGGATGTCGCACACCGGAAACCCAGTATCGACAATGCCAGGCGCTGTCTGGACTGGGAACCGTCTATTGCGATGCGGGATACGGTTGAAGAAACGCTGGACTTCTTTTTGCGCAGCGTAGATATCGCGGAACGCGCATCATGACGAAAGTCGGTTTACGCATTGATGTTGATACCTTGCGAGGAACGCGTGAAGGTGTTCCCCGGCTACTGGAGACATTGCATCGCCACGGCGTTCAGGCCAGCTTTTTCTTCAGCGTCGGGCCGGACAATATGGGACGTCATCTTTGGCGTCTGATAAAACCGCGATTTTTATGGAAAATGCTACGTTCAAACGCCGCTTCGCTCTACGGTTGGGATATTCTGCTGGCCGGTACTGCCTGGCCGGGAAAAAATATCGGCAACGCCAATGCCGGGATTATTCGTGAAACGGCAACATACCATGAGACGGGACTACATGCCTGGGATCACCATGCGTGGCAGACTCACAGCGGCCACTGGAGTATCCGCCAGCTTGAAGAAGATATCGCGCGCGGCATAACGGCGCTTGAGGCCATTATCGGAAAACCCGTCACCTGCTCAGCCGCGGCCGGCTGGCGAGCGGATGGGCGCGTTGTTCGTGCGAAAGAGCCGTTCAACCTGCGGTATAACAGCGATTGCCGTGGAACCACCTTATTCCGTCCGCTACTGATGCCGGGCCAGACAGGGACGCCGCAAATCCCCGTCACCTTACCCACATGGGATGAGGTTATCGGCCCCGCCGTTCAGGCACAGTCGTTCAATACCTGGATTATCTCCCGTATGTTGCAGGACAAAGGCACGCCGGTATATACCATCCATGCGGAAGTCGAAGGTATTGTCCATCAGCCGCTGTTTGAAGATTTGCTCGTTCGTGCACGTGACGCGGGGATCACCTTTTGTCCTCTGGGCGAACTGCTGCCGACATCGCCTGAGTCTCTGCCGTTGGGGCAAATTGTACGTGGACACATCCCTGGCCGTGAAGGTTGGCTGGGGTGCCAACAGGCAGCGAGCGCCTCATGATGAAATCGATACGCTATTATCTGGCTTTCGCCGCATTTATCGCGCTCTACTATGTTATTCCTGTCAATAGCCGCCTGCTCTGGCAGCCGGATGAAACGCGCTATGCCGAAATAAGTCGGGAGATGCTGGCGTCTGGCGACTGGATCGTGCCGCATTTTCTGGGATTACGTTATTTTGAAAAACCGATAGCCGGTTACTGGATAAACAGTCTGGGTCAGTGGCTTTTTGGCGCTACCAATTTTGGCGTGCGGGCTGGCGCTATTTTGACGACATTACTGGCCGCAGCGCTGGTGGCGTGGCTGACGTTCCGCTTATGGCGGGATAAACGTACCGCGTTGCTCGCCTCCGTGATCTTTCTCTCCCTCTTTGCCGTTTACAGTATCGGGACGTATGCGGTACTCGACCCGATGATCGCGCTTTGGCTTACGGCCGGGATGTGTTGTTTCTGGCAGGGGATGCAGGCCACGACCCGAACGGGCAAGATTGGGATGTTTTTGCTACTGGGCGCAACCTGCGGTCTGGGTGTATTAACTAAAGGGTTCCTCGCCCTGGCCGTACCGGTGGTGAGCGTGCTGCCGTGGGTTATTGTTCAGAAACGCTGGAAGGACTTTTTGCTATACGGCTGGCTGGCGGTCTTGAGCTGCTTTGTGGTTGTCCTTCCCTGGGCGATCGCCATTGCGCGACGCGAAGCCGATTTCTGGCATTACTTTTTCTGGGTGGAGCATATCCAGCGATTCGCCATGAGCGATGCCCAGCATAAAGCCCCTTTCTGGTACTATCTGCCGGTACTGCTCGCGGGAAGTTTACCGTGGCTGGGATTACTGCCTGGCGCGCTTAAACTGGGCTGGCGCGAGCGAAACGGCGCATTCTATTTGCTTGGATGGACGATCATGCCGCTTCTCTTTTTCAGCATTGCGAAAGGGAAACTGCCCACCTATGTTCTTTCCTGTTTCGCACCGATAGCGATACTCATGGCGCGCTTCGTCCTGCATAACGTAAAAGAAGGCGTCGCCGCGCTACGTGTCAACGGCGGGATCAACCTGGTGTTCGGGTTAGTCGGGATCGTCGCAGCGTTTGTCGTCTCCTCATGGGGCCCGCTGAAATCGCCGGTGTGGACGCATATCGAAACCTATAAAGTTTTTTGCGTCTGGGGCGTCTTTACTGTTTGGGCGTTTGTGGGCTGGTATAGCCTCTGTCATAGCCAAAAATACCTATTACCCGCGTTTTGTCCGCTGGGACTGGCGCTGCTGTTCGGCTTTTCCGTCCCCGACAGGGTGATGGAGTCCAAACAGCCACAGTTTTTTGTCGAAATGACCCAGGTGCCTTTGGCATCAAGCCGCTATATTCTTGTCGACAACGTGGGCGTCGCCGCCGGGCTGGCCTGGAGTCTGAAACGAGACGATATTATGCTCTACGGACACGCGGGCGAACTCAGGTATGGTCTTAGCTATCCTGATGTGCAGGATAAATTCGTTAAAGCCGACGATTTTAACGCCTGGCTCAACCAGCATCGTCAGGAGGGCATTATTACGCTAGTACTTTCAATAGCCAAAGATGAAGACATCAGCGCTCTTTCCCTCCCCCCTGCGGACAATATTGATTATCAGGGGCGTCTGGTGTTAATTCAGTATCGGCCTAAATGATCGGCGTCGTTCTGGTGCTTGCCAGTCTGCTCAGCGTTGGCGGTCAGCTCTGCCAGAAGCAAGCGACACGGCCATTGACGACAGGCGGACGCCGCCGCCACCTGATGCTGTGGCTGGGCCTGGCGCTGATATGCATGGGTGCAGCGATGGTGCTGTGGCTGCTGGTGCTACAAACCCTGCCGGTGGGGATTGCTTACCCGATGTTGAGTCTGAATTTTGTCTGGGTCACGTTGGCGGCATGGAAAATCTGGCATGAACAGGTTCCGCCCCGCCACTGGTTGGGCGTCGCATTGATTATCAGCGGCATTATCATTCTGGGGAGTGCGGCATAATGGGCGTAATGTGGGGACTGATAAGCGTTGCGATTGCCTCCCTCGCCCAATTGAGTTTAGGATTCGCCATGATGCGGCTGCCATCGATAGCGCATCCACTGGCGTTTATTTCCGGACTGGGCGCATTTAATGCCGCGACCCTGGCGCTATTCGCCGGTTTGGCGGGGTATCTGGTTTCCGTCTTCTGCTGGCAGAAAACATTACACACGCTCGCGCTCAGCAAAGCCTATGCGCTACTGAGTCTCAGCTATGTGCTTGTCTGGGTAGCCTCAATGCTGTTACCCGGTTTGCA
Organism: Salmonella sp. SAL04162; assembly: GCF_046551535.1. Classification (NCBI taxonomy): domain Bacteria; kingdom Pseudomonadati; phylum Pseudomonadota; class Gammaproteobacteria; order Enterobacterales; family Enterobacteriaceae; genus Salmonella; species Salmonella sp. SAL04162. The sequence goes on from NZ_JBGDVX010000011.1 coordinate 53,230, forward strand.
AGGCGCTTTCAGCCTAAAAGCGATGCTCGGCGTATTGTGTATTATGGCGGGGGTAATGCTGATTTTTCTGCCCGCCAGATCATGAAGGCTTGCGCGTCAACCGCTGCCATTCGTCGCAGGAATAACAGCGTGCATCAACGATTTTTAAGGTCTGGTGTTTTTCCCGATTAATACAATACTGCGCATCCTGTAAAGGCGACAGGATATCGCCGGGACTCAGTAATATCATGGAATTCGCCTCGGCGATCATTTTTAGCGAACCGCCGCTATCGCACAGCACCAGAACATGGCACGCCCTCTTTTTGACATAATGCGATTTCTTAACCAACCATTCCATAGCGCCCCCGTTTCACGCTGATTGTTCATAACACGTTACACATCAACGGATAAACAAAACGGCAATAGCGATGGAATGGTTGTATATTAACCTAACATTAATTTTTACAGCTCTCACACACCCACTGCTGGAGCGCACGGCGAGATATTTTAATCCCTCCGTTTTTCAGTTCTGACGGCAGCGTCAACCAGCGAACCGGCTGTTGAAAACGCGCCAGCTTATCACGGACCCATTCAGCGAGGTTCACGTCTCCGGCCTGCGATGCATACTCCACAACCGCAACGGGACGATGACCAAACTCTTTATCTTCTACCGGCACGACGAAGGCTTGTTGCACCAGCGGATGCGCGTTAATAACGCGTTCGACTTCCTCCGGCTGAATGCCTTCGCCGCCGCTAAAGAACAGGTTGTCCAGCCGCCCGGCGATGGTTAGCCTGCCGTGGTTCAGCTCGCCGCGATCGCGCGTGGCAAACCAGCCCTCGTCATTAACCAGCGGGATCAGTTTGCCATCACGCCAGTAACCTTCCGCCATACTGGCGGCGCGCAGCCAGACTTCATTATCGACGATCCTGATCTCTCTTCCGGGGAGCGGCGCGCCAACATCATCCGAACCATCGGCCTCTTTGGCGCATACCGTAGACGCGAACTCCGTGAGCCCATACCCGCACCAGCAACGAATCCCTTGTTTGCTGGCCTGGTCGGTGAGTTCAACCGGAATCACCGCGCCGCCGAGCAAAACGGCTTTCAGCGTCACCGCCGCCCGATTCGCCAGCAGCCGCCACAGCTGCGTCGGCACCAGCGAAGCATGAGTACACCCTGCCAGCATCTGCTCCAGCGGTTGCTTATCGCGTACCGTCATGCGCGCCCCGGCGAAGAGCCAACGCCACATAATACCCTGCCCGGATACATGAAACAGCGGCAGCGATAGCAGCCAGTCATCCTGAGGGCCAAACGGCATTAGCGAAAGCACCCCCTGCGCGCTGGCAAGATGCGCCTGGCACGTATGTACAGCCGCTTTTGGCAATCCTGTGGAACCCGATGTCAGCGTCATAGAAACCAGACGCTGCGGTTGCCAGGCCACGGCATACGCCGCTGTGCTCTTTTGTATCTGCAACGCGGTTAACCCGGAAAATACGTTTTCGCCTTCCAGTGTCAGCGCAAAACGCAGCGTTAACTCCGGTAACAGCGCCTCCAGCAATGTCTGGGGCAACTGCGGGTTGACGGGCAGAACCCGCGCGCCGCACTGCATCAGCGCAAGCCATGCCAACACAGTGCGCGGCTGATTCCCGGCGCGCAGCAGGACACCGTCGCCCTCCCGTACGCCCTGCGCGGCAAACCCATCCGCCAGCGCATCAATACGCTCACAGAGGGCGCGCCAGCTTAGCACTTCATCGTTCAGGCGCAGAGCGGGCGCCTGACTGCGTACCTGACGCCAGTGGCGCCACGGCCAGTCCGTGAATGTCATAACAGTCGTTCCAGCTCATCACGCTTCAGACAAGGCAACGCGCTACCGGGCCAGGGACGAACCTGTTGCGCCTGCATCAGATGCAAGGTATCCAGTCCGGGCAGCGTTCCCGGCGTCAACCAGGCGGCAATCCGCGCCAGTTGCGTCAGGCCGAGGCTGGACTCGATCGAAGAGCTGATGACCGCCGTCAGTCCCAACGCATGGGCGGTAGCGACTTGCTCACGCACTTTATCAAGCGATCCGGTCAGCGTAGGTTTGATAACCACAGCCTTGACGCCCTCTTCGGCTTCAAAGGTGAAATCCGCTTCGCGCAGACTTTCGTCCCAGGCAATCGCGATGCCGGTTTCACGGGCAAAGGCGCGGGAATCATCCCGCGTCTTACATGGTTCTTCGAGAAAGGCGATACGAGCGCGGTAGTCCGGATTAACATACTTTGCGAACTGTTGGGCTTTTAGCGGCGTCCAGGCGCGATTCGCATCCAGACGCAGATGCAGATCCGGGATCGCCTCCAGCAGCAAATTAACCACCATGCCGTCACGTACCGCTTCATAGAGACCCACTTTGACCTTAGCGATTTTCTCGCCGGGCATATCGGCAAGCCGTAGCACCAAATCGTCAGGATCGCCAGTGCATAACGGCGCGGCGCGATAGTCCGCCGCCTCCGGCAAGACGCCAGTCAGTTCCGCCAGCGCGCAGCTTGCGCCAAACGCGACCGAAGGCATCTCCGGTAATCCCTCGCTCTCCTGAAGCCAGTCGTTCACCCATGTCAGGAGCGCCGTCTGCGCCTCTTCCCACGTTTCCTGACTGAAGCCCGGCAGCGGAGAGATCTCTCCCCATCCCTCACGCTCGCCGTCACGCAGACAAACATACAGCCCGTCGCGAGTTTTTAACCGCCTGTCGCGCAGAACCACCCCCGCGTCCATGGGGATCTGCCAGCGGTATACCTGCGCGCTACGCATTATGGGTTCCGTTTGAATTTGCTGAAGTCAGGCTGACGCTTCTGGTTAAAGGCGTTACGGCCTTCCTGCCCTTCTTCAGTCATGTAGAACAGCATGGTGGCGTTGCCCGCCAGCTCCTGTAGACCCGCCTGACCGTCACAGTCAGCGTTCAGCGCGGCTTTCAGGCAGCGCAGCGCCATCGGGCTGTTTTGCAACATTTCGCGGCACCAGCGCACGGTCTCTTTTTCCAGATCCGCCAGCGGCACAACGGTGTTAACCAGCCCCATGTCCAGCGCCTGTTGCGCATCGTACTGGCGGCACAGGAACCAGATTTCACGCGCTTTCTTCTGACCAACGATACGCGCCATATACGAAGCGCCCCAGCCGCCGTCAAAGGAGCCAACTTTCGGACCGGTCTGGCCGAAGATGGCGTTTTCCGCCGCGATGGTGAGGTCACACATCATATGCAGCACATGTCCACCGCCGATGGAATATCCCGCGACCATCGCGACAACCGGTTTTGGACAGGTGCGGATCTGGCGCTGGAAATCCAGCACGTTCAGGTGATGCACGCCGGAGTCATCCTGATAACCGCCGTAATCGCCGCGCACCTTCTGGTCGCCGCCCGCGCAAAACGCTTTATCGCCTTCGCCGGTCAGAATAATCACGCCCACGTTGTCGTCGTAACGGGCATCCGCCAGCGCCTGAATCATCTCTTTGACGGTCAACGGACGAAATGCATTGCGCACCTGCGGACGATTAATGGTGATTTTTGCAATACCGTCGGTGGATTTTTCATAACGAATGTCGGTGTAACCCTCCGAGCAGTCGTGCCATTCTACCGGTGCGTAAAGCATTGTTTCATCAGGATAGATCATAGTGTGTCCTTTAGTCAGAGACGCAGAATCTGAGCCAGACTGTCTACCACGCCAGCGGGGTTTTCCCGATGCGCGTTGTGTCCGGCGTTACGAATAACATGGCATGTCGCCGCCACTTCCTGCGCCAGGGCGCGGAATTTGCTGTCGCGTTCGCCACATAAATAATAAAACGGAAATGCCAGCGCGTTGAGCGCCTCGCGTAAATCCGGCTGGGCGGCAAGCGATGTCGCCTTCAGCATCGCAGCCAGCGTTTCGCCGTTATTCTGGCTACGCAGCGCCGTCAGCGCCTGCCTTTGCTGCGCCGTCAGCGAGGCGAACACCGGCTGCTGATACCAGTCGTGAAAAACCTCAGTCAGGGGTTCACGACGAAAACGCTCTGCCCAGCGCCCGTCGGACAATCGTCTTTCAGCGCGCGCCTGTTCATTTTGCAGCCCCGGATGACCGCCTTCGACCACCAGGCCGCACAGGCCTGGTATTCCCTGACAGGCTGCCATCATCGCCACCCGGCCTCCAAGAGAGTATCCCACCAACCAGAACTTTAGTATGTTGTAACTAATTAACGTAGCGCGCAGTAATCTGATGACATCGGCAAAGCCGCCGACCGGAATAGCCGCAGATCCGCCATGTCCCGGTAAGTCAATATAGAGCCGCGAACAGCCGTGAAACTGTTCGCCAACCGGCTGCCATTCACGGCAATCGCCAGAAAAACCGTGCAGGAAAACCAGCGAGGGCGCCCCAGGCTGTCCGGGCATGTGCTGCGCGTGCAACATCATAGATGGCTTACCTGAGCCAAAAGTTGCTGCAACGTCTGCGCGCCGTCCGTATCGTTTACCACCAGCTCAATCACCGTCGTCGCCGGGGTTCGCCACGCGCCAGCCAGCGCAGACTCCAGTTCTTCCCAGTTTTCCGGGCGATGATAGCGCAGGTTAAACATGGCGGCCGCATGGTCAAAATGGACGTTTTGCGGCATCAAATAAAAGCGCTCACGTTTGCTTTGCGGCGTCGGCAGCAGGGAAAAGATCTGCCCGCCGTTATTGTTGACCACAATCAACACAAACGGCGCGGATACCTGACGTAGTAACGCCAGCGCGTTAAGATCGTACAGCGCGGATAAATCGCCGACGATAGCCAGCGTCGATTTGGCGCTGGCGCGCTGCACGCCCGCCGCTGTGGAAAGCAGGCCGTCAATGCCGCTCGCCCCGCGATTGCTGTATACCGGATAGCCAGCCGGCAACTGCGACAGCGCGTCGATCAGACGCACCACCAGACTATTGCCCACGAACAATTGCCCCTGCTCCGGCAGATAGTCGCGGATACGGTGCGCCAGCTGTGCTTCGCCAAAGGTGTCTCGCTGCGCGACCACCCGTTGCCACGCCAGTTCCGCCAGACGCGGGATCTCTACACACCACGGTTTACGTTTTTCCGCCGGATGCATCTCCAGCCAGTCGGCGATTTTCGCTATCAGTCTGCGTCCACGATGGTGCGCCGGGTCCAGACGACCTTCAATATTGTCGATTACCCAATACTCTTCCGGCTCGCAGGTTGCCTGCCATTGCAGTAAGCGTTTTCCGGTAAGGCTACTGCCAAGCTGGACGACAATTTGCGCCTGCTGCAGTTCGGTCACCGCTTTGGCGTTGCCGAGCCACAGGTCGGCGCACGGCAGCGGCTGCCCGGTTTGCGACAATACGTCGCCAATTAATGGCCATCCCAGAGTTTGCGCCCACTGCGCCACTTTTTTGCCTTCTTCCGCGCTCATACGCCCGGCGACGACGACGCCGCGTTTTTGTCGCCAGAAGAACCAGTCGCGCTGTTTGTCGCTTGCCAGTCGACGCGCTTCGCGCAGCCAGGGTTTTTCATCCTGCCACCAGTCGCCGAGACGCTGCTGCCAGACCAGGCCGGTGTCATTCATATCGCCATACAGCGGTTCGGCAAAAGGACAGTTAATGTGCAGAGCGCCCGCATGAAGCATGGCGAGCGCATTATCGATGGTCGACACCAGCCAGCGCGCCGGAATATCCTGCGTGGGACGCGGCAACGACAGAGTTTGGGAGGGGTGCGAGGAAAACATCCCCGCCTGACGGATCGCCTGGTTGGCGCCGCAGTCAATCAGCTCCGGCGGGCGATCGGCGGTAAGTAAAATAAGCTTCTCGCCCGTCAGCCCCGCCTCAATCAAGGCCGGATAGAGGTTCGCCACGGCGGTACCTGAAGTGACAATAACGGCAACAGGCTGTTGGCTGACTTTCGCCAGCCCTAACGCCAGATGACCAAGCCCACGCTCATCAAAGTGCGTATGGTGAATAAAAGCAGGATTCTCTGCCGCCGCCAACGTGAGCGGCGTGGAACGGGAACCAGGGGCGATACAAACATGCCTGACGCCATGACGGGTTAAGGCTTCCAGGATGACCGCCGCCCAGCGCCGGTTAAATGCACTTACTGACATGAGTTTGTCCGGTATCAATCATTGGGACTAAGTATAAAGAGCTGCAAAAATGGATTATTGATATGGGTCGGGAATATGTGACTCATTACACATCCATCTGCAATAAGGTACGTAACCCGGCCGCTTTATTATCTATTTCCTGCCATTCCTGTTCCGGATCGGAGCCGCGGACGATTCCCGCGCCGGCATACAATCGCACCACATTGGCCGTCACTTTGGCTGAACGTAACGTCACGCAAAACTCACTTTGCCGCGTGGAGAGATAGCCTGCCGACCCGGCATACCATTCACGTTCGAACGGCTCATGTTGTTCTATAAAACAACGCGCGGGTTCACGAGGGATCCCCGCGACCGCTGCGGTAGGCTGTAACTGGTGCAGGCAGAGCGTGTCGTCCGCCTGATTAAGCGCCGTCCAGATACAGCGGCGCAAATGCTGTACCTTGCGCAGTCTGAGCACCTGCGGCGGCAGCACATCCAGCGAGTGGGTGCAGTTTTGCAGTCGCTGGCAGATGTCTTCGACAACCAGCATATTTTCTCGCTGGTTTTTATCGTCTTTCATTAACCATTCGCCAAGCTGCCAGGCTTTATGGTTATCCGGATGGTTCGCCACCGTCCCGGCCAGAGCTTCGGTACGTAGCGCCGTTTCACGCCGCCGCCAGAGCCGCTCCGGCGATGATCCCAGAAAGGCGGTATCGGCGGAAAAGGCCATAAAAAAGTGGTAGCAGTTGAGATTTAAACGACGACTGGACGCCATCATCGCGGCGGCATTGACCGGACGGGAGAATTGTAAGTCGGTGGCCCGCGCCAGCACAACTTTATCAAACGCCTCTTGCGCAATGGTGTGGGTGGCCTGCTGAATCAGCTTCACCCAACCGTCTTTGTCCGGCCAGTGCTGTTCGCTCGTGAGCGAAAGGCGCAGCGCCGGAACAGGCTTAATACCGACCAGAGAAGCGAGAAACGCTTTCGCCTGGCGCGCATCATCGCGTAGCGAAACGTCACTGTGCAGATGTAAGCGTAAGGTCGCCGTACCACCGCTACGTCGCCACTCCAGCCGCGGCAGCAATAAGTAGCCCTCTTTCGGCTCGAACGCATTCAGCCCCCAAATACGCAGGTCAGGCTGCGCGTGCTGACGTAAAAACTGTTGCGCCAGATCGAGCGATGAAAAGACGGTGATTGCCCCGAGAACGGCAGCTTCTTCGTCGCCATTGCGCTGTTGCCAGTAGAATTGCGGAAAGGATGACTGGCTGGCCAGCCAGCTCAATGCATCGAAGGCATCGTTTAAAGGGAAAGGCGCATCGAAAACGCAAAGCCCTGGCGTCGCCGGTATCTCTTGCGATAGCTGACGCGTCAGATTTTCCAGCGCAGTAGTAATAGAATGCACGCGGACCCTCCCTGTTAAAAACCCCACATTATACGGGGTACTGCCCTAAAAAAGCAGTACCTCATTTAGGGAGGGTTGCAATTCTGTTCAGTGGGAGGGATTTAGCGCCGCGCCAGCAGCAGTCCAAGTACCAGTCCTACCGCCGCGCCTACGCCAATACCCTGCCAGGGTTTTTCATGAACGTAGTCATCCGCTTTATAAACGGCCTGCTTTGCCCGGTAATAATAGCTATCCGACGCGTGGCTTACGCGGTTTTTCACCTCTTCCAGCGCTTGTTCCGCGCGGGCTTTCAGCTCAATGTATTTTTGATCGGCGGGATCGCCTGAGGAACGTAAAACCTCTTCCAGCGTTTCGCTGAGCAAAGTCAGATCATCATCAACACGTGATTCACCAAATTGATATGACATTCTCATTCTCCGTTGTGTTAACACCTGCTCCTAACTATAGTCAACGGTTTCGGTTTATGCCTGATGAACCTCCCGCGCCATTCCCCGGTGCGGAATGCCATCTTCGTCATAAACATCGGTGACCGGAATAAAACCAAACCGCGCATAAAAAGGTTGCAGATGCGCCTGCGCCCCCAGATATAGCGGCTTATCCGGCCAGTGCCGCCCACAAGATTCCAGCGTTTTCGCCATTAATTGCTGGCCCAGTTTCGCCCCTCGCCAGGCATCGCTGACGATCACCCGGCCAATAACAACCGGGTCTGATTCGTTATCGCTTTTCAGAATCCTCGCATACGCCACCAGCTCATCCTGATGCCAGCCCAGAATATGCCGATTGTCGCCGACTAAATCATCGCCATCCACATCCAGGTAAGGACAGCGCTGTTCTACCACAAAGACCGCGCAGCGCAATTTGAGTAACGCGTAAAGTTGAGGAACGGTAAGTTCGCTATGGTGGAGATCCTGCCAGTCAATCATGATGCGCTCCTGTGTTGTGGTAATCTTGGGTTAAACGATAACCAAACGTGTATGGACAAGATGGAATTAATTTTTTTAGGTACGTCCGCAGGCGTTCCCACGCGCTCACGCAATGTAACGGCAATTTTATTACATCTGCAACATCCAACGCAGCCGGGAGTATGGCTTTTTGATTGCGGCGAAGGGACACAGCATCAAATGCTTAATACCGCGTTTCATCCCGGTAAGCTTGAGCGCATTTTTATCAGCCATCTTCACGGAGATCATCTGTTTGGCCTGCCGGGTCTGCTATGCAGCCGGTCGATGGCGGGGAATCCCCATCCGCTAACCGTATACGGGCCTCAAGGCGTGCGTGAGTTTATTGCAACCACACTGCGCCTTAGCGGTTCATGGACCGATTTTCCGTTGCAAATTGAAGAAATTAGCGCAGGCGATATTCTTGACGACGGTCTGCGTAAAGTGACCGCATTCAGGCTGGAGCATCCACTGGAGTGCTACGGATATCGCGTTGTTGAACATGACAAGCCTGGCGCGCTGAATGCCAGGGCGTTAAAAGCCGCAGGCGTTACGCCCGGCCCGCTGTTTCAGGCGTTGAAGGCAGGAAAAACCGTCACGCTTGCCGATGGAAGGCAGATCAATGGCGCCGACTACCTTGCTCCCGCCGTGGCCGGGAAATCAGTGGCGATTTTCGGCGATACCGCGCCCTGCGAGGCCGCCCTCGCGCTGGCGCAAGGCGTGGATGTGATGGTACATGAAACCACGCTGGATGCGTCAATGGAGGAGAAAGCCAACGCTCGCGGACACAGCTCCACCCGTCAAACCGCGACGCTGGCGCGGGAAGCTGCCGTCGGTCGGCTGATCATGACCCATATTAGCTCACGCTATGACGATAAAGGCTGTCAGCGCTTACTGGCGGAATGCCGCGCTATTTTCCCGGCGACGGAACTGGCTTACGATTTTTCTGTTTTCCCGGTTTAGCGCTCCATTTTTTGTCCTCATTGCCGATAACACTAAAAAAGGCAGGCTTTCATAATGAGGTGAGGATGGACAATTTTCAGAAAGATATTGATGACAGGGCGAATTTAACCCTGTCAAACCGTTTTGAGCTGCTGTTATTCCGTCTTGGTACATCGCTGCATGAACAGAAGTCAGAGCTGTTCGGCATCAATGTATTTAAGCTGCGCGAAATCGTACCGATGCCCGCCTTTACGCGCCCGGCAGGCATGAAAGCGCCGCTATTGGGCATGGTCAATATTCGGGATCAGGTCATTCCGGTGATTGATTTGCCAGCGGTAGCGGGCTGCAAGCCGGAAACCGGGCTGAATATTTTGCTGATCACCGAATATGCGCGCAGCGTACAGGCATTTGCCGTCGAGTCGGTGGAAAATATTATGCGTCTTGACTGGCAGCAGGTGCATACCGCCGAGAAAGCCGTCAACGGTCGCTACATCACCAGTATTGCCTGCCTGGATGACAACAAAGAAACCAACAACCTGGCGCTGGTGCTCGACGTTGAGCAGATCCTTTATGATATTGTCCCCTCCAGCCACGATCTGCGCGCCACCAATCTGAAGACCAATAAATTTTATATTACCCCAGGCGCGGTAGCCATTGTGGCGGAAGACTCCAAAGTCGCCCGCGCGATGCTGGAAAAAGGGCTGAACGCAATGGGAATTCCGCATCAGATGCATGTGACCGGCAAGGATGCATGGGAGAGAATCCAGCAACTGGCGCAGGAAGCGGAGGCCGAAGGTAAGCCAATTAGCGAGAAAATCGCGCTGGTCCTGACAGATCTTGAGATGCCGGAGATGGATGGCTTTACGTTAACGCGTAAAATTAAAACCGATGAACGGCTGAAAAAGATCCCGGTCGTTATTCACTCTTCCCTTTCCGGCAGCGCCAACGAAGATCATGTGCGTAAGGTAAAGGCCGACGGCTACGTCGCCAAATTTGAAATCAATGAACTCTCTTCAGTGATACAGGAAGTGATGGAGCGCGCGGCGCAAAACGTCAGCGGCCCGTTGGTAAGCCGGCAGTTGCTAAGTTAAATTCCGGTCGCTGAGACCTTACCTGCCGGATGGCGGCGCAAGCGCCTTATCCGGCCTACAATCCATAGTTATTTCAACGTATTACATCAGATAATAAAAAACCCGCTTCGTGAAGCGGGTTTTTCGTTTTTACTTATTGTTTACATCAACGGCGTCGCTAACTGCACAAGGCTAATCAGCGGCTGCGGCCAGACGCCCAGTACCAACACCAGCAACGCGGAGATCAGCACCACGATCCCACCCGCGCTGTACTGCCAGTTTGTCGGCGCGTCGCGTCCCGGTTGCTGCGGCGCGTGCAGGTAGAGACTCACCGCAACGCGCAGGTAGTAGTACAAACCAATCGCGGAACCCACCACCACGGCGGCGACCAGCCACCACAGACTGGCCTGAACGCCGACCGCCAGCACGTAGAATTTGCCGATAAAGCCCAGCGTCATCGGGATACCTGCCAGCGACAGCATCATCACCGTCATCACTGCGGCAAGAACCGGACGGTGCCAGAACAGACCACGGTAAGAGTACAGAGAATCCGCATCCGGACCGCGGAACGGGCTGGACATCAGGCTAACCACGCCAAACGCGCCGAGGCTGCTGAACAGATAACCGGCCAGATAAACGCCTACCGCTTCCATCGACATCTCGCCGCTCTGCAGGGCAATCAGCGCCACCAGCAGATAGCCGAGGTGAGAGATAGAAGAGTAACCGAGCAGACGTTTGATGTTGGTCTGGCTCAGCGCCATCAGGTTACCGAAGATGATAGAGGCAAAGGCGATAATGCCCAGCACCACGCGTACCGCTTCGCTGTCGCCTACCGGCGCATAGAGGAACAGACGCATCACCACGCCGAAGATAGCGATTTTGCTCGCCGTCGCCAGGAAGGTGGAAACCGGCGCAGGCGCGCCCTGGTATACGTCTGGCGTCCACAGGTGGAACGGCACCAGAGAGAGTTTAAAGCCCAGACCGACAATCATCAGGCCAAAGCCCGCCAGCAGCAACGGCTCGTGCAGCATACCATCGCCGAGGCTCTTACCGAGCGCTTCGAAAGACAGGTTGCCGGACTGCGCATAGACCAGCGCCATCCCGAACAGCAGGAAAGACGAGGCGGCGGCGGAGAGGATGGTGTATTTGATACTGGCTTCCAGCGAGCGCTTCTGGCGGAAAGCATAACCAATCAGGCCGAACAGCGGCAGCGAGATCAGTTCAATACCAAGGAACAGCGCCGCCAGGTGGTTGGCGTTCGCCAGCAGAATTCCCCCCAGGCTGGCGATTAACACCAGCAGGTAGAACTCTTCCTGGTTATCGTTATAGCCTTCCAGCCACGGGTAGGCAAAGGTGCAGGTGGCGAGGCTCGCCAGCAGCACCAGCCCGGTGTAGAGCATCGCAAAGCCGTCAACGCGCATCAGCGGCGTGACGTCCATTGCCCCGGCCTGGCCGACAAACCAAAGCGAAACCAGAGCAGCGTTAAGCCCAATGACCGACAGCGTGGCATTGAGGAAGTGATTGCGTCGCCACGCAATGGAGAGCATCACAACCACCACCGTCAAGCCGACGATCAGCAGCGGTAGCAGCGCAATCAGGTGTTGTGGAGTTATTGTCATGGCGATTTACGGCCTTGTAGTAGTAACAGAATTAACAAACCACTGCTGGATGTTGCTCATCGCAGAATGCGAGGTATCCAGAATCGGCTGCGGATAGAAGCCAAGCAGTACCAGAAGCACCACCAGCAACAGAATGATAAACAGCTCGCGCAGCGACATCCCTGGCAGTTCCTGGCTGGCAATCTGGCTCTTCGCTTTACCAAAGTAAGCGCGATGCAGCATCGCCAGCGAGTATACAGAGGCGAATACCAACCCAAAGGTGGAGATAACGGTAATCACCGGCACCACCTGGTAGCTGCCGAACAGAATCATAAATTCGCCGACAAAGTTACCGGTGCCCGGCATCCCGAGCGTCGCCACCGCAAAGAACATGGACAGCGCAGGCAACCACTTCATCTTGCCCCACAGGCCGCCCATCATACGCATGTCACGCGTATGCAGACGTTCGTACAACTGGCCACACAGAATGAACAGACCGGCTGCGGACAAACCGTGCGCAATCATCTGAATCACCGCGCCCTGGTACGCCAGTTGGCTGCCGGTGTAGATAGCGATCAGCACGAAGCCCATATGCGAAACGGAGGTATAGGCAATCAGGCGCTTGATGTCGTATTGGGTAAAGGCCATCCACGCGCCGTAGAAAATGCCGATAACGCCCAGCCACATGGCGATCGGCGCAAACTCCGCCGACGCGTTCGGGAACAATGGCAGGGAGAAACGCAGCAGACCGTAAGCGGCGGTTTTCAGCAAGATACCGGCCAGGTCGACGGAACCGGCGGTCGGCGCCTGGGAGTGCGCATCTGGCAGCCAGCCATGCAGCGGCACCACCGGCATTTTCACCGCGAAGGCGATGAAGAAGCCCAGCATCAGCAGATATTCCACACCGTGGGACATCGGCGTGTTCAGCAGCTCTTCATAGTTGAAGGTCCACACGCCGGTCGCGTTGTAGTGCACAAAGACCAGCGCCAGGATGGCAATCAACATCACCAGACCACTCGCCTGGGTATAAATGAAGAACTTGGTTGCCGCCGTGATACGCGTTTTCCCGTCAGAAGCTTTATGCCCCCACAGCGCTATCAGGAAGTACATCGGCACCAGCATCATTTCCCAGAAGAAGAAGAACAGGAACATGTCGATAGCCAGGAACACGCCGATAACGCCGCCTAAGATCCACATCAGGTTCAGGTGGAAGAAGCCCTGATATTTTTCGATTTCTCGCCAGGAGCAAAGCACCGCCAGAACGCCGAGCAGGCCGGTCAGCACCACCATTAGCAGCGACAGTCCGTCGAGCGCCAGATGGATAGAGATGCCAAAACGCGGGATCCACGGCAGGACAAATTCAGATTGCCACTGTGGAATACCGGCGGATTGCGTCAGTGAGTAGCCGCCCTGCAACCACAATTGCAGACCGAGCGCCAGCGTCAGCCCCATGGTAATCAGCGCTATCCAGCGCGGCACCTTCACGCCAAAGCGTTCGGTCTGCCAGCACAGAAAGCCGCCGATAAAGGGAATCAATATTAGCCAGGGTAGTAACATGGCGATTTTTATTCCTTTTTAAGGCCTCTGACAGAGGCCTGATTTTCAACGAATTTGGATAAAATTCACTTTACGATCAACGCAGTGCCATCAGCAGCGCCAGCACCACAACCGCGCCGATGCTCATGGATGCCACATACCAGCGCAAATAACCGTTCTCGCTCAGTACCAGGCCTTTGCCTGCAAAACGGGAAAGGATAGCCGGAATGTTCATCAACGCATTAAGCGGGTCGCGCTTCAGCAGCCAGGCGATACCGAGGAATGGCTTGACGAATACTTTGTCGTACAGCCAGTCAAAGCCCCAGGCGTTATACCACCAGGTCCCCAGCAGACGGCCCGGCGCGCTGTTGGCGATCGACGTCACCAGCGTGCGTTTACCCAGCCACAGCCATGCGGCAATCAGGATGCCGGCAATCGCTACTACGCCAGAGGTAATTTCCAGCGTCATGACGCGACCATGCGCCAGTTCAGTTGTCTGCGGCAGCACCCCCTGCAATGGCGGCACAATCAGCGCGCCAACAAAGGTAGACAGAATCATCAGGACAATCAGCGGCAGATGGTGGGTAATCCCCTTCCCTGCATGAGCGTGAATTTGTTCTTTACCGTGGAAGACGATGAAAATCATCCGGAAGGTGTACAGGGAGGTCATGAACGCGCCGACCAGACCCGCCACCATCAGATTGATATGACCGTTCGCCATCGCGCCAGCCAGGATCTCATCCTTACTGAAGAAGCCCGCAGTGACCAGCGGCAGCGCCGACAACGCCGCGCCCCCCACCAGGAAGCAGGCATACACCAGTGGAATCGACTTACGCAGACCGCCCATCTTAAAGATGTTCTGTTCGTGATGGCAGGCCAGAATGACCGAGCCGGACGCCAGGAACAGCAGCGCTTTAAAGAAGGCGTGCGTCATCAGGTGGAAAATTGCCGCATCCCACGCCTGTACGCCGAGCGCCAGGAACATGTAGCCAATCTGGCTCATGGTGGAATAGGCCAGCACGCGTTTGATGTCGGTCTGCACCAGCGCGGCGAAACCCGCCATGACCAACGTAATCGCCCCGATAATGCCCACCAGATGCAGAATCTCCGGGGTCATCAGGAACAAGCCATGGGTACGAGCGATCAGGTAGACACCGGCGGTCACCATGGTAGCGGCGTGGATCAGCGCGGAGACCGGCGTCGGGCCGGCCATCGCGTCGGCAAGCCAGGTCTGCAACGGAAGCTGCGCAGATTTACCGACCGCGCCGCCCAGCAGCATCAGCGTCGCCCACATCAGCATGTTGTTGCCGTCAGCAAAGTGCGCTGGCGCCAGCTCGACCATTTCGCGGAAGTTCAGCGTGCCCAGTTCGTTGTAGAGGATGAACAGCGCGAAGGCGAGGAATACGTCACCGACACGGGTCACCACGAAGGCTTTCATTGCCGCTGCGCCATTCTTCGGATCGCTGTAATAGAAGCCGATCAACAGATAAGAGCACAGGCCCACGCCTTCCCAGCCGAGGTACATCAACAGCAGGTTATCGGACAGCACCAGAACAACCATACTGGCGATAAACAGGTTGGTATAAGCGAAGAAGCGGGAGTAACCCTCTTCTCCACGCATGTACCAGGACGCGAACATGTGGATCAGGAAGCCGACGCCGGTGACCACAGAGAGCATGGTCAGCGACAGGCCGTCCAGCACCAGGTTAAAACCGATGTTGAAGTTACCGACCGACATCCACGTCCACAGCGGCTGGCTGAACGCCTGTTTGCCGTTGGCGAAGAAATCCATCCCGACAAACGCTGTCACCAACGCCGCCAGACCAACGGAGCCCACGCCAATGGTCGCGGAGAGATTTTCCGACCAGCGTCCGCGAGAGAACGCCAGCAGTACAAAGCCAATCAATGGCAGAATAATGGTTAAGGCAAGCATGTTCATCCACGCATCTCACTTACTGAATCGATGTTCAGGTTCTGGCGACGGCGATGGAGTTGCAGCAACAGCGCAAGTCCAATACTCGCTTCCGCAGCCGCAAGGCTGATGGCGAGAATGTACATCACCTGACCATCGGTCTGGCCCCAGTAGCTCCCGGCGACCACAAAGGCCAGCGCGGAGGCGTTAATCATGATTTCCAGCCCAATCAGCATAAACAGCAGATTGCGGCGGATAACCAGACCGGTTAAACCCAGGACAAATAAAATCGCAGCGAGGATCAGTCCGTGTGTTAAGGGGATCATGCGCGCTCCTCCGTTTTTCTTTTCGCGCGGTCATCGGCGCGGTTGCTTAGCACTTCACCCGCACGCTCTTCACGACCGACATGGAACGCCACCACCAGGCCTGCCAGCAGCAGCATCGACGCCAGTTCCACCGCCAGAACATAAGGCCCGAACAGCGTGATGCCCACCGCTTTCGCGCTAATCGGCGTGCCGTCGATGCCCTGGTCGTTAACGCCCAGAATGGCGTACACAATGACCGCCAGCATAATGGCCGACAAAACCGCCGGACCAATCCACACCTGCGGCTTCAGCCACTGGCGTTCCTGTTCGATTTCGCTGCCGCCGAGGTTGAGCATCATCACCACGAACACAAACAGCACCATGATGGCGCCTGCGTAGACGATAATTTCCAGCGCACCGGCAAAATAAGCGCCCAGCGAAAAGAACACCCCGGAAATCGCCAATAGCGATATCACCAGATACAACAGCGCGTGTACCGGATTGGTATGGGTGATCACTCGCAGGGTCGCGAGGATGGCTATCAGGCCACAGATATAAAAAGCGAATTCCATTGCCCTCTCCTTACGGTAACAGGCTCTTGACGTCGATAGGCTTGGCTTCGTTCTCTGCTTCGCCTTTATCTTTGCCGTCGATTGCCATACCCGCCATCCGGTAGAAGTTATATTCCGGGTATTTGCCCGGACCGGAAATCAGCAGATCCTCTTTTTCGTACACCAGATCCTGACGTTTGTATTCGCCCAGTTCGAAGTCCGGGGTCAACTGAATCGCCGTGGTCGGGCACGCTTCTTCGCACAGGCCGCAGAAGATGCAGCGTGAGAAGTTAATGCGGAAAAATTCCGGATACCAGCGGCCATCTTTGGTCTCCGCTTTTTGCAGAGAGATACAGCCTACCGGACAGGCTACCGCACACAGGTTACAGGCAACGCAGCGCTCTTCACCGTCCGGGTCGCGCGTGAGCACGATACGGCCACGGTAACGGGGCGGTAAATAGACCGGCTCTTCCGGATACATCCGCGTTTCGCGTTTGGCGAACGCATGCAGGCCGATCATCCAGATACTGCGTACCTGAGTGCCGAAACCTACTAATAATTCTTTTAAGGTCATGGTCTTTGTGTCCCTTATTGCGCCTGCCACAGAATGACAGCCGCCGTTACCAGCAAGTTGATGAGCGTCAGCGGCAGGCAAACTTTCCAGCCGAAGGACATTACCTGGTCATAACGCGGACGCGGTAACGACGCACGAATCAAAATGAACATCATCATGAAGAACGCGGTTTTCAGCGCGAACCAGACGAATGGCGGTAAGAACGGGCCATGCCAGCCACCGAAGAACAACGTTACCATCAGCGCGGAAACGGTGACGATGCCGATGTACTCCCCCACAAAGAACAGACCGAATTTCATACCGGAATATTCGATGTGGTAACCGTCCGCCAGTTCCTGCTCGGCTTCCGGCTGGTCAAACGGGTGACGGTGACAGACCGCTACGCCCGCGATGGCGAAAGTAACAAACCCAAAGAATTGCGGAATCACGTTCCACAGATGCGCCTGGTTATTGACGATATCGGTCATATTAAATGAACCGGCCTGCGCCACCACGCCCATCAGGGAAAGACCAAGGAACACTTCGTAGCTCACCGTCTGGGCAGACGCGCGCATCGCGCCCAGCAGCGAGTATTTGTTGTTGCTCGACCAACCGGCGAACAGCACCGCGTAAACCGCCAGACCGGCCATCATCAGGAAGAACAAAATCCCGATGTTTAAATCGGCCACCACCCAATTAGGGCTAACCGGCACAATGGCGAAGGAGAGCAGCAGCGAAGTAAACGCGATCATCGGCGCCAGGGTAAAGATGACGCGATCCGAGAATTTCGGGATCCAGTCTTCTTTAAAGAACATCTTGATCATGTCCGCGACCAGCTGGAGCGAGCCGCCCCAGCCAACGCGGTTTGGTCCATAACGGTTCTGGAACAGACCCAGCAGACGACGTTCGCCAAAGCTCATGAAGGCCCCGCAGGTGACGACCACCAGCAGAATCACCACCGCTTTGAGAATGCTCAGCAGGATCTCAATCAGATCCGGTGTAATCCAACTCATTGTTGCGCCTCCCGCAGATCCTCAAGACGCGCGCCAGCCAGAACCGGCGCGATGCCAGGCATACCCATCGGCAGCCCTACCTGCCCTGCCGCTAACCCTTCAGAGATTTCAACCGGCAGCGTCACCGTATTGCCATCGTAGCTAAAGGAGACGCGCGTCCCGGCATTGACACCCAACTTCGCGGCATCCGCCGGGTTAAGTTTGATATACGGCTGCGGCATACGGCTCTGGAAGACCGGAGAACGCTGAGACAATTCGTCGCTGCCAAACAGGTGGTAATACGGCGCAATACGCCACTGACCGTCCTGCGCCTGGAAGCTTGCCGGCACGGTAGTGAAATAATCCAGACCGCCCTCAGTCGCTTCAATCAAACGCACGCCCGGATCGCCGTGACGCAGTTTGCCGCCCACTTCATCCTGGAATTTGTTCCACGCCTGCGGGGAGTTCCAGCCCGGTGCCCAGGCGAACGGAATTTCAGATCGCGGGGCAGTCGGTTGGTTATTCCCTTCCATTGAGAAGGCGAACATGGTGTCTTTATCCTGCGGCTGACGTGGTTCGTGCACGCTGATATTGGCGCGCATTGCGGTACGACCGCTGTAACGATGCGGTTCGCGCGCCAGCTTCTGCCCACGAATGCGGAAGGTCGCATCCGGCGCGGCGTCTTTAATACCGGCAAATTGCGGCATGGCGGCAATGACCGCGTCGATCACGTGGTCAAGCTGAGTCCAGTCCACTTCGCGGTTTTCGACGGTGCTGTGCAGTGAATGCAGCCAGCGCCAGCTTTCCAGCATAATCGTCTTGTTATCGTAGTAGGCCGGATCATAAACCTGGAAGAAGCGCTGCGCGCGCCCTTCGTTGTTGATGACCGTACCATCGCTTTCGGCGAAGCTTGCCGCGGAAAGCACCAGATGCGCGTTTTCCATAATCGCCGTGCGCTGATGGTCAACCACCATCACCAGCGGCGCTTTGGCGAGCGCAGCGTTCACGCGCGTAGCGCTTGCATGACGGTGGAGATCGTTTTCCAGCACCACCACCGCGTCCGCACTGCCGGTTTCCAGCTCGCCCAACGCATCATCAAGCGAACCGCCGCCCATCATACCCAGCCCCATGCTGTTCACGGAACGAGCAATCATAGTAATACCGACGTCGGCGCCACGGCCTTTCAGCGCTTTCGCCACGTTGGCGGCCGCCTGAATCACCTCACTGCTACCGGCGTTAGTGCCGGAGATAATCAGCGGTTTTTTCGCGCCGGCCAACGCCTGCACAATGACATCAATTTTGTTTTGTAAGTCGCTGTCGATACCGTCAACCGCAGGCGCTGTATTGTCCAGCGCATGAGCAATCGCAAAGCCCAGGCGCGCCTGATCTTCCACCGGCGCGCGATAGGTCCAGGCGGCGATATCATCCAGACGGGTGCCGTCCACGTTGGTCACGAACAGCGGATGTTTGGCACGCTGGCCGATGTTAAGGATGGCCGCAATCTGCCAGTCGGCTACTTTCTGCGCCGCTGCCATTTCACGCGCTTTACCTTTCACCGCCTGGCGTACCGCCAGCGCAACGCGCGCGCCGGTCTGGGTAACGTCTTCGCCCAATACCAGTACCGCGTCATAAGATTCGATTTCCCGCAGCGCCGGGGTGTAAATTCCGCCTTCACGCAACACTTTCAGCGCCAGTTGCAGACGTTCCTGCTCGCCGCGCGCGATACCGGTGTAGAAGTTTTCCGCACCAACCAGCTCACGCAGCGCAAAGTTGCTCTCAATGCTGGCGCGTGGCGAACCGATACCGATCACTTTCTTCGACTGGCGCAGAATATCCGCCGCGCCCTGCATCGCCTGCTCGGCGTTGAGAGTAATAAAGTCATCACCACGGCGCTGAACCGGCTGACGCGGACGGTCTTTCAGGTTCACATAGCCATAGCCGAAACGACCGCGGTCGCAGAGGAAGTAGTGGTTAACGGTACCGTTGTAACGGTTTTCGATACGGCGCAGTTCGCCATAGCGCTCGCCCGGGCTGATGTTACAGCCGATGGAACACTGCTGGCAGATGCTCGGCGCAAACTGCATGTCCCATTTACGGTTGTAACGCTCGGAATGCGTTTTATCGGTGAAGACGCCGGTCGGGCAAATCTCGACCAGGTTACCGGAGAATTCGCTTTCCAGCGTACCGTCTTCCGGACGCCCGAAGTAGACGTTGTCATGCGCGCCATAGACGCCCAGATCGGTGCCGTCGGCATAATCTTTGTAGTAACGCACACAACGGTAGCAGGCGATGCAGCGGTTCATTTCGTGAGAGATGAACGGCCCCAGATCCTGGTTGCGGTGGGTACGTTTGGTGAAACGGTAGCGACGGAAACTGTGACCCGTCATCACGGTCATATCCTGAAGATGGCAGTTACCGCCCTCTTCACAAACCGGACAGTCGTGCGGGTGGTTAGTCATCAGCCACTCCACCACGCTTTCACGGAACTGTTTCGCTTCTTCGTCGTCAATAGAGATAAAGGTACCGTCGGTGGCTGGCGTCATACAGGACATCACCAGGCGACCACGCGTATCTTCCGCGTTTTGGTATTGCTTCACCGCACACTGGCGGCAAGCACCGACGCTTCCCAGCGCCGGGTGCCAGCAAAAATACGGAATATCAAGGCCCAGGGACAGACATGCCTGTAGCAGGTTGTCCGCGCCGTTGACCTCGTATTCTTTGCCGTCTACATGAATCGTAGCCATTAGCATGCTTCCAAATTAAAATCGTTAACTCACCAGCGCTCTTTGAGCAGGTTCGGCTGAATACCATTGATTAAATGGGTATTGCTGAACGGCTGCTTGATGCCAGCTTCGAATTCTTCGCGGAAATACTTAATTGCGCTTTGCAGTGGCTCAACCGCGCCCGGCGCATGCGCGCAGAAGGTTTTACCCGGTCCGAGGAAACGACACAGTTGCTCAAGTGTCTCGATATCCCCCGGCTGGCCTTCGCCACGCTCCAGCGCGCGCAGAATTTTCACGCTCCACGGCAACCCGTCGCGGCATGGCGTACACCAGCCGCAGGATTCGCGGGCAAAGAACTCTTCCAGGTTACGCACCAGCGATACCATGCCGATTTCGTGGTCTACCGCCATCGCCAGCGCGGTGCCCAGACGGCTGCCTGCTTTACCGATGCTTTCGAACTCCATCGGCAGGTCAAGATGCGCCTCGGTCAGGAAGTCGGTTCCCGCCCCGCCCGGCTGCCAGGCTTTGAATTTCAGGCCATCGCGCATACCGCCCGCGTAGTCTTCGAGGATCTCGCGCGCGGTGGTGCCGAACGGTAATTCCCACAGGCCCGGATTCTTCACGCGGCCTGAGAAGCCCATCAGCTTGGTACCCGCATCTTTGCTTTTCGAAATGTTCTGGTACCACTCCACGCCGTTGGCGAGGATTGCCGGGACGTTGCACAACGTTTCGACGTTATTCACACAGGTCGGTTTGCCCCATACGCCGGAGGTCGCAGGGAAGGGCGGCTTGGAGCGTGGGTTCGCGCGGCGGCCTTCGAGGGAGTTAATCAGCGCCGTTTCTTCACCACAGATGTAACGCCCTGCCCCGGTGTGGACAAACAGTTCAAAGTCGAACCCGGTGCCCATGATATTTTTGCCAAGCAGCCCGGCCTCGGTTGCTTCAGCAATCGCACGGCGCAGATGTACAGCCGCTTCGATATATTCGCCGCGCAGGAAGATGTAACCACGATACGCTTTCAGCGCGAACGCGGAGATCAGCATACCTTCCACCAGCAGGTGCGGCAGCTGTTCCATCAGCAGACGGTCTTTATAGGTGCCCGGCTCCATTTCATCGGCGTTACACAGCAGGTAACGGATGTTCATGGATTCATCTTTCGGCATCAGGCTCCACTTCAGACCGGTGGAAAAGCCCGCGCCGCCGCGCCCTTTCAGACCGGCGTCTTTTACCTGGCTGACGATTTCATCCGGAGACAGGCCGGTCAGCGCCTTACGCGCGCCTTCGTAGCCGTTTTTGCTACGATATTCATCCAGCCAGACCGGCTGTTTGTCATCGCGCAGACGCCAGGTCAGCGGGTGGGTTTCGGGAGTACGGATAACGTTTTTCATTTATACCGCTCCAGTAGTTCAGGAATGGCTTCCGGGGTCAGATGGCTGTGAGTATCCTCATCAATCATCATGTTCGGCCCTTTATCGCAATTCCCCAGGCAGCAGGTCGGCAGCAGCGTAAAGCGACCATCAAAGGTCGTCTGCCCCGGTTTGATGTTGAGATTTTTTTCCAGCGCGGCCTGAATCCCCTGATAGCCGGTGATATGGCACACCACGCTGTCGCAGTAGCGAATCACGTGGCGACCGACCGGCTGACGGAAGATCTGGCTGTAGAATGTGGCGACGCCTTCGACGTCGCTCGCCGGAATACCCAGCACATCGGCAATAGCGTAGATCGCGCCGTCCGGCACCCAGCCACGCTGCTTCTGAACGATTTTCAGCGCTTCAATGGACGCCGCACGCGGGTCTTCGTAGTGGTGCTTCTCGTGCTCTATCGCTTCACGCTCTGCCGCACTCAGCTCAAAAGCCTCGGTTTGTGGTTGTTGATTCTCGTGCATAATTAGCGGTCCACATCTGACATAACAAAATCGATACTACCCAGATAGACAATCAGGTCGGAGACCAGGCTACCGCGGATCGCCGAGGGAATCTGCTGCAGGTGCGCAAAGCTCGGCGTGCGCACGCGGGTACGGTAGCTCATAGTGCTGCCGTCGCTGGTCAGGTAGTAACTGTTAATCCCCTTAGTCGCTTCCACCATCTGGAAGGACTCCTGCGCCGGCATTACCGGGCCCCAGGAGACCTGCAGGAAGTGGGTGATCAGGGTTTCGATATGTTGCAGCGTGCGCTCTTTCGGCGGCGGCGTGGTCAGCGGGTGATCCGCTTTGAACGGGCCTTCCGGCATGTTATCGAGGCACTGCTGAAGAATGCGCAGACTCTGGCGCAGCTCTTCCACTTTCAGCATCACGCGGGTATAGCAGTCGGAAACGCCGCCGCCCACTGGCACTTCAAAGTCAAAGTTTTCGTAGCCAGAGTATGGACGCCATTTACGCACGTCGAAGTCGATCCCGGTCGCGCGCAGCCCTGCGCCGGTGGTGCCCCACTCCAGCGCCTCTTTCGCGCCGTAAGCGGCAACGCCCTGCGAACGCCCTTTCAGAATGGTGTTACGCAGCGCGGCTTTCTCGTAAGAATCCAGACGCTTCGGCATCCACTCAAGGAACTCTCGCAGCAGGCGATCCCAACCGCGCGGCAAGTCGTGCGCGACGCCGCCGATACGGAACCAGGCCGGGTGCATACGGAAACCGGTAATGGCTTCCACCAGGTCATAAATTTTCTGCCGGTCGGTAAAGGCAAAGAAGACCGGCGTCATCGCGCCGACGTCCTGAATAAAGGTCGAAATGTACAGCAGATGACTGTTAATGCGGAACAGTTCGGAGAGCATCACGCGGATGACGTTCACACGATCCGGGACGGTGATCCCTGCCAACTTTTCTACCGCCAGCACGTACGGCATTTCATTGACGCAACCACCGAGGTATTCGATACGGTCGGTATAGGGAATGTAGCTATGCCAGGACTGGCGCTCGCCCATTTTTTCGGCGCCGCGGTGGTGATAGCCGATATCCGGCACGCAGTCGACGATTTCTTCACCGTCAAGTTGCAGGATAATACGAAACGCACCGTGCGCAGACGGGTGGTTCGGGCCGAGGTTGAGGAACATAAAGTCCTCGTTGTCAGTCCCGCGCTTCATCCCCCAGTCTTCCGGCTTAAAGGTCAGCGCTTCCATTTCCAGATCCTGCTTGGCTTTGGTCAGCTCAAACGGGTCGAATTCGGTCGCGCGCGCCGGATAATCTTTACGCAGCGGATGGCCTTCCCAGGTTTGCGGCATCATGATGCGCGTCAGGTGCGGGTGACCTTCGATATCAATGCCAAACATCTCCCAGGTCTCACGCTCGTACCAGTTGGCGTTAGGGAAAAGTTTAGTGAAGGTCGGCACGCGCAGGTCGTTTTCAGACAACGCCACCTTGAGCATGATATCGCGATTACGCTCAATGGAAATCAGGTGGTAGAAAACGGAAAAATCCGCGGCGGGTAACCCGTCACGGTGCGTACGCAGGCGTTCATCCATGCCGTGTAAGTCAAACAGCATGACGTAAGGTTTCGGCAGTTTCTTTAAGAAATCGCCAACCTCCAGTAGTTGTTCACGCTTGACCCAAACAACGGGGATACCGGTGCGGGTCGCCTGAACGGTAAAGGCATCCGGCCCAAAACGGTTGCGCAGTTCGCCGATAACCGGATCATCAAGATGATCGCGGGTACTCCATGCAGCGTCTTGCGCGGTTAAGTCGGTCATATTGTTCACCATTGCAAATGGTCCGTGGTGGTCGGCAGTGCTTCGCGCTATTAAAATAGTGGTTAGCGAAGTGAAGTGCTGCTGCCGACAGGCGCAAATTAAATCTCGTCCGGGGTACGCAGGTTCGTGACGGCAATACGCTCGCCGCGTTTACGTTCGCGTTCTGGCTGCATATTGGCGCGATACACGCCCTGATCGCCCACCACCCATGAGAGCGGACGGCGCTCTTTGCCAATCGATTCTTGCAGCAGCATCAACGCCTGCATATACGCTTCCGGACGCGGCGGACAGCCAGGGATATACACATCCACCGGGATAAACTTATCAACGCCCTGCACTACCGAATAAATATCGTACATGCCGCCGGAGTTGGCGCAGGCGCCCATAGAAATGACCCATTTTGGCTCCAGCATTTGGTCATACAGACGCTGAATAACCGGGGCCATTTTGGTAAAGCAGGTACCGGCCACCACCATCAGGTCAGCCTGACGTGGCGACGCACGCAGCACTTCCGCGCCGAAACGGGCAACGTCATGCACTGCGGTAAAAGAGGTCACCATCTCTACATAGCAGCAAGAAAGGCCGAAGTTGTAGGGCCAAATTGAGTTTTTACGGCCCCAGTTAACCATGTCATGCAGTTTGCCCATGAACACGTTTTTGTTAACTTCCTGCTCCAGGGGGTCAGTTACGATCTCCTGTTTTTGCAGGGGGTAACGGTCATTCTCACCGTTAGGATCTATGCGGGTGAGCGTATAATCCATCTTAATGCCTCGCGGTTAGCGTTGACGATTAGCGATACTGTTCGTTTCCGGGTTCATACGCTCGCGGCGTGAACGCGCGGGCGTCCAGTCTAACGCGCCAATACGCGCCAGATAAACCAGACCAGCCAGTAACACAAAAATAAAAATTGCAGCTTCCACAAAGCCAACCCAGCCGCTTTCGCGGATAGAAGTCGACCATGCGAACAGATACAGCGCTTCAACGTCGAAGATAACGAAGAACATGGCTACCAGGTAAAACTTGGCAGACAAGCGTAAGCGGGCGGTGCCGACCGAGTCGATACCTGATTCAAACGGAACGTTCTTGTGCCTCGCGCGTGCGCGACCGCCCAAAAACCAACCGCCTACCAGCATCAGGCAGCACAGGCCAATGGCAACGATAAGAAAGATAGCGAATGCCCAGTGATGAGCGATGACTTCAGTGGATGTTGACATACTCATTGCTTACTCATCAAAAGTAGCGCCAGTTTCTCTGCTCTTTACGGCAGATGGGCGCCACATCGATTCATGGGGAGGAATAAAAAAAACCCTACAATTACTGTAGAAAATGATAAAAACAGCTAATTGATGTGGTTTTTTACTCCTTTCTATAACCTTTTGTCAACTTTAACAAAAGTTCCTTCACATTAATTTACATCAATTCATCACCATTAACATTAAGTGCCATCCTGGAGAAAATGACTCTTCGGCCAGGGGGGATTTTATGTTGTTGAATCGTGTCCGTTGTGAAGCAAAAGAAATAACACACACCTATTTTGACAGGAATTTGTGAAGATGCCTCCCCCTAAATGGGAGTATTTTCTTGATCTGTGACACGCTTTTGTTAATTCACCCCCTAAAACAGCAACAATTTCTCTAGTTTTTTAACATGCAAATTCATAAAATGGATGTTCTGGTTATTTTTTACCCACATTGAACTGCGAATCGCTACTGGCTGATTTACCGCAACTTTTACAATTTGTGCGGTTAAGCGCGTACAGATGGGCACAAAAAAAGAGCCACTGAGCGTTTTTTCATCGCCAGCGGCTCTTTTTTACATTTACGACTTAGCGCCTTTTGCCTGCGAGCTACTCAAAACCCCCTTCCACCATCAGCGGATCATCTCCGCCCTCTGCAGAAAACTGGTTGTAATGCCATGGGTTTTGATAGCTTTCCATCGCATGGAAAATCACCATCGCCAGCTCGTTCTGGCTATTGGGATCGCGGCACAACAGATATTCCGTATCCGGCAAAGGCGGTAATCCGTCTGCGGCGCCCAGCACGCGAAGGTCGGGACTCATCATTTCGACAGGTCGAGCCGTTACGCCAAGACCGGCTTTAACGGCCGCGCGTACCGCCGGTAATGTAGACGCCACATAGGCCAGCCGCCAGGGAATACCCGCTGCATTTAGCGTCTCCAGCACCATATCGCGGAATGGGCTGGGATCGTCCAGCAGGACTAATGGTACGGGCTCTCCCCTTTGCAAAACATACTCAGCCGCACAATACCAATGGGTGGGCGAGGTCCGCAAATTCAGACAGTCCAGCGAATTAGGTTGGTTAGTCGTCACCACCAAATCTACTTCCTGCGATTTAACCATGTCCACCATATAGGCGTTGCGTTTTACCCGTACATCAAGCGCGAGTTTCGGATAAACCGAGCTGATTCGGCTAAGCAAAAAAGGCAGGATAGTATCAGCTGATTCATCAGAAGCGCCGATTGTTAACACTCCCTGAAGATTACTGAACATTAATGATGAACACGCCTCATCATTAAAACGCAGGATTTTTCTGGCGTACCCCAGAAGCTGGATACCGTGTTCGGTCAAAAGTTTGTTACGACCATGGCGGGCGAACAATTCCTTTCCCACGAGTTGCTCAAGACGCTGCATTTGCTGACTGACCGCAGACTGAGTACGACATACCGCCGCCGCCGCCGCGGCGAAGGTGTTCAGATCGGCAACGGCCACGAACGTTCTCAGCAGATCGAGATCGAGGTTAATTATCGGACGATTTGCATTTATCATAATTTTTCACTTACTGGCGGGTCATATCGGGCTGACCTGGTTAATGCTGTGCATTCAGAAACAAGCAATTCCATTTGTAATGTGCATCCTTCGCAGTACCGCCTGGTTACCCAGGTAAATGTTAGAATGTAATTGAAAATACGACCAAAACACTTCTCTTACTTACTGATATAATACCAAATGCAACTGATCGGGATATATCAAAGAGAATGTGTCATACCTTTAGGCGTCTACAGATTTCTGCTAATGATGGACGTGTAAATCTTGTAACAAGCGTCAAATAGTTTACCGAGACGCACAGATACAAAAACAATATATTGAACAATAGGTTATGTATGAAATCGCGTCATGAAAATTAGCAGACAACGCAGACTACGCCCCCGTTTCGGATCATTATCTTAACCTAAAACCGCTATATTTATAAGTATTATTACGAATAATCTTAACCTGGGATATGTTATACTAATCGGACCAGAAAGATATTATTACGACTTTAGTAAATGCTTTTTAAATATTAAATAATAATTAATTAAGATTTCTACCATTCATTAATTATACTTAACAATAGTTTCACACCCCCCGCCGCCGGAAAGGTCTAACCTTCTCATTTTACCTTTAATACTCAGTATTTCCGAAATAGCCAGCGCGACACTAATGATGAATGCTTATCTCTCATAAAACAGATAATTTCTAACAACATAAAAAACCACATTACTCGCAATCACATAGAATAAAACACTATACATACAGACAAAAATAGAAAATGCATCTAACCAAATGATTTTATGAAGTTTTAAACAGTACGAAAGCGCGTTAAAAATAAACAAAATCTTCTTCTGTTCACTCTTCAAAACTCACCGTCGTGGGAGTACATTGTTTCGTGCTGACTTCCACGGCAGGGAGTGGCAATAACAGCTAAAAGGTCAAGATTCATGTCCCCCATTGAAAAATCCAGCAAACTCGAAAATGTCTGTTATGACATTCGTGGCCCCGTTCTGAAAGAAGCGAAACGCCTTGAGGAAGAAGGTAATAAAGTTCTTAAACTGAATATCGGCAACCCCGCCCCCTTCGGATTCGAAGCGCCGGACGAAATTCTGGTCGATGTCATTCGTAATTTGCCGACGGCGCAAGGATATTGCGACTCGAAAGGGCTTTATTCCGCCCGTAAAGCAATTATGCAGCATTATCAGGCCCGTGGAATGCGCGATGTAACCGTGGAAGATATCTATATCGGTAACGGCGTTTCCGAGCTGATCGTTCAGGCGATGCAGGCGTTGCTTAACAGTGGCGATGAAATGCTGGTTCCCGCGCCCGATTATCCGTTATGGACAGCGGCGGTATCGCTCTCCAGCGGCAAGGCGGTACATTATCTTTGCGATGAATCTTCCGACTGGTTCCCGGACCTTGACGATATCCGCGCCAAAATCACCCCACGTACGCGTGGTATTGTCATTATTAATCCAAACAACCCTACTGGCGCCGTCTATTCTAAAGAATTGTTGATGGAAATTGTCAACATTGCGCGCGAGCATAATCTCATCATCTTCGCCGATGAAATTTATGACAAGATTCTCTATGACGATGCCGAGCATCACTCTATCGCCGCACTGGCGCCTGATCTGCTGACCATCACCTTTAATGGGTTGTCTAAAACCTATCGCGTCGCCGGCTTCCGCCAGGGCTGGATGGTGCTGAACGGGCCGAAAAAACATGCGAAGGGCTATATTGAAGGACTGGAGATGTTAGCCTCAATGCGCCTGTGCGCCAACGTCCCGGCGCAACATGCTATTCAGACCGCGCTCGGCGGCTATCAAAGCATTAGCGAATTTATTCTGCCGGGCGGCCGACTGTATGAACAGCGTAACCGCGCCTGGGAGTTGATTAACGATATCCCCGGCGTTTCCTGCGTAAAACCGCGCGGCGCGTTGTACATGTTCCCCAGGATCGACGCTAAACGTTTTAATATTCACGACGACCAGAAGATGGTGCTGGACTTCCTGCTACAGGAAAAGGTGCTGCTGGTGCAAGGTACCGCCTTTAACTGGCCGTGGCCGGATCACTTCCGCATTGTGACGCTACCGCGTGAAGATGACCTGGAGATGGCCATCAACCGCTTTGGGCGATTCCTCTCAGGTTACCATCAATAATCTTAAATTCAGGCTACTTCGGTAGCCTGAATTGCATCTTCATCTCCCTCCCCGCACAATGAAGTTTGCCGCAGTGAAAACAAAAGGTAATCTATGAAGCAGAGCCATTTTTTCGCCCATCTCTCCCGCATGAAGTTGATTAACCGCTGGCCGCTGATGCGTAACGTGCGTACGGAAAACGTCTCCGAACATAGTCTGCAGGTGGCGATGGTCGCCCATGCGTTGGCGGCGATAAAAAACCGTAAATTTGGCGGTCAGCTCAATGCTGAACGCATCGCGCTTCTGGCGATGTATCATGATGCCTCGGAAGTACTGACCGGCGATCTGCCGACGCCGGTAAAATATTTTAATTCCCAGATAGCCCAGGAATATAAAGCGATCGAAAAAATCGCCCAGCAAAAGCTGGTTGATATGGCGCCGGATGAATTGCGCGATATTTTCGCACCGCTTATTGATGAGAATGCCTGGAGCGAAGAAGAACAGGCAATCGTAAAACAGGCCGATGCGCTTTGCGCCTACCTGAAATGCCTGGAGGAGCTATCGGCGGGAAACAATGAGTTTGGACTGGCAAAAACGCGGCTGGAAAAAACGCTGGAATTACGTCGCAGCCAGGAGATGGACTATTTTATGGCGGTGTTCGTACCAAGTTTCCATCTCTCTCTTGACGAGATAAGCCAGGATTCACCGCTTTAAACGGTTGTGCCGGATGACGACGTCAACGTCTTATCCGGCCTGGACGTAGCGTGATATCCGTAGGCCTGATAAGCGCAACGCCATCAGGCCTTTTCCTGTCTGGGGTTAAAACGGAAACAACATCGGAATCATCACAATACAAACCGCCATCACAATAAGCGTGAACGGCACGCCAAGCTTCACAAAATCGCTAAAGCTATAGTTTCCCGGCCCCAGAACCAGAGTATTGACCGGCGATGAAACCGGCGTCATAAAGGCGGCGGAGGCCGCCATCGCCACCGCCATCGCAAACGGATAGGGCGACACCCCCATCGATTTCGCCGCCGCCAGCGCAATCGGCGCCATCAGCACCGCCGTTGCCGTGTTAGAAATGAACAGTCCTATGACGGCGCACAGCACGAACAGGCATCCCAGCATCATATACGGCCCATAGCCGCCGCCGATATCCATTAACCCTTGCACGACCAGAGAGACGCCGCCGGTTTTTTGCAACGCCAGCGCAAACGGCATCATACCCACAATCAAGATAATACTCGGCCAGTGGATCGCTTTATACGCGCTTTCAGCATCAATACAGCGAAATTTTCCCATCAGCAGGCAGGCGATAATCGCCGCGATCGGGTTGGGAATTTCATCGGTCAACATCAGCGCCACCATCAGTACCAGGCAGAAAATGGCGTGCGGCGCCTGGCTGTGCGCAGGAGAGGCTTCGCTGACCTCGACCGGCATATTCAGCACCACAAAGTCGCGGCCTTTTTGCCCCAGCAGGCTGATTAACTTCCAGTTCCCCACGACCAGAATGATATCGCCCATCAATAACGGCTCATCGGCCAGCGACCCTTCCAGCGCGACGCCGTCGCGTTTCAGGCCGACCACATTCAGCCCGTAACGTGTACGGAAGGCGATTTCACGCACCGACTTGCCAATCAGTTCCGACTCCGGAATAAGCGAAATTTCCGCCATCCCGACATCCAACGCCTGATCGGAAAAATATTCTCCTCGCAATACCATCGGTTCCAGCAGTTGCTCGGCGCAGAACTCTCTGAGGTCAACCTCCGCCGCCGACATATCAATCAGCAGAACGTCGCGAGCGCGAAACTCCGATACGCCGTTCACATTGACGATAACCCGCCGAAAGCGCCGCCAGCGTTCAACGCCGATGACATTGGCGCCGTAACGTTCGCGCAGTTTAAGGTCGTCCAGTCGCTGTCCCACCATCGGCGAACCGGGGCGAATCGCCAGACGGCGAGCGCGCCCCGTCAGACGGTACTCGCGGATAAGATCGCGGAAAGTGCGCCGCTTACCGGCCTGTTGTCCGGGCGCATCGCCTTTTAGCATGAAGCGCATCACCAGCATATAAACAATGCCGAGCGCCAACACCACTACCCCCAGCGGCGTCACGCTAAAAAAGTTGAACCCGTGCAGGCCTTCACGCAGCAGTTCACTGTTAACCACCAGGTTCGGCGGCGTCGCCACCAGCGTCATCATTCCGCTGATAAGCCCGGCAAAACTCAGCGGCATCATCAGGCGCGAAGGCGAGGTCTGCATATGCATAGAAACGCTAAGAACAACGGGGATAAAAATCGCCACCACGCCGGTTGAACTCATGAAAGCGCCAAGTCCGGCGACAGTGATCATCAGTAAAACCAGCATTTTGATTTCACTGCTGCCCGCCATTTTAACCAGCCAGGTACCGACCACCGTAGCAACGCCGGTGCGCACGAGGCCGTCGCCAATAATAAATAAGGCGGCGATAAGAATGACATTCGGATCGCTAAAGCCGGAGAAGGCTTCCGGAAGGGTCAAGGTACCGCTAAGGACAAAAGCAACAATGACGAATAAAGCCACCGCATCCATACGTACTTTGCCCGTCGCAAACAACACGACGGCAATCGCCAGTAAAGAGAGAACCCAAATCAATTCACCGTTCACAACATATCCTTGTCAGATGAGAAGATAACGAGATTCTGCCATAAATATGCCCCGCCAAAGCGGGGCGATATCATGATCAGGTCTTTCTTAACACCACCACATCGCCGTTTGGTTGTTTAGCGACCGATAATTGCGTCAGGCTATCCAACGCAAAATCAACATCCGCCAGACGCGGCGTGTCGGCCGGCGCATTGACCGCAATGACGTGGCAGCCCGCAGCCAGTCCGGACAGCACGCCAGCCGGGGCATCTTCTACTACGACGCACTCCTGAGGGGCCAGGCCAAGCAGTTGTGCGCCCAGCAAATACGCATCCGGCTCCGGTTTGCCGCGTTTGACTCGTTCGGCGGTGACAAACACCTCTGGCGCTGGAAGGCCCGCGACCTGATGGCGCGCACGCGCGACCGGCATTGAACCGGAGGTGACGATAGCCCACGGAATGCCCGCTTTATTCAGGTGATTGAGTAAATCGACTGCCCCCGGCAACGCGGTGATCCCTGCGGTTTCAGTGGCTTCTATTTGCTCCAGGCGCGTAAACTCAGCGGCAATTTCCGCCTCCGATTTACCCGCCATAAAATGCCGCAACGAGGTGATCGCCTGTTTGCCATGAATAAAGCCCAGCACCTCATCATGAGCAAGGTTAAAACGATCGGCCCAGCTACACCACGCGCGTTCGACGGCAGGTAATGAGTCAACCAACGTTCCATCCAGATCAAACAGAAAACCTTTACACTGCACGCGAGCCTCCTCAGGCATTAATGATTTGATTGATTTCATTCGCGCTCAGGTGGTACTGACGCGGGCAGGCATGCCAGACATTCAACATCCGCTGGTATTTTTCCCACATCGGCGTCTGGGCATTAAAGCCGTGCGTCCCGGCGTCAAAGTGAGTGTAGCGTCCTTCTATATTCACCATAAAACGGACATAGCCGAGGTAACGCGCTTCCGTCGCGGCGTCAAACCCCAGGAAGGTGACGCGACGTTCGTCGATGGCTTGCGTATCTTTGAGGTTGGTCCAGGAGACGTGCAGCGCATGGTACATCTCCATAATATCGATGATGGTACGACAGGTCTCTTCCGTCAGCTCGCCAAACTCGCGATCCAGCTCGCGCATCTGCAGGCCGTAGCCGCGTTCAATAATTGTTTGTAAGCGACGGTAACGCTCGGCGTTGGTGGGATCGAGCATCGTCATCATTTTGTACTGGTTAGACAAAATCAGACGTTGCGCGTTGGTCATTTCCATTTTGAACTCCTGTATCACGCTATGGCGATGAAAAAAAGAAGGCATTGGTATGCCTTCTTTTATATGCGTAATCCGGGGTCAATTACAAATCATCCAGGAAAGTTTTATCCAGTTGTTTGAAGGCGCGCTTAAGCGTGTCAGCTAATGCCTGGTAATCCGGCTTTCCTTCTACCGGCGCCAGCGCTTGTCCAGCCTCCTGCAATTTACCGCGAACTTCGTAAAACCAGTTAAGGATTGAAGGCGGCAACGGCGTCACGGAACGTTTCCCTAACCACCATAATCCCTGCATAGGTAAGCTCAGGGCGAACAGGGCGGTCGCCACGGCCGGACCTAACTGACCGCCCAGCGCTATCTGCCAGCATAATGTAAAAACGGCGACAGGCGGCATAAATCGTATGGCATAGCGCGTCATACGAATGACGCGGTTTTCGACGAAAACGGGCGCCAGCCGTTTTTCCATCGGCCACGTCTTCGCGTAGTGCTGCCCCCGGCGAAATAAGCTAAAAAAATTTACGGAGCGATTATCCGGTGTCGACATGGCCTACCTCAACTTCACATATAAAATTTAAAAAATTTGTGCAAAACAACAACTGCGAGGGACAACGTTCAAAACATTTTGTCTTCGATACCCACTATCAGGTATCCTGTGTCGGCCTGTCAAAGGCCGGTAGTTTAAAATCATTGAGTCGTCAATATTACACATAGTATGCCATTGGCTGAAAAATACGCAAAATGGCATAGACTCAAAGGTATTTCTTCCATCATGCCCAAAAAAACTCCTGCGCATGATGTTAATCATAAATGTCAGGGCTATCATGCGCTACGCTCTATGGCTCACTGACGTTTTTTTAGCCACGTATCATAAATAGGTACTTCCATGTCGAGTAAGTTAGTACTGGTTCTGAACTGCGGTAGTTCTTCACTGAAATTTGCAATTATTGATGCAGTTAATGGTGATGAATACCTTTCTGGTTTAGCCGAATGTTTCCATCTGCCAGAAGCACGCATCAAATGGAAAATGGACGGCAGTAAACAAGAAGCGGCTTTAGGTGCAGGCGCCGCTCACAGTGAAGCGCTGAACTTTATCGTTAACACTATTCTGGCACAAAAACCAGAACTGTCTGCGCAGTTAACTGCAATTGGTCACCGTATCGTACACGGCGGCGAGAAGTATACCAGTTCCGTAGTCATTGATGAGTCCGTCATTCAGGGCATCAAAGATTCCGCCTCTTTCGCACCGCTGCATAACCCGGCTCACCTGATTGGTATCGCCGAAGCGCTGAAATCTTTCCCGCAGCTGAAAGATAAAAACGTTGCAGTATTCGATACCGCCTTCCATCAGACCATGCCGGAAGAATCTTACCTGTATGCCCTGCCGTACAGCCTGTATAAAGAACACGGCGTTCGTCGCTATGGCGCACACGGCACCAGCCACTTCTATGTAACTCAGGAAGCGGCAAAAATGCTGAACAAGCCGGTAGAAGAACTGAACATTATCACCTGCCACCTGGGCAACGGCGGTTCTGTTTCTGCTATCCGTAACGGTAAATGCGTGGATACCTCTATGGGTCTGACCCCGCTGGAAGGCCTGGTCATGGGTACCCGTTCCGGCGATATCGACCCTGCGATTATCTTCCACCTGCACGACACTCTGGGCATGAGCGTGGATCAGATCAACAAAATGCTGACCAAAGAGTCCGGTCTGCTGGGTCTGACTGAAGTGACCAGCGACTGCCGTTATGTTGAAGACAACTACGCCACCAAAGAAGACGCTAAACGTGCGATGGACGTTTACTGCCACCGCCTGGCGAAGTACATCGGTTCTTACACCGCTCTGATGGACGGTCGTCTGGATGCAGTCGTGTTCACCGGCGGTATCGGTGAAAACGCCGCGATGGTTCGCGAACTGTCTCTGGGTAAACTGGGCGTGCTGGGCTTTGAAGTCGACCACGAACGTAACCTGGCGGCCCGCTTCGGCAAATCTGGTTTCATCAACAAAGAAGGTACCCGTCCGGCGGTGGTGATCCCAACCAACGAAGAACTGGTTATCGCGCAGGACGCGAGCCGTCTGACTGCCTGATTTGACACCGCCAGCCTCGCTGGCGGTGCTGTTTTGTAACCCGTCTCCAAAAGACGGTAACGAAAGAGGATAAACCGTGTCCCGTATTATTATGCTGATCCCTACCGGAACCAGCGTCGGCCTGACAAGCGTCAGCCTCGGCGTCATCCGTGCTATGGAACGCAAAGGCGTTCGTCTGAGCGTCTTTAAGCCTATCGCCCAGCCTCGCGCTGGCGGCGATGCGCCTGACCAGACCACCACTATCGTTCGCGCGAACTCTACCCTGCCGGCGGCTGAACCGCTGAAGATGAGCCACGTTGAATCTCTGCTCTCCAGCAACCAGAAAGACGTGCTGATGGAAGAGATCATCGCGAACTACCATGCGAATACCAAAGACGCGGAAGTGGTGCTGGTTGAAGGTCTGGTTCCGACCCGTAAACATCAGTTCGCTCAGTCTCTGAACTATGAAATCGCGAAAACGCTGAATGCGGAAATCGTTTTTGTCATGTCTCAGGGGACCGACACGCCAGAACAGCTGAACGAGCGTATCGAATTGACGCGCAGCAGCTTCGGCGGCGCGAAAAACACCAACATCACCGGCGTTATCATCAACAAACTGAATGCGCCGGTTGATGAACAAGGCCGTACTCGCCCGGATCTGTCGGAGATCTTTGACGACTCTTCCAAAGCGCAGGTGATCAAAATCGATCCTGCTAAACTGCAGGAATCCAGCCCGCTGCCGGTTCTGGGCGCGGTGCCGTGGAGTTTCGACCTGATTGCGACCCGCGCTATCGATATGGCGCGTCACCTGAACGCCACCATCATTAACGAAGGCGATATCAAAACCCGCCGCGTTAAATCCGTCACGTTCTGCGCGCGTAGTATTCCGCATATGCTGGAACATTTCCGCGCAGGATCGTTGTTAGTGACCTCCGCTGACCGTCCGGACGTACTGGTCGCAGCTTGCCTGGCCGCGATGAACGGCGTAGAAATCGGCGCCCTGCTGCTGACCGGCGGCTATGAAATGGACGCGCGCATTTCTAAACTGTGCGAACGCGCATTCGCCACCGGTCTGCCGGTCTTTATGGTGAACACCAACACCTGGCAGACTTCACTGAGCCTGCAAAGCTTCAATCTGGAAGTCCCGGTTGATGACCATGAGCGCATCGAGAAAGTTCAGGAATACGTCGCGAACTACGTTAACGCTGACTGGATCGAGTCGCTGACCGCCACTTCCGAGCGTAGCCGTCGTCTCTCTCCGCCGGCGTTCCGCTACCAACTGACTGAGCTGGCGCGTAAAGCCGGTAAACGCGTAGTGCTGCCGGAAGGCGACGAACCGCGTACCGTCAAAGCGGCGGCAATCTGCGCTGAACGCGGCATCGCCACTTGCGTACTGCTGGGCAACCCGGATGAAATCAACCGCGTCGCGGCATCTCAGGGCGTTGAGCTGGGCGCAGGTATTGAAATCGTCGATCCGGAAGTGGTGCGTGAAAGCTATGTCGCTCGCCTGGTTGAGCTACGTAAGAGCAAAGGCATGACCGAAC
This sequence comes from Salmonella sp. SAL04162, assembly GCF_046551535.1. Taxonomy (NCBI): domain Bacteria; kingdom Pseudomonadati; phylum Pseudomonadota; class Gammaproteobacteria; order Enterobacterales; family Enterobacteriaceae; genus Salmonella; species Salmonella sp. SAL04162. Next base: position 89,868 of record NZ_JBGDVX010000011.1, read on the forward strand.
CGGTTGCCCGCGAACAGCTGGAAGACAACGTGGTGCTCGGCACGCTGATGCTGGAGCAAGACGAAGTCGACGGCCTGGTTTCCGGCGCGGTTCATACCACCGCCAACACCATCCGTCCGCCGCTGCAGCTTATTAAAACGGCGCCGGGTAGCTCCCTGGTCTCTTCTGTGTTCTTTATGCTACTGCCGGAACAGGTTTACGTTTACGGCGACTGCGCAATCAACCCAGACCCGACTGCAGAGCAGCTGGCAGAAATCGCGATTCAGTCTGCGGATTCCGCCATTGCCTTCGGCATCGAACCGCGTGTGGCAATGCTCTCCTACTCCACCGGCACCTCTGGCGCGGGCAGCGACGTAGAGAAAGTACGTGAAGCGACGCGTCTGGCGCAGGAAAAACGTCCTGACCTGATGATCGACGGTCCGTTGCAGTACGACGCCGCGGTCATGGCTGACGTAGCGAAATCTAAAGCGCCGAACTCGCCGGTTGCGGGTCGCGCTACCGTGTTCATTTTCCCGGATCTGAACACCGGTAACACCACCTACAAAGCGGTACAGCGTTCTGCCGACCTGATCTCCATCGGGCCGATGCTGCAGGGTATGCGCAAGCCGGTGAACGACCTGTCCCGTGGCGCGCTGGTTGACGATATCGTCTACACCATCGCCCTGACGGCGATCCAGGCTTCTCAACAGCAGCAGTAACAGTAAAAGCCAATGCCGGATGGCGGCGTGAACGCCTTGTCCGGCCTACAGGTGAAATACCGTTGTAGGCCGGATAAGACGCGTTAGCATTGCCATCCGGCATTCTGCTATTTACCCTGCAAAGCGGAATTTTTTGCTTAACTGCGCTGCATCAATGAATAACTATTCCCTTCTTCTCATACTTAGCCTCTTTGCTTTGCAACAGGGATAGTCTGTCATGTCTGTCGTTACAGAATCAAAAACAGCCAGAAAATGGGCAATGCCCGATACGCTGGTCATCATCTTTTTTGTCGCCATTTTAACCAGTATCGCCACCTGGGTCGTCCCCGTTGGGATGTTTGATAGCCAGGAAGTGCAGTATCAGGTCGATGGTCAGACAAAAACCCGCAAAGTCGTCGACCCGCACTCTTTTCGCATTGTGACCAATGAGGCCGGGGAAGCGCAGTATCATCGCGTACAATTTTTCACTACCGGCGATGAAAGACCAGGGCTGATGAATTTTCCGTTTGAAGGGTTAACATCCGGATCGAAATTCGGCACTGCCGTCGGCATCATTATGTTTATGTTGGTGATTGGCGGCGCATTCGGCATCGTGATGCGTACCGGCACCGTGGATAACGGCATTCTGGCGCTTATTCGCCACACGCGGGGCAACGAAGTCCTGTTTATTCCGGTGCTATTTGTCCTCTTTTCGTTAGGGGGCGCCGTATTTGGCATGGGCGAAGAGGCGGTCGCCTTTGCAATTATCATAGCCCCGCTGATGGTCAGGCTGGGCTATGACAGCATTACCACCGTCCTGGTGACCTATATCGCCACCCAAATTGGCTTTGCCAGTTCGTGGATGAACCCTTTCTGCGTAGTCGTCGCCCAGGGGATTGCCGGCGTGCCGGTACTTTCCGGCTCCGGGCTGCGTATTGTGGTCTGGATTGTCGCCACGCTGATTGGGCTGGTTTTTACGCTGGTCTACGCCTCACGCGTGAAAAAGAATCCGCGGCTTTCCCGCGTCCACGAATCCGATCGCTATTTCCGCGAACAGCAGGATGAAGTCGTCCAGCGCCCTTTCACCTTCGGTGACTGGCTGGTACTGCTGGTCCTGACCGGCGTAATGATTTGGGTCGTCTGGGGTGTGATTGTCCACGCCTGGTTTATTCCGGAGATCGCCAGCCAGTTTTTCACCATGGGCGTGGTGATCGGCCTCATCGGCGTTATCTTCCGCCTCAACGGTATGACGGTCAACGTGATGGCGTCCTCATTCACCGAAGGGGCGAGGATGATGATCGCGCCCGCCTTGCTGGTAGGTTTTGCCAAAGGCATTCTGCTGCTGGTCGGCAACGGCGAAGCCGGGGAACCCAGCGTGCTCAATACGCTGCTTAACAATATCGCGCATGGCATCAGCGGGCTTAATAATGCTATCGCCGCCTGGTTTATGCTGCTCTTCCAGGCGGTATTTAATTTCTTTGTCACGTCCGGTTCGGGTCAGGCGGCATTAACCATGCCATTACTGGCGCCGCTCGGCGATCTGGTCGGTGTTAACCGTCAGGTGACTGTTCTGGCCTTCCAGTTTGGCGATGGCTTCAGCCATATTATCTATCCGACATCAGCTTCGCTGATGGCCACGCTGGGCGTGTGCCGGGTCGATTTTCGCAACTGGCTGAAAGTGGGAGCGTCGCTGCTGGGACTACTGTTTATTATGTCCAGCGTGGTCGTCATTGGCGCGCAGATGATGGGATATCATTGATCTAAAATGCCGGATGAGCATCAGCGCCATCCGGCAATATCTCCATGATTAAAGCAGTGATTTCGCGGCTTCTACAATCGCTTCGGCGGTGAGTCCGTACTCTTGTTGTAAGAAATCCTGCGTTCCTACCTGCCCATAACGATCTTTGACGCCAACACGGCGCATCGGCACCGGGCAGTTTTCCACCAGCACTTCCGCCACCGCTGATCCCAGTCCATTATGGATGCTGTGGTTTTCACACGTGACGATACGCCGCGTTTTTTCCGCGTAGTTTTTCACCAACATGCGATCGATAGGCTTTAAGGTGAACATATCAATGACTGCGGCGCTCACGCCTTCCTGCTCCAGTTGGCGCGCCGCCTCCAGCGCCTCCGCCACCATAATGCCGTTGGCGATAAGCGTAATATCATCGCCCTCGCGCAGTACGTTGCCCTTGCCAATGGTAAAGGTAGAGCCTGGCGCATAGATACTCCGCGCCTGCTTACGGATGGTACGTAGCCAGTAAAAACCGTCCAGGTCCATTAGCTGGCGTAAAATATCCGCGAACATCACCGCATCCGTCACCTCCAGTACTACGGAGTGCGCCAGCCCGCGAACAATCCCCATATCTTCAAAAGACATATGGGTGCCGCCGTTATGGCACGCTGTCACTCCGGCATCGGAGGCGATCACTTTGACGTTGTTACGCTGATAATCCAGCGCCATAAAAAGCTGATCAAAACAGCGGCGGCTGGCAAAAGCGGTAAAAGTATGCACAAACGGTTTACGACCGGTCAGCGCCAGCCCCGCCGCAGTGCCAATCACATTCGCCTCCATAATACCGCAGTTAATGACATGCTGCGGGTAGTCACGCGCCACGCTGTCCATCGCCATTGAGCTCATTAAATCAGCCTCAAGCGCAATAATTGGGCTTCCGGCCTCAATCTGCCCGGCGACAAAACCGGCGTAAACTTTGCGCATTTCGATATCGTCTTTAAGCCCTGCGGGCGCAAGCTTAATCATGCATGACCTCCAGTTGATGAATGGCCTCATTGAGCGTCTGCTTCATGCCATCCGTCAGGCGTAAGTGGTGAGAATTCGTTAACTGCTCCAGGCATGGCACCCCCTGCCCTTTAATGCTGTCAAGGATCACAACCCGTGGCTGGGCATCGGCGGGCGGCACAGGCTGAACCACCGCCAGTAGTCCGGCGATATCATCGCCTTTGACTGTGACGACATCGAAACCAAACGCGCGGAATTTCCCTTCCAGATCGAATGGATTGATAATCTCCTCCAGCTCGCCGTCAAGCTGCTGTTTGTTCCAGTCAATGAAAACGGTCAGATTATTCAGGCGATGGTGGGCAATAAACTGAAACGCCTCCCAGCACTGCCCTTCATTGAGCTCCCCATCACCGACAATGCAAAATACCCGGTTGGGTCGCCGCGCCAGTTTATGCGACAAAGCCATTCCGCCCGCAATAGAGATGCCCTGTCCCAGTGAGCCGGTCGTGGCGTCCACGCCGCGCGTTTTTAGCCGATCCGGATGGCTGGGAAGACGGGTGCCGTTCTGGTTAAGCGTATTCAGCTCTTCGCGCGGGAAATAGCCTTTAATCGCCAGGGTACTGTACAACGCGGGGCCCGCATGGCCTTTCGACAGCACGAAGTAATCGCGCTCCGGCCAGTCCGGGTCGGCAGGGTCGATTTTCATCACCGCGCCGTACAGAACCGCCAGAGTCTCCACTACCGACATGCTGCCGCCATAGTGACCAAAGCCAAGATGGTTTAAGGATTTGAGCGTGGCGACGCGAATGTCGCGCGCCAGTTGGGTGATTTCGGTTACGTTCATTCTTTCGCTCCGCTATTTTCCTGCACTTCGGCATTCGCTTTTTTGTTTTTGGCCAACACGTTGTACGCCACCAGTAGCGCGAATAGCGCCACCACCAGCCCCGTGATAGCCATCGGCGACAGATAACGCGCCAGGTTGCCCAGCAAAATACCGATTACGCCAAAGTCAGCATCCGAGAACGTGGTATTGGCGAAGCCGATCGCGCCGAGAACCGGCAGTAACAGCACTGGCAGGAAAGTGATTAATAGACCATTAGCAAATGCGCCGATCATCGCCCCGCGGCGACCGCCGGTGGCATTGCCAAAGACGCCTGCGGTCGCGCCGGTAAAGAAGTGCGGCACAACGCCTGGCAGGATTAACACAAGCTTCATCTGTCCAAGCAGGAACAGCCCCACCAGCCCGCCGAGAAAACTGAACAGGAAGCCAATCAGTACCGCGTTAGGGGCATAGGGATACACCACCGGGCAGTCCAGCGCCGGACGCGCGTTTGGCACCAGTTTTTCTGAAAATCCGGTAAAGGCCGGAACAATTTCCGCCAGAATCAGACGGACGCCTTGCAGAATGATGAATACGCCGGCGGCGAAGGTGATTGCCATGATGATGGCGTACACCAGATAGTTTTGCCCGCCGCTAAACGTCGCTTCGACATACTCACGCCCTGCGCTGACTGCCATGATCAGATAGATAATCATCATGGTCAGCGAAATCGAGATAGAACTGTCGCGTAAAAAACTGAGGTTTTTCGGCAGGTTCATCTCTTCCGTGGAGCGGGAGCCTTTACCACACAGGCTGCCAATCCAGCCGGAAAGCACATATCCCAGGGTACCGAAGTGACCAAACGCAATGTCATCGGTACCGGTAATCCGCCTCATATAACGTTGGGCCAACGCCGGGAAGAAGGCCATCACCAGCCCCAGGATCAGCGATCCGGTGAAGACCAGCCCTACGCCCTCAAACCCCGCCACGGTCAGGATTACGCCAATCATACAGGCCATGTAAAAGGTGTGATGCCCGGTCAAAAAGATATATTTAAGACGCGTAAAGCGCGCCACGACAATATTGGCCACCATACCAAATGCCATAATTAACGCCGTGGACGCGCCATATTTCTCCAGCGCGATTGAAACTATCGCTTCATTATTAGGAATAATGCCCTGAATATTAAAAGCGTGTTCAAACATACCCCCTAGCGGATTTAATGAACCCACCAGTACGGTTGCGCCGCCGCCAAGCACAATAAAACCTAAAATGGTTTTAATCGTGCCTTTTACCACATCGGAAAATGCTTTTTTCTGCGCCACCAGACCAATCAGCGCAATTAATCCTACAAGCACCGAGGGCACTTTTAAAATATCAACAACAAAATTCAGCGTTTCAAGGATAAACATATCCACCTCGCCAGCAATAATTATTGTTTAGCGAACCATGCGCGCAGCTGCGTTTCCAGTTCGTTGATGTCGATGATGTTATTGATCACCACCAGTTGGCTTTCCGGTACGCTAGCGCTGGCCGCAATATCTTTGGCCATTACAAAAAGATCGGCGGCCCCGGGCGTGGCCGATGAGAGATCGGAGTGTTCCACTTCAGCGTCAATATTGAGTTTCTTTAATACTTTTTTAATGTTCATTTCTACCATAAAACTACTACCCAGGCCGGAACCGCAAATTGCCATGATTTTCATTATTGTCACCTTTTAAAAGTAGAGTTGGTCTGCATCACGCACGGGCGCAATGTTATTTACCGCAAGAAAATGGAATAAAATCAGAAACGGTCAATAATCGTTTTAATGTCCTCCAGGTTTTTTGCCTGATGTAATTTTTCCATATCTACATCACTGGAAAATAATTCCGCCAGCGCCGATATCATTTCGATATGACTGTGCTGATCAGGCGCCGCCAGCATAATAATGATGTCAACCGGATCGAATTCGTCTGCGCCAAATGAAACGCCGCGCTGTAGTTTCAGTAACGATAAACCTAACCCTTTCGCCCCCTCTTCCGGCCTCGCATGCGGCATCGCTAACCCTGGCGCTAATACATAATACGGCCCAAGCTTTTGGTGCTGCTGAACAATCGCCGTAATGTATTCCGGTGCGATAACACCTGCGTCCAGCAGGGGTTTGCCGCAAATTTCCAGCGCCTGCGGCCACGTTTCCACGCTCTCCTGTAGCGTGATGGTTGCGTCAGATAACCAGGTTCCCAGCATGTTATTCGCCCCCACGGTGTATGAAATTATGAACAAACTTTATTCAAGCCATTCGATATTAGCTGCGATCGTTATCACAAAGATAGCGCTACCAGCGACTATTACTCAGAATTGTGATAGCGCTATCAAATTAAAATCATGGTGTGAAATCACAGCAAAAAAGCGGATTTAAGGCGTATACTGCCAATTATGCGAAGCAAAGAACGACAATAAAAAAGCATCTCAACATGTTGTAATGACGCAGGAATTTGTATGTCGATACCCCGTAAACGGCGCAGTACCGGTAAAGTGACTATCGCCGATGTAGCCCAACTTGCTGGTGTAGGCACGATGACCGTATCACGAGCCTTACGCACGCCGGAACAGGTCTCTGATAAACTCCGGGAAAAAATCGAAGCGGCAGTGCATGAGCTGGGCTATATGCCTAATCTCGCCGCCAGCGCGCTGGCGTCTGCCTCCTCGCACACCATCGCGATGGTCGTACCGAACCTTGCGGAAGCGGGGTGTTCTGAAATGTTCGCCGGGCTGCAACAAATTTTACAGCCCGCAGGCTACCAGATTATGCTGGCGGAATCGCAGCATCGCGTGGAACAAGAGGAGAAGCTGCTCGAAACGCTGCTGGCCTCCAACATTGCCGCGGCGATTCTGCTTAGCGTCGAACATAGCACTACCGTGCGCCAGTGGCTGAAAAATGCCTCTATCCCGGTGATGGAGATGGGCGCGATTCGCAGCGATCCTATTGATATGAATATCGGTATTGATAACGTTGCGGCAATGTATGAGCTGACGGAAATGCTGATTCAGCGCGGTTATCAGAATATCGGGCTACTATGCGCCAATCAGGAGCAGTGGATTTTTCAGCAACATCTGCACGGCTGGTACAAAGCGATGCTTCGCCACCATATGTCGCCAAACCGGGTGATTAATGCCGCCTTGCCGCCCAATTTTTCTACCGGCGCGTCGCAACTGCCGGAGTTTTTACTGGCGTGGCCGGAGCTGGACGCGCTGGTATGCGTATCGGATGAGCTGGCCTGCGGCGCGTTATACGAGTGCCAACGACGGCGGATCAAAGTTCCGGACGATTTAGCAGTGGTCGGGTTTGGCGATAGCGATGTCAGCCGGGTCTGCCAGCCGCCGTTAACCACAATGGCCGTACCGCACCGTAAGATTGGCAGTGAAGCCGGACGGGCGCTGTTGGAAAGGTTAAATCAGGGAAACTGGAGCGATCGAAAATCCATCGCCTCCAGTTTATGTATGCGGGAAAGCTGCTAAAACGCTTATTCCGTCTCTTCCGGTTTCTCCTGGAGCGCGGCTTCGTTTTTGGCGTTGCGGGTCATCCACAGCGCCAGCGCTTTGAGCGAGTCCGGCGTAAACTCATCACAGCGCGCGGTGATCTCCTCCGGAGTCAGCCAACACACTTCGCTGACTTCATCTTCCTGAAGCGCGAAAGGCCCGTGGGAAACGCAGCTAAACAGAGCGCCCCAAACCCGGCAATGTGGGTCTTCAAAGTAAAACAGACCGTGTTCGGCAAACGGCACGCCTGCAATACCCAACTCTTCTTCCGCTTCGCGGCGGGCAGATTCCAGTAGCTGCTCATCAGCCTGGACCACGCCGCCTGCGGTAGCATCTAACATACCGGGCAAAAAATCTTTTGTTTCGGTACGACGCTGCACCAGAATTTTACCCATACCATCATGAACGACGATATACGTCGCACGATGCCGTAAGCGTTGCGCACGCATCTGTTCCCGGCTGGACTGTGCAATGACTTCATTGTCTTCATTCACAATATCCACCCATTCCGTACTTGCCAAACGACGCTGTTCCACCATCAGGAAACCTTCTTATTTCTGGCGCTCTTACGGCGCATTTACGTTTGTGAGGTAAATTACGAGTTAATTGCAACCTGCGCAATGATACTTTGATCATTGAGTGCGATTACGCTCAACACATTATTATCCAGAATACCGTAGCTTGCCGCATACCCGCCTTTCGGGATGCTCACTGACCCAGGATTAAAGTGATACAGTCCTTCCTGCTGTTGCGCCACCGGCAGATGCGTATGACCATAGACCAACACATCGCCAGTATGCAGAGCGGGCAGATTCGTCGGCCCGAAGAGGTGCCCATGCGTTAAAAATAGCCGCCTCTCTTGCGTCAATATTTGCTGCCACGGCGCTGTTATCGGGAAATGCAGCAGCATCTGATCCACTTCGCTATCGCAGTTGCCGCGCACGGCAATGATTTGCGTCGCCACCGCGTTCAGGCGTTCGGCGACCTGGGCGGGCGCATAGCCTTCAGGCAGCGCATTGCGCGGCCCGTGGTTAAGGACATCGCCTAATATCACCAGCCAACGCGCGCCGCTTTGCGCGAACCGCTCAAGCACGCGTTCCGTGGCGGGTAAAGAACCATGAATGTCCGATGCGAACATCAGTTTCATCGCTCACTCCTCGTTGTGAAAAACGGCGTTATGATACTGGAATATGAATAGATTTTCAGCCTGAACGCTTCGAGGAAAGCGCAATAAAACGCTGTACGGAAGCACGCTGCCACTGGAATGTCGCATACGCCGCCAGCGACGCCGGCACGTCATCGCCATGCAGCGCCAGACGATTGATCATCAATGCCAGATCGGTATCGGCAATGCACCATTCACCAAATAAATTTTGCGTCCCCTGCCCCAATAGCGCTTCAGCCGTCGCAAACAGTTTTGCCGCGCTGGCTTTTCCAGCCTCGCTTAGCGGCGCTTTTTTCGCCCCGGCAAACACCACGTCGGTAGGCCGTTCTTCGCGAAGCGGCAGTAAATCGCTGCGTAGCCACGCCTGAATCTGTCGCGCGCGGGCGCGTTTTTGTAAATCGTGCGGGTAGATACGCTCCCACTGCGGCGGCGCGAAACGCTCCTCCAGGTATTCCGCAATAGCGGACGACTCGCTCAGCTCAAAATTGTCGGCCTCAAGCACCGGTACGCGCTGCGTCAGCGCATATCCCCGCCAGCCAGGTTGCAGATGTTCTCCCTGGTCCAGATCGCGGGTTTTCAGAGTAAAGGAAAGCCCTTTTTCTTGTAATGCCACCCAGGCGGACAAGACGTAGGGAGAGAAAAAGTTCGCATCCGACCACAGCACAATAACAGGCTTACTCATAATGTCCTCTTGAGGGCGTATTAGGTTTCTTCCCAAAATATAGCGTCTTTCGCCTGCTGTCACCTGATGAAAACTCACACACATCAGGAGGCTTTCTATACTTAATTCAGCCCAGACTCTTTACGCACATGCAGGAGCCAAAATGATTGACCTTTACTACGCCCCCACGCCCAACGGGCATAAAATAACGCTGTTTCTGGAAGAGGCGGAGCTGGCGTATCGTTTGCTAAAAGTAGATATCAGCAAGGGCAATCAGTTTCGCCCTGATTTTTTGGCTATCTCTCCCAATAATAAAATTCCTGCCATCGTCGATCACGCCCCGGCAGACGGCGGTCAACCGCTTAGTCTTTTTGAATCCGGCGAAATTCTTCTCTACCTGGCGGAAAAAAGCGGCAAACTGCTTAGCGGGGAGCTGCGTGAACGCCATACCACGCTGCAATGGCTGTTCTGGCAGGTCGGCGGGTTAGGGCCGATGCTGGGCCAGAATCACCACTTTAACCACTTTGCGCCGCAGGCCATCCCCTATGCGATTGAACGCTATCAGGTTGAAACGCAACGCTTATACAACGTCCTGAATAAACGCCTGGAAACCTCCCCGTGGCTGGGCGGCGACCACTACAGTATTGCGGATATCGCCAGTTGGCCGTGGGTTAACGCACATCAGCGTCAGCGAATCGATCTTGATACCTACCCGGCGGTGTATAACTGGTTTGAACGCATTCGCACGCGTCCTGCGACAGCGCGCGCACTGTTACAAGCGCAACTGCACTGTAACAGTACGAAAGCGTAACGCGGTAGCATACATCATGTATGATGTAGAGGTGTATACACGGAAAAAACCTGCGTCCGGCACCCTTATTCGTATTAAAAACCTGACATTAGGGAAGAGGAAATCCTCCCTACTCTGGAGGTCATATGCAGATTCTGATTACCGGCGGTACGGGCCTGATAGGGCGTCATCTCATTCCCCGGCTGCTAACACTGGGGCATCAGGTGACGGTCGTTACGCGCAATCCCGATAACGCGCGTCAGATTCTCGATTCCAGAGTGACATTATGGAAAGGGCTGGCGGAACGTGAGCACCTCAATGAGATTGATGCCATCATCAATCTGGCGGGCGAACCGATTGCCGACAAGCGCTGGACGTCGCAACAAAAAGAACGGTTGTGCCAAAGCCGCTGGGCTATCACGCAAAAGTTGGTGGATTTAATTCATGCCAGCGCAACGCCGCCCTCGGTGTTGATATCCGGCTCCGCCACGGGCTATTACGGCGATCTGGGCGACGCTGTCGTCACTGAAGATGAGCCGCCGCACAACGAATTTACGCATAAACTTTGCGCCCGCTGGGAACAGATTGCCTGTCGTGCGCAGAGCGACCAGACCCGCGTCTGCCTGCTGCGTACCGGCGTTGTCCTGGCGCCGCAAGGCGGGATTCTGGGGAAAATGGTTCCGCCGTTTCGCCTCGGGCTCGGCGGTCCGGTGGGTAATGGTCGACAATATCTGGCCTGGATTCACATCGACGATATGGTCAACGGCATCCTGTGGCTGCTGGATAACGATCTTCGCGGTCCCTTCAATATGGTCTCGCCGTATCCCGTCCATAATGAGCATTTTGCTCATGCGCTGGGTCGCGCGCTGCGCCGTCCGGCGATTATTCGCATTCCGGCGACGGCAATTCGCTTATTGATGGGAGAGTCGTCAGTGCTGGTGCTGGGCGGACAGCGGGCGCTGCCAAAACGGCTTGAAGCCGCCGGATTCGCATTTCGCTGGTATGATTTAGAAGAGGCGCTGGCGGATGTGATTCGCTAGTTCCCAAAGCGCCGTATCCTGCCCGGTAAGCGATGCGCCGCCGGGCTTCTTTTATTTCAGCGAGCCTTTCAGGAATTGCTGTAAACGCGGGCTTTGCGGATTGCCGAACACCTGCTCCGGATCACCCTCTTCTTCAATTTTCCCCTGATGCAGAAAAATAACGTGCGAAGAGACATGGCGAGCGAAGCCCATTTCATGCGTGACCACCACCATCGTTTTGCCTTCTTCCGCCAGTTGTTGCATGATGCGCAACACTTCGCCGACCAGTTCAGGATCGAGTGCCGATGTGGGTTCATCGAACAGTAAAACGTCAGGCTCCATCGCCAGCGCACGCGCAATAGAAACGCGCTGCTGTTGGCCGCCGGAGAGATGGACGGGATATTTGCCCTGAGCGCGCTCATCAATCCCCACCTTCGCCAGATATTTCAACGCCCGCTCGCGCGCGTCGTGCTTGCTTAATCCCAGTACCTGAATCGGCGCTTCCATCACATTTTCCAGCACCGTCATGTGGCTCCAGAGGTTGAAGTGCTGAAACACCATCGTCAGGCGGGTACGCAACAAGCGTAGCTGATTTTTATCCGCCACTTTGAGCTGCCCGTCTTTATCGCGGACCAGATTAATGTTCTGACCGTTCACGATAATCGCGCCTTCGCTCGGTTTTTCGAGGAAGTTAATACAGCGCAAAAAAGTACTTTTACCGGAGCCGGACGAGCCGATAATGCTAATCACATCTCCGGAGCGGGCCTGCAGCGATACCCCTTTCAGCACTTCATGACCGCCGTAGCGTTTGTGCAAATCGATAACGTGTAATTTATTTTCTGACATCATGTTACTCGAATTATTTAGAGGACACGTGCTGCAACCAGCGTCTTTCCGCCCGACGGAACAGGCTTATCAGGACATACGAAATGAGTAAATACAACACGGCGGCAATGCCAAACGCGGTAAACGGCTGGTAAGTCGCTGAGTTAATATCGCGGGCGATTTTCAACAAATCCGGCACCGTCGCGGTAAACGCCAGCGCCGTAGAGTGCAGCATTAAAATCACTTCGTTGCTGTAGGCAGGCAAGGCGATGCGTAATGCCGACGGCAAAATAATGCAGCGATACATTTTAAATGACGAGAAGCCATAGGCCCGTGCCGCTTCAATTTCACCGTGCGGCACCGAGCGAATCGCCCCGGCGAAAATTTCCGTGGTGTACGCGCAGGTATTCAGCGTCAGCGCCAGTACGGTACAGTTCAGTCCGCTGCGGAAAAACGCGTTAAGAAGATCGGTGCCTTTGACTATCTCCAGCGTATACATTCCCGAATAGAACACCAGTAGCTGTACGTACAGCGGCGTGCCGCGAAAAATATACGTAAACAGCCAGATGGGAAAACGGATGAATTTATTACTGGAAACGCGGCCTACCGCCAGAATCACCGCCAGAAGACCGCCCATCACCACCGATGAAATTAACAGCCACAGCGTAATCGCCACGCCGGTAAAACGATAGCCATCCGTCCACAGCAGGGATTTCCAGTACTCCTGAATGATCTCAATCACAAATCGGCCCTCTTCACGCCCACGGAATAGCGACGCTCAAGTAAGAGCAGCACACCATTGGAAACGGTGGTAAATACCAGGTAGATGAGTCCACAGACCACGGCAAAATAGAAAGGCTCCCAGGTGCTTTTGCCGGCAAGCTGCGTGGCTTTGACGACATCTTCCAGGCCCAGCAGCGACACCAGCGCCGTCGCTTTGAGTATCACCTGCCAGTTATTGCCGATCCCCGGCAGGGCGTAACGCATCATCGCCGGGAACATAATCCGCCGGAAGGTTTGCCCGTGGGTAAAACCAAAGGCCGTCGCCGCCTCGATATGGCCTTTCGGCACCGCCATAAACGCGCCGCGAAAGGTTTCGGTAAAATAGGCGCCGTAGATGAAACCAAGGGTGATAATACCGGCCACCATCGGATCAATATCTATCTGGTCGATACCCAGCGAATCGGTCACCACGTTAAGCGCGATTTGCAATCCGTAAAATATCAGCAGCATTAAGACCAGATCCGGCACCCCGCGAATCAGGGTGGTGTATCCTTCAAAAATAAGCCCCGTTACCCGGTTTTGCGAAAGCTTCGCCCCCGCGCCGACAAGACCGATAAGCACGGCCAGCACCACGGAACTGAGCGCCAGTTCCAGCGTGACGATCGCGCCCTGTAAAATTACGCCTGAAAACCCGTACAACATGCAGCCTGTCCTGTTGTGTGTGGTGAAGTAAGAAGCCTCTTTTGCATTTTTGCCTCACATCACGCCGGATGGCGGCTGTGCCTTTCCCGACCTACGATGCTCCGTAGGCCTGACATGCACAGCGCCATCAGGCAATGCAGACAGTCAACATTCTTTGGGCTTTATCTGCACCGACGGTGATTAACCGCCATAAACATCAAAATCAAAGTACTTTTTCGCCAGCTTTTCGTAAGTACCGTCAGCACGCATTTCAGCAAAGGCTTTGTTCAGCGCTTCGCGCAGCTCGTTATCCTCTTTGCGCAGCCCCATACCGGTTCCTACGCCGAATAACTTCTCATCTTTCACCGCCGGGCCGCCGAATTTATAGTCTTTTCCGACGGGCTGTTTAAGGAAACCTTCGCTGGCCGCGACCTCGTCCTGGAACGCTGCATCAATACGGCCAGCCGTCAGATCGGAATAAATGTTGTCCTGCCCCTGGTAAGAGACGATCTCAATCCCTTTCGGCGCCCAGTGCTCATTGCCGAAGGTCTCCTGCGTTGTCCCCTGTAGCACGCCGACGCGCTTGCCTTTCAGCGACGCGACGGTCGGCTGAATATCAGAGTTCTTCGCCACCACCAGACGGGAATCAGCGGCGTAAAGCTTGTCGGTAAACTCGATTTCCTGCTGGCGCTTTTCAGTGATGGACAGCGAGGACATGATGGCATCAATTTTCTTCGCTTTTAAAGACGGAATCAGCGCATCCAGCGGGTTTTCCACGAACGTACACTGTGTGTTGATACGTTTGCACAGCTCTTTGGCCAGATCGATATCAAAGCCGACCAATTCACCTTGTGCATTTTTGGATTCAAACGGTGCGTAAGTTGGATCGGTACCGATACGAATCTTTTGTGGAATAGCGGCAAATGCTGCGGTAGCGCTGGAAAATGCCAGCACCAGAGAAAGGGATAACGCCAGTTTTTTCATAACTATCCTCAACAGACTGTCTTTCCAGGAGATCTTTACAGATCCGATGCGACTATCGTGCCATTAATCAGGCCGACAAGGCAAAGCATTCTACCTTGTCAGCCGGTTTATTTTGCATAAAAATCGATTAAGTATGCATTTATGTGCCTGTTCCGCAACGGCTTATGCACCAAAAAGGTGCAAAACATCTATTTTGCACCGTGATAGTTCCCCATCGCGGCGCGTTATCCCCTTCCCTCAATCGCCGTAGACATTAAAATCGAAGTACTTTTTGGCCATTTTGTCGTAAGTTCCGTCCTGGCGCAGTTCGGTCAGCGCTTTATCAAACGCGGCTTTTAGCTCGGTATCGTCTTTGCGCAGCCCAACCCCCGTCCCGTCGCCAAAATATTTTTTATCCTTCACGGAAGGACCGGCAAACGCATACTCTTTGCCCGCTGGCTGCTTCAGGAATCCTTCGCTGGCGGCGACTTCATCCTGCAATGCGGCATCCAGACGACCGGCGGTTAAATCGGAATAGATAAGATCCTGGTTGGCATAAGCCACCACATCCACACCTTTAGTGCGCCAGTTATCATTGGCGTAAGCCTCTTGCGTGGACCCTTGCAGCACGCCGACATGCTTGCCTTTCAGCGATTCCAGCGTCGGCTGAATGGGAGACCCTTTTGCCGCAATCAGGCGTGAATCCGCCGCGTAAAGTTTGTCGGAAAACGCAATTTCTTGCTGGCGTTTATCGGTGATAGAGAGCGATGAAATAATGGCATCAATTTTTTTCGCTTTTAGTGAGGGAATAAGCGCATCAAAGTCGCTGGCGACCCAGGTACATTTCACCTGCATACGCTTACACATTTCATTACCGAGATCGATATCAAAGCCAATAAAGTCGCCTTTGGCATCTTTCGATGAGAAAGGCGCGTAGGTGGTATCTGTTCCAATACGAACCGTTTGCGGAAGCGCGGCGTAACTGGCCGCCGTCGCGCCCAGACCTATCAGCAAAGACAAAGCGAGAACGGTCTTCTTCATACATACCCCTCAAGTAGCGTTATTTTCTTATGTTTTACGTGGTGTTGTGTGTTTGCAGACTTTTTCATGCAGGTCTTATGCCATTTTCACGTCAGCAAAACGATTCGACGTTAAATTTGTTAATAAAACGTTGCAATATTGTCCTGATGTTGAAGATAGCAGGTATGACGGTTGAACCGCAGCGTTTCGGCGGCTTTTAACGAATTAAATGTTGAGGATATGATCGCGGTTACAAAATTGCCCTGAAACAGGGCAACAGGGACAATAATGCACGCTAAACAGACAACGCTATGCGCCCTGCCAGCGAACAAAAAGATCGTGCGGAAGGGGGATATCAAACTGATCCAAAACTCGGTTAACCGTTTGATTTATAACATCATCTAACGTCTGAGGAAGATGATAAAAAGCCGGAACCGGCGGCATAATCACCGCGCCTATCTCAGCGGCCTGGGTCATTAAACGCAAATGCCCGATATGCAGCGGCGTTTCGCGCACACACAGCACCAGAGGTCGCCGCTCTTTTAATATCACATCCGCCGCGCGGGTAAGCAGTCCGTCAGTATAACTGTGGACAATCCCAGACAGCGTTTTAATCGAACAGGGCAAGATAACCATTCCCGCCGTCGGGTAAGAGCCCGAGGAAATGCTGGCGGCAATGTCGCGCGCATCGTGCGTCACATCGGCCAGCGCCTGCACCTCGCGCAGCGAAAAATGGGTCTCCAGCGCCAGCGTTTGCCGGGCCGCCTGGCTCATCACCAGATGCGTTTCCACGCTATCGACATCGCGCAAAATTTGTAATAAGCGCACGCCATAAATCGCTCCGCTGGCGCCGCTAATTCCTACAATGAGTCGTTTCATGTTCTCTTACCGTTTACGAGCGCCGTTCATCCCACTGTGTTACGTAATCGGCTCAAAGTGGGTCTGAAGAGATACCATGACAAAAGAATCCCTATCATAAAAGCCAGCTCAACCAACATTATCACTACCCCTTGCTCACTAAACCAGGTGCCGACCATAATGGCAAAATTGGTGATAATGACAAATCGGGCCGTCCAGGGGAAAAGCGGCGATCGATAGCGTAGCAAATCGCTGGCGTACGTTCCATTACGCACCGATTGTCGGAAGCGATACTGGCACCATCCGATGGTTATCCATGCCAGGCAACCCACCTGCCCGGTACTGGCGATCAGATATAAATAAAATTGCTGTGCGGGAATATAGCGGGTCAGCAACGACACCAACGCCAGCAAGGCCGTGATTAAAATAGCATACACCGGCACGCCGCCGCCGTTCGTTTTACCAAAGCAGGCTGGCGCAAAGCGATCGCCCGCCATAGACCACAGCATACGCGAACTGGCGTAAATGGCCGAGTTAGCGGCAGAAACCGCGGCGGAAAAGATCACCAGCGTCATCAGCGTATCCGCCCCCGGAATGCCCGCGTGGGAGAATACCCATACAAAGGGACTTTGTCCATTTGGCGTCAGTTCATGCGGATAGACCAGCGCCAGCACCGCAATCGCCAGGCCGTAAAACAAAATGATTCTGAGACCGATCCCCAGGATCACTTTCGGTAAAATAATGTGCGGCGATTCGGTCTCCCCTGCCGCATTTCCTACCAGTTCCACCCCCTGGAAGGAGTAAATCACGATCGTCATACAGACCACAATTTGCTCCCAACCGTGGGGAAACCACATTCCGTCTATTTTTAACGTCGGGTGCCAGTCACTATGGCCCATTAGCGAGTAGATCATGACCCCGCCCGCGCAGATAAACAGCACGATCGCGAAGACCTTAATGGCCGAAAGCCAGTATTCGCATTCGCCAAAACTTTTTGCGGAGGTGAGATTGATAGCCGTCAGGATGAGCAGAATCGCCAGGCAGAACATATATACCGGAACCGCGGGGAAAAACTGGTGAGCAATAAACCCTGCGGCAGTGAGGTCGGCTGCCAGGGAAAAGACCCAGCTAAACCAGTAAAGCCAGCCAATGGTATAGCTCCAGCAAGGTGACGGCATAAACATCAGCGCGTAATGTTGAAATGAACCGGAGTGAGGAAAGGCGCATGATAATTCGCCAAGACACATCATCGTCGCCAGCATAATGGTTCCGGCAAACAGATAGGCCAGTAAGGTTCCCGCCGGCCCGACGCTGCTTAACGGCTCGGCAATGCCGATAAATAAGCCGGTGCCAATCGTGCCGCCCAGCGACATCATCAGCAGATGCCGTTTCTTCAGGTTACGCCGCAGACCGCCTTCAGGCTCTGCTGGCGGTGATTGTTGCAGGGTATCCATCGTTACTCCCTGTCTTTCGTGAGGTCAAAGATGCCGCCGCGACATAGCCGCGGCGGTTATGCGTTAACGCGTAAACCTCCAGGCGACGCCTTTGGTCTGGCAGGCCATTAACAGGCCCGTATAATCCAGCTCAAAGCGAACCACATCGCCTACTTTTAGCGACTGACGACAATCTTCAATATCCACCAGCGTATGATCGCTGGTTTGCCCTAAGATAGTGATCGCGTCGTCGCATGGCACACAGTTATCCGACGGCACATCCTGACGACCAAACGCCAGCAATGCGCGTCGGCGTATGCCACGATCGACAAAGGTTTTACTTTGCAAAAAGGCATCGACGCCCAGCTCCCCGACCGGGACGGTCGGTTTACTGTTCAGTTCGATGATTTCCGCTTCCAGGATATACATATCGGAACAGGCTTTATCGACCGGTTTTGCGGAGTGGTGAAATTCATTCAGGTATTTCATGTCCACATATTCAATGCCGAATTCATGCAGTCCGCCGATGCGCAGATGATTCAGCCCCTGCGGCCAGATACCTTTATCCAGCAGGTGATAGCTGGTGCAATTTCCCGCAGAAAGCCGCCGGACAGGAATACCGCTGTCGGCTTCCAGCCGGGCGGCCAGCGCCAGAAAATCCTCGCCATTTTTTACCGTTGGCAACACGGTGCCGTAACAATTAAAGTTGGTGCCCAGTCCATATAATTCCAGACCGGGCAGACCAGTAATCAGAGTCACGGTCTCAAGAATGCGTTGATATTCACCAAACCAGATACCCTCGCGTAAATCGCCCATATCCACCATCAGTAATACCTGATGCGTTTTCCCCTGGCGTTGGGCTTCCTGCGATAATGCCCGTAATACCACCGGCTCGCTATTTAAACTAATATCCGCGTAGCGCACCACATCTTCGATTTCACTCAGACACGGGCTGCGTAACAGGCAGGTCGTACATCCTGTCTCGCGTATTTTTTTCAAATTATAGGTTCGTGATTCAGCAATAACGGTAATTCCACCGTTGAATACCGCCTGCGCGGTTTCCACGCAGCCGTCAAAAACTTTATTGACAGCCATCACGTCAATACCGCTGCTTGCCAGCAGAGCTTTTTCCGTGCGGGCGTTTTCTTCCAGCTTGCGTAGATTTATTTCCAGAACTGGCATATACATTTTATTTTCCTCCCGCCATGCTTAAACGGGCATTACGTTTCTGCGCCCGATGGTAAATGTACTCCGCGACGACAACCGCCAGCACGGCTCCGCCAATAATCTTCCCGGCGTACTGGAAATATCCGCCCATATCAATTTGAGAAGGCGGAATAAATAACAGCGCAACGGCAAAGGCGATAGAAAGAAAACCCAGCGCGGGTAAAATAGCCGGTAAAACCTTGCCCGGAATTTTAAAACTTCTTGGCGTATCCGGCTGAGTCTTACGTAAACGCCAGAACGCCGGGAACATCACCAGATAAGGAATAAAATAGGTGATGGTCGTTAGCGCCGTTAACATCCAGTAAGCCGCCGCAACGCTTGGCGAAATAAAAGTCGAAAAACACAGGACCGTGACAATAATCGCCTGTACAGTCAAGGCAAAGGCGGGCGTTTTCCACACCGGATGTAATTTGCCGATTCGGTCCCCCAGCAGATTATCTTCACGCGAGGCTTCCTGGAGCATATAAATCGGCCCCACCAGCCAGGAGTTAATCTGCCCGAGAGCGCCAAAAAACATACAGATGGCCATAACAGGAATTAACCACGGCATATGCAGCGTGTCCGCAGCAGCATGCATAGCCTGCATGACGCCTGCCACGATGTCGGTTTTCCCGGCGGGTAAAAGCGTGTTTAGCGCCCAGGTGCCGACCATATAGATCCCAACGATAACGGCGGCGGAGACGGCCATCGCTCGCGGAAAATCACGCTGTGGATTACGGGTACGCCCGGCAATCATCGGGGCGACCTCCAGTCCGGCAAACGCAAACATCATGCTGGATAAGAAAACGATCGTATCCCAGTGTCCGAGATCCGGAATCCAGTTTTTCGCTGTAGTGTAGTCCGTCTGCATCTGGTGTCCGGTACATAGCCATACCACCGCCAGCAAAATGAGGATAGCGGAGGGAATAAATACGCCGCACCAGGCGCTGATGCTATTAATAATTTTTGTCCATTCCATCCCGCGGATATTCATCAGCGTTAATAGCCAGAAAATTACCGCGGAACCAATACCGATAAATGCTTTATTTTCCGCCAGGCCGCCGCCGATCATATAGCCCAACGCGGTAAAGCCGAATTGCAGCATTAATGGGAAAAACAGTACGCAGGAAAAGAGAAAACAAACCACGACAATCCATGCAATACGTTTACCAAATGCCTCTTTAATCCAGACAAATATCCCGCCATCTTTCGGCCAGCCGGTTGACAGCTCGCCGCATACCATCGCTAAAGGAAAAAACAAGCAGAATGCGGCTATCACCCATAACAACATGGCCGATGCCCCGTAAGGCGCCACGTTAGGGATTTGCCGCAAACTCAGAATAGCGATGACATTCATAAAGACAATGTCTTTGATGCCAAGTAAGCCAGAATTCGTGTTACTCATGGCCATCTCCTGTTATGCATTCAGGCATCACTGCCCTCTTCTTATCATCTGACGACGGGCTTCAGCATGAAACTGAAGCCCAAAACAGTATTAATAAATGTCGTACTTGACCATATCTTCGTAACTGTCTTCCCGACGAATCAGACGCGTTTCACCATTTTTATCGATCATCACCACGCCCGTGCGCGGACGGTTGTTATAAACGGTTTGACTTTCAATGGTGTATGCCCCGGCATCAAGAAATGCGACAATATCGCCAACATGAGTCTCCTTCGGCAGTAAAAACTCTTCGCCTTTCACTCCCATGTGGAAATAATCCCCGCCATCACACAGCGGCCCGGCTAATTTTATCCAGGCGTCGTGCGCTGCCGTCATGCGAGAGGCGTTATAGACATAAAAGAACCAGTCAAAATGCTGGCTGTCAGAGAGTACGCTGTAACCAGCGTCGACAAATTTCCATTCAACGTGGCATTCCACATTGCCGTTAAGATCGTAATTTGTTTTACGTTTTTCGCAGGAGACTTCCGTCAGTAAAACCGCCGCCGACCCGGTCACTTTACGTCCCGGTTCAATACATATTTCCACATCGGTACGCCATTTATGCACTTCGCGAATGACCGCATCGGCAAAATCCTGGGCGGTAATACCGGCATACATATTATCTTTTAACGGGTCGCCATTCTCGTCGTCATATTTATAGGGAACCGGAATTCCGCCGCCCACGTTGATCAAATCAAATTTAATACCGAGCACCTCTTCCAGGCGACGGGATTCATCCACCAGCACTTTAGTCGCTTTTGCGAAAGGCTCTGACTCCGGCACCTGATCGCCCACATGCATATGCAAGCCGCGCAAATGCACATAAGGCATCGCCAGAATGCGGCGGCAGGTTTCTTCCGCCTGTTCCAGGTCGAGACCCGACTTCGCATGGAAAGCGGTAACCAGTTCCGCATGCGTCGCCGAGGGAACATTCGGCTCTACGCGGACGCAAACATTGGCGACTTTCTTCAGCCTGCGAGAGATGGCATCAATATGTTCCAGCTCATAGAGGCTATCAACATTAATAAGATACAGATCGTTAGCGATGGCATATTCCAGATCGGCAGGCTTTTTCACCACGCCGTTGAAGACGATCTGATCGCCGCGAAAGCCTATCTCCAGACACTTGCGAACCTCATATTGTGAGTTTGCCTCCGCGCAAATTCCGGCGTCACGAATGGCTTTCAACACCCCCATGACCGAGCAGGTTTTTGACGCAAAGAAGGTTTTGGTATTTTTATGCGCCGCAAATGCCTGCTGGATTTCATGAATGTTACGAATAATCTCCGGCTCAGAAAACACATAGAACGGCGTGGGGTACTGGCGCGCCAGAGCGTCCAGATCGACCCCTTCAAAACACAAATGACCGTCTTTGTGCTGGAAACGGCGATCGCCGTTGATTACCTGCTCACGTAGCTGGTTGTAATTCTGCATAATCGAGTCAGTCATAACGCCCTCTGCTTAATGTTTATGGTAAAAATCCGCATTCTTTACAGGGATAAAGCAAAAGGTATGCCACTATTTTTTATCAAAATAATCAATTAGTTATAAAAATAAGTTTTTCCTCATTTTCGTCATTGAGTTTGCTATTCATCACAACGACGAAAATTCGTCACTTTTATAATGACAACATGAACAATAGATATGAGGAATGCGTGTATGGCATCCACCAATCAGGAACTGGCCTCGGCGCTCAGGATGTTTTCCCGCTTTTTCGATTTGATTCATCAGCCGTTGGCCGTCATTAATGAGCGTGGTGAATACGTTTACTACAATCAGGAAAGCGCGGATCTGGACGGCTACAGTATTGAACGGGCAATGGGAAAACATATGCTGGATGTCTATCCGGGCATGAAAGAGACCCAAAGTACGATGCTTTCATCGTTAAAAAAAGGCGTGGAATACATTGGCCATTATCAAATTTATTACAATGCGCGAGGCCAGGCCGTTGACTATCAACACACCACCGCGCCGCTCTATGCAAGCGATGGCGGCATGGTCGGCGTTATCGAAATCGGCAGGAATATGTCCGGCGTCAGGCGGCTCCAGGAGCAGGTGGTAGAACTGAACCAACTGCTGTATGCCGATCACCATGAGAAGCACCATGCCATTATTACCGAAAACCCGGAAATGCTCAGTAATATTGCCAAAGCCAAACGGCTGGCCGCCAGTAATATTCCGGTGACGATTGTCGGGGAGACGGGTACGGGTAAGGAGCTATTTTCCCGCCTGATCCATCAATGCAGCAAGCGGGCGAATAAACCATTTATCGCCCTGAACTGCGGCGCTCTACCGCCTACGCTTATCGAAAGTACGCTTTTCGGCACCGTGCGCGGCGCCTATACCGGCGCGGAAAATAGCCAGGGCTATCTGGAGCTGGCAAACGGGGGAACGCTCTTTCTTGATGAGCTGAACGCCATGCCGATAGAGATGCAAAGTAAGCTGCTGCGATTCTTGCAGGATAAAACCTTCTGGCGGCTCGGCGGACAACAGCAACTCCACTCTGATGTCAGGATCGTTGCCGCCATGAACGAAGCGCCCGTCAAATTAATTCAACAAGAACGCCTGCGAGCAGATCTTTTTTATCGGTTGAGCGTCGGAATGTTGACGTTACCGCCGCTGCGCGCCCGCCCGGAAGATATTCCCTTACTGGCGAATTATTTTATTGATAAATACCGTAATGACGTGCCGCAGGACATTCACGGATTAAGCGAGACGGCGCGTGCTGATCTGCTCAATCACGCCTGGCCGGGTAATGTCAGGATGCTGGAAAACGCGATTGTACGCAGCATGATCATGCAGGAAAAAGACGGACTGCTCAAACACATCATTTTTGAACAGGACGAGTTAAATTTAGGCGTACCGGAAACCGCGCCGGAAAATCCCCTTCCCTCGTCACCCGATCCGCAGTATGAAGGATCGCTGGAGGTACGGGTTGCCAACTACGAAAGGCATTTAATAGAAACCGCGCTGGATACGCATCAGGGGAATATTGCCGCCGCGGCCCGCAGCCTTAACGTATCGCGCACCACGTTACAGTACAAAGTACAAAAATACGCTATTCGCTTCGGCGTGGTGCGTAATTGACATCGGCCAGCGGCATTGCGCCGCTGGCAAAGCCATTAGCCTTCGTTATGCATTTCCAGGTTTTCCATTTCGTTCTGGAACAGCACCGCTTTGGCGTCGTCATTACGTAATGAATCCAGGAAGTCGAGGTATTGCTGGTCGACGTCTTTGGTGACATATACCCCGTTAAATACCGAACACTCAAACTGCTGGATATCCGGGTTTTCCGCGCGTACGGCTTCGATCAGATCGTTCAGGTCCTGGAAGATAAGCCCGTCTGCGCCGATGATCTGACGAATCTCATCCACCTCGCGACCATGCGCGATCAGCTCATTGGCGGTCGGCATATCAATGCCATAGACGTTAGGGAAACGAATTTCCGGCGCGGCGGACGCCAGATAAACCTTCTTCGCGCCGGCTTCCCGGGCCATCTCGATGATCTGCTCTGATGTGGTGCCACGCACGATGGAATCATCCACCAGCAGGACGTTCTTATCGCGGAATTCCGCGCGATTAGCATTGAGCTTACGGCGCACGGATTTACGGCGTAGCTGTTGGCCCGGCATGATAAAGGTACGTCCCACGTAACGATTTTTGACAAATCCCTGGCGGTACGGCTTGCCGAGAATACGGGCAATTTCCAGTGCGATATCGCAGGAGGTTTCCGGGATAGGGATCACGACGTCGATGTCCAGATCTTCCCATTCACGAGCGATTTTTTCGCCAAGTTTGGTGCCCATATTCACACGAGCGCTGTAGACGGAGATCTTGTCGATAAAGGAGTCCGGGCGAGCAAAATAAACGTACTCAAACAGACAGGGGTTACTGACCGGGTTATCCGCGCACTGGCGCGTGAACAGTTGCCCCTTTTCGGTAATATAGATAGCTTCGCCCGGCGCGACATCGCGCAGGAATTCAAAGCCCAGCGTATCCAGCGCCACGCTTTCAGAAGCGACCATATACTCCGTACGACCATCGCCAACGTCACGCTTGCCCAGCACTAATGGGCGAATGCCGTGCGGATCGCGAAAAGCCACCATACCGTGACCGATAATCATCGCCACGCAGGCATAGGCGCCGCGGATTTGACGGTTAGTCGCGGCAATCGCGGCAAAAATATTGTCGGCTTCCAGCGGATAGTGACGGAAGTTGTCGAGCTCGCTGGCGAAAATATTGAGCAGGATTTCGGAATCGGAGGTGGTGTTGATATGACGGCGCTTTTCTTCAAACAGCTTTTTACGTAGCTCGTGCGCGTTAGTCAGGTTGCCATTATGGGCCAACGTGATGCCATACGGCGAGTTAACGTAAAAAGGTTGCGCTTCCGAAGCGCTGGAGCTGCCTGCGGTAGGGTAGCGCACATGGCCGATCCCCATGTTGCCCTGCAAACGCTGCATGTGGCGAGCTTCAAAAATATCGTTCACCAGTCCGTTTGCCTTACGCAAGCGGAAGCAGTTATTCGCATCAATGGTGATGATACCGGCAGCATCCTGACCACGATGCTGGAGCACTGTTAACGCGTCATAAATCGACTGGTTGACCGGCATAACACCGGCGATACCGACAATACCGCACATACGTCATTTTCCTCGTTAAGCCACATCTCAGAACCTGTTACGTCCTGGGCAAGAAACTCGACGAGCTTTGCAGATAGTCAAAGAACCATCTGATGATGAAGCTGAACTGCGGGATGAGCTGCGATTTGCTCCAGTCTTCGCTTTTCGACAAGCCGGTAAAGGTATCAAGGAAGAACAGAATGGCGGCGACAATCAGCGCCCCTCGCAGTGCGCCGAAACAGATCCCCAACACCCGGTCAGTTCCCGACAGGCCGGTCTTTTCTACTAGCTGACCTATCACAAAATTCACGATAGCGCCGACGATAAGCGTCGCGATAAACAGTACCGCGATAGCAATCCCATTACGAACCAGTTCGTCTTCAAAGCCCGTAAACCAGACAGACAGGTAAGTGTAGTAGTGACTGGCGACAAAGAAAGCACAACCCCACGTCACCAGCGATAACGCTTCACGAACAAAGCCGCGGATTAGGCTAACCAGACAGGAAAAAGCAATCACCGCGATAATGGCGTAATCAATCCAGACCATAGATGTCCCACGATTTTACGCCCTGTCGTCCTGTTCGGGGCGCATTCTAACAGAAAAAGAAAACGTTTGCGTAGGGATTTCCTTCCCACGCGTAAATAAAAATGGCGCTGAAAAAATATTCAACGCCATCACACTTTTTATCTCTTCGGGCACGACCAGAAGAGCTGCCATCGGCCTGATAAGCGCAGGATACCAGGTTTATTCCTTCTGCCGGATGGCGGCGTAAACGCCTTATCCAGCCTACAGGACTTCGGCTATTACCAGATGAACACCGTAGGCCTTAACGCTGCGCAGTCGGGCAAAACGCGCCTTAGTTCGGGCTATATCCCATCACCACGCCGCTTAACCCGGAAATCTGCTTGAGCTCGCCAAGCGATCCTTTCATCTTATCTTTCGACGCATCCGGCCCGACGAGAATACGGGTTATCTTACCCTGTACCGGCGTTGAGGGGGAAGTATAAACCCGGAACCCGGCGGAACGAAGCTTGCCGACTATCTCGTTGACTTTATCCGCGTTTTTCAGCGCGCCCAACTGTACGACATAAGCTTTGCCGGTCGGCGCAGGTTTATCGTCGGCGGCCGGTTTCGGCGCGGGCGTCGGCGTGGAAGCGACGACAACCGGCTGTTGCGGTTTAGGCTGCGGCTTCGGTTTTTCAACCGGCTTCGGTTTAGGCGTCTCCGCCGGTATCGGATCAAGCTCGACATTGTTAGACGCCATGCGCGACGGGTCCAGCGATGGCGCTGCCGCATCTCCCGCCCGCACCTCTTCAGCCGCCCCTTCCGGCGGCTGTGTCGGTAGCGCCTGCGTTGCGGCAGGCATCATATCCGGCTCATCGCGGTCGCCAGGCTTCGGTACCAGTGGAATCGCAGCAAATTCATCCTGATAATGCTTTTTCTGTCCGTCCAGCAGACCGGGAAGCACAATAACCCCCAGCGCGACTAACACAATCGTGCCGACTAAACGATTCTGAAACTTACTCGCCACCGATTCTCCCCGCGTCTATCACTTCCATAACATGTGCGACGGTGTGGAACGATCCGCACACCAGCACGGTATCTTCTGGCTGCGCCGCGTCGATAGCGGCCTGCCATGCCTGCGCGACGCTATCATAGACATTCCCTTTCCCCAGATGTTCCAGAAGTTGTTCCGCCGTCGCGCCGCGCGGCCCCTCTAACGGAGCACAATACCAGTCGTCAACCACGCTTTTCAACCAGGCTAACGTGCCGGCGATATCTTTATCATGCAGCATACCAATCACCGCAAGCACGCGCCCGCGTTTCGGCAACATTTTCAGACGACCCGTCAGGTATTCCGCCGCGTGGGGATTATGGGCGACATCAAAGATAACGCGCGGCGACTCACTCACGATTTGAAAACGTCCCGGCAAGGTAGCCTGCGCAATACCGTCGCGAATCGCCTGCTCGTCAATGTTCAACCTGCTGGCGCGCAGCGCGGCCAGAGCGGTGGCGGCATTCGGCTGAGGAACCTGCGGCAACGGCAGTCCGGCAAGCGTGCCGTCGCCATCGGTAAACGCCCAGTGGGTCGCTGTCACCTCATAACGCCAGTCAACGCCGCGACGCCGCAACAGCGCGCCGGTCTCCTGCGCGACATCCGCGATGGTTGCCGGCATTTCCGGTTCGCCGACGATAGCGGGTTTTTCCGCGCGAAAAATCCCGGCCTTCTCGCGGCCGATACTTTCGCGATCCGGCCCCAGCCAGTCAGTATGGTCAAGCGCGATGCTGGTAATTACCGCTACGTCGGCATCCACAATGTTCGTGGCGTCCAGGCGGCCGCCCAACCCGACCTCCAGAATCACCACGTCAAGGTTAGCCTGTTTAAACAGCCACAATGCCGACAACGTACCATATTCAAAATAGGTCAATGAAATATCGCCGCGCGCCGCTTCTATTTCCGCAAAGGACGCGGTATGCGCGGATTCCGCTAATTCTTTCCCCTGCACGCGCACGCGCTCGGTGTAACGTACCAGATGAGGCGAACTATAGACGCCCACACGGTATCCCGCCGCGATTAACACCGACTCCAGCGTTCGACAGGTCGTACCTTTACCGTTGGTTCCCGCCACGGTAAAAACGAACGGCGCAGGCTTGAGGATGTCCAGACGCGCTGCCACCTGGCTTACGCGCTCAAGGCCTAAATCGATACTCTTGCTGTGCAGGTTTTCCAGATAAGAAAGCCACGAGGCCAGGGGCGACGCAGCTTGAGGTATAGATTTGTTTTTCATTGATTCCGCTGCTTCTTTACGGTGAAAAGCAAAAGGGCAGAGCCTGCGGCCCTGCCCTTTTCAGTTATCAGGCCTCAGACTCCTGATCCGGCGCCGGAGGCACCACCACGCCTTCACGCGGGGCGTCCGGGTTCGGCGCGGGCAGATTCATCAGCTTCGCCAGAATGCTCGCCAGCTTCAGGCGCATTTCCGGGCGGCGGACGATCATATCAATAGCGCCTTTTTCGATCAGGAACTCACTGCGCTGGAATCCCGGCGGGAGCTTCTCACGGACGGTTTGTTCGATAACGCGCGGGCCGGCGAAGCCAATCAGGGCTTTTGGCTCGGCGATGTTGAGATCGCCCAGCATCGCAAAACTGGCGGAAACGCCGCCCATCGTTGGGTCGGTCAGTACAGAAATGTACGGTAAACCGCGTTCCTGCATTTTAGCCAGCGCCGCCGAGGTTTTCGCCATCTGCATCAGCGACATCAGCGCTTCTTGCATACGCGCGCCGCCGGAAGCAGAGAAACACACTAACGGACAGTTGTCTTCCAGCGCCTGTTCAACGGCGCGAACGAAGCGTGCGCCAACGACAGACCCCATTGAGCCGCCCATGAACGCGAATTCAAACGCGGCGGCGACAACCGGCATACCGTGAAGCGTCCCTTTCATGACCACCAGCGCGTCTTTCTCGCCGGTTTCTTTCTGCGCGGACGCCAGTCTGTCTTTATATTTTTTGGAGTCGCGGAACTTGAGCACGTCTTTTGGCTCCAGCTCGCTACCCAACTCCACAAGGGAACCTTCATCTAACAGGCTATGCAGGCGATTGCGCGCCGACATGCGCATATGATGGTCACACTTAGGACAGACCTCAAGATTACGTTCCAGCTCAGCGCGGTATAAAACCTGACCGCAGCTATCACACTTGGTCCACACCCCTTCAGGAATGCTTGCCTTGCGGGTGGGAGTAATGTTGCTTTTAATTCGTTCAATCCAGCTCATTGGTGACCTTTCTGCCTGAACCTTAGTCAGCTTTATTATAAGGGGCGCATAATGCCATTTTTGCCCCCAACAGACCATGAATGTTGCACATTAAAACATAACAGCCCGAAACTTTGGATAAAAAAGTGGTCGAACCGCTGAGTTACTTTCTATTTTGCGGCACGCGACGCAGCGCGCTTATGCCGAATAATCTCGATGACGCCAGGTAATATCGAAACCACGATAATCCCCACAATCAGCAGCTTAAGGTTATCCTGAATCAACGGTATCGTACCGAAGAAATAACCGGCGTAGGTAAAGAGCAGCACCCACAGCAGCGCGCCGATGACGTTATAGGCGGCAAAATGCCGATAGGACATGTGCCCCATCCCTGCCACAAACGGCGCAAAGGTTCTGACGATCGGCACGAAGCGAGCGAGAATGATAGTTTTACCGCCGTGTTTTTCATAAAACTGGTGGGTTTTATCCAGATAACTGCGGCGGAAAATTTTCGAATTCGGATTACTGAACAGTTTTTCGCCGAACAGTCGACCAATCGTGTAATTTACCGCATCGCCGACAATTGCGGCGATCAGCATTAACGCCACCATGACATGCACATTGAGATCGTTGGTTTCCAGCGAAGCCAGCGCCCCGGCGACAAACAGCAGCGAGTCGCCCGGCAGGAACGGCGTGACGACCAGGCCGGTTTCACAAAACAGAATCAAAAACAAAATAGCGTACACCCAGACGCCGTACTCCGCGACCAGCTCCGCCAGATGCACATCGATGTGCAGAATAAAATCAATAATAAAGTAGATCAGGTCCATATTTGTCTTTGCCTTTCTACCCGACACGTTTCGGGTGTACGATTCGGATTAGTCCGCCAGAAATAGCGGGCCCATTGGCGGTTTTGGAAGGTCAAACCGGTCAGGGTAATCCACCGCAACCAAATATAGCCCCTCCGCCTTCGCCGTTGCCGCCGCCAGCGTTCTGTCCCTGGCCGCTAACAGCTCTGCGATCCAGCTCTCCGGCTGGTTGTGAGCGCCTACTTCCAGCAGGCTGCCGACAATATTCCTGACCATATGATGAACAAAGGCATTCGCTTTGATATCGACCACCACATAAGGGCCGTGGCGGGTAACGTTGATGTGCATCACATTACGCCACGGCGTGCGCGACTGGCACTGCACCGCGCGAAACGAGGTAAAATCATTTTCGCCAAGCAGACACTGCGCCGCGCGATGCATCCGCTCTGCATCCAGTGGCTCATAGTAATGCGTCACGCCTTTTGCTAATACCGCAGGACGCAGTCGATGATTGTAGATGATATAGCGATAACGGCGAGCCGTAGCGCTAAATCGCGCGTGAAAATCATCCGGTACAGTTTTCACCCAGCGCACGGCAATGTCACCAGGCAAATTCGCATTTACCCCCAGCGTCCATGCCGCATCTTTGCGCAATGCGGTCGTTTCGAAATGGACAACCTGCCCGGTGCCGTGAACGCCGGCATCGGTACGCCCGGCGCAGAACACGTTAATAGGTTCATTTGCCACCTGCGAGAGCGCTTTTTCCAGCTTTTCCTGCACGCTGCGCACTTCATTCTGACGCTGCCAGCCATAATACTTGCTGCCGTCGTACTCAATACCCAGCGCAATTTTATAGACCGGCGATGATTGCTGTCCGGACATCAGTACAGATACTCCTGCACCAGCTTCTCCGCAATTTTAACGGCCATCAGCGCGCCGCCGAAACGCACGTTGTCCGCCACTGACCAGAACTGAATTTGTTCCGGCATACCGTAATCATTATGCACACAGCCAATAGAAAGCTGTGGATTGCCGGAAGCGTCGCCCACCTGCGTCGGGTAATCCGACTCTTCTGACAGTACGATATCTTCACCGCGGGAAAACGCCTCGCGCGCCTCTTCCGCCGCCAGCGGACGGAGCGCTTCAAAGCTCACCATCTGCGCATGGCCATAGAACACCGGCGACTGCACGACACTGGCGGAGATCATCACGCCATCGTCCTGCAAAATTTTACGCACTTCATCGACGATACGACGTTCCTGGCGCACGCTGCCTTCACGATCCGGCAGCAGCGGCAGCATATTGAACGCCAACTGGCGGCCAAAGAAATCATCTTCATCAATCGGTATGCCGTTAAGCAGCTTCGCACTCTGTCCGGCCAGCGCATCGACCGCTTTTTTCCCCTGCGCGGACGCTGATAACATACTGGTGACGGCGATGCGCGACAGTCCCCCCTGATCGATTAACGGCTTGAGCGCCGCCAGCAGTTGACTGGTCAGACTATCGGCGACCGCAATCACGTTACGGTTACGGTAATCCGCCAGTACATACGGGTTAACTTCCGGCACGACCAGCGGCACATCAGGCTCCAGCGCAAACAGACCGCTGGAATCTATCACCAGGCAGCCTGCATTGGTCGCGTCGTCTATCCAGGCAGCCGATGCCTCTGCGCCGGCAACGAAAAACGCCAACTGCGCCTGCGTCCAGTCAAAGTCCGCCGCATCCTGGACAATGACCGACTTGCCACCAAAACGGAGGTGCTCGCCCGCGCTTTCATGACGCGCCAACGCATAAATTTCACCGACCGGGAACTGGCGTTCAGCCAGTGTTTCAAGCAGGGCTTCGCCTACGGCGCCCGTTGCGCCCAGAATGGCAATGTTCCAGCCTTCAGACATGGTGATTTACTCCAGAAATACATAAGCGTCCCTGTCGCATTATTCGACAGGGAGCATTAAGAAGACATTAATGTGCCGGGTGATGAACAGCGTTAAAACCTAGCTTACACAGCAAGGCGGCTGCCGTTTCGTCGTCACACATCACGTATAAAGACGACCATTCACGGCGCTCAAGATAATTTTTACGCAATTTATCAAATTCACCCGGAATTCCAGCGACTTTACGCAGTGGCGCATCGTCGCGGCGCACATCATACACCAAATGCGCCAGTCTTTTCAGCGTCGGTTGATCCAGCGGGCCATGAAGCGTAATACGACCAAACTCAGGCGCAGGCAATAATGTCTCCAGCGCGACATGCTGCTCGCGACCGATAAACGCGCTATACGCCTCAAAGACCTGGGTGGTGCCGCGCGCTTTGCCTTCCAGCGTATAGCCGGCAATATGCGACGTGCCGATATCCACGGCTTCCAGTAGCGCGACGTTAAGATCCGGTTCGCCCTCCCACACATCAAGCACCACGCTCAGCGGCTGCCCGGCATTAAGTCGCGCCAGCAACGCGGCGTTATCCACCACCGGACCGCGGCAGGCGTTAATGAGAATGGCGCCGGGTTTCAGTCGACGGATCAGCGTCTCATCGGCCAGATGCAGCGTTTTGTACGGTCCGTCTTTATAAAGCGGCGTATGGAAAGTCAGGACATCCGCTTCCTGCACCAGCTCATCCAGCGTACGAAAATCACCCTCGTCCCCGCGTGCGGCGCGTGGCGGATCACACAGCAACGTGCGGATACCTAACGCTTCAAGCCTGGTCTGTAGCCGGCTTCCGACGTTACCCACGCCGACAATCCCTATAGTGCGATCGCGTAACGAAAAGCCGTCACGTTCGGCCAGCATCAACAGCGCGGAAAACACATACTCCACCACGGCGATAGCATTACAGCCGGGCGCGGCTGAAAAACCGATGCCCGCCTGCTTCAGCCATGCCTCATCCACATGATCGGTGCCTGCCGTAGCAGTACCAACGAAGTTAATCGGCGTGCCGCTCAGCAGCGATTCATTCACTTTCGTGACCGAACGCACCATTAACGCATCGGCATGGTTCAATTCTTCAACGGGGATCGGGCGACCCGGCACTGCCTTTACCTCACCCAGGCGGCTAAATAATTCGCGGGCGTAAGGCATATTTTCATCAACGAGAATTTTCACGACTGTCGTACCTGTTTGAGAACGAGAGTTAACCGGACAAGTGTGCCATAATCTGGCCGCCAGGCATATATTGCTCAGATTTATGGTTAAAGGATAATTAATTATGCATCCCATCTCCGGCGCCCCCGCACAGCCTCCAGGCGAAGGGCGTAATCCTCTTTCCGCTGCGAGCGAGCAGCCGCTTTCCATGCAACAGCGTACGGTACTGGAAAGGCTGATCACGCGCCTGATTTCACTGACCCAGCAGCAAAGCGCGGAAGTATGGGCCGGAATGAAACACGATCTGGGGATAAAAAATGACGCGCCGCTACTGTCGCGCCACTTCCCCGCCGCTGAACAGAATCTTACCCAGCGTCTGGGCGTAGCGCAGCAAAATCACGCCAATCGTCAGGTGCTTTCACAGCTAACAGAGCTGCTTGGCGTCGGGAATAATCGTCAGGCCGTCAGCGATTTTATCCGTCAGCAATACGGTCAAACCGCGCTTAGCCAGCTTACGCCCGATCAACTCAAAAACGTGCTGACGCTCCTGCAACAGGGGCAACTTTCCATTCCGCAGCCGCAGCAACGTCCGGCAACGGATCGGCCATTATTGCCTGCTGAACATAATACGTTGAATCAGTTGGTGACGAAGCTGGCGGCCGCGACCGGCGAGTCAAACAAACTTATCTGGCAATCAATGCTGGAACTCTCCGGCGTGAAAAGCGGCGAGCTCATTCCGGCAAAACAGTTTACTCATCTGGCGACATGGCTACAGGCGCGGCAGACGCTGTCACTACAACACGCGCCTACGCTACATACGCTGCAGGCTGCGTTAAAACAACCGCTTGAGCCAGACGAGCTCACAGCGATCAAAGAGTATGCCCAACACACTTATCAAATTCAGCCGCAAACGGTGCTGACCACCGCCCAGGTGCAGGACTTACTTAACCATATTTTCCTGCGTCGCGTAGAGCGGGAGGCGAATGAGCTCGAACCGCTCTCTATTCAACCCATCTACCGCCCGTTCGCGCCGATGATTGAAACCGTGAAAAATCTGTCTGCACGGCCAGGCCTGTTGTTTATCGCGCTAATAATTGTACTGGCGCTTTTCTGGCTGGTTTCTTAACCGCGCCGGAACGATAATATCGTCACCAGGATGCCAACCACCGCGGAGATCGCTCCCGCGAGGAATACGGAAGGATAGCCGCATGACGTGGCCAGCATGCCCGCCAGCGGGCCGGTAACGCCGTAGGAGATATCCTGAAACGCGGCGTAGCCGCCGAGCGCCGTACCGCGTACCTGTGCAGGTACGCGTTTCACAACCTCCACGCCCAGCGCCGGGAAAATCAATGAACACCCTGCCCCGGTGAGCGCCGCGCCTACCAGCGCTATCCAGGCCGTCGGCGCCAGCCACAAGAGCAGCAGTCCTGCCGTCTCAACCAGCAATGAGACAACGGCGACCTTCACGCCGCCAAAGCGGTCCGGCATCCAACCGAACAATATGCGCATCAGTACAAACGCACCGCCAAACGCGGTCAGGGTGAATCCCGCCATCGTCCAGCCATTGCTGACAAAATAAAGTGAAATAAACGTACCGATGACGGCAAAGCCCACGCCCTGCAATGCCAGGCCCAGGCCCGGTTTCCAGATAAGCCCGACCACGCTCCACAGTGAAGGTCGCTCCCCCGTATACGCTGGCACTTTACGCACGGTGCCGTTGAATGCCCAGGCCAGCAGCGGTAAAACCATCGTCGTTCCCGCCAGCGCCGCGAAGCCAAAGTGGCTATGGATCAGCAAGCCCAACGGCGCACCGGCCGCCAGCGCGCCGTAAATCGCCATTCCGTTCCACGACATCACCTTACCGGAACGCGTTGGGCCAACCAGCCCCAGTCCCCAGGTCAGGGTTCCGGTCAGCAGCTGGCTTTCGCCGAAACCGAGAATTAAGCGCCCGACAATAAGCAGCGCGAATTTTACCGGCGCGGAAACCGGCAACAGCGCGGCCAGGAGCCAGGCGGCGCCCGCCAGCCCGCAGGCAAACATCCCCTGTAACGCCGATCGTTTAGCGCCATATTGATCCGCCAGCCGTCCGGCATAGCCGCGCGTCAGTACCGTCGCAAAAAACTGAATGCCCACGGCGATCCCAACCATCGTATTGCTATAGCCCAGTTCGTGATGGACAAAAAGCGGGATGACGGGTAACGGCAGGCCGACCGTCATATAGGTCAGGAAAACCGCAAAGGCGATGCGG
This sequence comes from Salmonella sp. SAL04162, assembly GCF_046551535.1. NCBI lineage: Bacteria > Pseudomonadati > Pseudomonadota > Gammaproteobacteria > Enterobacterales > Enterobacteriaceae > Salmonella > Salmonella sp. SAL04162. The sequence goes on from NZ_JBGDVX010000011.1 coordinate 124,920, forward strand.
AACAGCGAAAAATTCGCAGACGGGGTCGTTGTTTTTTGGCTAACTGCTGTCATGCATTACTCCAGAATGCAGAGTAAGGCGGGGAAAGGCCACGCCCCCCTCTACCTGAACGTCAGGATTAAGGTGCGTTGGATAACGTTAAACGCTTACGCATTATCGGAAGGATAATGTAGAGAGTGAAGTCTGCCTGTGAGACGCGAAACTTGTCAACCTTGAAATTGCAGCCAGGGTATCAACGTGGCGGCGTGTCATCAAACAGAAAGGGAAAGACCGCTTTCATCCCTCTCACCTTAAACCGTCCGGTCACCTGCTTGCGCTGTTCTGGCGTCAGTAACCTGAACATCATCTCCCAAATATCTTCAGGCTCCGCTTCCTGTAAGGAAATGGGTTCTGGCGTCGGTTCCTCTCCGCTGTCGTCCAGATAACGATGAACATAAAGAGGGAAAACAGATATATGAAACTCCTCGGCCTTTGATTTAACACGCTTACGCCTGACCCCCTCTTTCCCTTCGCTGTACTTATACAAACGTTCGCGAACCGCAGGCTCGCTTCCCGGAAACCCCGGCAAGCCAAGACATTCCTTAACCGTGAACCATTCCTTTGCCATCGGTTTCTTTCCTTTCCTTTGATGAAATAAAAATATTTCTTCTTTTGCGCGAAATTTTGCTTTCTTTCTGGCACTATTCTTAGAGTGAAAAAGAAAGTAACTTTCTTTTTCTCACGCTAATTTTCACTTTAAAAATATCGGTGCCGATAACACATCTTCTTAGGATTACAGAATGGAACCAAAAAGCCAAGACTGGCATCGTGCAGATATTAAAAGTGCACTGGAAAAAAGAGGTATTACGCTCAGAGATCTTTCTCGTCAGGCCGGTTTATCACCTGACTCACTGCGCAATGTCTTTACCCGCTCCTGGCCGAGAGCTGAACGGATTATTGCGGACGCGCTGGGCATCACGCCGCAGGAGATCTGGCCGTCGCGCTATGGCGATATGCAAATAAAAAATGATGCCAATACCGCAGAATAATAGTTAATGTTGAATAAATTGGCCCTAACTTATCAATCTCAACAATTAATAAATATTTAAACTTATTCTATTGAAAATAGTAATAGCACTATTTGTCATGCTTCCCGAATCAAATACTGTTAAAGCATTACGTCATTGCTATTACGTATTTTATTAACAGGAATCATTATGAGTTGGGATAAAAGAATGGCGGTTAATTATGCCAAAACGCATGCAGGTTCTCATTCTCAAGGCCGGTGTGCGGAATTTACCCGAAAGGCAATTCAGGCGGGCGGTATCACGCTGGGGCATACATATCATGCAAAAGATTATGGCCCAATGTTAAGAAGCGCCGGATTCACCGCTATTGGTACCTATGAAATGCCGCGCGAGGGTGACGTCATCATTATTCAACCTTACGCTGGCGGCAACCCGAGCGGTCACATGGCGATATATGATGGCACAGAGTGGTATTCAGATTTTAAACAACGCGATATGTGGGCCGGCCCGGGCTACCGGGCAGCCAGGCCCTCATATACCATCTACAGGAAGAATTAATGAAAACGTTCTCCCTTGTCGCGCTTATCCTGTTGCTTTGTAGTTGCTCTGCGCCTCATCACGACAGTACGCAGGCCGTGAAGCAGTTCTATACCTCATGGATGACGACGTTCACGAACGATGTGAATCCCCCTGACGACACCACCGCCTTAATGCAACGTTACGTCGCTAAAGAGGTTATTCATCGCCTGGCGCTAATACAGTCCCTTTATGAACAGGAGATTGTGGGGGCTGATTATTTTATGTATGCGCAGGACTATGCGCCAGAGTGGATTCCACAGTTACGGGTTGGGAAGGCACACCCTTTCCTCGGCGGAGAAAAAGTGGATGTTCTGTTGGCTACAGAGTCAACGCCCATCCACCTGGAAGTTTATACCCGTTGGGAAGAGGGACGCTGGAAAATTTACCGCGTTCGGGATGCTGATAAGGGTTATGAACAGCCGATTTATGACGCAGGCGCCATCACCCAGGCTGAGGCCTGGTCAGCGAAAGTCGCGCCGGAATATAAGAAGCATTAAAAAAGGGAACCGCCATCGGTCTCTTGTTCGTACCGGAGAGGTTAAAGCGCCTATTGCATCAGGCGCTTATTCCGTCGCTGAAAACAGTAAGCCGAAAATAACCCAGGCATTATTTAAAATATGAAGTATTATCGGTATCATTAGCCCACGACTTCTCATTCGAACAACGCATAATATCGATGAAAAAACAAACAGATAAACAAAAGTCACCGCAAAGAGATATTGTGTATGCATAAATGCAAAAGCGAGTGAGGTAATAATAATACCGGAAACTCTTGAGTACCGACCCCAACCGATACTGCTGTTTAATAAAAACCCTCTGAATATAATTTCCTCCGCCACAGGAGCCAGAAAGCACATCGCCAGCGTGTTAAGAAATTTATGAAGAAAAAATTGCCTTGATAACTCGGCCATCCAGGGTTCCGGGCCACTAAAAGCATTGTAGAGAACGGTAAGGCACACCAGGGCCAGCGCCGGAAAAAAACATTCCACAAATGATAAGCGGCCCAATGATAAAAACGGATAATACTTTGAATAAATACTCCAGGCGGCAATCGCATAGACAAAAACAATACTATATATAAAAGGCGCAGCCAGACCTGCCAAATAAAGCCAGGCATAGGAAGGCGAAAATGAGGCAAAAACAAAAATGCCAAGCAAACCAAATAAAACAGCCACACAACTCAAACTATGCCTAATTTTATCTAATGTATTAGTTGGCATTTATAGAATATCCATATAATTTGTTGTTCCCTGAATGAAAAAACAGGTCGCATTAGCGACCTGTTTCATTATTGATACTACAACGTAATAGTCAGGCTTACAACTTACGCATCACCAGCGTGGCGTTGGTGCCGCCAAAACCGAAGCTGTTAGACATTACAGTAGTCAGTTCACGCTCGGTCGTTTCGGTCACGATGTCCAGACCCGCAGCCTGCTCATCCAGCTCTTCGATGTTGATACTCGGCGCGATAAAACCGTGCTCCAGCATCAGCAGAGAGTAGATAGCTTCCTGCACGCCTGCGGCACCCAGCGAGTGGCCGGTCATCGCTTTGGTCGCGGAGATAGCCGGGCTGTTATCGCCAAACACTTCACGGATTGCACCGAGTTCTTTCACGTCGCCTACCGGAGTAGAGGTACCGTGAGAGTTCAGGTAGTCGATCGGCGTGTCTACGCCGTGCATCGCCATCTGCATGCAACGTACTGCGCCTTCACCAGACGGAGCAACCATGTCTGCGCCATCGGATGTTGCGCCGTAACCGACGATTTCCGCATAGATATGCGCGCCGCGCGCCAGAGCGTGTTCCAGCTCTTCGACAACAACCATACCGCCACCGCCTGCGATGACAAACCCATCACGGTGCGCATCATAGGTACGGGACGCTTTTTCAGGCGTATCGTTATATTTGGTGGACAATGCCCCCATCGCGTCGAACTCACAGGCCATTTCCCAGCACAGCTCTTCGCCGCCGCCAGCAAAAACGATGTCCTGTTTGCCCAGTTGGATCTGTTCAACCGCATTGCCGATACAGTGTGCGGAGGTCGCGCAAGCGGAGCTAATGGAGTAGTTCACGCCATAAATTTTAAACGGCGTAGCGAGGCAGGCGGAAACGCCGGATGCCATTGCTTTCGTCACCACATACGGGCCCACGGCTTTCAGACCACGCGGGCTACGCATGGCGTCTGCGCCAAAGACCTGGAATTTCGGGGAGCCGCCGCCGGAACCTGCAATCAGGCCGACACGCGGGTTATTCTGATAGACTTCCGGCGCCAGACCGGCGTCGGCCACTGCCTGCTCCATAGACAGATAAGCATAGATGGAGGCGTCGCTCATAAAGCGCACGACTTTGCGGTCAATGAGGCCAGTGGTATCCAGTTTTACGTTGCCCCATACCTGGCTACGCATGCCGGCGTCCTTCAGCTCCTGAGAGAAAGTGATCCCTGAACGTCCTTCACGCAGAGATGCCAGGACTTCCTGCTGGTTATTACCGATGCTGGAAACGATGCCCAGGCCAGTAATCACTGCACGTTTCATTCAATACCTCTGTAATTCGCACTATTTTTAAGTTTCGATTGGCACAATAGCGTACACTTGTACGCCGAACAAGTCCGATCAGCCATTTAGTAAGGAAATTTGCGCCATCAGGCACACATCGTTAAGATCGCGATACCGCCCGTCAGACGAGTAACTTACGTGAAACAATACGCCATACAACCCGCCACACTCGAATTTAACGCTGAGGGTACACCTGTTTCCCGAGATTTTGATGATGTCTATTTTTCTAATGACAATGGACTCGAAGAGACACGCTACGTTTTTCTTGGCGGCAATCGTCTTGCGGAGCGATTTCCCGTACATTCACATCCATTATTTATAGTCGCGGAAAGCGGTTTTGGCACCGGACTCAACTTCCTGACGCTGTGGCAGGCGTTTGACAGCTTTCGTTCTGCGCACCCACAAGCGACGCTGAAAAGGCTACATTTCATCAGTTTTGAGAAATTCCCGTTAACGCGCGGCGATCTGGCGCTGGCGCACCAACACTGGCCGGAGCTCGCGCCCTGGGCAGAGCAGCTGCAGGCGCAATGGCCGCTGCCGCTCCCGGGATGCCACCGCCTATTGCTGGATCGGGGCCGGGTGACGCTGGATTTGTGGTTTGGCGATATTAATGAACTGACCGACCAACTGGACGCCACGCTGAATCAAACAGTCGACGCCTGGTTCCTCGACGGTTTTGCCCCGGCGAAAAATCCGGATATGTGGACGCCAAACCTGTTTAACGCGATGGCGCGGCTGGCGCGGCCCGGTGCAACGCTGGCGACGTTTACCTCGGCGGGTTTCGTTCGTCGGGGATTACAGGAAGCCGGTTTTACCATGCAAAAACGCAAAGGCTTCGGACGTAAACGCGAGATGCTTTGCGGAGTGATGGAACAACACCTCATGCCGACCCTTTCCGCGCCCTGGTTTTACCGCAGCGGAAGCGAAAAACGTGAAACGGCAATCATTGGCGGCGGCATCGCCAGCGCGCTGTTATCACTGGCGTTACTGCGTCGCGGCTGGCAGGTGACGCTCTATTGCGCGGACGACCAGCCCGCCCAGGGCGCCTCCGGTAATCGACAGGGCGCGCTTTATCCGCTCCTTAGCAAACATGACGCCGCCATTAATCGCTTTTTCCCGACCGCATTCACCTTTGCCCGTCGCCTGTATGATGCCCTGCCCGTCTCTTTTGATCATGACTGGTGCGGCGTGACGCAGCTCGGATGGGATGAGAAAAGCCAGCAGAAAATTGCCCAGATGCTGTCCCTGGCGCTGCCCGCCGGACTGGCCTCGGTGCTCGATGCCGAAGAAGCGGAACAGGCGGTTGGCGTGACGACACGCTGCGGAGGAATTACCTATCCGGCAGGCGGCTGGCTGTGCCCGGAACAATTAACTCGCGCAGTCATCGCACTGGCGACCGAACAGGGTTTACAAACGCGCTTTCGCCATACGCTCACGTCGCTCGTTGCGCAGGAGTCGCGCTGGCAACTGCGCTTTACGTCAGGTGAAACCGCCAGCCATGAGACCGTCGTCCTGGCGAACGGCCATCAGATTAACCGTTTTGATCAGACCCGGCCGCTACCGGTGTATGCCGTCGGGGGGCAGGTCAGTCATATTCCCACCACCCCCGCCCTCTCGGCGTTGCGTCAGGTGTTATGCTACGACGGCTATCTGACGCCGCAAAATCCGCATAATCAGCAGCACTGTATTGGCGCCAGCTATCACCGGGGCGATGAAAGCACCGTCTGGCGCGAAGAAGATCAGCGTCAGAACCGACAGCGTCTGCTTGACTGTTTTCCGGATGCGAAATGGGCCACAGAGGTTGACGTTAGCGGCAACAGCGCCCGTTGCGGCGTGCGTTGCGCCACCCGCGACCATCTGCCGATGGTGGGCAATGTCCCGGATTACCACGCCACGCTGACGCATTATGCCGATTTAGCCGATAATAAAACGTCGGCGGCGCCTGCGCCTGTGTATCCGGGTTTATTTATGCTCGGCGCGCTGGGATCGCGTGGTTTGTGCTCAGCGCCATTATGCGCAGAAATTCTGGCGGCGCAGATGAGTAACGAGCCGATTCCACTGGATGCCGGTACGCTGGCGGCGTTAAATCCGAATCGGTTATGGGTGAGAAAGTTATTGAAGGGAAAAGCGGTGAAGTAATGGGCCAGTCAATAGCGGAAGGCGGCAAGCGTCGCCTTCCGGCCCTCGGCGTTATTGTTTTGCCTTGTCGAACAAATTGTCCCACATCGCTTTGACTAACGCCTGATCGCGTGGCGACAGTTCGCCAGCGCCGATCGCTTTTTCCAGACTTTGGCTAACGTTGGCATAGACCGCCTCAACGGAGTGGTCATCACCGCTCTCCAGCTCGGCAATGGCTAACGTCAGGTGGCCACGCAGGTATCCACTGGCAAAAAGCTCATCGTCGCTGGCGTGCTCTACCATATCGTCAATTAATGCCAGAATGCGTGATTCAAACTCCGCGATCATCTTCTTTCCTCATTGTAAACGTGGCGCTGGCTTTAATTAAGCGCTTCCGGCCACGGGAACTGTTCCGCCTTAAGTTCGGGCGTGTGATAGTAATTCTGTAGCGCTTTGATGAAGCGGGCCGGACGTTCAGGAATGCCCTGCTCCAGATACGCCATTACCTGCGCATGAACCCGGCGCTGAAACGCCACGCGATCCGGCTCAATATCGCCTTCCAGATTGTCGCAACTGACGTTAAAGGGATACCCCGCCGCCACGCAAAACAACCAGTCGAAAGCCTGTGGCTTCACCTCAACGTCTTCGAATTGACTTTGGGTCTGCGCGTCGCGTCCGTCCGGGCAGTACCAGTAACCAAAGTCAACCAGTTCGCGGCGCGCCTTACCGGCGATACACCAGTGAGAAATCTCATGCAGCGCGCTGGCGTAAAACCCATGCGCAAAGACGATGCGGTGGTACGGTACCTGCGCGTCAGCAGGAAGATAGATCGGTTCGTCGTCGCCTTTAATCAGACGGGTATTAAATTCTTCGGCAAAGCAGCCGTTAAAAATCTCAATTAACTGTTCGTAATGGTGCGTACTGTTCATTAATTCATCCCCAACCAGTGGAGGATCTCCTGTCCGTGGCTATCATAAAGTAACCTGGCGCTCATCACCGCCGAGACAATAACGATCATCGGTCTGATAAGTTTTTGGCCTTTGCTCAACACCAGACGCGACCCCATTCGCGCCCCTAAAAACTGACCAACCAGCATCACGAAGCCCGTCGCCCAGATCACTTTGCCGCCGATGATAAATAACAGCAGGCCGCCAACGTTGGAGGTAGCGTTAAGCACTTTGGCATGTGCCGTGGATTTCGCCAGGTTATAGCTACATAAGGTGACAAACGCCAGAGCGTAAAACGACCCGGCGGCAGGCCCGAAAAAACCGTCGTAAAACCCGACGCATCCCCCGGCTATCAGCGCGAACGGTAATCCATACAGGCGGCGCTGGCGATCTTCCTCGCCCAGCTTCGGCATCAATAAAAAATAGAGGCCGATGAAAATCACCAGGATAGGCAAGATCTGGCGCAAAATATCCGCCTGCACGTGCTGCACCAGCAGCGCACCGCTCATCGAGCCAATGAACGTCATCAGAATATTGAGCTTTTGCTCCGCCAGGTTTACCACTTTACGGCGAATAAAATAGAGCGAAGATGAGAGGGAGCCGCCACACGCCTGTAATTTATTGGTCGCCAGCGCATTTGCCGGCGACATCCCGGCGGCCATCAGCGCAGGGATAGTGAGCAGCCCTCCGCCCCCGGCGATAGAATCAATAAATCCTGCCAGTACGGCGACAAAAAACAGTACCACCAGCAGCAGCGGGGAGACCATAAACAGATCATAAAAATTGTCCATCAGAGTACATGCTCATCCAGTAGCGCCTGGCAGGAAGGCGGCAACGGCGGCGGTGTCTTCTTCTCAGGCTTTGTGGTGCCAGGTTTTGGCGGTTCGAACCAGCTTTGCAGTTCAGCGCCGCATCCATCACCCGGCGGGGGTAAAGGTTGATCTTCGCACTCCAGGCTGTCGGCAGGGCAGCGTAAACGCACGTGCATATGCGCGCGATGCTGGAACCAGGGGCGTACTTTACGTAGCCAGTCACGATCGCTTCCGGCATCGAGGCAAAGCTGTTGTTTAATGGCCGGATTGACGAAAATACGGGTGACGTCATTGTCTTGTGCCGCCAGTTTGATCAGACTGGCGATATCCGACGACCAGCGCGACGGCACGACATGTTTACCGTCGCGGGACACCAGATCTAACGCCTGCGGGCGCAATAGCTGCGCCTGGCTCCAGCGCGTTTTCGGCAACTGCAAGAAAATATCCACATCAAGCCCGGTCTGATGACTGGCGTGTCCGCCATTAAAGCGGCCTCCGGCAGGCATCCCCATGTCGCCTATCAGGACGGTTCCGAGCCCCCGTTGCTGCGCCTGATGACTCAACCGCTGGATAAACATGACCAGATCCGGGTGGCCGAAATAACGGCGCTGATCGGTGCGCATCACCTGATAATTATCGGACTGTACCGGCAACGTGTCGGCGCCAATGATGCATCCGTTGGCAAAGCTACCGATAGACTGGGCTGCGCCGGGGACAGGATGAGTTATTTTCTGCCACGGCGTCGCCGCCAGGCTGGCGCTACTGACAAACCATGCCAGCAGCGCAATCGCGGTTTTTTTCATTTCTTACCAGCGTGGAATCTCTGTCTTTACATCCGCATTCTGTGCCCGATGGCGCAGCAGGTGATCCATCAGCACGATCGCCAGCATGGCTTCTGCGATCGGCACTGCGCGAATCCCCACACACGGATCGTGGCGCCCTTTGGTGATCATCTCGACTTCTTCACCCATCCGGTTGATCGTACGTCCCGGCACGGTAATGCTGGAGGTAGGTTTCAGCGCCATATGCGCCACAATGTGTTGCCCGCTACTGATGCCACCGAGGATGCCGCCAGCGTGGTTGCTCTGAAAACCCTGCGCCGTGATTTCATCGCGATTCTGGCTGCCGCGCAGCGCCACCACGTTAAATCCTTCGCCGATCTCCACGCCTTTCACCGCATTGATGCTCATCAGCGCATGGGCGATGTCCGCATCCAGTCGGTCAAACACCGGTTCGCCAAGCCCTGCCGGCACGCCGCTCGCCATCACCGTCACTTTCGCGCCGATGGAGTCGCCCTCTTTTTTCAGCGCGCGCATCAGTTCGTCCAGCGCGTCAAGTTTGTCCGCATCGGGACAAAAGAACGGATTAAGCTCAACCTGACGCCAGTCTTTAATCTCCAGCGGAATGTCGCCCATCTGGCTCAGGCAGCCGCGGATTTCGATGCCGAACTTTTCCGCCAGGTATTTCTTGGCAATCGCCCCTGCCGCTACGCGCATCGCGGTTTCACGCGCGGAAGAACGTCCACCGCCACGGTAATCGCGCAGGCCGTATTTCTGCTCATAGGTGTAATCCGCGTGTCCCGGACGAAAAACATCTTTAATCGCGCTGTAGTCCTGCGAGCGCTGATCTGTGTTTTCAATCAGCAGGCCAATGCTGGTGCCGGTCGTCACGCCATCAAACACGCCGGAGAGAATTTTTACCTGATCCGGTTCGCGGCGCTGAGTAGTATAGCGCGAGGTGCCTGGGCGGCGTCTGTCGAGATCGTGCTGCAGATCGGCCTCCGTCAACGGGATGCCGGGCGGCACGCCATCGACGATACACCCAAGCGCCAGCCCGTGTGATTCGCCGAAAGTGGTTACGCGAAAGAGTTGTCCAATTGTGTTTCCTGCCATCACGGCTCCGTTATCGTTGTTGTCGTTTGCGTGTTTTAATCTTTATAAATATTGAAATGTTCACGGGCCGCGAGCAACTGCGCTTTGGTCAACATAAAGACGCCATCGCCGCCGTTGTCAAACTCCAGCCAGGTGAACGGCACATCCGGATACTGCTCCATCAGATGTACCATGCTGTTTCCGACTTCACAAATCAGAACGCCATCATCGGACAGATAATCCGGCGCATTCCCCAGGATACGGCGGGTCAATTTTAGGCCGTCAGTGCCGGACGCCAGCCCCAGCTCAGGTTCGTGGCGATATTCGTTCGGCAGATCGGACATATCTTCCGCATCGACATAAGGCGGGTTAGTGACAATCAGATCGTACTGAACTTTCGGCAGATCGCGGAACAGATCGGAACGGATTGGCGTCACGTGATGGATAAGACCGTGTTCTTCAATGTTATGCTCGGCGACAGCCAGCGCATCCGGCGAAATATCGACCGCATCAACCTCTGCGTCCGGGAAAGCATAAGCACAGGCGATGGCGATGCAGCCGCTACCGGTACACATATCCAGAATATATTTCGGCTGTTGGCTAATAAGGCCGGCGAAGTGGTTATTAATCAGCTCGCCAATGGGCGAACGCGGCACCAGCACGCGCTCATCGACATAAAATTCGTGGCCGCAGAACCAGGCTTTATTGGTCAGGTAGGCGACCGGGATACGTTCGTTAATGCGACGAATCACTCGCTCGACAATGCGGTGTTTTTCGCTGGACGTCAGCCGCGCGGTTCGCATATCTTCCGGAATATCCAGCGGCAGATAAAGAGACGGCAACACCAGTTGTACCGCTTCATCCCACGGGTTATCGGTACCGTGTCCATACCAGATATTCGCCGCGCTAAAGCGGCTTACCGCCCAGCGCAACATGTCCTGAATGGTATGCAGTTCACTTACTGCTTCATCGACGAAAATTTTATCCACGTATTCCTCCAGGGCATGCTCGCATTAAATTCGGCGGCTAGTTTGCCACGAAGACAGGGATAAATCAGCATTGACGCGGCGGGAGAATACGAAAAATCCGTTTTGACCGTTCGGATATCCTCCGGGTCGGGTAAACTAAGGCAAAAGATCAGACGAGACCCACGAATGAAAAAGAAAACATCGCTCAGCGAGGAGGACCAGGCGCTGTTCCGTCAGCTGATGGTCGGCACCCGAAAGATTAAACAGGATACTATCGTCCATCGGCCACTGCGCAAGAAAATCACGGAAGTCCCTACCCGAAGGTTAATTCAGGAACAGGCGGACGCCAGCCACTATTTTTCTGATGAGTTCCAGCCGCTGCTCAATACGGAAGGGCCGGTAAAGTATGTCCGTGAAGATGTCAGCCATTTCGAGCTAAAAAAAATGCGCCGCGGCGACTATTCGCCAGAACTGTTTCTGGATTTACACGGCTTAACGCAGCTTCAGGCCAAGCAGGAATTGGGAGCGCTAATTGCCGCCTGCCGTCGGGAACATATTTTTTGCGCCTGCGTCATGCATGGACACGGTAAACATATTCTGAAACAGCAAACGCCGTTATGGCTGGCGCAGCATCCGCATGTGATGGCCTTTCATCAGGCACCAAAAGAGTACGGCGGCGACGCCGCGCTGCTGGTGTTGATTGAAGTGGAAGAGTGGCAACCGCCCGAATTACCCTGATGCGGAATTGCCGGATGGCGGCGCAAGCGGCTTATCCAGCCTACGAACAGCCAGCGCTGTCGTAGGCCTGATAAGCGAAGCGCCATCAGGCAGCAAAGATTAAATCGCTTTCGCCATTTTCAGATTGCAGGGACTCATTTGCCAGTTGAATGTCCCCTTGCCGCTTACATCAAGCGTAACGTTGGCAATTGCGGACGTCGTGAACATCGGCGGCGTTTCGCCCGGACAAAGCTCAGATACCAGGTATCCGACCAGAGGTAAGTGAGAGATCACCAGCACCGATCCGATCTCTTCATTGGCCAGCGCCTGGAGGTAGGCGCTGACCAGACCGACATCGCCACAGGGCGTTAGCTCCGGCAGGACATCCACCTGAGCCGGCAGATTCATACAATCGCCGACCACATCTAACGTCTGTTCGGCCCGAAGAAACGGACTCACCAGAACACGTTCGATATCCACTTTTTGACCTTTCAGCCAGTTCGCCATCAGGCGAGACTCGTCACACCCACAAGGGGTCAAGGGACGAACCGAATCACTGGCGGCATCGAGGGCTGCGTCGCCGTGACGCATGATAAAAACTTGCATATTGCACCGCTTTTGTTAACCAGTTTCACCAACACGCTTACCACATGCCCCTATTGGCTGCGGCAAAAATGCGGTGGCCGGCATTGTGCCTTATCCATTCACCGAATGAAACGCTGTTTTTTACCTCAATGGCGTAAGTATAGTCAATCCTTGATTATTATTTCGCCATTAAGGAGGCATTCAGTGCGGATTCATATTCTCTTTGACCTCAATTTCCCTGGTCAGTTTCCCCATTCGTCCAGAAATGCTCCCTGCGCTCCGCCATGCGCACTAATTGTTCACAAGGCGCGTAACGAGGACCGTAAAGTGCGGCCAGGCGCTGTAATGTCGCCACCATTTCACCCGGCCCGAGAGCATCCATATAGCGGAACGGGCCACCGAGGAACGGCGGAAAACCGATACCAAACACGGCGCCAATATCGCCATCGCGCGCGCTGCGAATCACTTTTTCGTCGAAACAGCGCGCCGCTTCGTTAAGCATTAACATGACACAGCGCTCTGCCACCTGCTGCGCAGATAGTCGACTCTGCCCTTGCACGCCAATAAGCTTATAAATAGCAGGGTCAACCTGTTTTTTGCTTTTACGCCCTTTTTCGCCATAAAGATAGAAACCGCGGCCATTTTTTCTACCTTTGCGATCGTCATTCAAAATTGAAGCGACAACATTTGCAGGCGCGCTAAAACGTTCTCCATACGCCGCCTCAAGCACAGGAATAATTTTAGTGCCCGTGTCGATTCCTACCTCATCCAAAAGTTGGATTGGCCCCACCGGAAAACCAAATTTTACCAGGGCGGCGTCAATATGTTCGACACGTTCGCCTTCAGTCAGCATCCGAATCGCCTCATTGATATATGGCGCAAGAATTCGGTTAACATAAAACCCGGCTTTATCGCTGACGACTATCGGGGTTTTACCCTGTTTTTTCGCCAGCTTAACGGTCGTGGCGATGGTCTGCGCGGAAGTAGACGCGTGAGGAATGACCTCAACCAGCGGCATTTTCTCGACCGGGCTAAAAAAGTGCAATCCAATCACCTGTTCCGGTCTGGCCGCATTCGCCGCAATATCGCCAATCGGCAGGGAAGAAGTATTGGAGGCAAAAATGGTGTGAGCAGCGCAATTTTGTTCCACTTCCGCCACCATCTGTTGTTTTAACGGCAGATCTTCAAACACCGCTTCAATGACCAGATCACGATGACTGAAACCACGATAATCTGTCGAACCTGATATCAACGCCAATTGTTTATCGCGTTCGCTGGCTTTGATATGGCGGCGGCGTACTTTTGTTTCAAGCAGATCCCAGCTGTACTTCAGAGCATGATTGATCCCCTGAGTATTTATATCCTTAATTCGTACTGGCAATCCGCCTTTACAGGCCGTAACCCAGGCGATACCGCCACCCATTAACCCGCCGCCTAAGATGCCCACGCTGTTCAGCGGGCCGGGCGGCGCATCGCTACCGGGATCTTTTTTCACCTCGGTACTGGCAAAGAAAATAGCGCGCAGCGCCTGCGATTGAGGCGTCATCGCCAGCTCGCCGAAAGCGCGCGCTTCCGCGTCATAGCCGCTACTGCTGCCCTGCGCCAGTCCCGTTTCAATCACATCAATGATCCGCTCCGTCGCCGGATAATTACCCTGCGTTTTTTGCGCCGTCTTTTTACGCACCAGGCGAAATAACAGCGCGCGCCCCAGCGGCCCCGCCAGGATACGTTCCCGGACCGGTAATGTCCGTTGCGCCAGGCGTTCTTTTTTAGCCAGCTCGACAGCCGCTTCCAGTAAAATAGTTTGCGGCACCACATCATCAACCAGCCCGGCTTTAAGCGCCTGTCTGGCGCGAAGCTGTTTACCTGTCAGGATCATATCCAGCGCGGTACTGACCCCCACCAGCCGCGGAAGACGCTGCGTTCCGCCCGATCCCGGTAAAAGCCCTAACTGTACCTCCGGCAGTCCGAGAATAGTTTTAACGTCGTCGGTACAGATACGTCGATGGCAGGCCAGCGCCATTTCAAGGCCGCCCCCCAGACAGGCGCCATGAATGGCGGCGATAACCGGAACAGGCAACGCCTGGATCTCCGCCATCAGTTGTTGCCCCTGACGCGCCAGCGTTTCCGCTTCCTGCGCATTTTGGCAGTGACCTATCATGTTGATATCAGCGCCAGCAATAAAGTTATCTGCTTTGGCTGAGATAAAAACAACGCCCTGCAACGCTTTATTTTCCCGGATCTGCTTCAGGATGGCGCGTACCTGCGCGGCAAACTCCGCTTTCAGGGTGTTCACCTTTTCTCCAGGGACATCAATAGCGACAACCGCGACATTATCCAGACGCACGTTAAGCATAAAAGCTGATGTGGTAGTCATTATTCCGCCTCCAGAACCATCGCCGCGCCAAGACCGCCAGCCGCGCAGGCTGTGACCAGGCCAAAACCTCCGCCCCGACGCCGTAATTCATGCAACGTTTGGGTTATCATCCGCGCGCCCGTTGCGGCAAAAGGATGCCCGTAGGCGATTGAGCCGCCAAGCACGTTGAATTTAGCGTCATCCACCTCCCCTGTCGCCTGCGCACGACCAAGCACCTCACGGGCAAATCGTTCGCTGCCCAGCAGTTGTAAGTTCGCCAGAGTCTGGGCGGCAAACGCTTCATGCATGTCAAAAAGCGTCAGATCGGCCATCGTCAACCCGGCCCGCTCCAGCGCCAGCGGCGTTGACCAGGCCGGCCCCAATAGCATGTCCTGCCAGACATCAATAGCGGTAAAGGCGTAGCTGCGCAGATAACCAAGCGGGTGCAGCCCCAGCTCTTTAGCGCGGGATTCGGTCATCAGAATAACGGCGGCAGCGCCGTCGGTCAGCGGTGTACTATTGGCGGCGGTCACGGAGCCATGTTTTCTGTCAAAAGCGGGACGCAGTTTAGCGTAGTCCGCCAGCGTGGAGGTGCCGCGAATGTTGTTGTCTTCTGCAAAGGGGTTTTTATACGGCGGCACATAGGTCGTCATCACTTCTTCCGCCAGTGTGCCCTCCGCCCATGCCTGCGCGGCGCGCTGATGTGAACGATGCGCCAGCGCGTCCTGCTGTTCACGCGTAATACCATACGTTTTCGCCATCTGTTCGGCGGTATCGCCCATGCGCAGACCGGTGGAATACTCAGCGACGGCGGGAGGAACGGGCAGCAGGTCGCGTAAGCGCAGACGAGAAAAAAGCGTCAGCCGTTGGCGGGTCGTCCGGGCTTTATTGACATCAACCAGTACCCGCGCCAGGGCTTTACTCACGCCTATTGGGAGTACCGACGACGAATCTGCGCCGCCAGCGATACCCGCGCGTATCGTGCCGGCCATCAGGCTTTCCGCCACATTCGCTACCGCCTGAAAACTGGTGGCGCAGGCGCGGCTTACGCTATAGGCATCGGTATGAACATTCATCCCCGTACCCAGCACAATTTCGCGCGCAATGTTGGGCGCTTCCGGCATTTGTACTACCTGACCAAAAACCAGTTGCTCAATGGCATCGGCTGGAATTTCACTGCGCGCCAGCAGCTCGCCTACCACCATCTTGCCGAGATCAACAGCGGGAATACCATGAAATGCAGTGGCCTGACGAGCGAAGGGGGTTCGTAACCCACTGACAATTGCAATGCGATCGCCCTGGCGGGTGACCAACGGTAAAGCCTGACGCATAGTACTCCCCTGTAAAAAAATAAATTAGTGGTCTGACCTGATCACAGTCTTAACCAATTTTTTACATTTAGCCAAGCAGAGAGAAAAGAAAGTGGGAGCTAAGGCACAGTGAAGGGAAGCGACAAAAAAAGAAAACGCCTCCGCCAGATGATGACGGAGGCGTCGTGAATGAACGGATTAACGCAGGCCGAGCTGGAAGATCAGCGTTTCTGCTTCGCAGGCGAAAACAAAATCAATATCCAGACGAACGCCTTCGGATTCCTCGGTAAAGATTGGCGTAATTTGGCAAGGTTCAGACTCCACGCTACGCGCTTTTTCGGTTAACGCCGCCAGCGTCTCTTCAGCCTCTGCGCGGGTAGCGAATACGCGGCTGTATGACGCGGTGCAATCGGAGTTGTCCATGATGGTTCCAACGTCCATACAGCAGCAAACCGGGGTTTCATCAGCACTGCATTTACTCATTGTAGATTTCCTCTGTATTTGCACCCAGGGTGCCAGATAAACGATGGGGATATTTTACGCTCCCGGCATTCGCCTCTCCAGTCGTTAATGGTGGGAAACGCGTTAAGTGACCGAAATCACACTTAAAAATGATCTAAAACAAAAATCGCGCGATCGGGTGACCGTTAAGCCCGCCGATTTTGCCAGCCAGATCTCGTTTCTAAGATCACAATTGAAAAAACTTATAAACATACTTGCAACATTCTAGCTGGTCAGACCTATACTCTCGCCACTGGTCTGATTTCTAAGTCGTACCGCAGACCCTACACTTCGCGCTCCTGTTACAGCATGTAACATAGTTTGTATAAAAATAATCAATGAGGTTATGGTCATGAGCCAGAAAACCCTGTTTACAAAGTCTGCTCTCGCAGTCGCAGTGGCAATCATCTCCACCCAGGCCTGGTCTGCAGGCTTTCAGTTAAACGAATTTTCTTCCTCTGGCCTTGGCCGGGCCTATTCGGGTGAAGGCGCAATCGCAGATGATGCAGGTAACGTTAGCCGCAACCCGGCGTTAATTACCATGTTTGACCGCCCGACGTTTTCAGCGGGCGCGGTTTATATTGATCCTGATGTTAATATTAGCGGGACATCGCCATCCCGTCGGACGTTAGATGCGGATAACATCGCGCCGACGGCCTGGGTGCCGAACGTCCATTTTGTCGCCCCGATTAACGACCAGTTTGGCTGGGGGGCTTCTATTACCTCTAACTATGGTCTGGCGACAGAGTTTAACGACACATACGCCGGCGGCTCGGTAGGCGGTACGACCGATCTTGAAACCATGAACCTGAATTTAAGCGGCGCTTATCGCTTAAATGAGGCCTGGAGCTTCGGCCTCGGCTTTGATGCGGTATACGCGCGTGCAAAAATCGAACGTTTTGCGGGCGATTTAGGCCAGTTGGTCGCGGCACAGAATCCGGCGCTGGCGCCGGTCGCGGGTCGGATTCCCAGCGATACCAAGATTGCCCACCTGAACGGTAATCAGTGGGGCTTTGGCTGGAATGCCGGGATCCTTTATGAACTGGATAAAAATAACCGCTACGCGCTGACCTACCGCTCAGAAGTCAAAATTGACTTTAAAGGCAACTACAGTAGCGATCTTCCCATCGCTATAAACCAATTTAATCTGCCCATCCCAACGGCAACCGGCGGCGCGACGCAGTCAGGCTACCTGACGCTGAATCTGCCGGAAATGTGGGAAGTGTCCGGTTATAACCGTGTGGCGCCACAGTGGGCCATCCACTATAGCCTGGCCTATACCAGCTGGAGTCAGTTCCAGGAATTGAAGGCAAAATCGACCGCCGGCGATACGCTCTTTGAGAAGCATGAAGGCTTTAAAGACGCTTACCGCATTGCGTTGGGTACCACCTATTACTACGATGACAACTGGACGTTCCGTACCGGTATCGCCTTCGATGACAGCCCGGTACCAGCGCAAAACCGTTCTATCTCTATTCCGGACCAGGACCGTTTCTGGCTGAGCGCCGGTACGACTTACGCCTTTAATAAAGATGCGTCTGTCGACGTTGGCGTCTCTTATATGCATGGTCAGAGCGTGAAAATTAATGAAGGCCCTTATCAGTTTGAATCTGAAGGGAAAGCCTAGCTGTTCGGTACTAACTTTAACTACGCGTTCTAATCTCTTTCTGAAGCGGATCAAAAAGGTGAGCATTGCGCTCACCTTTTTATTTACTGCCGTTTATTCCGAGTCGATCTCTTTGAGTTCGTCCTGAATCGCCTGCGCGTTCGGGTTTTCCTGCGGCTTGAGTTTTCCGCCATTGGCGATAAAGTCATGACGCTGGAAGTACGCCTCGCGCACCATAATATAAGGATCGGAAGACTGACGTAGCAAACCATCGGAGTCCAGCAACTGCGCGCGGGTTTCTATCCCTTCGATAGTCCATTTTCCTATGGACATTGGCCAGGTCAACCACGAGAGCACCGGATACAAGGTATCCGCCATATCCCCGCCATCTTCACGCAGCGTGAAGCTGCCGTAGAACGGAAGTTGCACATAAGGCCCATACCCCACGCCATAATGGCCCAGAGTACTGCCAAAGCGATGCGGTTCAACGCGCTGCAGCTTAGGATTCGCCATTCCCGCGACGTCAATAAAGCCGCCCATCCCTAATAAGGTGTTCAGGAAGAAACGGGTGAAATGCACCATACCCTGATAAGGATCGCCCTGCAGGAAATAGTTCACCATGATCGCCGGTTCTTCGAGGTTGCCGGTGAAATTACTTAAACCGTTACGCGCAGGCTGTGGAACATAATCACGCCAGGCGACCGCGACCGGCCGAACAACATACGGGTCCAGCACATTAAAGTTGAAGTTGTACATGGTGCGGTTAAACCCTTCAAATGGGTCTGAACGCCCCTGCTGTTCTGTACCGGAACTCGCACACCCGACCAGCAGTGTGGTTCCCAGCGCCAGCGCCGACAGGCGAAGCTTCATAGATGTCTCCCTGTGAATTATGGCTATCGCTGATTGCCATCCATGACGGAACGCTACCGTATCCGCCTGTTTAGGTGTGAGCGATTTTAACAGCACGTCAAACGATGTCTATATGCGCGATCTCATTGCTCTGAGCATAGCCTGGTAACGCAACAACGTGACTGCCCCATTCTAACGAAACAGATAAAAACGAGTGTGATCATTTTTATTTTTTCGGAGAATGCCCCGGCCTGGGTAAATGAAAAACCGCTACGCTTTATTAATATGTGTTAATCAGCAGGGATCATCATGGATAGCCTTAACGACGATAAAATTAACCGGCACAGCAGTGACCTGGAAGTTGAAAGCGAAGAAAAACAAAGCGGTAAAGAGATTGAAGTGGATGAAGATCGTCTTCCCTCCCGCGCCATGGCGATTCATGAACATATTCGCCAGGATGGTGAAAAAGAGATGGAACGCGATGCGATGGCTTTGCTCTGGTCAGCCATTGCCGCAGGACTTTCTATGGGGGCATCACTCCTGGCGAAAGGAATTTTCCACGTGCAGCTTGAAGGCGTTCCCGGCGGCTTTTTACTGGAAAATCTCGGCTATACCTTTGGTTTTATCATTGTCATCATGGCCCGCCAGCAATTATTTACTGAAAATACCGTTACTGCCGTATTGCCGGTAATGCAAAATCCCACTCTGAGTAACGTTGGCCTGCTGATGCGCTTATGGGGCGTAGTCTTATTGGGCAACCTTATTGGCACCGGGGTTGCGGCGTGGGCATTTAAATATATGCCTATATTTGATGAAGAGACCCGCGACGCCTTTGTCAAAATTGGTATGGAGGTCATGAAAAATAGCCCAACGGAGATGTTTGCCAACGCGATTATCTCTGGCTGGATCATCGCCACAATGGTATGGATGTTTCCTGCTGCAGGCGGGGCAAAGATTGTGGTCATTATTTTGATGACCTGGCTTATCGCGCTGGGCGATACCACCCATATTGTCGTCGGTTCCGTTGAAATTTTGTATTTGGTTTTCAACGGCACGCTGCCCTGGAGCGACTTTCTCTGGCCCTTCGCCCTTCCCACACTTGCCGGAAATATCTG
Organism: Salmonella sp. SAL04162; assembly: GCF_046551535.1. NCBI lineage: Bacteria > Pseudomonadati > Pseudomonadota > Gammaproteobacteria > Enterobacterales > Enterobacteriaceae > Salmonella > Salmonella sp. SAL04162. Next base: position 144,814 of record NZ_JBGDVX010000011.1, read on the forward strand.
CGGCGGCACCTTTATTTTCGCATTGATGAGCCACGCGCAGATCCGCAACGATATGAGCAATAAGCGTAAGGAAGAAGCGAGGCTACGCGGCGAGCGCCTGGAACGGGAGCGGAAAAAAGCGGAAAAACAGCGCTGAGTGGCGACGGTTTAACCAGTCAGGCGGCGCTACACTTACTCCGGCGAATAAAAAACGCTATACTGGCGCCGTGTTGTCCCCTTAGTTAAATGGATATAACGAGCCCCTCCTAAGGGCTAGTTGCAGGTTCGATTCCTGCAGGGGACACCATTGATACCCAGGACATTCTCTTCTTGCTGCATAACCTTTCGAGCGGTTCCCCTTTCATGTTGCTTTTATTGCCCCTATGCAATATCACCGGACATGCCATACGTTCAGCAAAAAGTCGTCATCGGCCGGTTATGACCGATGACATCCTGATGTGGTCTAGAAGCGGTACTGCAACCCCGCGGTAACCGTATAGTTATTATTAGCTATACCTGCGGCATCGCCACCAAAATAAGCCGTATCACCGCTGGTTTTATCTATGATTTGCGTACCGCCCTTACCTTCTTCATATTTACTGTAAGCAAACTCAGCAAAGATTTTTGCATTACTGGTAATATAATATCCGGCGTCAATAGAAGCGCCATAATATCGTGAATTTTCCGTTTTTTCACGGAAGGTAAGTTTGCGCATGTAGTGTTCGTCATTATCATGCGCATTTACCCAGTCGCTGTATTTAAACAGTACATTACACTCAAAGTCATTAATACGATAATCAGCCGCCAGCCCGATATAGGGCATTTCGAAACGCTGGCTATAACCTATGCCGCGCACGCCATGAGGAAAATTACCAATATATCGACCATTATCATAAATATAAGACCCGCCTCTTGCCGTCCAGCTAAAACGGGTTTCCTGATAGCCCGCTGTTACGCCCGCCTTGTAGTTATCGCCCTGCAATAACCAACCTTTCACGTTCAAATCGTATTCATTAGCATAGTTGACGCTGGTGTCCGGATGAATTGAACGATCGGTCCAGCCTGGCTGCTCACTGCTCATCCAGTCATGGTCAACCATATGACCAGATCCCGACGCCAAAGACGTCCAGCCGCGGGCGTCCAGCGTCATGAACGAATAGGGTTCCCATGATAAATCCCCCTGCAACGTGGCGACATTTTTTATTTTCCAGTCCAGTTGACTCAGCTTCCGCCCGGTGTCGGTATCATAAACCAGCTCCCTGGATTTACCATTTAACACTCCCACGGAAAGGGATGTCGTGACGCTCTCAGGAGAGACGTCCGGAATAAATAAGGTAGACTCCGCATAAGCCGACTCAGAAAATACGGCGATCATCATTACTGCAATAGCATGTTTTTTCATTTCTCTTGTCCTCATATTCAGATGTAATCTGGAGAGGTAATGAAGTTTTCATCTTGTCAAATCGTCGGACAAGAGTACATTTATTACGCCAGAGAAATTGACGCATTTTTACTTTATATTGAAGTTAAGAAATAGAATTCGATGCTCAGGAGAATAATAAGCAAGCTATAATCATGATGGAATGATTTACCATTACGGTGATGCGGCGTTATCTGGCTAACGACATCGTTGCTGATGTTGTCAGCCAGATTGAAAGTAACTGTAATATCAGAATTTATAATGCTCTTTACTTAAACCATATTTTTTCATGCGCAGATAAAGTTTTTTACGGGGAATTTGCAGGTACTCCGCCACTTCATTAATTCGTCCCTGATGAATATTTAATGCTTCGGTAATAATTTGTCGCTCATACTCTTCAACGCGCCGGTCAAGCGGGGTCGGCTCCTGAAGAAGCAACTGCGGGTTGACCGTTTCCGCCAGCGGCAGCACGCCAACAGCAAAAAGCTCTGCCGCATTAGCCAGTTCGCGCACATTGCTTGGCCAGGCGCGTCGCATTATTCCTTTCAGTAATTCCCCCGCTATTTCCGGCACTGGATGATTGAGTCGCAGGCAGGCTTTTCGAAGATAATGGCGAAATAACGGCTCGATATCATCCGGTCGCTGAGAAAGAGACTGGCAGGCGATTTGGGTCATGGCGAAACAGTAGTAAAGCTCGGCCGCAATCTGGTTAGCTGCCGCCTGCTCCACCAGCGAAGCGCTGCCAACGCCCACCAAACGAAAAGGCCGATGCTCCAGGCTTTGTAAACGCGCCAGATGGTGCTGCTGTTCGCGTGTCAGATATTCGGGATGACTCAACACCAGCGTACCTCCTTGCGCCTGGTCGATGAATGTCTCCAACTGCCCGGCATTCTCCGGCGTGAGTTCATAGCGTACAAACGGCCCTTTCGCGTTACGCCCCAGTTGATGGAGATAACGGGCGCCAGTCATACGTCCAGTGCCATGCTCACCGTAAAACCATACGGCAATGTCCGTTTCCGCCAGTTGTTGTAACCGTTGTCGAAACTGATTCATCCACTCGCTGCGCCCAATCAGTTCAACCTGTAACGTCTGCTGGCAATATTGCCGCCGTGCAATGACCGACCGGCGCTGGCGTAGCGCGTCTTCAATTAATATCAACAGCTTGCCCGGATCGACGGGTTTTTGCAGAAAATCCCAGGCGCCCTTTTTCACCGCATCAACCGCCATCGGTACATCGCCATGTCCGGTAATCAATAAGATTGGCAGTTGATCGTCATCCTGATGAAACAGCGTCATAAGATCGATACCGGAACACCCCGGCATACATACATCGCTCAAAACGATCCCCTCCCAATCCGCTTTTACCCACTCTTTGGCCTCGAAAGGATGGGTAAAGCCACGCACGCGGTAGCCTGCCTGCTCAAGCATTTGGGTATAGGCGTCAAGTACATCAACGTCATCATCAATCAGCAAAATAGAACATTCATCATTCAACATCATCGACATCCGTTACCGAGAATTGCAGCACCACGCAAGCGTTACGCGTCAGCGTCGACGCCAGACGCAGGTCGCCCTTCATTTGCGCCATCAGCGACACGCTAATCGACAGCCCAATACCCAATCCGACAGCTTTACTGGTAGTAAATGGCTTGAGTAAAGAGGGCAACAGCGCCACAGGCCAGCCAGGGCCGTTATCTGCAATATAAACCTCCAGCGCCTCTCCCTGCGTCTGCCACGTCACCGCGATCGCCGCATCATGCGAACAGGCGTCAAGCGCATTCGCCAGCACATTCACCAGAACCTGCTGAATACGCACTTCATCGCCGCTAACCCATACGGTGTCGGTTGGCAGTGAAAGCGCTCCCTGCCGGGATTGGTGGCGCATGGCTAATAACTCCCATGCCGCCACAAAGGTTTGGCGCAGATCAACGGGATACAATGGCGTTTCCAGCTCCGCCCGGCGGGTAAACTGCCGCAGCGAACGGATAATGGCGTCAATCCGGTTAATGAGCCCTTCCGCTTTGGTGAGCGTATTTCTCGCCTGTCCGCTCTGACCTTGTTCAATCGCGCGTCCCGCCGTAAATAAATACATTGAAAGCGCATTCAGCGGCTGGTTAATTTCATGCGCCAGCGTGGTCATGGTCTGGCCGACTACCGCCAGTTTCGCCGTCTGAATCAACTCATCCTGCATGGCGCGCAGGTCGGCTTCTATCTCTTTGCGCTCGGCGACCTCTTGTTCAAGCTGCCTGCGTTGCATATTGAGCTGGCCCAGCGTATGACGTAGCAAACGGGCTATCCGTCCTAGCTCATCGCGCCCGTAAACCGGGATAGTCGAGTCGGTTCTCCCCAGCCCTATCTGTACCACAGCCTGATTAAGCGCGGTAAAACGCTTTACCAGCCGGGAACGGATAAAATAGTGGTTGAGTCCCCAGGCCAGCAGCAATGCCAGGAGCGTCGCCACTAAAATAAGCCCGCCGCTAACGCGAACAATCTGTTCCAGGCGTTGATTGAACGTCTGCATTTGCTGGTGACTACTACCTAACTGCGCCTCAAGCAGCGTGCGAAAGCGCCCTAGCGTAGCCTCTCTGGCGCGGCTGGCGTCCAGTAAGGCTTTTTGCGCCGCAACATAATCGCGCATGGTATCGGGCATCTTATTTTTTACCATCCCGATTTCCAATAGTTCGTCGATGGTTTGCCGCAGCGTGATCGTACTGGGCCAGTCATCCAGCGCACGAATATTCTCATCCGCCGTTTTTTTTAGGTTTTCCAGATAGCGAATATGGGTCTCCACCAACATCCCGTCATTATTGCCGGACTTGAGCTCATTCAATCTGTCGCGCAGGTCGTCAACAATCTGATTTTCAATTCGCGCCAGGGTATATACCTGTTGCTGCTCGTTCTGCACCTCGCGCGAACGTTGCAAGTACTGCGCTGCATCGCCCTGATTCGCCTCAATTTGATCGAGCAGCGTCCCCTGCTGCCAGGTAAAATCCTGTACCAGCGAATTTAGCTCCGTGGTGAAATCATCATGGAGCCAGTCAATACGAGCGGAAAGCTCGCTGACTTTCTCCCGCACCAAAAACATGTTGTAGAGGGCGTTGTCCAGCTCCGCCAGCAAGGTCCGGCTATCCTGTAAAATGACGGCCAGTTGCCGGCGCTCAGCAAGCTGAAGCCCCTGACTCAGACGCTCAATCTTATCCAGATGCTGAATAATCTGCGTACGTAACTGCAAACGTACCGTCGTGTTCGGCGCCAGCAAAAATTCATTGAGCTGATCCACGGCCAGATTCAGGTTCCCCTCAATTAAAAAAGCGGAGTGGATGCGAGGAAAATATTCATCAAGCGAATAGCGAACCTGCGAACTTTGCTCATGCCAGGAATAAAGGCTGACCATACTGACAATCAGCGTCAGTAATGCGCCAGTTAAAAATGCGCCCCGTAAACTGTTGCTGATACTGAGCTGACGAAGCCGTTGCAATAATCTCCCCTTCATTTCAGCTCTTCCAGTTTGTGAATCGCCAGCCGCTGATTGTTCAGAAACCAGATCTGCCACTCCATCATTTTTTGTTCGGCAAAGCTTTTATTATCAAACTGCGCCAGCCAGGTTTCATCTTCGCTGCTTGCCGCATCCACCGGGACGCTGGTCAATAAGGCTCTGATTTCAGGTAAGGGGCGTTTAAGCCGCGTTTCTGCGCTGTGCAACGCTCGCCATGCATCTTTAAGCTGCGCGAGACGAAAACTGATCGCGGTATCAAACATGCGTTGTACCAGTTGCTGACGCTTCAGGATCAGACGATAGTTCAACGGCGGCTGGGCCATCAAACGCTGTTGTTGCGCGGCGCGAGGATTATCGGCGCTAAGCGGTGCGACGGGATACTTACCGGTATTCGCGTCAGCCAGTATCCTTTGCCCTTTCGGACTTAATAAGTAATGAATAAAAGCACGCGCTTCGTCTGCATGACGGCTGTTTTTCAACACCGCGACGTAAGTGGGCGACACCGCAGAATACGGGAAATAGGTAAAAGTAAGATTAGGATCGTTAAGTAGCAAATTAGCATAGTTATCAATGACCGGCCCGGCAACGCCAAGCCCGCTTTTGATTTTATCCGCTACGCCGAAACTGCGAGAGGAAATCGTGACCAAATTACCCGAGATTGCCAGCAGCGTCGCCCATCCTGCCGTCCAGCCTTTTTGCTGCAACAGCGACTCCACCATCAAATGATTGGTGTCTGAGCGTGACGGACTGCTCATTAATAGAGCGCCCTGGTAACTGGGCAGGCCCATATCCTGCCAGTCGGCAGGCGGCGGAAGATGGCGCGCAGCGAGCGCTGAACGATTGATCAATAGCCCAAATCCGGATACCGCTACCGCCACTGAAGTTGAGCGGATAGAACGCGGCACCAGCTTCTGGCTGGCGGCAGGCGCGCTATCTAATAGCGCCAGCTTTTGGTGCTCCTGAAGGTGTTGCAACAGCATGGGGGATGACGTCAGGATCAGATCGACATTTTCCGCATTCGCCGTATCAAGTAATTGCTCTAAAGAACCGCTGGTGCGGTTGAGCGTACGAATCATGACGGAACCCGGCTCCGTCTGCCAGCGCTGGATAATCCAGGCGGTCGCGCTGGGTGAAAAGGTCGTTGCCATCACCAGCTCGCGGCTGTACGCCTGGCAAGAACCGAACATCGCCGCCAGCCATAGCGTAAAAGCGCCCACTCTGGCGAAACGACCACAGCATGAGAAAAGTCGATTTGTGATCCCGTTCATAAATATCGATATCACATAAAGAAAATATTGAGACAAAACTTACCCTTTTATTTCTGTTGGCATCCAGAACAGCGTTATTTGAATAATAACGGGTCCGTCGCTCGAAAACATCAATAAAGCGTATCAGATTACTGGCAGCAAATTTGTTAATATCCGCACATGCTAACGATAAAACGGCCATGCCAATAATTAAAGTTTCACCACCCCCTTCAGGATGGGTCAAAAATAACCTTTAAATTCACCCAATTGAGTCAATTTTGACACATTTCTTCGACTTGAATTTTATTGTCACTCCTTTCACTCTACCGACAAAACCTCCTGATGTTCATCTCACTATAAAATACAGGTGACTCCATGTTAACAATATTAAAAACAGGGCAATCGGCGCATAAAGTCCCACCGGAAAAAGTCCAGGCTACGTATGGTCGATATCGTATACAGGCATTGTTAAGCGTATTTCTGGGATATCTCGCTTACTATATAGTCAGAAACAACTTCACATTATCGACGCCTTATTTAAAAGAGCAATTGGATCTCAGCGCTACGCAAATCGGCCTGCTGAGTAGCTGTATGCTTATTGCTTACGGAATCAGTAAAGGCGTAATGAGCAGTCTGGCGGATAAAGCCAGCCCAAAAGTCTTCATGGCGTGCGGTCTGGTACTCTGCGCGATTGTTAACGTTGGGCTGGGATTCAGTAGCGCATTCTGGATATTTGCCGCTCTGGTGGTCTTCAATGGCCTTTTTCAGGGCATGGGCGTCGGCCCCTCGTTTATTACCATTGCAAACTGGTTCCCTCGCCGGGAACGCGGACGCGTAGGCGCCTTCTGGAATATCTCGCATAACGTTGGCGGCGGGATCGTCGCGCCTATCGTCGGTGCGGCTTTTGCGATATTGGGCAGCGAACACTGGCAAAGCGCCAGTTATATCGTTCCGGCCTGCGTCGCCGTCATTTTTGCCTTAATTGTTCTGGTATTGGGAAAAGGTTCGCCGCGCGAAGAAGGTCTTCCCTCCCTGGAACAGATGATGCCGGAAGAAAAAGTCGTACTGAAAACGAAGAATACGGCAAAAGCGCCGGAAAATATGAGCGCATGGCAAATCTTCTGTACTTATGTGCTGCGCAATAAAAATGCCTGGTATATTTCGCTGGTGGATGTCTTCGTCTATATGGTGCGGTTTGGCATGATTAGCTGGTTGCCTATCTATCTGTTGACAGTAAAACACTTTTCAAAAGAACAGATGAGCGTCGCGTTTCTCTTTTTCGAATGGGCGGCGATTCCCTCTACGCTACTGGCAGGCTGGCTGTCAGATAAACTGTTTAAGGGCCGCAGAATGCCGTTAGCCATGATTTGCATGGCGCTGATTTTTGTCTGTCTGATCGGATACTGGAAAAGTGAATCTTTGCTGATGGTAACGATTTTCGCCGCCATTGTAGGTTGTCTGATTTACGTCCCGCAATTCCTCGCGTCCGTACAGACAATGGAGATAGTCCCCAGCTTTGCCGTAGGTTCCGCCGTCGGATTACGTGGGTTCATGAGCTATATTTTCGGCGCCTCGTTGGGCACCAGCCTGTTTGGCGTCATGGTGGATAAACTGGGCTGGTACGGCGGATTTTATCTTCTGATGGGCGGTATCGTGTGCTGCATTCTATTCTGTTACCTCTCCCATCGCGGCGCGCTGGAACTAGAACGTCAGCGCCAGAATGCGTTACATAATCAGGACTCGCTGCAGCTTGCAGACGCGCAATAAACGATTAGCCTTCCCGGGGAACAGAAGCGCCGACATTGTCGGCGCTATCTATTCGCTGACATCGTATATACCCAAAATAATTCGAGTTGCTTAAAGGCGGCAAGGGAGTGAGTCCCCAGGAGCATAGATAACGATGTGACTGGGGTGAGCGACAAATCTGCCGGGAGCAGATTTGAACGTCGCGTGCGACGGCCCGTCAGGGCGAGGCCCATGGATGGGTCGAGTAATCCGTAGCCAACACATAAGCAACTTGAAGTATGAAGGGTATCTACTGACTAACGCTTACCGTATCCCACCATAAAGCGAATAATTAACCCACATGCCGGTGCGAGAAAAAGCAATAATCCGCTAACGATGTCATCGCCATCCTGCAGCCATACATTGAGTAAATAAATCAGCGCGGCAAGGATAACCATTCCCGTAAAAGAAGAAACCGCAGAAAAAGCCCCCATCACCTGACCGATATAGCCACTCACGGCAAGTATACTTATTGCAAGAAATGTCCATAAATAGATCATCTATAATACCTCCTGTCTATGGCAAGGCTTCCATATAGCCTTACAGTCCCTCTCACTTCTCCTTTAAGATAAACCTTATCAGCACGTCATTTCCATAACATTTATCTCACATTTTATTTTTCTAATCATTTTTCAATAACCTTCGTCTGAAATAAAATTATTACTGTAAAAACAATGCATTAAAAATAATGATTAGCTTATTTTTGCTACGGAAGAAATATTTACGCTTCTTGATAAAGAATTTCTGGGCGCGAGTAAATAACTGGTGGTACATTAGCCTGCCTGGCGTTCATGCCCTCGTGGTTTAGTACTGACTTAGTTTTACACTCCTTACGGGAACCATTGTCGTACATGATGGCCTAACTATACGCAAATCATTCAAGTTACCCTGATGGGCTTACTCAAGTAAGTGCTTCGGATAAGAGAACGCAACTTGAAGGATGATGCGTATTTCAGAGTGTACCGCTGCGGATAATGACTCTTCTGCGATACATTATTTTCGTATCTACAGAAGGTATTTTATGTTTTCTCAAAGCAAATTTTCACGCGCGTTTTTGCACCCGCGCTACTGGCTGACGTGGTTTGGCGTTGGCGTCCTCTGGTTACTGGTGCAGCTTCCCTACCCGGTTTTGCGTTTTCTGGGCACCCGCACCGGTAAACTGGCGCGCCCCTTCCTGAAGCGACGTGAGTCGATCGCCCAGAAAAATATTGAACTCTGTTTTCCGACCCTCTCCCGGGAAGAAAGGGAAAAACTGATCGCCGAGAATTTCCACTCTCTTGGCATGGCGCTGCTTGAAACGGGCATGGCCTGGTTCTGGCCTGATAGCCGGGTTCGCAAATGGTTTGATGTGGACGGGCTGGACAACCTTACCCGTGCGCAGGCGCAAAATCGCGGCGTAATGGTCGTTGGCGTGCATTTTATGTCGCTGGAATTGGGAGGCCGGGTAATGGGTCTCTGCCAGCCGATGATGGCGACCTATCGTCCGCATAACAATCCGCTCATGGAGTGGGTGCAGACGCGCGGTCGTATGCGCTCAAATAAAGCGATGATCGGCAGAAACAATCTGCGCGGCATTGTGGGCGCGCTAAAAAAAGGGGAAGCCGTTTGGTTTGCTCCCGACCAGGACTACGGCCCTAAAGGCAGCTCCTTTGCGCCATTTTTCGCGGTTGAAAACGTCGCCACCACCAACGGCACCTATGTACTGTCCAGGCTGTCTGGTGCCGCCATGTTGACCGTTACAATGGTCAGGAAATCCGATAACTCGGGTTATCGTCTGTATATTACCCCTGAAATGGAAGGTTACCCGGCAGATGAAAATCAAGCCGCTGCCTATATGAATAAAATTATTGAGAAAGAGATCATGCGCGCCCCGGAGCAATATCTCTGGATCCATCGCCGTTTCAAGACTCGCCCGTTGGGGGAAGCGTCACTCTACATCTGAAAAAGGCCGCAAGGCCTTTTATTTTGGCATTTCGCATTGTCATAATATTCATATCGTAAATTACTCATTCCTGCTTTTAGCGATAAGTCTCCTGTTTACAGGCGATTTTTTACTGTGTCGGCGGCGTCGCTCAATAGCGATTCATCACTGTCAGAAATTAAACTGTCGCCGATTCCCGACACTTGTAAGTTACTAAAAGTAAATAAGAAAATGCCTCTTGTTTCACCTCATTTTTAGGCGTACATTAGCGCCGTCTGGAGCGATGACGCGCAGAATTCTGAGGTGATGCAGGCGGTCGAAACACGAATAATTCTCAATTTCGTATTGTCCGGCATCAACTCTCTATAATCAGGTAAGTGTAAGTTCATTTAGGCGTACGACAGGTACGCGGAGAGATGAAACGTGAAATATTTCTTTATGGGCATTTCATTTATGGTCATCGTTTGGGCCGGTACTTTCGCCCTGATGATTTAAAAGTACAATGCAAAGAAAAACAGGAGCCATGGGGCTCCTGTTTGCTTTTCTACTCCGTGCTCGCCTCAACGGGTTTTGGATGTGACGGCAGCACGCCATCGGCGCGGAACATCGCTTTAATCCCTCTGACGGCCTGGCGAATGCGGTCGCGATTCTCTATTAATGCAAAGCGTACATGGGTGTCGCCATAATCACCAAAGCCTATCCCTGGAGAAACGCAAACCTTCGCCTCATTCAGCAGCTTCTTGGCAAACTCAAGCGATCCCATCGCCGCATATTGCTCCGGGATTTTCGCCCAGACGTACATTGAGGCTTTCGGCATTTCAACCATCCAGCCCGCCTCATGCAGCCCCTTCACCAGCACATCGCGACGACGTTTATACTGCTCGGCGATATCGCGCACGCACTGCTGATCGCCTTCCAGAGCGGCGATAGCCGCCACCTGAAGCGGGGTAAAGGTGCCATAATCGTGATAACTTTTAATGCGCGCCAGCGCGCTGACCAGGGTTTTATTGCCCACCATAAACCCAATACGCCAGCCCGCCATATTATAGCTTTTCGACAGCGTGAAAAATTCGACCGCCACGTCGCGTGCGCCAGGCACCTGCATAATGGATGGCGCTTTCCAGCCGTCGTACACGATATCGGCATACGCCAGATCGTGCACCACCAGCACATCATAACGTTTAGCCAGAGCGACCACTTTTTCAAAAAATTCCAGTTCGACGCACTGGGCCGTAGGGTTAGACGGAAAACCCAAAATCATCATTTTCGGTTTCGGATAACTTTCGCGAATAGCGCGCTCCAGCTCGTTGAAGAAATCCACCCCCTCTACCAATGGAACCGAACGCACCTGCGCCCCGGCGATAACGGCGCCATAGATATGAATCGGGTAACTGGGGTTCGGCACCAGTACCGTATCACCATGATCCAGCGTCGCCAGCATTAAATGCGCCAGTCCCTCTTTGGAACCGATGGTCACAATCGCTTCGGTTTCCGGATCGATATCGACATCATAACGTTCCTGATACCAGTGAGAAATCGCGCGGCGTAAACGCGGTATGCCGCGAGACGTGGAATAACCGTGCGTATCCGGACGCTGCGCGACGGTGCAAAGTTTTTCGACAATGTGGGGAGGGGTTGCGCCATCAGGATTACCCATACTGAAATCAATAATATCTTCGCCGCGCCGACGCGCAGCCATTTTGAGTTCAGCGGTGATGTTAAAAACATAGGGCGGAAGGCGATCGATACGCGTAAAGCGACGTTCAGGGCGGAAGTCAGCCATAATATCCTCAGATTAACGTTAGCGCCCGGACCGTCCGAGCGACGCTGCCACGATGGTGGCTCCTTTAGAAAATAGCCTGAAAATTTTCTTCCTGTCGAGAGGCTAATGAAAATATTTTTAGCGACAAAAAAGAGGAACAAGCGTAAAAACTTACTTTTTAAGCGTGTCAGTTATAACATCAAAAAAAACAATATTATTAACAAATTGATATCTTTGAATTTACGTAACGTGGCGCAGCCGACGATAATTTCCTGTCAATAAACCTTATCTCAAATAATCCCCTTTTGATTTTGTGGTTTTTCCTCTTTAATCAAAACCCTTACTAACGCTAATGGTATTCGATCATGTCATATTGCGGTATTTTTCAGAGACATTTCCCCGAAAATAAAGATCCTTTCCGGCAAGATGCCGCGATAAAACCGTAAATAAGGCAGCGAACCGGGTACGTATAATAAAATAAATCCCTGTTTTCGCCTGACTAACCGCCATGACGTGATGACTCAACGCGCTGGTGTTTGACCTTTCGCTCAGCAAGAGTAAAGTGAAATAATTCAGTCAGTTGAAGTATTCATGCACAGGAACGGCAATGAAAAAAACCGCGTGAGGCACGCGGTTTGAGACTGACAAGAGAATGTTTAATTGCCTGATGACGCTGCGCTTATCAGGCCTACAGATGACACACTTTTGTAGGCCGGATAAGGCGTTTATGCCACCATCTGGCTTATAGAATATGACCTAATGTCTGGCGCAGATGCGCGCCGGAACCTAACAAGCCAGGGTTATCATGGACAATCAGATAGACCGGAATACCGTGTACATAATCTTTAAAGCGGCCTTTATCTTCAAAGCCACCACGGAAGCCGGACGCTTTAAAAAATTCCAGGAAGCGCGGGACAATACCGCCAGCGATATAAACGCCGCCAAATGTCCCCATGGTTAACGCCAGGTCGCCGCCAAATCGCCCCATTATGACGCAAAAGAGCGACAACGCGCGGCGACAATCGATACAGCTATCCGCCAGGGCGCGTTCGGTAATATCTTTCGGGCGCAGATTTTCCGGCAGACGGTTGTCGGACTTAACAATCGCCCGGTAAAGATTCACCAGCCCCGGGCCAGACAGCACGCGCTCGGCGGAAACATGGCCAATTTCGGCGCGCAATATTTCCAGAATCATAGCTTCTTCTTCGCTATTAGGCGCAAAATCGACATGCCCGCCTTCGCCCGGAAGGCTAATCCAACGCTTATCCACATGCACCAGATGCGCCACGCCCAAGCCGGTTCCCGCGCCATACACCGCAATAGGTTTGCCGTCTACCGGTTCGCCGCCGCCGAACTGAATTAAATGCTCTTTTTTCAGCATCGGGATCGCCATCGACACGGCGGTGAAATCGTTGATGATTTCCAGATGGCTAAAGCCGAGATTTTTTTTCATTTCCGCAATAGAAAAAGCCCAGGTATGGTTAGTCATCGCTACCCAGTCACCGGTAATCGGGCAGGCTATGGCGATACAACCATCTTCCACGTTGACGCTATGCTCATCGAGATAAACGCGCACCACGGCCTCAAGACTGGGATAATCCAGGCCGGAATACGTTTTGGCCTGCGAGATTTCTCCACTGGCGATATCACACAGGGCAAGACGCGCATTCGTGCCGCCTACATCTCCTACTAAAGCATACTTTGTCATTCTTCTACTGCTCCGCTAAAGTCAAAATAAGTCTTTGTCACACTGTAAATTCATGGGGGCATAACAACAACGGCCATCAGGCTGACTGCCTATAAATATAGATCTTCATCACAGAATTACTTTCTTGTTTCAGCACCAATTGCAGCAATGCCGTCGGGCAGGCTGTGCAAAATAGGTATACGACCCCGTGTAAGGAAGAGATTATGTTCCACCCGCGTGCCCGAACGATGCTGCTGCTGTCGCTCCCCGCACTGATTATTGGCGTAGCGTCAAGCCTGGTTTTAATCGCCTCGATGAAAGTCGCGTCGGTTTTTCAGCAATTTCTTTGGCAACGACTGCCCGCCAGCATCGGCATCGCTTATGATTCGCCGTTCTGGATAGTGGGTATGCTCACGCTAACTGGGATCGTGGTGGGTTTGATTATCCGTTACAGTCCCGGACACGCTGGCCCCGATCCGGCCATCGAACCGTTAATCAGTATGCCGGTCTCGCCATCTGCGCTGCCCGGGCTGCTTCTCGCCTTAATCATCGGCCTTGCTGGTGGGGTAAGTTTGGGGCCAGAGCATCCGATAATGACAATAAATATCGCGCTGGCGGCGGCTTTCGGTTCCCGCCTGTTTCCGCGTATCACGGCGTTAGACTGGACGATTCTGGCCTCAGCGGGCACCATCGGCGCGCTATTCGGCACGCCCGTCGCCGCAGCGCTGATTTTTTCGCAAACCCTTAGCGGCTCTAACGATATTCCCATGTGGGATCGCCTGTTTGCGCCGTTAATGGCGGCAGCGGCGGGGTCACTCACTACCAGCCTGTTCTTTCATCCGCATTTTTCGTTACCCATCGCCCATTACACGCAGATGCGGCTGGTGGACATTGCCAGCGGAGCGATCGTCGCGGCGATCGCCATTGCTGCAGGGATGGTCGCCGTCTGGTGCCTTCCGCGTCTGCATGAGTTGCTGCACCGACTAAAAAATCCGGTCCTGATTCTCGGCATTGGCGGTTTTATACTGGGTATTCTGGGCGTCATTGGCGGGCCGCTTACCCTGTTTAAAGGCCTGGACGAAATGCAACAAATGGCGTTTAGCCAGACGTTGGGCGCGGGAGATTATTTTACCTTAGCCGCCGTCAAACTCGCCGCGCTGGTCATCGCGGCGGCGAGCGGCTTTCGCGGCGGGCGCATTTTTCCGGCTGTGTTTATCGGCGCGGCGCTGGGGCTCATGCTCCATGCTCATGTTGAGGCCGTACCCGCGGCGATTACCGTCTCCTGCGCGATTCTTGGCTTAGTGCTGGTAGTGACGCGTGATGGCTGGCTCAGTCTGTTTATGGCGGCAGTTGTCGTACCGGATACCAATCTGCTGCCGCTGCTCTGCATTGTGATGCTCCCCGCCTGGCTATTGCTGGCGGGAAAACCGTTGCTGGCCGCCAACCGTCACGAACCCTAATCCGGCGCAGCGGGGGCCATTATCCCCCGTTGCGGGCTTCCAGCGCCCGGGTCACGGTACGCAGTAATTCCGGCAGATCGGCTTTTGGCAACATCACTTCAATAAATGACAGACGTTGTGGGCGCGCCAGCCGTTCGAGGACCTCCGCCAGTTGGATAGCCTGCGTCACCCGCCAGCACTCCGCCTGTTGCGCCGCGTTTAGCGCCGGTGGTATCTGCGTCCAGTTCCAGCTCGCGATGTCGTTATACCGCTGGGCCGCGCCGTGAATGGCGCGCTCTACGGTATAGCCGTCATTGTTGAGCAGCAGGATGACCGGCGCCTGCCCGTCGCGTAACATCGAGCCCATCTCCTGAATCGTGAGCTGCGCCGCGCCATCGCCGATAATCAGAATCACCCGCCGATCGGGACAGGCGGTTTGCGCGCCAAACGCGGCGGGCAAGGAATAGCCGATAGACCCCCACAGCGGCTGAACCACAACTTCCGCGCCGTCAGGAAGCGACAGCGCGGCAGCGCCAAAGGCGGCGGTCCCCTGGTCGACAAGGACAATATCGCCGGGTTTGAGATACTGCTGTAAAGTTTGCCAGAAGCTTTCCTGGGTCAGTTCTCCCTTATCAATCCGCACTGGCTGTCCGGCGGAACGCGTCGGCGGCGGCGCAAAAGCGCATTCCAGGCACAGTTCGCGCAGCGTAGACACCGCCTGCGCCATCGGGAGGTTGAACCAGGTTTCGCCGATGCGCGACGCGTAAGGCTGAATCTCCAGCGTGCGTTCCGCCGGCAATTGTTGGGTAAATCCGGCCGTAAGGGTATCGACAAAACGGGTGCCGACGCAGATAACCCTATCGGCGTCCTCTATGGCCTGACGCACTTCTTTGCTGCTGGCGCCTGCGCTATAGGTGCCAACGAAGTTCGGGTGCTGCTCATCAAAAAGCCCCTTCCCCATCAGTAGTGTCGCATGAGCGATGGGCGTTTCCGCCATCCAGCGCTGCAACAGTGGTCGTAAACCAAAACGCCCGGCAAGAAAGTCGGCCAATAGCGCAATGCGCCGACTGTTCATCAGGCACTGACGGGCGTGGTAACGAAAAGCAGTCTCCACGCCGCTTTGCGCTTCATGCACGGGCAACGCCAGCGCCTCCGTAGGCGGGATGGCCGTTTTTTTCGCCACGTCGGCGGGCAACATGATGTATCCTGGCCTGCGTGCGGCAAGCATTTCACCCAATACACGGTCAATCTCAAAACAGGCGTTCTGTTCATCCAATATTGCGCTGGCAACAGATATCGCCTGACTCATGCGATAAAAATGACGAAAATCGCCGTCACCGAGGGTATGGTGCATCAATTCGCCACGCTGCTGCGCAGCGCTACAGGGCGCGCCGACGATATGCAAGACCGGGACATATTCCGCGTAACTGCCCGCGATACCGTTAATAGCGCTAAGTTCTCCCACGCCAAAGGTGGTGAGTAGCGCTCCAGCGCCCGACATGCGCGCATAACCGTCCGCGGCATAAGCGGCGTTCAGCTCATTGGCGCATCCCACCCAACGCAAGGTCGGGTGGTCAATCACATGGTCAAGAAACTGCAAGTTATAATCGCCCGGTACGCCAAAAAGATGGCCAATGCCGCATCCTGCCAGTCTGTCCAGCAAATAGTCGGCCACGGTATAGGGGTTTTGCATGACAGCTTTCCTTCTGACGTTGACATTATGTTGAGTATTAAGGAATGGCGATGGCTGTCCAGCACGGTGAGGATGAAAGCCTGGAAAACAATGTTTACAGCGGTGAACAGTAAAATCCGCATACCGCCTGGCGAGTGTAACCGTATACACTATTTATTCACGCCACAGGGGGAAAGGTCATGATTTATCAGCCCGATGAAAATCGTTATCACACAATGGAGTATCGTCGCTGCGGGCGCAGCGGCGTCAAACTTCCCGCCATTTCGCTGGGGTTATGGCACAACTTCGGCGATGCGACACGGGTAGAAAATAGCCGGGCGCTGCTGCAACGCGCGTTCGATCTGGGCATTACCCACTTTGATCTCGCCAATAATTATGGGCCGCCGCCGGGCTCCGCAGAATGCAATTTTGGCCGCATTCTGCAGGAAGATTTTTTACCGTGGCGCGATGAGTTGATCATCTCCACCAAAGCGGGCTACACCATGTGGGATGGCCCTTATGGCGACTGGGGTTCACGGAAATACCTTATCGCCAGCCTCGATCAAAGCCTGAAACGTATGGGGCTGGAGTATGTCGATATCTTTTATCACCATCGTCCCGATCCCGAAACGCCGCTTAAAGAGACGATGAAAGCGTTAGATCACCTTGTGCGCCAGGGCAAAGCGTTGTACGTGGGGATCTCTAACTATCCTGCCGATCTGGCCAGACAAGCTATCGATATTCTGGAGGATCTCGGCACGCCTTGCCTGATTCATCAGCCTAAATATTCGCTTTTTGAGCGTTGGGTAGAGGACGGGCTGCTGGCGCTGTTGCAGGAAAAAGGCGTCGGTAGTATTGCCTTCTCGCCGCTGGCGGGCGGGCAGCTCACTGACCGTTATCTGAATGGCATTCCGGAAGATTCCCGCGCGGCGAGCGGAAGCCGTTTCCTTAAACCAGAACAGATTACCGCCGACAAACTGGAAAAAGTTCGCCGGTTGAATGAACTGGCTGCGCGACGGGGTCAAAAATTGTCTCAGATGGCGCTCGCCTGGGTGCTGCGTAACGATAACGTTACCTCGGTACTGATTGGCGCCAGCAAACCGTCGCAAATCGAAGACGCCGTAGGAATGCTGGCCAATCGCCGTTTTTCGGCGGCGGAATGTGCAGAAATTGACGCTATTCTGGAGGGCCGGTTTTAGCAAAAAATGCTCTCCTTCATGATTTAAGAGTTAAGGCGATGAAACAAATCTTTACTGCTTTGTAATATTGCATTAACAGGCCGGCGACGGCTCGATCGTGAAGGAGAGAAAGTATGTTCAGGTCACTGATTCTGGCGGCAGCCTTGCTGGCTTTTACACCGCTTGCCGCGAATGCGGGCGAAATCACCCTGTTGCCCTCAATAAAATTACAGATTGGCGATCGCGATGATTACGGTAACTACTGGGACGGTGGTCGCTGGCGCGACCGTGATTACTGGCACAACCATTATGAATGGCGTAAAAATCGCTGGTGGCGCCATGACAACGGCTATCATCGCGGCTGGGATAAGCGTAAAGCGTATGAACGCGGTTATCGGGAAGGCTGGCGCGATCGCGACGATCATCGCGGGCGAGGCCGGGGTCACAAACATCATCACTAAGCCTCCTGCTGAATAACAGCCCGATGACGCCCACGCATCGGGCCTGCTATCTTTCTGTCTTTATGACAATCCCATTACCGTTCCAACCAGCAACCAGATATTCAGGGCGACGACCAGCACGACAATTATCCAGCCAATCTGTTTTACCCGCCGGGTGTTCACCAGCTCGCCCATTAGCGTAGCGTTACTGGTGAAAATCAGGAGCGGCACCAGCGCCAGCGCAATACCAAAACTCAGCAGCACCTGGCTCATCACCAGAATTCGGGTAGGGTCCAGCCCCATCAAAATCACAATAAATGAGGGCAGCATGGTAATGGTGCGCCGTACCCACAACGGAATGTGAAAACGGACAAACCCTTGCATCACCACCTGCCCCGCCAGAGTCCCTACCACGGTGGAGGAAAGCCCTGCCGCTACCAGACTAAGACCAAACACCGTTGCCGCCGCATGGCTTAGTAACGGTTCCAGCGTCAGGTATGCCTGATCGAGGTCGGCGATGCCAGTGTGGCCGCTAAAATGAAACGCCGCCGCGGCGGTCGCCATCATTGCCAGATTGACAAAACCGGCAATCGTCATGGCAATAGCGACATCCCATTTCGTTGCTGAGTACCGTTGTTGCCGCGTTCCGTCGTGCAGATGCTGCGTTAATGACGAGTGCAGATAAATCACGTGCGGCATAATCGTCGCGCCAAGCACGCCGGCGGCTAAGAATACGGCTTCCGGGTTCGGTAGCGCCGGGATAACCATTCCTTTTCCGAGCTGCGCCATATCAGGCTGAGAGAAAAACAGCTCCACAATGTAAGCAGCGGCGACAAAAAGCAGTAAACCGCCGATGACTTTTTCAAGCGTTTTTTGACCGCGGCGTTGTAACATTAAAATCAGAAACGTCGCGATACCGGTCAATACCGCGCCCTGTAATAAAGAGACGCCCAGGATCAGCTTAAAACCTATTGCCGCGCCGATAAATTCAGCTAAATCGGTGGCCATCGCGATGATTTCCGCCTGTACCCAGTAAAACCAGACTACCGGGCGCGGATAATGGTCGCGAATTTGCTCCGCCAGGTTCTTGCCCGTGGCGATTCCGAGTTTTGCCGAGAGGATTTGAATCAGCATCGCCATCAGGTTCGCCCAGACCACCACCCAGAGTAGCTGGTAGCCAAAGCTGGCGCCGGCCTGAATATTGGTCGCGAAGTTACCGGGATCGATATAACCAATCGCGGCAATGAACGCAGGTCCCATTAATGCGAGCCGTAGCTTGCGCGCCGCCCGTCCGCTGCTATTCTCTACGCGATTGTCAGTCATCTTTTGCCTCAAAAACATAGCCTTTGCTATGTTTCATGCTATGTTTATTGATAATGATTATCAAGTGCATTTCAATGGGTACGGGTGATTACTTTGATAGTGTGAAACGATAGACCGATACGATGACGACCTGTATCAGAACAGTTTGGCTTAACATTACAAGATTAGCACACTGATATAACTTTTCATTTTCATATTCAGTACAGTAAAAGTGTATTACAGATCACTAATTTTGAATCTCGTCACAGGTCCTTATTATAGTGTGTGTTGGATCTCGTTTTCTTTACGGCTGTTGCATAGAATGTGCACGAAAATTAAACCTGCCTCATATTTGGAGCAAATATGGACCGCGTCCTTCATTTTGTCCTGGCGCTTGCCGTTGTTGCGGTACTCGCACTGCTGGTTAGCAGTGACCGTAAAAAAATTCGCATTCGTTATGTCATTCAGTTACTTGTTATCGAAGTGCTACTGGCCTGGTTCTTCCTGAACTCTGATGTTGGCCTTGGCTTCGTAAAAGGTTTCTCCGAGATGTTTGAAAAACTGCTCGGATTTGCCAACGAAGGGACAAACTTCGTCTTCGGCAGTATGAACGATCAAGGTTTGGCGTTCTTCTTCCTGAAAGTATTGTGCCCGATTGTCTTTATTTCCGCGTTGATCGGTATTCTCCAGCATATCCGTGTTCTGCCAGTGGTCATCCGCGCTATTGGTTTCCTGCTGTCCAAAGTAAACGGTATGGGCAAACTGGAATCTTTTAACGCCGTCAGCTCGCTGATCCTCGGCCAGTCTGAGAACTTTATCGCTTATAAAGATATCCTCGGCAAAATGTCCCGTAACCGCATGTACACCATGGCTGCAACGGCGATGTCGACCGTTTCCATGTCTATTGTAGGCGCGTATATGACCATGCTGGACCCTAAATATGTGGTCGCAGCGCTGGTTCTGAACATGTTCAGCACCTTTATCGTACTGTCGCTGATCAACCCCTATACCGTTGATGCCAGCGAAGAAAATATTCAGATGTCGAACCTGCATGAAGGCCAAAGTTTCTTCGAAATGCTGGGCGAGTACATTCTGGCAGGTTTTAAAGTGGCGATTATCGTCGCGGCGATGCTGATCGGCTTCATCGCGCTGATCGCGGCGCTGAACGCTCTGTTCGCAACGGTTACCGGTTGGTTCGGTTACAGCATCTCCTTCCAGGGCATTCTGGGTTACATCTTCTACCCGGTCGCATGGGTAATGGGCGTACCGTCCAGTGAAGCGCTGCAGGTAGGAAGTATCATGGCGACCAAACTGGTTTCCAACGAATTCGTGGCGATGATGGATCTGCAGAAAATCGCCTCTACCCTCTCTCCACGCGCTGAAGGCATTATCTCCGTCTTCCTGGTGTCCTTCGCGAACTTCTCTTCCATCGGTATTATTGCGGGCGCGATTAAAGGCCTGAACGAAGAGCAAGGCAACGTGGTTTCCCGTTTTGGTCTGAAACTGGTTTACGGTTCTACGCTGGTGAGCGTACTGTCCGCCTCTATCGCGGCGCTGGTACTGTAAGTCTGCGTTTAATGTAAAAACCGGGGAGCTATCCCCGGTTTTTTTATGCCGCTTATTTGCCTAACGGGCGCGGGCGGCCAATCAGATATCCCTGCAAACTGTGTACGCCAAGCTGCAATAGCAGATCGCGCTGCGCAGGCGTTTCAACAAACTCAGCCACGACGCTCAACGATTTTGCTTTCGCTAAATCAGTGATGGATTTCACGATCATCGCATCCAGGGAGTCCGTCAGGATATCTTTTACGAAACAACCGTCGATTTTAATGATGTCCGCCTTGAGGCGTTTTAGCCGTTCATAGTTTGCATAACCGGTACCGAAATCATCAATGGCGATTTTTAGGCCAAACTTACGCAGCTGGTTGATATTGTGCATACTGATTTCGGAATGAGAGAAGGCCTGTTCTTCAGTAATTTCGATGATGACCGAAGCAGGCGGGACGCCATAGCGTTTAAAAAGCTGCATAATGCGCGACGCCGTCTCTTTTTGCAGCAGCGTCAGCGGCATCAAATTAACCGAGAAACGCGCCCCCTGCTCCGCCGAAGGATGCGCGGACAACCATTGCAGGAGCGCTTCCATCACCTGCATATCAAACCGTACGCTCAGGTTAAACTGGGCGATAAGCGGAATGAACTGATTGGGCATCATGATACCGTCGTCGCACCGAAGCCGCGTCAGAATCTCGTCATACCCTTTTCCCTGCGCGTCGCGAATGGGTTGCGCATACAAAACCAGCGCGCCGCGCTCCAGCGCCTGACGGATTTTCTGCAACCGCAGCACCCGTTCCGTCGTCTGCCCGGAAGCGGCTTCAATACTCTGGGTCAGTGCAAGCACCCGACGGTGCGAACAGGATTGCTCCGCCAGCCAGCTTAATTGCCCCAACAGCGGTTGCAAGGTTTCCTGGCGTCCATCGAATGTTCCCCACGATGCGCCATATTCCATGTCCAGACCGGTATTGTTCCAGTAAATTTTGCGGTTATTAAGCACATTGAGCATATATTGCAGGCGGGCTTCCGTCTCCGGTCCCGTCAGTACCAGCAATAATTCACTGCCCGGCAGATGGAAAATTTTCTCCTTTTCCAGCAGCAGCGGCTGCAACACGCGAAACACCTCGCGTTCGCAATGCACGCGCATCTGCATACCGTAATGACGGCTCAGAAATTCCAGGTTTTCCATGCGTAGATAACACACGCTTTGCCCGGTATCCTGTAAAAGAAACTGCTCCAGCGCACGCAGGTTAGGCAGCTGCGTCAACGGATCGGTCAACGCCTGCGAGTGCCATTGTCGATTCAACCATTCGCTACGCTGATTAATCCGCGCCATGTACAACAAACAAATACTAAAAGAAATGAGAACTGAAAGGATAAATGCCAGCGAATATTCTGAGCCCACGCCCTGCAGAAAATTGCGGTTATAGCTAAGCAGGAATAGCGCAGTGAGAGCCCAACTAAAATTCAACAGCGGATAGCTGATTTTCCCCACGCCGATGGTAAATCCAATGAACAGGACTGGCACCAGATAGCCAGCAATATACTTTGTCTCGAAAGGCGTACACAGCACCGCTAATAGCGTCGCCAGAGTGGCAAACCAGAGAAGCGTAAACAGGCGTTTTTCTTTGGCGAGATAAGGAGCGATATCCCTCCGCCAGAAAATACGAATATAGTGCGGGCTGACTATCATCCGCAGCGGATAATAGAAAAAGAGGGTAAAAATAAGCGCGGCAGAAATCAGACTCAATAAATCAACAATCGAGAAAATAGCGGTGCCGGTGCCAAAGAAGGTAGAGATGGTCACCGGGAAAGCCAGGTAGTGCCCCGCCAGATGCATACTGATTTTTATGCCAAACGGCGTCATTAACCCTAACCAGAAAACGCGTAGCCAGATGCCTTGGTTGGGTATTCCGTAGCGCCAGCGCGCGCCCAGCTGCCAGCGTACGATAGCGCAAACCAGCAACACGGGAAACGTCTGGCAAAATAGCAGCACCATCGCCTGTGGCAGAGGTAAATGAAAATTCCATTCATTAGTCAACATCATTCCGCCTACCATCGGCGCGACGCCACGGCGGCCAAATAAGAACAGCACGGAAAACATGACGCAGAGCGGTAGCCAGGCCAGAAAGATATAGCTGGAATCAATTGTGGCGCGGGGAGAAATGAGACGAGATAGCAGAATAGCCGGAACGGTCAGGCAGAAAGCCAGTAAAAATATTTTTATATTTTTTAATACGTTACACTTATCCGGCATTGCTTTAATGCTCACATCATTATATAAGGCGCATGAATAATAAGTATATTCGCATTATGAAGCAATCTAACAAAAGCTCATATTGACCGCAAAAGCAGCGGCAAACAAACGCACCTGAAGAACAGATCAGACGCCATGAATTTTGTGACAAAAAGCAAAAACCCCCGCTTTTCAGCGAGGGTTTGAATATTGGTGGAGCTAAGCGGGATCGAACCGCTGACCTCTTGCATGCCATGCAAGCGCTCTCCCAGCTGAGCTATAGCCCCACTACGTAAAGCTTGTCGAGTTGACGGGCGGCATCATATGAATTCCCTCGGCATGTGTCAACGGCAAAATGAACTTGCCGAATTCAATCGCTGAAAAAGCATTCAAATAAAGGACATTGCGGCACAACTCGCATTCAGTAGTTAAACACGTCACGGTTTCGACTAAAATGGTGCTATAAAATGAACCACTAATTAACCCCACGACTATTCAGGGAATCGTTATGTTCAAGGAACGGATGACGCCAGAAGAACTCGCTAATCTCACCGGTTACAGCCGACAAACCATCAATAAATGGGTACGGAAAGAAGGCTGGGCAACATCGCCCAAACCTGGCGTCCAGGGCGGTAAAGCCCGTCTGGTTCATGTAAACGAACAGGTTCGTGAATATATCCGCAGCGCTGAACGTTCAGTTGACCATCACGCAGACACATTCACGCCTGCCAGCAACGCATCGCTTGAAGCGCTGCTTATGACGCTCGCCAAAGAGATGACCTCATCCGAGCAGAAACAGTTTACCTCTCTCCTCGTGCGTGAAGGGATTACCGGTTTGTTACAACGCTTAGGGATACGCGATAGCAAATAATATGAAAAGATTACGCAGTAAAATGACCACTGAAGAGCTGGCTGAATGCCTCGGCGTGGCCAGACAAACCGTCAATCGCTGGATCAGAGAACAACACTGGAAAACCGAAAAATTTCCCGGCGTCAAAGGCGGACGCGCAAGACTCATCCATATTGATGCCAGCGTGCGGGAGTTTATTCTCAATATTCCGGCTTTTCGCAAACTGCCTGCGTTTTATCAGGCGGAAGAGGCTTTCGCAGAATATGCGAACGCGGCGCACAGTCACGCTTATCGACAAATTATTGATGCCGTTGAAAATATGTCTGCTCAGGAACAGGAAAAACTGGCGCTGTTTTTATCGCGGGAAGGTATTCGCGGATTTCTGACGCGTTTAGGTATCAATGAGGCGGACTAACAAATAATAAACGGCAGGCGTCTGCCCTGCCGTTTATTCTGTTTCAGCTGGCGTTACTGCTGGCTTTCACGCTCGGCGATAAAGCCCAGCGCTTTGTTGATGCGCTCAATGCTGCGGGTTTTGCCAATCGCATGTACGGTGACATCCAGCGCAGGCGACTGCCCGGCACCGGTCACAGCCACACGCAGCGGCATCCCTACTTTACCCATCCCCACTTCCAGCTCATCCGCCGTGGCCTGAATCGCGTGGTGGACGTTTTCTGCTGACCAGTCCGTAATCGCCGACAGCTTGTCGCGCACCACTTCCAGCGGCTGACGCGCCACCGGGCGGAGGTGTTTTTTCGCCGCATCGGCGTCAAACTCGCTGAAGTCTTCATAGAAGTAGCGGCAGCTCTGCGCCATCTCTTTCAGAGTTTTGCAGCGTTCGCCCAGCAACTTCACCAGTTCAGCAAGCTGCGGGCCGTTACGGGTGTCGATATTTTCCTGCTCGATATGCCACTGCAAATGCGTCGCCACATATTCCGGCGCCAGCGTATTGATATAGTGGTGGTTCAGCCACAGCAGTTTATCGGTGTTGAACGCGCTCGCAGACTTGCTCACCGCACCGAGGGAGAACAGCTTGATCATCTCTTCGCGGGTGAAGATTTCCTGATCGCCGCTGGACCAGCCCAGACGCACCAGATAGTTCAGCAACGCTTCCGGCAGATAACCGTCATCGCGATACTGCATCACGCTCACCGCACCGTGACGTTTAGACAGCTTTTTACCGTCGTCGCCGTTAATCATCGACACATGCGCGTACATCGGCACCGGCGCGTTTAACGCTTTCAGAATGTTAATCTGGCGCGGAGTATTGTTGATATGGTCTTCGCCACGAATCACATGGGTAATTTCCATATCCCAGTCGTCCACCACCACACAGAAGTTGTAGGTCGGCGAACCGTCGGTACGACGAATGATCAGATCGTCCAGCTCCTGATTGCTGAATTCGATCGGCCCACGGATCTGATCATCAAAAATAACGGAACCGTCCTGCGGGTTAGCAAAGCGCACCACGCATGGCTCATCGTCGGCATGATGTTCGTGACTGTGGCGGCAGCGCCCGTCATAACGCGGCTTCTCGCCTTTCGCCATCTGATCTTCACGCAGTTGCTCCAGACGCTCTTTAGAGCAGTAGCATTTATAGGCCGTTCCCGCCTCCAGCATCTCGTCAATCACCGCGTTATAGCGATCAAAACGTTTGGTCTGGAAATATGGGCCTTCGTCCCATTCCAGGTTCAGCCAGTTCATACCATCCATGATGGCTTCAATGGCTTCCGGCGTGGAACGCTCAAGATCGGTGTCTTCAATACGCAGCACGAACTCACCGCCGTGGTGACGTGCGAAAAGCCAGGAATAAAGAGCAGTACGCGCGCCGCCGACGTGCAGATAACCTGTCGGGCTAGGCGCGAAGCGAGTTTTGATTTTCATGAAATGGCCTTACGTTTATAAAGATGCCGACAACCGGCAAATCCTGGAAAGATGAATAGCCTTGTATTCTATCACTGTGGCTTGATTCCTCAATGTTGATCCGGTCAGAACGCTACGCTTTGCTATTTCCGTATAGAAATCATGCAGCGCGGAGTAATTCACGATCGTTTTGTTTAATTTTACGACGAACAAACAAAAACTTTAGAAAATGCGTTGACTCATTTTCAACTCTCCCTATAATGCGACTCCACACAGCGGGGGTGATTAGCTCAGCTGGGAGAGCACCTCCCTTACAAGGAGGGGGTCGGCGGTTCGATCCCGTCATCACCCACCAACTACTTTATGTAGTCTCCGCCGTGTAGATAAGAAATTGAGAAGTGGGTGATTAGCTCAGCTGGGAGAGCACCTCCCTTACAAGGAGGGGGTCGGCGGTTCGATCCCGTCATCACCCACCA